>JBGGMJ010000076.1:0-33221 GCA_041288095.1 Myxococcota bacterium
CGGTGCTGCCGGACGGCCTCATCGATAGGATGCTCGCCGCGACCCGCCCAGAAGAGGTCGCGCCGGCGCCGAGAGCCGCGGCGGCGTCGGCGGAAAAGGAAGCCGCGGCAAAGAACGATCACATCCCGACAGTGCGCGTGCGCACCGACGTCCTCGACAATCTGATCGACGCGGTCGGTGAGCTCATCATCAAGCGTGGTCAGCTGCGCACCGCCTTGAAGAACGTCATGACACCCGATGTCCGCGCCGCCTTGGACGAGCTCGACGGCCGAGTTCGCGACGTGCAGGCTCGCGCCTTGGCCGTCCGTATGACGCCATTGCGGACGTTGACCGACCGCTATCCGCGTGTCGTGCGCGACACGGCCCGCTCGCTGGGGAAAGACGTACGCTGCATCGTCGAAGGGGAAGGACTCGAGATGGATCGCGCCATCTTGGAGAACCTCGACACGCCGTTCGTCCATACCATCCGTAACGCCATCGACCACGGCATCGAGTCCATCGGCGAGCGCAGGCAGGCGGGCAAGCCCGAGCAGGGCACGGTGACGATCACCGCGATCCGCGAGCACGACATCGCGGTCATCACCATCGCCGACGACGGTCGCGGCCTCGACGCCGAGCTGCTGGTGCGCACGGCCGTCAAGAAGGGTTTGATCACCGAGGCCCAGGCATCGCTCGTCTCGAGGCAAGAGGCCTTCCAGCTGGTTTGTCTGCCCGGGTTTTCGACCAAGGCGGAGGTCACCGACATCTCCGGCCGCGGCGTCGGCATGGACGCCGTTCGCGCCCACGTCGATGCGCTCGGCGGGTCGCTGGACATCGACAGCGAGCTGGGTGCCGGGACCCGCATCACCATGCGTCTGCCGCTGACCCTGTCGATCATCGACGTGCTGCGGATCGATGTCGCCGGACGCCGTTTCGCCGTGCCCTTGGCGCGCATAGCCGCCGTGCGTGACACCGATACCGACGTCATCAACGGGGTTGGTGGCCAACGGTTCCTCTCCGTACGCCAGGCGCTCGCTCCCCTCCATGAGCTGTCGAGCCTGCTCGGGCTCGCCACCAAGGGCCCGGGTCGCGAGGCCGTGGTCGTCGAGGACGGCCGAAACCTCGTGGCGCTCGCTGTCGACAAGACCGTGGCCACGCAGGAAGTGGTCGTTAAGCCCGTCGGCTGGCCCCTCGACAAGCTGGGCTGGATCTCGGGGGCGACGGTGCTCTCGGACGGGCACCCCATCCTCATCATCGACCTGGCGAAGCTCGTCCAGACGCGAATCGCGGCGCCCGGAGGGGCCTAGGGCGACCTCTTGAGGCTCCTGATCCGCCGATACGTTGCTCGACCGAGGCGGCGCGGTTTACAACTTCGGTATGTTCTCACGGCTTCATATCGAGCCCGTCGGCGGTGTCGCCGGCGACATGCTGCTCGCGGCGCTCATCGATTTGGGTGCCGACGTCGCCGTGGTGCGCTCCGCTTTGGCGGGTTTTCACGAGCCCGGCCTCAGTCTCACGGTCGATGAGGTCGGCGTCGCTGGTGAGCGCGCTCTCTACGTGCGCTCGCTCTTGGGCGTGCCGCAAACACGCTTTCACGCAGCCCAGACGGTGCCCCTCGTCGGCGCGGCGCCCCTGCATGCGCATCACCTTTTGGGTGACGTCCTCGGGCGCGTCAGGCGCGCGGCTCTCGACTCCGCGGTCACCGAGAGGGTGACGCACATCTTCACGTTGCTCGCCGAAGCGGAAGCAGTCGTCCACGGCGGCGACGCCGCGACCGTCGGCCTGCACGAGGTGGGCGAGCTCGACTCGATCATGGACGTCGTCGGCATCTCGGTCGCCCTGGCGAGCCTCGGCGTACGCGAGGTGAGCTGCGCTCCGCTGCCCAGTGGCCACGGTACGGTGATGTCGAGCCACGGGGAGCTGGCGTGCCCGACCCCCGCCGTGAAAATCATTTGTGACCGCTATAACGTACCACTCGAGCCGGTGGATGTCGTGGGTGAGACCGTCACTCCTACCGGTGCCGCCGTCGTCGCCGCGGTGTGCGAGACCTTCACGCGTGAGCCCAAGGGCATGGCCACCGCCGTCAAGGTAGGTGTCGGGGCCGGCACCAAACGCTTTCCGGGACGCGCCAATGTCGTGCGCATCCACGGTTGGCGATGAGCGATTCGAGCTTCCAGGAAGCGTTGCTCGGAGTCGTCACGGAGCTCGCCGCCAAGCCCGATCTGGGCGACGTGCTCTACTCGGCGGCACAGCTCATGGAGAAGCGCTTCCCCGCGTTCCGGGTCTCCATCGTGCTGCTCGATACCGAGCTCGGTGTCGGCTACGTCGCCCTGCACGAGCGGCCTATCGACAGCCTGGCGCTACGGCTCGCCGACTACCCCGAGCTGCGCCACGTCATACAAACGCGCGAGCCCCTGATCATCGCCGACGTCTTCGGCGACGAGCTCATGCGCGGCGTGCGCGACAGGCTCGCCCAAGCCGAGAATCCACACCGCTCCTCCGTGCTTTTCCCGCTGGTTCGTAAGGACGAAGTCGTCGGCGCGTTGTTCCTGCGCAGCCGCGAGGTCGGGCCGACGCTCGATCCGGGTCTGTTGACGAGCGGCAGGCTGATCGCCTCGATCGCGGCGCTGGCGTTGGGCAACGCTATCGCGCACGACGTCTTGCAGCGCGAGCAAGAGCGCAGTGACCGTGAGATCGAGGGCCTCAAACAATTCTCCGAGCTCTTCGAGCAGTCGTACGACGGCATCGTCATCACCGACGGCGGCGGGGTCATTCGCTACGTCAACGACGCCGCCGCGCGTGTCGTGCAGCGACGTCAGAAGGAGCTCGTCGGCACGCGCTTCGTGACCCTCTTGAGCGCCCGCTCCGTGACGCTCGCCGAACGCGCGCTGCGGGGTGATGCCGTGGGTGACGTGCACGGATATGTCGACCTCTTGGTCACCCGCCAAGACATGAACGAGGCGGTGATCTCCGCGGCCATCCGCCCGGTCAAGCGGCCCGACGGCGTGCTCATCACCTTCCGCGACGTCACCGAGCTCCGTGAGATCGAAAGCGAGCTGCGTCAGACCAAGGACTTCCTCGAGAACCTCATCCAGAGCTCGGTCGACGCCATCATCGCCGCCGATATCGATGGCCGCATCATCCTGTTCAACCGCGCCGCCGAGCAGCTCCTCGGCTATACCGCGCGCGAAGCAGTCGGCCGCATGAACGTGCGCGACCTTTACCCCGATGGCGAAGCGACCGATGTCATGCGCCGTTTGCGCTCCGAGGGTTATGGCGGACGCGGACGCCTCGAGCTCATGCGCAAGGAGCTGCTCGAGAAGGGCGGCGACCTCGTGCCGGTTAACCTGACGGCCGCCATCATTTACGAGGACGAGCGTGAGATCGCCACGGTCGGCATCTTCACCGACCTCCGCGAGCGCGTGCGTATGGAAGAGAAGCTCAGCCAGGTGCAGAAGAAGCTGCAGATGACCGAGCGTCAATCCGTGGCCATCGAGCTCGCTGGCGCCGCGGCTCACGAGCTCAATCAACCGCTCACCTCGATCTTGGGCTACGCCGAGATGCTCAAGTCGCGCGTGCCGGTGGCCGACAAGAATCGCAAGGCCGTCGAAGTCATCTGCCGCGAGACAGAGCGCATGGCGGGCATCGTCCGCAAAATCGGACAGATCACGTCGTACAAGACGCAGAGCTACATCGGCGCTTCGCAGATCATGGACTTCGAGGAGACGGCGGGCCGGGCACGGCGGGCCACGGCGCCACAGCCGAGTCCCAAGGACGACGAGTGAGCCGATAGGGGCGAGCGAGGCGCGCGTCCGCCCACGCGGTCTAGCCGACCGCAATCCACCATGCGCCCGCGAGCAGCACGACATTCGCCAAGACCATGAGCCGCGGCGACCACAAGAGGTCCCGCGCCTTGGTGAGCTCGATGGCGTTCATCGTGACCACGAGCAAGGTTTGAGTCGCGGCGCACAACGTGGGCGCCATGGCGGACAAGACCCAGAGCCCGACGAGAATCTCGCCCACGCCGATGAGGCGCGTGAGCCAGGGAGCGACGCGCTCGCCAAGCAGGCGTGCCACGATACGCTCATGGCGCGGCACCAGGCGCAGGAGCTTGAAGCCTAGCCCGAAGACCAGCCACACCCCCGCGACGACGACGCGAATCGCCGTCGCGAGATCGATGGTCAACGAGCCCAATCAGCTAACGCGACTGCTTGATCTTCTCGATGAGCTCCGGCACCGCCGTCGCGATGTCGGCGACGAGCCCGTAGTCGGCGACCGTGAAGATCGGCGCTTCCGGATCCTTGTTGATGGCGACGATGGTCTTCGAGCTCTTCATGCCCGCGAGATGCTGAATCGCGCCGCTGATGCCGAGCGCGATGTACAGGTTCGGAGCGACGATCTTGCCGGTCTGGCCGATCTGCAAATCGTTCGGCACCCAGCCGGCGTCACAGATGGCGCGGCTCGCGCCGATACCGGCGCCCAGCGTGTCCGCCAGCTGCTCGACGATCTTGAAGCCCTCGGCGCTCTTCACGCCGCGGCCGCCGGAAACGACGATGTCCGCGGTGGTCGCGTCGGGGCGCGTGCTCTTTACTTCTTTGCGACCGACGAACTTCGCCTTCATGCCGCCGGCGTCGACGGCGACATCGAGCTTCTCGGCCGCGGTTGCGGCGCCACCCTGGGCGGGGGCGTCGAACTCGGCGACGCGCACGCTGCAAACCTTGACGTTGCTAGTGAGCTCGACCGTCGCGGTGACGTTGCCCGCCCACATCGGACGCTTGAACGTCTTGGCGTCGATCACCGCGGTGACGTCGCTCGCCATCGCGGCATCTAGACGCGCGGCGACCCGCGGCAAGAGGTCCTTGGTGGTCGAGGTGGCGGCACCGGCGATCATGGTCGCGTTGCACGCTTTAGCGGCCGCCTGCACCGCCGGGGTGTAGGCTTCGACCAAATAGTTCTCGAAGGCACCGCCCTCGACCACGTAGGTCTTGGCCGCGCCGTAGCCCGCGACCTCGTTCGCCGCCGCGGCCGCGCCCGGGCCGACGATCAAGAGATGCAGCTGGCCGCCGCCCTTCTGGGCGACCTGCTGACCGAAGGTGATGCCGGCGAGGGTCGCCTTCTTGGGCTTGCCGCCAGCCTGCTCGACGATGACGAGAACGTTCGACATGATCAGATCACCTTCGCTTCGTTGTGGAGCTTGTCGAAGAGGGTCGCGACGTCCGGCACCTTGATGCCGGCCTTACGCTCCTTCGGGGGTTCGAGCTTGACGACTTTGACGCGCGCGGAGGCATCCTGGACGAGCTCGGCGAGCTTCATCTCCTGCACCGGCTTCTTCTTGGCCTTCATGATGCCGGGCAGCGATGCGTAGCGCGGCAGGTTCAAGCGCAGCTCGGTCGTGATGATGCAGGGCATGGCGAGCGACAGGGTCTCGAGACCGCCGTCGACCTCGCGGACGACGTCGCAGCGGCCGTTGGCGATCTTGAGCGCCGGCTGCTTGCTCTTCTCGGCGTCCGATTCGAGGCTCTCTTCTTTCGAGGCGAAGGTGCCTTGGCCCCAACCGAGCAGCTCGGCGAGCATGGCGCCCACTTGGCCCTGGTCGTCATCGACGGCTTGCTTGCCGAGGATGACGAGGTCGGGCTTCTCTGCCTCGATGACCTTCTTGAACGCCTTGGCCGCCATCATCGGATCGACGGCACCGTCGGCGAGCACGTGGACGCCGCGGTCGGCGCCCATGGCGAGCGCGGTGCGGAGCTGTTGCTGCGCATCGGCGACACCAATGGTCGCGACCACGACTTCGCCGCTACCCGAGGCATCACGCACGCGAAGCGCCTCTTCGACGGCAATTTCGTCGAAGGGATTGACGACGTACTTCATCTGGTCGGTGACGATCCCCGACCCGTCAGGCTTGACCTTGATTTTGACTTCGTAATCTTCGACGCGCTTGACGGTGACTAGAACCTTCACGGTGGCTCACTTTCCGCGATAGCAGACAGGCCGATCCGCGAACCCGCGGTACGGCTGGCGGAAACTATGAAGGACAATGCAGTGTGTCAAGCACCCCCGTGGTGTATGGAGAAACCGGAAAATGGGGAGGGTTTGCATGCGTTCCAAGCTCGGTTGGTTGGTGGTCGCCGCGCTCGTTGGGGGCTTCGCGGTGGTTGCCTGTGGTGATGACGACGAAGACTGCGCCGGTGAGATCCTCAACAGCTGCGCCGATTGTGAGTGCACGCCACCGCGGGAAGCTACGTGCACGGCCCATCCCAAGGGCGACGCCTACGCGCGTGAGCGCTGCTGCGTTTGTGAATGAGGCGGCATCTGGGCTGGCTTTCGCTTTTTCTGTTTCTCGCCGGGTGCTCCGATTCGGGCTCGGTCGTCGTGTCGGACGATTGCCACGCGAGCTGTGACAATGATGTCGCCTGTGGCGTCGACCGGGATCAGTGCCTGACCGATTGCGACGACATCGCTTTCGTCGCCATCGAAGTGGGCTGCGGCGACACCGCCAGGGACTACTTCGCGTGCGCCGCTCGGACCACCGCCTGCGGTGGTGAGCGCGACGCTACCTGCGCGAGCTTTGCCGATGCCTATGAAGACTGCATCTGCTCCGCGGTCCAGTGCGCTAGCTAGGACAGCGCCAGCGGTGGCTTTGCCGCCGTGGGCTCGGCGCCGTCCGCGGCCTTGCGTATGGCGCCGATCACGCTCGCGTAGTCGTGGCCGAAGATAGCCGAGCCGGCGACGAAGGCGCTGGCGCCGGCGGCCGCGACCCTCGCCGCGTTCTTGGCGTCGATGCCGCCGTCGACCGAGATGCGTAGCTTCAAGCCCCGGGCGTCGACGAGGTCACGGAGCGCTTCGATCTTGGGAAGCATCTCCGCGATGAAGGACTGGCCGCCGAAGCCGGGATTGACGGTCATCACCAGCACCTGATCGATCATGTGCAGGACGTGCACGATGCTCGTGAGCGGGCTCGACGGGTTCAAGACCACGCCCGGCGAGCAGCCGAGCTCGCGGATCCGCGTAAGCGTACGGTGGAGATGGAGGCTGGCTTCGGGATGCACCAGCAAGTGGTTGGCGCCCGCGTCGGCGTACTGAGCGATCGATTCCTCGGGTTTTTCGATCATCAAGTGGACGTCGAAGGGCAGCTTCGTCGTCTTGCGGAGCGCTTTGATGACCGGTGGACCGAAGGTGAGGTTCGGCACGAAGTGGCCGTCCATCACGTCGAGGTGGATCCAGTCGGCGCCGGCTTTCTCGACAGCGGCGATTTCCTCGCCGAGGCGCGTGAAATCGGCGGACAGGACCGAAGGCGCGATGATCGCTTTGGGCCGCATTGGCCGGACGACTAGAGCACGATGAGCTCGTCGGCGTCGAGGACCTCATGATCGTCGTGTGCGGCTTGCGTCGCTTTCAGGCGATCGGCCGACAACCCCTGCAGGTATGCATGCACGTCGGGGTGCTTCTTGAGCACGTCCTGGAAGTCGTTGCGCGGCAAGAAGAGCGCGCCGACCAACGAGTGGGCGACGACCGTCGCGTTCGCTGGCTGGCTGTGCAGCAAGCTGATCTCACCGACGACCTGACCGGGTCCGAGGTTCGCCACGGTGACCACGTCGCCGCCGTCCTTTTGCACGTTCACCTGCACGTCGCCGGTCGCGACCACGAACAGGCCCTGGCCTTCCTGGCCCTGGGTGATGAGCTTCGAGCCCGGCTGGTAGCCGACACGCTTGAAGCGGTCGATGAGCGAGTAGCGCGCCTCGTCATCGAACTTGGCGAACAAGGGGGAGGTGCGCAGGAGATTGCCGATGATGCGCTTGCGGCAATACTCGACCAGCTCCTCGGCGACGCGCGGCTTGGCTTTGGCGAGCTGTTCGACGTCGCTGCGCGCCAGCTCGAAGATCTCGACCTCTTCGTGCGCGATGACGGTCGCCGAGCGCGGCGCGCCGGTGAGTAGCGCCATCTCGCCGAGCACCATGCCCGGTCCGAGCTTGGCGAGCTGATGACCGCCTTTTTCGACGCGGACGTGGCCGCTGGCGACGATGAGGAGCGTGCTACCCGACTCGCCTTCGGTGAGAAGCTTGGTGCCGGCGCTGAGCCGCTTGTAGTGCAGGCGCTTCACGGTCTCGACGAAGGCCTCCTCGTCGAGCTCGGAGAACAGCGGCATCGGCAGCGGGATCGCCGCTTCCCCGGCCGGCGAGAAATTGAGACCGATCTGAGCGATCTTCTCGAAGCGCTCGGCGGGTTGGAGCTTGAGCAGATCGTCAGCGCGCACCGAGCTGGCGTCGCGCGGCTTCGACTTGAGCGCCGGGGGTGTCGCGAGGTTACCCGCCTTGGCGCGGACGCCGCGGACGTGGATGCGGCCGAGGGTCGCGAGCAGTGAAGCGTCACTGGGCGCGCGCTCGATGCCCTGGCGAATCACCACCATCGCGGGGAGCAGGTAGCCATCGTGAGCCAAACGGTCCGCCAGGGCGCGCATGATCTTCAGCGCCGCCGCCGGTTGTCCGGCGTCACCGAGCACGACGGCCAGCGCCAAGCGTGTGTTGCGGTCATCCGGCGAGAGGGTGACCAGCTCGGCCAGATAGCAAGCGGCGTCAGCCGGTTTTCCCGCGCGCAGGGCTTCGTCGACGCGCGAACGCGTTGCACCCGTCGTGTCGTTGCTCATGGGACGAAGCTTCCAAGGTTGTGGGCGCGACTTCAAGTTTATGTACGGATTGCACCCACACGGTTCGCGGTTGCCAATGCGTTATCAAAGTGATATCACTTTGATACCAATAACGGAGGTTGGCGCCATGAGCTCCACCGCTGCGGTCCCGACAGAGAAGCGTAAGAGTGCCTTGCCCGGTTTGCCCATGATCTTCCTCGCCTTCGTCATCGGCGTGGTCGGCGCGTTCATGATCTTCAATCGCGCCGTCGACCCCGACGAGGTGCCCTTCGCCATGGGCGCGCTCGTCGTCATCGAGCTGTTCATCTTGCGCGGCATCTTCGTGCTCGCACCCAACGAAGCGCGCATCTTGCTGCTCTTCGGCACATACAAGGGCACCGTGGCGGGCCAGGGCATGCACTGGGTGAACCCGTTCACGACGCGAATGCCGACGAACCTCCGTGCCAACAGCTTCGAGAGCAACAAGCTCAAGGTGAACGACTTCGACGGCAATCCCATCGAGATCGCAGCCATCATCGTCTATCGCATCGTCGACACCGCTAAAGCGGCCTTCGCCGTCGACGACAGCCGTCATTACATGCAGGTGCAGAGCGAGTCGGGCTTGCGCAGTCTTGCCAGCCACTACCCCTACGACTGCGAAGACCACGACAAGCCGTCGCTGCGCGGCAGCATCGACATCGTCGCCGAGAAGCTCAAACACGAGCTGCAGCAACGGGTCGCCATGGCCGGCCTGCAGATCGTCGAGGCGCGCATCAGCTTCCTCGCCTACGCGCCCGAGATCGCGCACGCCATGCTGCAACGCCAGCAAGCCGCCGCCATCATCGCGGCGCGCCAGAAGATAGTCGAAGGCGCGGTTGGCATGGTCGAGAGCGCGCTCGATCTCCTGGCGAAGAAACAGGTCGTGCAGCTCGACGAGGAGCGCAAGGCGCAGATGGTCTCGAACCTACTGGTCGTGCTGTGCGGCGAGCGCGGTACCCAGGCCGTCGTCAACGCCGGCACGCTCTACGGCTAAAGCGCATGGCCGAGCGAAAAGCTTTCCTCTTGCGCATCGACCCGCAGGTGCTCGCGGCCTTGCAGCGCTGGGCCGATGACGAATTGCGTAGCTTGAACGGCCAGATCGAGTTCGTCCTGCGGCGTGCGATCGCCGACGCAGGACGAGTGCCAAAGAAACAGCCCAAGCAGTGACAACGTGGCACCGCGCCACACCGATACTGTTCTTCATGCAGTCAAACCCCCTGGCTGACGTACTTGGTCTCACTTTTTGGCAGAGCACGAACGGCAATCTGGGCGCGCTGGTCGGTCGGGCGCGTGAGCTCGTCGAAGATCTGATTGTCCGCGCCGGCGGAGCGCCGAGCGAGCCGACGTGGAAAATTGCCGGTCGGCTGGTGCGCTACGTGGAAACGCACCCCGTCGACTACGAGCTCATCCTCGCGCTCAACCAAGTGACGCGTCCCGCGGCCTGACGCGGCACTTTACGCGGCGCTAGTTGCCACGTTGGCGATCGGCGTGTTACCGCCCGCCGAATGAGCGCCGCCCGGACAGAGCGTCTGTTGAACCTCCTGACGTTGCTCCTCAACGCACGTCGGCCGGTTTCTCTGCGCGAGATCCGTGAGCTCGAAGAGTTCGAGGCCTACAAGTCGAGCGACCCGAAGAGCGGCGAGCGCGCCTTCGAGCGTGACAAATCCGCCTTGCTCGAGCTGGGCGTGCCGTTGCGCTGGGTCGCTCCGGAGCGCGAAGACGAAGAAGACGGCAGCGGCGGGTACTTGGTCGACCGCGACAAGTACTACTTGCCCGACCTCGCGCTGCAGCCGACCGAGCTGGCGCTGCTCTCCATCGCCGGCGCCGCCGCCGCCAGTGTCGCCGGCTTTCCCGGTCGTGCCGCGGTCATCCGCGCGCTGGCGAAGCTGGGGTTCGACGTCGACGAAGCCCGCATGCCCTCGACCATGGCGCATTCGCCGGTCCAAGAGGGCGTCGATGCCGAGCGCGTCGGTGCGCATCTCGCCAAGCTCCACGAAGCCGTCGCCGTACAGCGCCGCATGCGCGTGGTCTACGACGGGGGCCGCGGTGCCGCGCCGACGACACGTGAGGTCGACCCATACGGCCTCTACTACAAGCAGGGTGCCTGGTACCTCGTCGGTTTCTGCCACCTGCGCAAAGCGGAGCGCACCTTTCACCTCGCGCGCATCCGCGAGCTCGGCGACGTCCGGGCCGGCAGTCAGCACGAGTTCACCGTTCCCAAGGACTTCGACCTCGCCCAACACGCGCGCCGGCGTCCGTGGGAGTTCCCGCAAGAGAAGCCCTACGCGGTGACGGTGAAGCTCGCCGACCGGTTGCTGCCGGCCATGCACGAGATCTTCGGCCCGAACGTGACCAGTGAGCCTGCTCCCGGTGGCGGCGCCGTGGTGCGGCTCAGGGCGACGCACACCAACGCGCTGGTGAATACGCTCCTTCCCTACGGCGCGGCGGCCGAGGTGCTCGAGCCGCAATCGTTGCGCGACACCATGCGGAGCACCTACGAGCGCCTGGCGGCGGCATACACATGAGCGTCACCGATCGCCTCGGACGTCTGCTCTTCATCGTGCCCTACGTGGCGCACCGTGATGGTGTGACCTTGCAGGAGCTCGCCGAGAAGCTCGGGGTTACCACGTCGCAGATCGAATCAGACCTCGAGCTGCTCGCCATGGTCGGCCAGCCGCCGCTCACGCCCGATCACCTCATCGACCTGTACGTCGAAGACGACGTGGTCTACGTCGATCTCGACCAATCGCTGTCGCGTCCGCTTCAGCTGACACACGAAGAGGCGAGCGCGCTCGTCTTGTCGGCGAAGCTCGTCGGTGACCTCGGCGGTCTCGGCAACGAGCTCGAAGCCGTCCTCGCGAAGATCGCCGAGCATCTGAATCCGGCCGAGAAAGAAATGGTCGCGGTACTGGCGGAGCGCGTCGGTATCTCGCGCGAGCTGCCCGAGGGCGCGGTCTCGGCGAGCCTGCGCAAGGCCTGCGAAGCAAGCCATGAAGTGGCGCTCGAGTACTACTCGGCGTCCAGCGACCGCCACAAACGCTACCGCGCCAAGCCCTTGGGGCTCGTGTCGCACAGCGGCATCGAATACGTCGTGGCGCTCGACATCGACGAAGACGACCACGAGAAGCTGTTCCGCATCGATCGCATCGGCAGCGTGCAGGTCACTGACCGCACCTTCGAGAAGCCGCGGGACTTCGACCTCGCCCGCTTCCGCACGCAGCGCCTCTATTTCGGCGAGCGCGCGTTCACGGCGGAGGTCTGGTTCTCGAAGGCGGTGGCCCGCGAGGTCGCCGAGCGCTTCTCCGAGAGCGACGTCACCAAAGAGTCCGACGGCAGCCTCAAGGTGCGTGTCTCCACCTCGAGCCCCGCGTGGCTCGCGCGCTGGGTCTTGCCCTTCGGCGAAGACGCGCGCGTCTTGAGCCCCGAGCAACCCCGCCAGTACATTGCCGACCTCATGGCCGCCGCAGTCACGGCGTATCATCGCTAGGAGAGACCACGGATGGCGAAGCGTCCATCGATTCACGAGATGATCACTTCGCGCAAAGCGCCGAAGCCGGTCGGACCCTATTCGCAAGCCATCCGCACCAAGAGTCCGGGCGAGATTCTCTATGTCTCCGGCCAGATCCCGATCGAGGTCCCCAGCGGTAACGTCTTTCGCGGCGAAATCAAGAAGCAGGCGGAGATCGCGCTGACGCACGTCCGCAATATCGTACAGGACGCGGGCTTCACCATGGACGACGTGGTGAAGGTCACGATTTTTCTCACCGACATGAAACAGTTCGATGCCGTGAACGAGGTCTACACCAAGTTCTTCGTCGGCCAGATGTTGCCGGCGCGCGCCGTCGTGGGCGTCGCCGCGCTGCCCAAGGACGTGAACGTCGAGGTCGAGGCGGTCGCCGTCAAGAAGGGTATGTCGGCGATGGACGAGCTGTTCGGCGAGGAGCCCGCGCCGAAGCGCTGACATGTTCGACGTGGTGTTTCTCGGCACGGCGGCAAGCACGCCGTCCATCGATCGTGGGTTGGCGTCGCTCCTCGTGCGCGCCGGGCGCGAGCGCTTCCTCATCGATTGCGGCGAGGGCACGCAACGTCAGCTCCTCAAGTCGGGCGTCGGCTTCCGCAAGCTCTCCGGCATCTTGCTGACGCACGCGCATCTCGATCACATCCTCGGCTTGCCCGGGTTCTTGTCCACGCTGGCGTTGCTCGAGGCGGGGGGCGAGCAGCCCATGTTGATCGGGGCCTCCCCCGGGACCCTGCGACTCACGCAACAGCTCCTGCGAGGTGTCTGGCCCAGCGGCCGCACGCCGTTGCCAGTGACGTGGAGGGAGCTTGCGCCCGGCGTCATCCATGGCACGCCCGACCTCGAGGTGCGTTGCTTCACGGTCCGTCATGGCGAGACCGACAGCTTGGGCTACGTCTTCGAGTCGCCGACGCGACGCCACCTCATTCCCGAGCGCCTCGCGGAAGTGGGCGTCCCGCATGGGCCCGAGCGCGCCAAGCTCGCGCGCGGCGAGCCCATCACTCTCGCCGACGGCAGAGTCATCTCACCCGACGAGGTCACGAGCCCGCCGACTCCAGGCACCAAGCTGGTCGTTGTCGGCGATGTGGAGGATACGACGGACATCCTGCCGCACGCCCGCGGTGCGGCGGCCATCGTCATCGAAGCGACCTTCCTCGGTCCGGACACCGCTCTGGCAAAGGCGCGCGCCCACCTCACGGCCCGCGCCGCCGCCGAGCTCGCCCGCGACGCCGGCGTCAAAGCGCTCTACCTCACGCACATCTCAGGTCGCTACGGCGCCGATGCGGTGCTCGCGGATGCGCAGTCTGTTTTCGCGGACACGCGTGTCGCCCACGATTTCTTGACCATCAGCGTCTGAGCTAGCGCTCCGAGAGCTTGTCACCCGCGCGACCCTTGGGGCCGACGAGGGTCTTGGTGTCCAGGCTAGGCTCGACGTTCTGAGAGTAGGTGTAGCCACGCCACAAGCTCTCGAAGAGCTCGAACGCCGTCTGGTTGCGTGAGCGGGCGGCGACGATGATGGTCGCGGCGATGAGCGCGATCAAGGTGATCACCAGGACGGTCGGCCAGCTCGCCGGGGGTAGCGGCTCGATCACCGTCATCTCGAACGGCTTGGTGATGGGGATGGTGTCGGGCGTGAGTCGGCGGCGCGGCGTGGCCTCGTACAGAGTGGTCTTGGCTTCGCGGTGGAGCTCGTTGAAGGCGTTGGAAATGAGCTCGGCCGCGACGAGGACCTGGGTGCGTGGAATCCGCAACAGCGAGCTCGCGTTGATACAGTCCGTCGCCGTGACCGTCGCGTAGTGGCGCAGGCGGTCCTGCATGCTCGCGACATCACCTGGGAAGAGCTGTTGCATCAGGTCGCGGGCTTCGCGCCGGCCGACGATGCCGCCGTTGACGATGCGGAAGGGCGCGAGAGCGTCGGCGAGCTGGGACGCGGTCTCGAAACGCTCGGTTGGATTCTTGGCGAGGCAGCGGCTTACCACCGCATCGAGGGCTTCCGGCACCACGGCCACGTCGGAGAGGCGCGGCGGCTGGTGGTTCGCGACCTTGTCGAAGATCGAGAAAGCACTGCTGCCGTCGAAGGCGCGCTCACCGGAGAGCAGCTCGTACAACAGGATGCCAAGCGCGAAAATGTCGGCGCGGCGATCGATGTTGCCGCCGGCGGCTTGCTCGGGGGCCATGTAAGCGAACTTGCCCTTGATGATGCCGGCGGCGGTCTTGTTGCTGCGGCTGTCCGCTTTAGCGATGCCGAAGTCGATGAGCTTCACTTCGCCTTCGTAGTCCACCATGACGTTGTGCGGACTGACGTCGCGGTGCACGAGGCGCATCGGGCGTCCATCGGGGCCCAAGGCGTTGTGCGCGTAGTCGAGCGCCTCGGCCGCCTTGCTGACGATGTAGCAGGTGAGGGCGTGCGGCAGCTGGACGCGCATGGCCCGGCAGGACTTGATGATGGCGTTCAGGTCGCGGCCCCAGACCAGCTCCATGGCGATGTAGAGCGCTTCGTCGATGCGGCCGAGCTCGACGGTCTGGGCGATGTTGGGGTGCGTGAGTCGTGAGGCGACCTTCGCTTCATCGACGAACATCGGCACCATCTCGGGATCGGTCGCCGCCGCGTTCGACATGCGTTTGATTGCGACGAGTCGGGAGATGCCCTCGCGCGCCTCCTTGGCGCGATAGATCTCGGCCATCCCGCCCCCGCTCACGCGGTCGAGGATGATGTATTTGCCGAACTGAATTGGAAATCTGTTGAACGACATGAATGACCTCGCGCCGCCGACGCCCACCAGCGACACTTGGCCCATTCATCGTCAGAAAAACGTGATTCTCCGCACAGTCGCGCTGCCGCCACGTCAGGGTGCCGGCAGAAAGCTCAAATCCTGGGCTTCCAGGCGCTTCCGGCGCGATCGGTGACCTCGTCGACTGCCGCCAAGGCAGCGACGTATTCGCCTTCGAGACCGAGGCCGGGGATCACGTCACGGCCGCAACGCACCAAATTCTTGAAGTAGCCCTTCTCGCGCTTGATGGCGATGCCGAGCACGGGGCGCTCGGCGGGCTCGTAGATTGGATGCAGCGCCCAAGGGTCGATGGTGCGCGTCATGTCGGTGTCGGCGTCCCAGCTCGCGGTGTCGGACGCCATGGATTGGTCGACGATGAACTCGTTCAAGAAGGGCACGAGCCGCGCGACTCGGCTGGCCATTTGCGCGCGCAGGGCCTGAAAGCGCGCCGGTGAGCGGGAGACCTCGCTGGTGCGGACCGGACAAGCGACGCTGAAGACCACGTGCGCGTCATCGTCGACGCGTCGATTGAGCTGCGAGTCCACGCGTTGCGCCGGATAGCGGCGCAAGAAGAGCGGCGGATCGGCCGGCTCGGCGCCCCGCTGGCGTTGACGGCCGTTCAACAGGAACACGCTCTCGGCCATGCCGTTGGGTACCACCTCGCGCTTGGCGAGGATGTTGAGCACCATGAGGCTGCCGACGGGACGGAGCACCGAGCGCTCCGCCGCGAGCTTCGCTTGCGCCTTCCCTTGGGGCAGGAGCTCCTCGAACGGGCTGCTGGCGTTGTCGATGAAGAAATCGGCGGTGAAGGTGTGGCGGCCGTCGGCGAGCTCGATCTCGTGGAGCGTAGCCCCCTTCGGGGTGATCATCTTGACCAGCGCGCCGCGGCGCACATTGACGCCGGCCTCTTCGGCCGCTTTGACGAAGATGTCCGCCATATCGAACAAGCGATCGGTGAAGCTCACGGTGCCGCGGTAGTAGCGCGCGATCAGCCGGATGGCGTGGAAGGCGGACGGCGACTGCGCCGAGAGGTTGCCGAAGAAAGAGAGTGGGCCCAGCAAGAGCTCACGGATGGGATGGTCGGTCGGGATGCTCTGGAAGATCGGATGGTCTTCGAACGGGACATCGAGGTGCTCCATCTCGGCGAGCTCGCGACGCACCTTGAAGCCCTCGAAGAAGCCCGTCGACAAGAGCTTGGGCTGCTTGGCCAGGAAGGCGCTGATCTCCGAGTCGATCTCGATGAGGCGGGTGAAGAAGTCGCGCACCTGGTCGACGAGCTCTGGGAACTCGAGCTTCAGCTCGCCGAGCCAGGCGTCGGGAGTCGAGCGCACGTCGATGCGATGGCCCGGCATGACCGCTTGGAACGAGGTGGCGGGCGTCTCGAGCTTGGCGCGCAACTGTGGCCCCAAGGCGAGCTCCTGATGCACGAGCTTCGCCGGCGGCGAGTCATCGAGATTGGGCACGAGCGTCGGCACCAAGGGGAGGCGGAAGCCGTTGCGGCGATAGGCATTCGTCTGCTCGCCGTGATCGACGAGCACGACGCGGCGGCCACGCTTGGCGAGCAAGGCGGCGGCGATGATGCCGGAGAGCTGGGTGCCGACGACAGCGACGTCGAAGTGCTGCGACATGAGGTCCCATGTCGTAGCCGCATGGCCCGAGGCGCGCAACCGAGTTAAAGGAATCGCATGCCTCGCCTGCTCGTAGCCGTCGTCATCGCCGCCACCGCGTGCGGCAAACCAGCGCCGCCGATCGCGACGATTCCCTACGAGCAGACCTTCGATGGGCCGGCTTTGACCGGCGAGTGGCACAGCCCGAGTGGAGGCTGGTCGATCGTCGACGGACGCCTCTACAACGCTGGAGCTCACAACGTGCCCTTGTGGCTGTCGGCGTCGCTACCGAAGGACGTACGCGTCAGCTTCGACGTCGAGTCGAAGAGTGACGAGGTCGACTTCAAGTTCGAGATCTACGGCGACGGCGAGCACCACGAATCTGGTTACAGTGTAATCTTGGGCGGCTGGAAGAACACGACGACGCTCATCGCGCGCCGAGGCGAGCACGCGCCGCGCCGCATCGACGCTGATGACGCTTCACTGCGGGCGCAGGTCGCGCAAGACAAGGTGCGGGCCGCGACCATCAACAAGGATCGCAAGGACGCGGTCGCGAAGATGGAAAAGCTCGAGCCAAACCGTGTCTACCACGTGGCTTTCGACAAGCGCGGCAACGAGCTAACCTTGAGCATCGATGGCGAGGTCCACCTCACGTACTTCGACCCGTCGCCGCTGAACGGCCCCGGCGCCGACCGCTTCGCCTTCGCCAATTGGGCGTCGCGCCTCTACTTCGACAATCTCGCCATCACGCCTGTCCCCTAGCCAGTAGTTGCACCGTGTCGAGCAGCGAAGCCGGCGTGACCGGCTTCGACAAATGGGCCGAGAAGCCTGCGCGCTGCGTTGCGGCGCGGTCCACTGCACGCCCGTACGCGGTCAAGGCTACTGCCTTCAGGGCGCGACCGCGTTCTCGTGCGCTCTCGCGTAGCATCGCGAGGAACGCGTAACCGTCGACATCGGGCATCGCGATGTCGCTGACGACGACGTCGATCGCGTTACCTTCGAAGATCGCGTTGCCCTCGCGCGCATTGCTTGCGACATGAACCATCGCTCCCGCGTCGCGCAGAATCAGGGCGAAGAGCTCGCGCGAATCCTCGTCGTCGTCGACGACGAGCACGCGTAGGCCTGCGATCGTCGTGCGCCCAGGGGCCACCGCGGGCGACGCGTGTGCTGGCTCGCCGGAGGACGCGGTCATGCGGGGCGCCGAGGCGGGCAAGGTGACCTCGAGCGTTGCGCCTCGTCCCTCGCCCTCGCTGCGTGCCGCGACCGAGCCTCCGTGGAGCTCGACGAGATGGCGGACGATCGAAAGGCCGAGACCGAGGCCGCCGTGAGCGCGCGTCGAAGAGCCGTCGGCCTGACGGAAGCGGTCGAACACATACGGCACGAGCTCAGGAGCGATGCCCACGCCGTCGTCACTTACACGCAGGGCTACAACCTCTCCGGTCACACCGGCCTCGATGCGAACCGTACCGCCGCGTTTGGTGAACTTCACGCTGTTGGCGAGGAGGTTCCAGATCACCTGGCGGAGGCGACCCGAATCGCCGACCATCGGCGTCGGCTGGCCAATGCCGCTGGTATCGAGGCGTACGCCCTTGGCGTCGGCGGCGGAGCGGACGACTTCGACCGCGTCGCGCGCGACTTCGGAGAGATCCATCGGCCGGGCGTCGATCTTCATCTTGCCGGTGATGATCCGCGAGACGTCGAGGATGTCGTCGATGATCTCGCGCTGGGCTTGAGCGTTCCGACGAATGACGTCGAGGCCCCGGCGCGCGAACGTCGCATCGGCGAGGTGCGCGTCGTCCAGCAGATGCGCCCAGCCAACGATGGCGTTTAGCGGGGTCCGCAGCTCGTGGGAAACGGTCGCAAGGAAGTCGTCCTTGACGCGGTTTGCCTCCTCGGCGCGCCGTGCGGCGTCTTGGCTAGCCCGATAGAGTCGCGCTTGTTCGACCGCCGCCGCACCGCGCCGCGCAAGCTCGGCCGCGAGCTCGAGGTCGTCACGGGTGTGATGACGGCCCGAGCGCCCGTGGCACAGCGTCAATGCACCGACTACCCGACCGCGGATGGTGACCGGCACGGTGATCATCGAGCGCAGGCGCATGGCGTGCAGCGCCGCGAGATGTTCCTCGTTCGCCGCCATGTCCTTCAGGAAACGTTCGTCGATGTTCGGATGAATGGCCGGCTGCCCGCTCGAGAGCGCGCAGAGGTTGATGTCGGTCCGCTCCGAGCGGACCCACCGCGACGCGGCGAGGATGGCAGAGACTTCGGGGTCCTCGTGGGCTTCCGACGTACGCCGAACTTCGCCGCGCTCCTCGACGATGTCGAAGAAGGCGAAGTCGGCAAGGGCTGGTAGAGCGATACGGACGACCGCCTGGAGCGTTTCATCGTAGTCGATTGATGCGGAAAACGTCTCGCCGGCGGCGGCGAGCAGCGAAACGCGCTCACGGGCCCGGCGCTCCATATCGAGGATGAGCGCGCGGTCGAAGGCCTGAGCGCAATGATCCGCCAGCGTTCGCGCCAGTGCGCGTTCGTCTTCGGCGAAGTGACGCTCGGTGGCAAAGCCGAATGCCAGTACGCCGACCACGCTCCCCGCGCGATCGCAGAGCGGCTTGCACATGACGGCGCCCGACCTGGCCAGGGCCCCACGGGATTCCATGTCCGCAAAAGCAGCCATGCCGTCCCGTGTCTCGATGATTATGGGCTCGTTCCTTTTCGCGGCCGCGGTTACCGGGAGCTCGAGATCGAGCGATAATTGGCTGTATCGCTCGGGGTCGCGGAAATTGCAGTGCGCCAACAACCGCAACACGTTTCCGTCGCGCGCGAAGAGCAGGGCGGTATCCGCGCCGAGCGCCGCGGCGCCCTCGCGGCACGCAGCCTCTCCGACGTCCGCGGTCGCGGGCGCACGGGCGAGCGCCGCCGTCACCGCTGCGATGCGGGTGATGCGGTCACGAGCACTCAGCTCGCGTGCGTAGAGCTCGGCATTCGTGATCGCAAGCCCCGCGCGCCGGCCGATCTCGACGAGGAGGTCGCGGTCACTCTCGTCGTACTCGCGGCCCGATTCCGACATGATGAACGTCACCATGCCGCGGATGCGACCCTCGCTCACGAGGGGTGCCTGCACCGTCGACACCAGACCGAGCGAATGCAAGATCGCAAGCTGTTCGGGATCTTTGACCGAGGCTTCGATCATCTCGCGGGTGATGCGGCGCACCCATATCGCCTCCCCCGTGGCGGCGATCCGGGCGATCGAGCTCGTGGGATCGTCCAGGCGCGCGGGGAATCGCGCGGCGAAGGACTTTGCAAGGGCCACTTTTTGCGGATCGCTGTGGTGCGCGGTGAGGCGGCGAACGTTTCCAGCGGTAAGCAAATCGACGGCACACCAGTCCGCGACGTCGGGCACGACCGCCTTCGCGAGCGCGGTGAGCGTCTCGTCGACGTCGAGCGAGGCCGCGAGCATCTCCCCGACCTTTGCGAGGATGCGCAGGGCTCCTAGTGCGCGACCCGCCTCCGCCTGCAGGCGAGCGCGGTCGAGCGCTTGAGCAGCATGACCCGCGATGGCGATGGCGAGCTTCTTCTCGTCATCGGGAAACGGGTGCGGCGCCATGAAGCCGAAGACGATGACGCCCAGAGTGCGCCGCTCGATCGTGAGGGGAAGCGCGGCGAAGGCCATTGGGCGCGCCGCCTTTTCCGCCCGCTTCGCGATGTCCGAAGCCACGTCGCGATATTCTTCGGGAGACGCGACCCAGAGTGGCTGGCCACCGCGGACGGCTTGCAGGGCAGGGACATGGGAGGCGTCCGCCGGAACCCTCTTCCACTCCGCCATGAACGTCTCCGGAACTCCATCGGTCGCCGCGAGGACGAGCGCGCCGTCCGACTCCACGAGCCACAACACGCCCGAGACGCCGCCGAGCAACGCGCGGCCGAGGCGCACTACGGCCGAAGCAGCGGCCGCCGCATTGGACGCGCGCCCGAGCTCGAGCGTCAGGTCCTGAAGGAGCGATGCTCGTGGGGCCGTGTTCTCTGACATAGCCCGCTACTTTCGCGCAGCCGGCGAGACGACGCCAGTCTAGCGCACGACGAACGACGCCTCCGCCGAAGCGGACGAGTCGTTGCCGACGTAGAGCTTGTACAGACCGCTCGGCTTCATGAGCTTGCCGTCGTTGTCGTGCACGGCGAGGTCCGCTACCGGGATGGCGATGCGCACGATCTTGCTCTCGCCGGGCTCGAGCTCGACCTGGGCGAAGCCTTGCAGCTTGCGCATGGGTTGCGTGAGCGTCGAGTCTTCCCAGCGGCTGTAGATCTGCACCGTCTCCTTGCCCTTCAGCTTGCCGGTGTTCTTCACTGGGACGTCGACGAAGCAGACTTGCTCGCCGAAAGAGAAGAACTCTTTAGCGGACAGTCTTGGTTGGCCGATGTCGAAAGTGGTGTACGACAGACCGAACCCGAAGCGGAACTTCGGCGCGTTCGGGCCGTCGAGGTACGCCGAGCTGAAGCGGTTCACGACCTTGCCGTTCTCGTCGAAGGTGGCCGGGCGGCCGGTGCTCACCATCTGGTGATGCACCGGGATCTGGCCGGTCCGCGCCGGGAAGCTCACGGGAAGCTTGCCGCTCGGATTGCGGTCGCCGAACAACACGTTGGCCACGGCCGTGCCGTGCTCGCTGCCGAGCTGCCAGGTCTCGACGAGCGCCGGGACCTTGTCGAATTCGGGCGAGAACATCATCGGCCGGCCGTTCATCAACAGCGCCACGACCGGCTTGCCGGTGGCCAACAACGCTTTGACGAGCTCACGCTGGTTGCCGGGCAGCTCGATGGTCTGGACGCTCGAGGCTTCGCCGCTGCGGTCGGCGTTTTCGCCGATGGCCACCACGATGACGTCGCTGTTCTTGGCGGCTTGGACCGCGGCTTCGATGTCCGCTGGAGTGGACACACCGTCGCGGTTGTTGCCGGCCACGTAATTCACCGAACCGCCGGACTTGGCGGCGCGGGCCTCGAGCGCCTGGCGTACCGTGACCGTCTCGTCGTCTTTGCCCAGAGCTCGCCACGAGCCAATGTGGTCGTGCGGCGTCTCGGCAAACTTGCCGATGAGCGCGATGCGCGAAGCCGTGGGCTTGAGCGGTAAGACGCCACCCTCGTTGCGCAAGAGCACGATCGAGTCTTCCGCGACCTCGCGCGCCGCCTTGCGATCGAGAGGCGACTTCGGCACCGCGTCGCCGTAGGGGTCGTCGAACAGGCCCATCTCGGCCTTGAGGCGCAACACGCGACGGCAGGCCTCGTCGATGGTGGACTCGGGGACCTGGTTCTCGTGCACCGCCTTGGCGAGCTCTTCGGCGTAGAGGCCGCTCACCATCTCCATGTCGACACCGGCATTGGCCGAAGCGATGGCGGCGCCGGCGCGCGTGCGCGCAACGCCATGGTTCAAGAGCTCGAACGTCGACGCCCAATCGGTGACCACCATGGCCTTGGAGCCGAAGCGCTGCCGCAGCACTTCGCGCAGCAGGTACGGGTTCGCGGTCGAGGGCACGCCGTTCAGATCATTGAACGAGGTCATGAACGTGTCGGCGCCCGCTTTAGCGGCCGCGTGGAACGGCGGCAGATAGACGTCGTGCAGGCGGCGCAACGACATGTCCGTGGTGTTGTAGTCGCGACCACCCTCGGCGGCGCCGTACGCCGCGAAGTGCTTGGCGCAGCTCAGCACGTACTGGTTGAAGCCCCTCACCTGCGCTTCGGCCATGCGTGAGCCGAGGAATTGATCTTCACCGGCGCCCTCGGCGATGCGGCCCCAGCGCGGGTCGCGGGCGATGTCGACCATGGGCGCGAAGGTCCAGTGCTGGCCGTCTTCGGCGGCTTCGCGGCCGGCGATCTCCGAGGCGCGCTGCGCTGCCTGCGGGTTCCAACTCGCCGCCATGGCGAGTGGGATCGGGAACATGGTGCGCATGCCGTGGATCACGTCCCAAGCGAAGAGGAGCGGGATGCCGAGCGGTGACTCTTCCACCGCGATGCGCTGGTAGCGGCGCGCCTCGTTCGGGTCGCCGGCGTAGAGGAAGGAGCTGACCTGGCCTTCGCGGACGCGCTGCTCGAACGCCTTCATCTGTTCGCCGCGCTCGGGGCCGGTGAACGCCTCGTAGGCGTACTGGATCATCTGACCGACCTTGGCGCGGATGCGCTCGCCGGCCGGCAGGGCGTCGATGCGCTTCATGACCTTGTCGACGCAGGCTTGGACCGCGGCGTCGCGCTCCTTGCTTGGCTCCGCGCGGCGCAGCCCGTCGCGGGGGGCGACTCGGCCATAAGGCGGAACGTAGGTCGGGGCAGGGGCCTCGCCGGCCTTGAAGAAGCTGTCGGAAGCCGAGCGGGGCAGCAGCGGCAGAGAGTTGTAGCGGAGCTCGCGCGCGCGCTGGGCCAGCTGGCCGCGGCTCGCGGGGGTGCCGGAAGAAGAAATGCCGGCCTGGCTAGCGGAGTGGCCGCTAGCCTTGGTGACAGACGAATTCATGGGGATTGGCCCTCGAGGAAGGTCGGCCTACGTATCGGCAGACACGCTGTCAGGTTGCCTAGAGGAGTAGTGCCGCGCCAGGTCGCGCTCAGCGCAGGCCGGAGAGGATAATTCTCACATCGGCCGCGAACTTCCCGTTGGGCTCGACCGTCAGATAGCGCTCGTAGGCGTCCTTGGCCTTGGCGGTGTTGCCCATGGCCTGGTGAACGTTGCCGAGGGCCACGAGCGTCTGGCCGCTGCGGGGAGCGAGCTCGATCGCCCGCTGCAGGTGCTTCAAGGCCAGGTTGTTCTGCTCGGTGTCGAAGTAGGTCGTGCCGATGCCCAGATGAGCGCGCTCGTTGGTCTCGTCGAGCTCGATGGCCTCTTTGAAGGCCGCGATGGCGCCCTTCAGGTTGCCGCGCTTGTAGAGAGCGTTACCCTTGGCGACCAAGCGAGTCGCGGCGACGTCTGGTGCCTCGGGCGGGCGGTTCTCCTCGACCTTCGGTAGAGCGCCGGTCACGACCGGCTGCGGTTGGGTGACGACCGGCGCGGTGGGTTGTGCCACCGGGGTCGGCCCCGGGGGAGGAGTAGGCGCGGGCGTCGGGCTGGGTGGTGGGACGGGCGCCGTCTCCACTGCCTTGGTCGGCGGCTCGGGCGAAGGGGCGGGGGGCGGTTGCGGCGCCGGCGGCTGTGGGGTCTCGGGCGGTCGCGCGGTGACCGGCGTCTTGTCGACCGTCTTGGTCGTCTTGTTGCCGGAGTGCACCATGAAGATGCCGATGATGATCGCCGCGGCCATGACCGCGATAACGAACGGAGCTTTGCGACGCGGCGGCTTTTCCTCCCGCCCGGCCTCATCGAGATAGTCTTGATTGAGGGGCACGACCGGCCGCTCGCCGAAAGCTTCTTCGGGGGTGCGCGGAACGCTCTCGTCGCCGAAGGCACCGCGAATCGGTCGTCCGACCTGGGACTCGGTATCGGGCTTGGTGAAGTGAGCCTCGCCGATGAGTGGCGCGCGCGTTACCACCGCGCCGTTGCTCTTCTCCGCGGGCGCCTGGGTACCGGCGATGAACATGCCGTTCGCCGCGGGAGTCCGCTTGATGTGGACGCCGTCGAGATGCGGCGACCCCGGCGTCACACCCGGGATCTCCACGGTGTCGGTGTCCTCGTCCTCGTCCCCCTCCCCGGTGGGCGCGAAGGTCTTGGCGATGATCGGTAGCTCGGAGACATCACCAGTCGTCATGTTGCCGCTGCTGATCGCGGCGCGCTTGTCTGCCGCTAAAGCGGACGTCGGGAGCGACGCGGGTGGGGCGGGAGCAGGTACCGCGATGGGGGCGGAGACGCTGGCCATGAGCGCGGCGGGTGGGGGAGCGCTGAAGCTCACGGGTGGCGCCGGCGCCGGGACCGTCGGCGTCTGGCTCGCCAGCGATGGGACCGGCAACGGCAACGGCGAAACGGGCGCCGCGGCGCTGGGCTCGGAAACCGCCGGCGCGCTCTCCGAGACGCCGGCGCCGGGACCGGCGAGGAAGCCTTGGTAAGCGTAGGGCCAGGGCGGCGCGGCATCGCTGCCGAAGGCGATGCTGCGCTTCTCGTCCGACGCCGGCGGGGCGAAGGAGGTCGTTGGTGGTGTCGGCCCAGTGACCACGGGCTCGGGGTCGTAAGCCTCCGGCAAGATCATGCCGGCTTTACCCTCGAAGGTGAGCTCGGGCACCACCTCGCCGGCCGCGTGGGTATCGGACGGTTGCTCGTTTTCGGCGTGCTCCTCGCCCGCCATCGCGGACTCGTGCGCTTCGCCCTCGGCGCCGCCAAAGTCTTCTTCGGGCGGCAGCTCGGTGGGCCGCGAGGACACATCGAAGATGAGGCCCTCGAAGTAGAGCTTCGAGACGACGTTCATGGCCTCGAGAT
Source organism: Myxococcota bacterium (assembly GCA_041288095.1). GTDB lineage: Bacteria > Myxococcota > XYA12-FULL-58-9 > XYA12-FULL-58-9 > JALHOP01 > JALHOP01. The sequence continues at coordinate 24,899 of JBGGMJ010000076.1, forward strand.
CACCGAAGCTCGAATCCTCGACGACCTGCAGCAACGTGCGCCGGCCATCGAAGAGGCGCAGGATGCCATTCACTTCGTCGGGGATCTCGGCGAGTCGCTCGACCAGCTCGTGATGGTCGACCGCGAAGCGTGTCTCGAGCGGCGGCAGTTGCTCGAGCAAGCGGCCCCACTCGTCGAGGCGGCGCATGCCTTCCATCAGCAGGCCCTGGCTCGACAGCTCGATGACGTCGCTGCGGTCGCCTAGGGAGGCTCCGAACTCGATGTCGAAGGTGCCTTCGTTCCAGACCATCAAGCGATAGACCGCGTGCTCACCACGGAGCTTCGCGAGCTCGGCGTCGATGACCTTGCCGTTCTTGAAGTAGAGGTCCGCGCTCTTGCCATCACCGCGGCGCACCTTGATGCGTCCCGTCTTGCGGCCGATCTCGATGGTCTGGATGAGATCGACGATGCCCATGTCCGACAGATCGCCTGCGAACTTCGAGCGCGGGTCGCGCCGCTCGAGGAGCTCTTTGTCGCGTTTCTCGAGGAGGATCTTGATGCGGGTGACGATCTCTTTGATGTAGATCGGCTTCGTCAGGTAGTCGTCGACGCCGAGCTCGAGCCCTTTGACCTTGTGGTCGACCGCCTTCTCCGCCGTCAGGAAGATGAACGGGATGGTCGCGGTCTTGGACTCTTGCTTGAGCTGACGGCAGAACTCGAAGCCGTCCATCTCCGGCATCTTGGTGTCCGAGAGGATGAGCTCGGGCGGGGAGATGCGCACCTTCTCGAGCCCGTCGACACCGTTCACCGCGGTCGTGACCGAAAACCCCGCTTTGCGCAGGGACACCTCCATCACGCGCAGGCTCTTCGCGTCGTTGTCGACCAGAAGGAGGTTTTTCTTGGCCATTGCGCGAACGGTTTGGTGCGAAGTCGAGTGTTCCCGACACCCTATGGGGTGTCAAGGAAGGGTTCGAAACCACACGCGAAAGCCGTTGGCGCAGGCCCTATTTTTTCTTGCCCTTCGTGGCCTTCTCTTTGTCGAGGCGTTTCTGCGCTTCCGACATCTTGGCCTGGGCATTGGGGACGAGAGGCGACTTCTTGTAGCTCTTCACGACTTCGCCGAAGAAGGTCACGGCGTCTTCGAGGTTGCCCAGCTCCATCGAGACCAGGCCGATCTTGTAATAGGCGTCGTCGGCGTATTCGCCCTTGGCGAACTTCTCGACGACCTTGATGTACTCGGGCAGCGCGTCGCGGAAGCGCTTCTCGTCGTAGAAGGTGTCGCCGATCTTCATGCGGGCCTGGTCGCCGACGCCGGCCTCGCTGCCCCACTGCTTGACCACCTCACGGTAGACGCCGCGGGCCTCCGAATACTGCTTCTGGTTGGCGAGATTCTGGGCGTACGCCAGCATGCCCTTCTTGTCCTTGGGGGCGGTCGCGGGCGGCTTGACGTTGTCCTCGGGCTGATTGGCCGTCGACACCGGCGTGGCGGACGACACGGGAGCGGCCTGCAGCTGCGCCTGCATCTGACCGACACGATAGTCCGTGAGCTCGATCTGACCGCGGATCTCTTGCAGCTCGGCACGGAGCTGATCGAGCTGCACGCCAAAGTCGGCATCGGTGTTGCGCGCGGCGCGGTTCAGGCCCTCGAGCGTCTCCGAGAGCTCCTTCACCTGGGTGCCCGCTTTGGCGAGCTGCTCGGCAAGCTGCGCCCCTTGCTGGTCGAGCCCGGCGCGCGCCTCCTGCATCTGGGACTGCAGATTAGCAATGTCTTGCTTCATCTGCTTGCCCTCGGAAGACGTAACACATCCTCCGAGAACCACTACCCATAGCGTCCGCCCAAGCGGACGCGTCAGCCCCCCCAGCAAGCGGAGAGCGGGGCCTGTGCCCCCGAACGACGACAAACGGTTCATCCGTGTACGGCTATCCATGAAGCAAGGCATCCGTAAACCCCCCGCTGGAGCCGCCACGTAGCCGCAATGCCAGCAGCCGGAGTGTTGCCAAGCAGGCGTCAGGTTCCGCATTGCCTCTGCGGAACCTGACCTCTAGCCTCGCGTCAGCGAGGCGAAAAAAACAACGGTCGCGACAACAAGCAAAGCTCGGCAACCGCCGCTACATCTGCCCGCGCTGCTGCACAAAGTTCACGCGGCGGTTGCGCGAGTAGCACTCTTCGCTCGAGTCGTTGCACAGCGGCTGATTCTCGCCCATAGACCGCGTCTTCATGCGGTTCTGGTCGATCCCCAGGTTGCGCATGTAGCTGCGGACCGCGGTGGCGCGGCGCTCGCCCAGGGCGAGGTTGTACTCTTGCGTGCCGCGCTCGTCGCCGTGGCCTTCGAGGACCAGGGTGATCTTGCCGCCGGCTTGCTTCAAGCACTCGGCCGCTTGCCCCAGCGAGGTGCGCGCGTCGGGCGTGAGGCTGAACTCGTTGAAGTCGAAGAAGACCGTCGGCATCGCCACGATCTCGCCCGAGCCCGGGTTCACCGGACGGCACGAGGCCGAGATGTTGGTGCCGTCGCCGCTCGAGCAGGCGCCGTTGGTGCAGGTGCGACCCGGACCGCAGTCGATGTCCTGAGCGCACTCAGGCACGCAGCGTTGGGCTTCGCACTTCATGCCGCCGGGGCAGTTCTCGTTGGCGGTGCATTCCGGCACGCACTTCTTGCTGCGGCAGACGAGGCCAGCGCCAACCTTGGCGCAGTCGCCGTCGGCGCGGCACTCGGGCTTCACTTCGCAGCGGCCCTGGGCGCACTCGTGGCCTTCGCCGTGCTTGGTCACGCAAGCGGCGTCATCACGACACTCCTGGCACTGACCGTTGACGCACACTTCGCCCTTCTCGGCGCAGTGATCATCGGATTCGCACTTGGGATATTTCGGCTTGCAGCCGGTAGCGGTGAACAGAACCGCGCAGAGGCCAACGAGCATGAAGCTCTGGAAGAAATTGCGACGCATGATGGGGCTTCCCCTCTCGCCTAAGTCATTGAAAAGACCAGAGAATTTGGCCTTCTTGCTGGATTGCGGCGGATATTATGAGCGTGACCCCCCAAAGTCAACGCGAGATTTGCCGTTTTTGACGCCTCTAGCGTGTCTGGCGGGCAACGTAGTAACTGCCGATCCGTGCAAGCCGTTCCCACAGGCACCGGTTGGATCGAGGTGATCGCGGGCCCGATGTTCTCGGGGAAAACCGAGGAGCTCATCCGCCGGCTGCGACGCTCCATGTACGCCAAGCAGCGCGTCGCGATCTTCAAACCGACCATCGACACCCGCTACGACGCTATCGAGATCGTCAGTCACTCCAAGCAAAGCATCAAGGCCACGCCGGTCGACGACGTCAAAGCCATCCTCGACCCCGAGCACAAGGACTGTGAGGTCGTCGGTATCGACGAGGCGCAGTTCTTCTCGCGCGACCTAGTGTCCGTCTGCCAGGAGCTTGCCGATCGCGGCGTGCGCGTCATCGTCGCCGGCCTCGACATGGACTACCGGGGCTTTCCGTTCGAGCCGATGCCCCAGCTCATGGCGGTTGCCGAGTTCGTGACCAAGGCGCTGTCGATCTGCGTGGTCTGCGGCAACCCCGCGGGGCGCTCGCAGCGCATCGTTCGCGAGTCCGAGCGCGTGATGCTGGGCGCCACTGAGTCATACGAGCCCCGGTGCCGCCTGCACCACACGGTGAGCGACGTCGTGCTCCCGGAACAGAGTCGTCTGTTTTAGCGGACGGGTGGCGCTTGCGCACACGGCGCGCCACGTGCGCCCACACGACGCGGTCCACGTGCGCCCACACATGGAACGAAATCGTATCGCCAGTCCGCCAAAAAAGAGGAGAGTGGATCGACCACTGTTACGTTTAGCAGTGGATGCGCGCGTTCCCCCACGCCCTCATCGCAGTATCCGTTGTCATCCTGGCGGGAGTGTCGGCGGCGCAAGCAGCGAGCGAGCGTATTCGTTCGTTGCGCGCGCCCGGCCGCGCCGACGCCAGGGTTTATCGGCTATTGCGGACACCGCCCCCCGATGCTTCCGGGCAGGTGCCGATGTTCGTTCGCGCCCGCGATGACGAAGCCCGTCGCAGCCTCTCGACGCTCGGCGTCAAGGCCGAGCTCGGTCGCTGGACGCCGGTGCAGCTCGACCGCGGTGCCATCGCACAGGCCCTCGTGAGCCGTGGCAAGCTCGACCTCGAGGTGCAGCCCGCGCACCGCCCGTATCTCGAGCTGTCGGCGCGCGAGATTGGTGTCACCGACGTGCAAGCGGGCATCGGGGTTCAGTCGGCGCGTACCGGTCGCGGCGTTCTCGTCGGCATCATCGACACCGGCCTCGACCTGCGTCACACCGCTTTCACCGATGACGACGGGCGCTCACGCGTCATCGCGGTCTGGGATCAGGACGGTAGGGGCGCGCACCCCGAAGACTTCGACTACGGCAACGAGTGCCGCGAGTCCGCGATCGCGAACGGCACGTGCGCCATCGACGACGGCAATGGTCATGGCACGCACGTCGCGGGCATCGCCGCGGGCAATGGCCAGCTCGGTGGCATGGCGCCGCACTCCAAGATCGCGGTCGTTCGCTCGAACACGTTCACGCGTCTCGCCGATGCGGTCGAGTATCTGACCAAGCTGGCGCGCGACCGCGACATGCCGCTGGTCATCAACTTGAGCGTCGGTGGTCAGTACGGCGCCCATGACGGCGCCACCCCGCTCGAGGAGTGGCTCGACGACCATCTCGGTGACGGCCGCATTCTCGTCGCCGCGGCAGGCAATGAAGGCGGCGGGCGCCTGCACGCTTCAGCGGAGCTGCGCGCCACCGAGAAGTATTTGGCGGTCGAGCGCATCCCACTCGGCCGCCAGGTGACCACGCACGTCGACATGTGGAGCCCGGCGAACGCGGACGTGAACCTCGCGGTTGAGCTCTGGGTCGATGGCGCCCCGGTGTCCCGTTTGCCGCTGGTCGCGCGCGACGACGATGTGCTCGAGGACGCGATCAGCGTCGACGGCGAGTATCGAGTCGATTTCACCTTCACCTCCGAGCCGAGAAATGGCCGGCAGCACCGGCTCCTGGTCATCGACGGCTCCGCGGCGCGCGAGCTCGCGGGGCGCGCCCAAGCCGTGCTGGTCATGTCGGGCAGTGGCTCCGTCGACGCTTGGGTGTCGCAGAGCGACGGCGGTAGCGCCTCGCGCTTCGGCAACGGGGGCTCCAGTGGCTGGATCGCTGGCGATGGCCGCGAATCGATCGCGGTGCCCGCGACCGCCCGCAGCGTCATCGCCGTTGGCGCCTACGCGACACGCAACACCTGGACGTCCGAGATCGACGGCTCGCAACAGGTCGAGGACTTGGGCCTCGGCCGCCTGGCTCCCTACTCGAGCATCGGCCCAACCGCCGCTCCCGAGCGCACCGGCGTGAAGCCGGACATCACCGCGCCCGGCTCCGTCATCATCTCGGCGCGCGCCCGGAGCATCCCCGACGGCCCCGACGTGGTCGACGCCAACCGCGTCATCATGCAGGGCACCAGCATGGCGTCCCCACACGTCGCCGGCGCCATCGCCTTGATGCTCGAGGCGGCGCCCAAGCTCTCGTCGAACGACGTCCGCCGCATCTTCACCCAGACCGCTAGGGCGGACATCGCCACCGGCTCGACTCCGAACGAAGCCTACGGCCTCGGCAAGCTCGATGCGAAGGCCGCGGTAGCGATGGCGGAAAACGAGCCGCAGGGCTGTGCGGCGACGAGCGCGGACCTGTGGACCGTGCTCGGCCTGGTGGCCTTCGGCGTCGCCTATCGCGCCTCGCGCCGGCGCCTTCTAGACGCCGACGACGCTTCGATGGAGTGAGATAAAGGCTTAGCGCGCGCGCTTGGCGGCCGCGGGCTTCGCGGCCGGCTTGGACGCCGGTTTGGCCGCCGCTGGCTTCGCCGCGGCTTTTGCCGGTGCCGGCTTCGCCTTGGCTACCTTGGCCGGAGCCGCGTCGCCGAGCTGCGCCGGCCAATGCTGCGCCATGAGCTCTTCCGCTTGGCCTCCGGTCACGAGCCTGTAGCTGCTCTCGACGATGCGATCGTTCAGGCGGTGTTCCTTGCCCTCGGTGTCGATGACGCGGCGCTTGTTCTCGCCCGCCAGCCACTCCATGTAGAGGACGAGGCGCGGTAGCTCTCCGCCCTGGGTCGAGGTGGTGCGCTTCAAGACGGTACGCCCGGCGCGGGCCTTCGCGAGAATGTCTGCCATGGGAGGCTAACTACTCGGTGAGGCCGCGCTCGCGCAACCTCAGCCGGCGGCCGCCGCGGCCTCGACCGCCGCCTGCAGCGCCGGGTCGATGGTCAGCGTGCCCCCGGCCTGGCGGGTTAGCATCTCCTGAGCGATGGTCGCGAGCGCCGCCGTACGGTCGGCTTCGGCGCGCGCCGCGACGCCGGCAACGATGGCGTCGGCCTCGGCGCCGGAAACGTGGTCCGCGGCTTCCCCGACGCCTTGGATGGCGGCGCATTGGTCGACGATGCCGGCGGCCTCGGCGTCGCTGACGCCACCGAAGCTTCGTACGCTGTTGCGGACGCTTTGCTCGAGGGCGTCGAGACCTTCGGCTTGCTCGAACCGTACCTTGAACTCGGCCTGCGCGGCGTCGACGTTGCCGCTCCGCATGGCGTTGTGCATGCGATTGACGTACTCGCGATAGAGGCGGTCCATCCGCTGGTTGCGTTGGCCGCCACCCATCGAGTCGTAGTGGTTGGCGACGCGCGACATGAAGCCGAGCTGCGATGCGAGCTGCTCGCGCGGGATGTCGCCGGCCCCGACGAGCAAATCGGCTACCTCGCCCTGCAGGAACGGGTCGTTCTCGGCGGCGTGGGTGATCCCGAGGGCATCGACGATGTCCTGGACGGCGGTTTGCTGCGGGATGCCGTGCACCTCGGCGAGCGCCAGCATCGCACTGACGCTGGGATAACTCTCGTTGGCGAGGGTCGTGAGGCCTTCTTGCCAGGCTGCATAGGCGACGTCGGCGGGCGGGGCGGTGCCGTCGATTTCACCCGCGCTGACCGTCAAAGCGGACGGGGCGGCGGTCGTGTAGGCAAGGCCTGCCGGCGATCCGTTATCGATCGCGTCGATATCGGCGACTGGTTGCACTCCGGCCGGCGCGGCGGGCGCGTCGATCGGAGTCGAGGAGAGAAGGCCAACATTGGGGCTCGAATCGAAATTGATGGAGGACATGGGAAACCACCCTGCGGAGACGTTGAATCGTTGGTTGTAGGAGTTGGATTAGCCGGCGGCGCCGGCGGCGCGCGCGCCGCACAGCTTGGCCGCGATGTCATGGGCCGTGCTGACGCGGTAACCGCGCGTCACCAACACGTCGGCCACGACGTCGGCGGCGAGCTCGCCGTCGCTCGCGAGACCCAATTGGCTCCGCAGCAGGGTGCTGATGCCGGAGCCCAGGCTCTTCCTGCGACTGTCGATCCAGCCTTTGCCGATCCACGCCTGGATGTCCTGCAGGTCCTCGGCAATGACGTGGTCGCGCTTGGTGCGAGCGCGCATCACGGTGAGAGCACCGCGGGCATCGCCGCGCGGCACACCGAAGGCCATGAGGAAGCGCAGCAGCTCGTCGTGCGTCATGCGATTCTTGTGACTCGCGCGCATCTGGCTGGTGACAGCGCGCTCGACGTTCGGTGGCACCACCGAGCTCACGTCGAACATGCTCGAGTCGCGACGCTCCGCGACCCGGCGCTGTTGCCGCTCTTGGCTAGGTCGCAGCTCGATGACCTCGGCCACCTTGCTGGTCTCGCGCTTCGCGGGGAAACGCTCGACGACCTCCGAGTGCGACAAGCCGGCGAGGAGCGCCAACTGCCGCCGCAGAGCGACGAGAATACGGTGATGTAAGGCTCGCGCTTGCGTACGCCCATCCACGGTTGCCGCGTCGATCACCGCCACCAACGCCGCCACCAAGTTCCGAAACGCCGCCCGAAGATTCTGGCTCATGATGTGGGGACTTACTGTCCTCTGGGGTGTTTGGGCTCGTATCGGCGGTCTGTCGGGTTGTCAGCGGGCTGTCGCCCTGTCAGGGCGGGGTCGTCTTCGCAAACCCGCGCAGTTGCAGCGCCTTTACTGACTTTTCGTCAGTTCGCGATAGCGGATAACGTGACCATGGTCACAACCAGCCGACGAGCTCCTCAGGTACGTGAGGGCGAAGACCGATCTCACGGGAAAAGGGTGGCTGTCATGGCGGTTGATCGTGCGTCTGGTTATCGTCCTTCGTTGATCTCCGCCGAGGAGCTCTCGGCCCTCCAGCCGCGTGCCTCGACCGTACGCGGCGTGCCGGTACGCGACGATGACGTCTACAGCGTTCGCGATGCCCGGACCGATCTCGACGACGCGCGTCACGAGGTCCTACCTGTTGG
>JBGGMJ010000077.1:0-25099 GCA_041288095.1 Myxococcota bacterium
CGCGAACTCCCTCGACGTCATCAAGGCCGTCCGCGTCGAGCTCGAGGATATCAAGAAGTCGGTGCCCGAGCAGCTCAAGGTGGTCATGGCCTACGACGCCACCGAATACATCCAGAGCGCCATCGACGACGTCATCGAGACTCTCCTCGAGACCCTTCTCATCGTCGTCATCGTCATCTTCTTGTTCCTGGGGTCGATGCGCTCGGTCATCGTGCCGATCGTCGCCATTCCGGTGTCACTCATCGGCGCGATTTTCTTGATGCAGGTGTTCGGGTTCACCATCAACCTGCTGACGCTCCTGGCGGTCGTGTTGTCGGTCGGTCTGGTGGTCGACGACGCCATCGTCGTGGTCGAGAACACGGAGCGGCACTTACGTGAAGGCTTGAGCGCCATGGAGGCGGCGAGGCTCGGCGCCCGTGAGCTCGTCGGCCCGATCATCGCCATGACCATCACCTTGGCATCGGTGTACGCGCCGATCGGCTTGCAGGGTGGTCTCACCGGCGCGCTGTTCCGCGAGTTCGCGTTCACGCTGGCCGGCGCCGTCACTATCTCGGGCGTGGTCGCGTTGACCCTGTCGCCGGTCATGGCGTCGCGTCTGCTACGCGAAGGCGACGCCGAGAAGGGCTTCGCCGGCAAGGTGAACCACTTCTTCGACCGCGTTCGCGACCGCTACGGTCGTGCGCTTTCGCGGACGCTCGCGGCGCGGCCGGCGGTCTACACCGCGTGGGGTGCGCTGTCGCTCGTGGCCGTCTTGTTGTTCACGATGTCGGCGAGCGAGCTTGCGCCCGAGGAAGATCAAGGCGTCGTCTTCGGTATCGTCGACCCTCCCGCGAATCTCACCGTCGACGAGCTCCGTCGCGCCACGGGAGCCATCCAAGAGACCTTCAAGTCGGTGCCCGAGTACGGTTTCAGCTTCCAGATCACGATGCCGGCCCTCGGCTTCAGCGGTCTCGGCCTGACACCGTGGGACAAGCGCGAGCGCGGCACCAAAGAAGTCGTCGGCGAGATGCAGGGCAAGCTTTCGCAGATCGCGATGGTCAACGTCTTCCCAGTGGCGCCGCCCGCGCTACCGGGTGGCGGTCAGTTCCCAGTCGAGTTCGTGCTCGCTTCGACCGCGGATACGTCGCAGATCCTCGAGCTCGCGCAGCAGCTCCAAGCGAAAGCGGCGACGAGCGGCATCTTCGCGTTCCCACCGCTCATCGACGTCAAGTACGACCAACCCGAATCGCGCGTCGTCATCGACCGCGACAAGGTGGCGGAGCTCGGCTTGAACTTGCAGCAGGTCGGCGCCGATCTCTCGGCGGCGATTGGCGGTAACTTCGTCAATCGTTTCAACATCGAGGGCCGCAGCTACAAGGTCATCCCGCAGGTGAAGCGCACGAGTCGTCTGAATCCTGACCAGCTCTCGGACATCTACGTCACGGGTCCCAACGGATCGCTGGTGACGCTCAGCACCGTGGCGCACGTCGAGAATCACGTCGAGCCGCGGTCGCTCAATCGTTTCCAGCAGCTCAACGCGGTGATGCTCTCGGGCGTCGCCATCCGGCCGCTCGACGAAGCGCTCACTTACCTCGAGACCGAGGCCGCGAAGATACTGCCGAAGGGCTACAGCATCGATTACACCGGCGAGTCGCGGCAGCTGCGTACCGAGGGCAATCGCTTCTTGCCCGCGTTCGCTTTAGCGGTCGTGCTGATCTTCTTGGTCTTGGCGGCCCAGTTCAACAGCTTCCGTGACCCGTTCGTCATCTTGGCCGGTTCGGTGCCGCTCGCCATGTTCGGCGCGCTCATCTTCACCTTCTTGAAGATGCCGAATCCCAACATGCCGTTTTTCACCGACGGCTGGACGACGACGCTCAACGTCTACTCGCAGGTCGGCTTGGTGACGCTGGTCGGCCTCATCGCCAAGAACGGCATTCTCATCGTCGAGTTCGCGAACGAGCTGCAGCGCCGTGGCAAGTCGAAGCTCGACGCGGTGCACGAGGCGGCCATGACGCGTCTGCGTCCGGTGCTCATGACCACCATCGCAACGGTCGTCGGCCACTTCCCGCTGACCTTGGTGAGCGGTCCGGGCGCGGCGGCGCGTAACAGCATCGGTCTCGTGCTCTGCACCGGCATGACCATCGGCACGCTGTTCACGATCTTCGTCGTGCCTTCGATCTACGTGCTCTTCGCGAAAGATCACTCGCACGAGCGCGAGGACGAAAAAGCGTTCGACAAGGAAGAGACGGCGGTCGGCGCTGCTGCTCTGCCGCATCGCGCGGCAAGCTCGCCGCAACCACTGAGCTAGCCGCCGAACTTCTTCCAGAAGCTCGCTCGCAGGGGATAGCTCGCGTTCTGCTGGACGCGGGCTAGCTCCTCCATGAGCTGGCGCTCGCGTTCGCTCGACGGCTGCGGTGTCTCCACGAAGATGCGGACATGCTGATCGCCTCGGTCGCCGTCTGCCTTGGGCACACCCTTGCCACGCAGGCGGAAGACGCGGCCGGTCTGCGTGCCCGGTGGCAGGCGCATGCGGACGCGTCCGTCGAGCGTCGGGACTTCGACGGCGAGCCCGAGAATGGCGTCGGCGGGCGTGACGGGGAGCTCGATGTGGAGGTCCTCGCCCTCACGGACGAATACCGGGTGCGGATTCACGCTCACGCTGACGTGCAGATCGCCGGGCGGCGCGCCGCCGAGTCCGGGCTCGCCCTCTCCGCCAAAGCGGAGGATGGCGCCGTTTTCGGTGCCGGGCGGAAGGTTGATGCGCAAAGCTTGTTTGCTCTGGCTCGTGCCCTCGCCGTTGCAGGTGAGACACGGGTTGCCGATGACCTTACCGCGACCCTTGCAGTATGCGCAGAGCTTGTGCACCGAGATGATGCTGTGTTGCACGCGAACACCGCCGGTGCCACCGCATGCATGACAGAGCTGCGGTGCCGAGCCGGGCTTCGCGCCCGTGCCACGGCAACTCTCGCAACGCTCGTTGCGGTTGACGTCGACCATGCGCTCGCCGCCCATGATGGCGGTCCTGAAGTCGAGGACGAGCTCGACCGAGCGGTCCTTTCCTTTTTCGCGGACAGTCTTGCCTTCGCGTCTGCCGAAGATGTCACCGAAGATCTCGCTGAAGACGTCCTTCGCGCTCTGCGTACGTGATCGCGCCGCGCCGTTGATGCCGTCCGGTCCGAGCCGATCGTAGCGCTCGCGCAGGCCGCGGTCGGTGAGCACCTCGTAGGCCTGCGTCGCTTCCTTGAAACGCTCCTCGGCCTGGCGGTTGCCCGGGTTCTTGTCGGGATGAAACTGGTGCGCGAGCCGCCGGAAGGCGCTCTTGATGGCGAGCGTGTCGGCGGTCCTTTCGACCCCGAGAACTTCATAGAAATCGCGCATCATCGGCTGCTGGGCGTAAGCTTATGTCGAAATGGGCCGGGCGTCACCCGGCAGTGGGCGCGCCGCGACGCGATTACGAGAGCCCCCGGTGCCCCGTCGCGCTACCTTAGGGCGACGGAAGGATCGCCCCGATGTTTCGAGCCATTTGCGTCGCTACGCTCGCTAGCGTCGTTGCGTGCAGCAGCGACAAGAATCAAACGCCGCCACCCGCCCCGGATCCCACCGCGTGCCCCGGCACGACGTTGTCGACGGGAGCCACAGCCACCGCTCCCACGACGCCGGCCCTCACGGTCCAAAGTGGGTTTCGCTTGCAGGCCATCGCTAGAGTCAGCGGCGCCCGCGAGCTCGCGGCGCTCCCCAATGGTGATCTCGTCGTCGGCACCGGCGGGACGGGTGTGTTCATCGTCCCGCACGCCGACCTCGATGACGGTTTCTATGCGCCGATTCGCTTTGCGACCATCGAGGATGCTCCGGCTGCCGGCGTGGCGTTCGATCCCGGTACCTGCAGAGTCTACGTTGGCACCAATCATGGAGTGTACGCTATAGCGTATGAAGACGGCGCCACGACAGGTACGCCGGTCGGGCCTATCGCCTTGTTGCGGCAGAGCAACGACAACGGTCATGACACGACCTCGGTCGCGGTGTCCGGCGACAAGCTTTACGCGAGCGTCGGCTCGTCGTGCGACGCGTGCACCGAGTCCGATCCGACCCGGGCGACGGTGCAAGTGATGAACCTCGACGGCAGCAACATGACCACCCATGCGCGGCGCTTTCGCAACCCCATCGCGCTCACCGTGAACCCGAACACCGGCGCTGTCTGGGCGGGCGGCGCGGGCCAGGACGGCCTGCCGCTCGGCCATCCCTTCGAGATCTTCGACCCTATCTCGCTGTATCCCGCCGGATCCGACTACGGTTGGCCCGACTGCGAAGAGGATCAGCACGTGTACCGTAACGGCGCCAACTGCTCGAACGTCATCGTACCGCGCGTCGCCATGCCGGCGTATTCGACGCTCATCGGCGCGGCCTTCTATCCGCTATCGCCGACCGGCCCCTACGCGTTCCCCGTGCAATACAGAGGTAGCGTCTTCGTCGGCATGCACGGCTCCTGGCACCAAGAGAACGGCGACTACTACTCGCCGCCGAGCATCGCCTTCGTGCCCATGACCGGCGACTCGCCGGTGACCCAGCCCAACTGGGGCGACCCGCACGCGCAATGGAGCGAGCTCGTCGGCAACTTCCAACACAGCGACGGCGTCAGTCGCATCGCGCGGCCGACGGGCATCGCGGTTGGCTCGCGCGGCAGTTTGTTTTTCGCGGATGACGCCAATGGCCTCATCTTCCGCATTCGCCCGGAGTAGCTTCGCCCCGAGTGTGGCGCATGTCCGCCAGAGCGGTGTCCGCATTCGCCACAACGCGTGAACGGTTGGGGCGAAATGCCGCAACTACGGGATAGTTGAACGCAATTTTGTTGGTGACCCACTCCCCAAGTGTGGCGCGGCGCTTACATTTAGAGGGCGTTCGAGCAATTGCATAAAAGGGGATGGGCTATGGGCGTTCGATGGACCGAGCTTCTTGGTACGGCGGTAGTGGCGGTGGCGTTGTCGGCTTGTGGTGGTGACGGCGGCGATGGGGGAGAGGACCCTGGCGAGCAGAACAACCCGGGTGAGCCCAGCCAGCGCACGGAGAGCGGCATCAGCGAAGCCTGCTCCTTGTTCCCCGGTCCGAGCACGCAGGTGAACCTGACCGCGAACGCCGCCGGCGCGCCGCTCATCAACTCCTCGACCAGCTATCACGTGATCACCGCCGAGGGTGCCGCCGGCTGGAGCGGTTACTTCTCGTTCACCTCCGGCGGCGGCGACGTGGTCTTCAGCGTCGACACCACCGCGGTCACCCTCGACATCCCGCAAGGCCAGGCCAAGCCACCGACGCCAACCTTCATCATCACGTCGAACGGCGGCGCGGTCTCCGCGAGCGAAGCCGTCGCGGCCCCACTCGAGTGCACCTCGGTCGTGGGCGCCTACCGCTACGAGCTCGCGGCGGGCACCTACCAGGTCTTGGTCAACCCGACCGCCTGGTACCAGTTCCGTCTCGTCGCCAGCGAAGTGGACTAGGCGCTACGCTTTAGCGTACAGGGCCTCGGCCATACGGTGGGCCGAGGCCTCGAGCGCCGTATAGAGCTCGGCGAGCTTCGCAAAATCCTGCTTCTCCAACGCCACCTTCAGCTTCGCCAAGTCGTCGCGAATGAGCTCCACGTCGTCCGCTTCCAACGCCGACGCATACTCCTGCAACGCATGCTCCGTCGTATAGATGAGCCCCTCCGCGTTGTTCACCATCTCGACGGTCTTGCGCTTCTTCTCGTCATCGCCGCGCGCCGCATCCGCTTCACCGAGGATCCGCGCCACTTCGTCCTTGGTTAGCCCGCTCTGCGCGCTGATCTTCATGTTCTGAGACCGACCCGTGCCGAGGTCCTTCGCGGTGACGCTGACGATGCCGTTGGCATCGATATCGAACGCGACCTCGATCTGCGGCACCCCTCGCGGCGCCGGCGGAATCCCCACGAGCTCGAGCCGCGCCAACGTCTGATTGTCGTCGGCGAGCTGACGCTCACCCTGCAGCACGTGGACGTTCACCAGCGGCTGATTGTCGACCGCGGTCGAGAACACCTGCGCCTTGCGACACGGCACCGTCGTGTTGCGCGTGATCAGCGGCGTGAACACGCCACCTTTTGTTTCGACACCAAGTGACAGCGGCGTCACGTCGAGGAGGAGGACGTTCTTCACCTCGCCGGTGAGCACCGCGCCTTGCACTGCTGCCCCGATGGCAACGACCTCGTCGGGATTCACCTCGCGGTTCGGTGCCCGCCCGAAGAAGTCGGCGACGCGCGCTTGCACGCGAGGCATGCGCGTCATGCCGCCGACGAGCAGCACCTCGTCGATGTCCTTGGCCTGGAGCCCCGCGTCCTTGAGCGCCTGCGTGCACGGGCCGATGGTGCGATCGACGAGATCCGCCGTGAGCTTCTCGAGCTCCGCGCGCGTGATCTCGCGCAACAGATGCTTGGGCCCCGTCGCGTCCGCGGCGACGAACGGCAAGTTCACCTCGGTCTCGGTGGAGGAGGAGAGCTCGTGCTTGGCCTTCTCCGCCGCTTCCTTCAAACGCTGCAGAGCCACGGGGTCACGGCGCAGATCGATGTTGTTGGCCGCGACGAACTCCTCGGCGAGCACGTCGATGAGCTTCTGATCGAAGTCTTCGCCACCGAGATGCGTGTCGCCGTTCGTGGCGCGCACCTTGAAGACGCCGTTCTCGAGCTCGAGGATCGAAATGTCGAAGGTGCCGCCGCCGAGGTCGTAGACGGCGACTATCTTGTGCCCGGTCTTGTCGAGACCAAACGCTAAAGCGGCCGCGGTCGGCTCGTTGATGATGCGCTCGACCTTCAAGCCGGCGATCTGGCCGGCGTCGCGGGTTGCCTGGCGCTGTGCGTCATTGAAGTACGCGGGCACCGTGATGACGGCGCTCTCGACCGGCTCGCCCATGTAGTCCTGGGCGATCTCCTTCATCTTGGCGAGCACCAGAGCCGAGATCTCGGGGGGCGAGAACTGCTTCCCGCGCACCTCGACCCAGGCGTCACCGCGGTCGGAGGCGACCACCTTGAAGGGCAGGCGCTTGGCGTCGCGGCTTACCTCGGTGTCGTCATAGCGCCGGCCAATGAGACGCTTGGCCGAGTAGACCGTGCTCTGCGCGTTGGTCACCGCTTGGCGTTTGGCGACCTGTCCCACCAGCTTATCGCCGCTCTCGGTGAAACCGACGATCGACGGTGTCGTGCGGGCGCCCTCGTTATTCGGGATGACCACCGCGCGACCGCCTTCCATTACGGCAACGCAGGAATTGGTGGTGCCAAGGTCGATACCGATGGTCTTCATGGGGGCGTCAGCAGCCTACGGACGTAAGCTGCCATACGCGAGATTCCCACGTTTTGGATCGCTCTGCACGCCTCGATAGGCGCCTGACGGGACGTCACCGACGACGTTCGGGGCTATCCTTGATCCGATCTCGGACCCGCTGCCGCTGCTCGTCCGTCATGCCGGGGCGCTTGTCCAACCGCTCGAGTAGCAACTTGCGGTCCTCGGGCGTCAGGCGCGACAGGTTGCGGTAGAGCTCGCGCAGGCGCTCGCGGCGTTCCGGTGAATAGCTCCGGAAGCGCTCGAACTGCTGACGCACGCGACGCTGATCTTCGTCGGGGAGGCGCTTGAAGGAGCGATAGCTGTCCACCAAAGCGGCGCGGCGCTCCGGCGACAGGCTCCGGAACTTGGCATAGCGCTCGCGCACCGCTTGCTTCTGCTCCGGGGTGAGCGTCTTGAAGCGCTCGAAGGCGGCGCGGACCTTGGCCCTCTCGTCGTCGGAGAGCTCGTTCCAGCGCTCGATGGGCGCGGGCTCGCGCGGAGCCTCTTGCGCGCCGGCGACGCGGGCCACTGCCAGCGCCGCGAGTATGAACACGGTGGTGAGCTTCACTGCGGCACCTCATCGGTCTTCGGGCTGTCCGCCGCCGCGAGCAGCTCGAGCACCTCTAGGTCGGCGACGACGTCGTAATCCTCGTAGAGCTCCATCTCGTAGGCGATCTCGAGGGCCGTCTGCGCTTCGTCGGTCTTGTTGGGCGCGATGAAGGCGATGGCGATAGCCGCCGTGGTCGCAACGCCAACGCCGAGGCCAAACAGCCAGAGACGGAAGCCGCGTTGGGCGCTTCGCGCTTTCTGCTCTTCGAGCCGCGCCCGGAAGCTCGTGTCGAATCCTGGCCGCGGCTCTTCGTCGACGTCCGCCGCGAGGAGGGCGTCGAGTGGATCGGTTTCGGGCTTCATGTACTGCTCCTTGCTTCCGTCGCTGGCATCCATTGCGCGAGGTCCGTCGTAAGACGGGTGCGTGCTCTATGGACCAGCGACTTCACGGCTGCTTCGGTGACATCGAGCATGTCGGCGGCCTCGCGATAGCTCGCCCCTTCGTAATGGCAGAGCACGAGCGCGGCCCGCTGCGCATCTGGGAGCTTGGCAAGCGCGACGCGCAATGACTCGCGTAGGTCGCTCCGCTCGAGCAGACGCTCGGCCGACGCGCCTTCGCTCTGCGTGCGCTGATCGAGGTCCGGGTCGACGCTGGTCATGCGCTCGCTCTTCCTGGCGCGGCTGTTCAAGCAGTGGTTGATGGCGATGCGATAGAGAAAGGTCGAGAAGCGTGCCGTCGGTTGGTAGCTCTTCTTGGCGCCGTAGAGCTTGAGGAAGACGTCTTGCGCGGCTTCTTCGGCGCGCGCCCGGTCACCGGCGAGTAGGCGCCGAGCCAGGTTGAAGATGCGGATCTTGTAGCGATCGTAAAGCTCCACGAAAGCACCCTCGTTGCCCTGGGCAAAAGCGGTCATCGCTAGGGCATCCGCGTCGTCCACACCCCTTTCAACCGCCGACGAGGCGTTTGGTTGCGGGCCTGGCTCAGTCACCCAAAACCTCCCAGTTCTCGAGCAGATCGAGCTCGCGTAAGAGCTCGAGATCCTGGAGGAGCTCGGGTGAGGGCTTGCAGGTCGGGAGCGGCGGGCCGACGAATGTAGGTGCTGGAGGCACGTCCGAGCACGGGACGACGAACGCGTCGCCCAAGAGCGCGAACAGCATGGCGGCCCAAATCGTCACTGCCGGGTCGCTGCCCTTCGGCGGAGCTCGCGCAGGCGTTCCAAGATGCGGCGGGCCAGCGCGGGGTCGATGTCGAGCGGGTTGTCACGACGGTTACGATAGGCCTCACGCAGGGCATCGCGCACGCCTTCGCGCTCTAGCAGGCCCCCGCCGTCACCGTCCCGCGTGCGTCGCCAGGCGCTGCGCAGCCGATCGAAACCATCGCGCTCGAAGAAGTCGCCCGGCTCACGGCTGGCGATGCGGCCACGTAGCGTCTCGAAGGCGGCGCGGTCGAGCATGGCGCGCTCGAGCTTCGCGCCCGTCACCACGGCCCGCTCGGACTCGCCGATGAGAGCGCGCTGGCCGGCGCGGCTCGCCACTTCGACGGAGCCGGCCTCGACGCTCACCGTCGTCGCGTCACCATCGACCTCGGCGAAGAAGGAGGTGCCACGCACGCCGGCGACCGCGTTCGCGGTCTCGACCTCGACGGTGTCGTCGTCGAAGAGCGAGCTGACGCGAGCCCAGAGACGGCCGCTGAGCAAGCGCAGCGAAGTGCTGCCCTCACGCGCCGTGGGCTGCAAACGCAGCTGGGAACCGGCGCCCAGCTCGATCACGGCTTGGTCGTCGACGAGCAGCCGCGCCTGGCTGCCGTCACCCACGCGCACCAGATCGCCATCGCGGACAGTGGTGCCGCGCGTTAACGAGGTGGCGGCCCCGTCCGCGCTCACACGCTCGACGAGCCCTTGTGCCTCGACGACCCGCGCGGTGCTCGCGCTCGCGAGAGGTGCCGTGCACAAGAGAACGATGACGATGAGAGCGCGCATCACAAGCTCCCCGTGAGCGTTAGCCGCACGATGTGCCGCGCATAACGGAAGTTGTCGGCGGTCGAGCCGTTGTGCGTGAATGAGTAACCGACGGCGGCCCCGAAATGTTGCGCGAAGGCGTAGGAGAGATCGATCGAAGGCGAGAGCCGCGTGTCGCGGCGGCCGGTGGTCGAGTCGTAGTACCAGCGCCGCGTGAAGGCGAGGGCGGCCGTCAGCTCGAAGTCGCCGAATCGCCCCCGGCCGTAGGCGTTGGCTTCGAGGCCGCGCTGCCGTTGCTGCGCTCCTTGGGCCAGCTCACCGACGTACCCACCACGCGCGAGGTACGACCAGCGGCCGAAGCGGTCATCGCTGACGATGCCGCCGCCGTAGAGCTTGGCATCGCGGTCGAACACCACGTCCTCGAGGTTGCCGGCGGCATAATTGCGCACCCCGCCGCGGGCGTAGACACCCGGGCGCAGCGGCACACGGTCGAGCTGCGCATCGAGGCGGGCCGCCGCCTCGGTCGTGAACACGTTGGACATCAAGCTGGTGGTGACGATGGCTCCAGAGACATCCGCGTTCAGCGCCACCGGGCCGACGGTGTCACCGAGGCTCGCGACGGCGGTCGCGATCCCGTAGTCGTAGTCTTCCAAGGCGTCGCGGTCGTCCAGATGTCTCGCGAGCTGCGCGACGATGCCAACCTCGAGGATGTCGATCGGTTGCCAACCCAGAGTGGTGTCGAGCACCAAGCGTGTGCCGGCATCGCGCGCACCTTCGCTGTCCGGGAGCAACGTTACGTTGGTGTCCCGCTCGACGCCGAAGCGTGCATCGAGCGCGAGCCTTTTGCCGGTGTCCGCTTGAGCGAGCAACGCTCGCAGCTCCGCGTTTTCCTCGGCGTCGAAGCGGGCGGCATCCAGGGCGCGGGATGCGTCGCTCCCGCGGCCGGCGGCGATCAAGGCGTAGACCTTGAGTCGCCGACTGGCCTCGAATCGAAGGGGCAGGTCGATGAGCGGCTGCAAGTCTTCGGTGGCCGGATGCTCCCCTTCGAGTGCCAAGCGCGCGAGGTCGAAGGCGATGAGCTCGCTCGCCGGGTCCTCGCGCTGTGCCTGACGTAGGCGCATGAGGGCGGCGGCCTTGTCGCCGTCGTCCTCGTCGAGCAAAGCGCGTGCGTGCAGGACGGCCGCATTGGAGCTGCCATCGGCGGCCACCGAATGGGGCACGCAAACCAATATTGCCATGAAAACGGTGCGCTTGATGGCGACGCTCCCGGGTTCTTCAACACATCGAACCGATAATTCGGTCAAAAGTTGCGCGACGGCACCCGCACCGCAACTTCTTGGCGCGACGGCGGTTCAGGGAGGCAAACAGCGGTCTTCATCGTGTGGCCGCGGGGAAACAGGAGAGAGACGTGAAGATCAAAGTTCTGAGCCTGGTATTGATGGGCACGCTGGCCGTGGCGCCTGCTTGCGGTGGTGACGGCGGCAGCGAGAGCCCCGAGGCCGCGGCGATGCCGAGCGCCGAGATGATGAGCCTCGCGCTCGAGAGCAGTGAAAACAGCGCCGCCCTCACCGAAGACCCGTCGATGACCGATGCCATCGCGCAAGAGTTGGTGAGCCAGCTCGACGATGCCATCGCCTTGTTGCACCCGCGTCTCGACGCGGTACGCGAAGGCGCGGAGCCGGTCCGTGATGGCGAGGGGTGCGCCGTGTGGACGAAGCGCCACGAGGGTGTGGCCTACGAGCTTCGGGTCTGCCGCCGTGACGGTCGCGCCGAGCATTACGCGTTCGTGCTGCGCGGCCGCCCCGCTGATTCGACCACCGACGAAGACTACGTCCGCTTGGTTGCGGGCCATGGCACGGCGCTGCCTCGCTTCGACGGCGGTCGTCGTGGCTTCGGCATCGTCGGCTACAACTTCACCGGTTGGAATCGCCTCCGCGGAAGCGGACCGGTCGGTGAGGTCGCCATCGGTTACCGCGTCGCCGGCCGCGCGCGCACGCTCAACGCCGCTTACCGCGACTTCGCAAGCAGCGCCGAGCTCGAGACCCATTCGGCTCGCCTCGCGTATCACCACGTGGTCGGCGTCGGTGGCCGCATCGCCTTCGGTGTCGGCGCCGACCTCATCGCTCCCGGGGAGACCGAAGGCACCTACGTCATCGGTCAGGACGAGCTGAACGAGCGCGTGCGTCTGGCGATGGCCTGGGCCCGTGGTGTCGGCGCCCGCGTCGTCGGCAGCGCTTGCGGTGGCACCGTCGGCGATGGCTGCATCTCGGTCGCGCAGTGCTACAGCTTCGACACCGCCGTCACCTTCGAGGACGTGCGTAGCGGCAACACCCGTGCCTTCGAGGAGCGTGATTGCCCGCGCCTCGACATCGAGCTGCCGGCGATCCCCACCGAAGGCGATGTCGCCGCGGGTGGCGACACCGACGCCGACGTGCCCGGCCCGGATGTCAACGAGCCGGTGCCGAGCATCGACGAGTAGTCAAAGAGAATGCGAGTTACGCGCCGGCGGCAACACGCGCCGGCGCGTGCTCGTCGAGTAAGCGCTCACCGGTCCTGACGGCGTTGATGAGAAAGATTTGTGCCTCGCCGAGCTCTCCAACTCGCCCCATCGAGGCGAACACACCGTGTTGGATGAGCGTCATCCCAGCTGAGATTCCCTGGTCGATGTCTTCGAGGCTTTGATGACCTGCGTCGAGCGTCTTGCGCAGGAGTCTCACGGCTGCGACGCGGTCGTCGGTTCGGTCCGGCGCGCCATGCGCCTCCAGGCGCTTCGCCAGGTAGAGAGAGGCCCTGGTGGAGTTGGTCGCGAGCTCGATCGTAAGAATCTGCGGTGCGTACGGGTTCTGCTCGGACAAACGCGGGGCATCCATCGTCGGCCTCCTGGTTACCCTCGGGTTATCGCCCACGCCGAGGAGAAGGCGCGCCCAACGAGCCTGTCGCCGCGTCAGATACTACGCGTCGAACGCGGCATCCGCCGACGCGTCCGTTTGAGCGGACGCAATCGCGACCTGCGCGGCGCGCAACAGACGGTCGTGAATCATGTAGCCGCGCTGCATCTCGGCGACGATGGTGCCGGGCGCGGCGCCCGGGGTCGAGATCTGACTCAGCGCTTCGTGGCGCTCCGGATCGAACGGCTGACCGACGGAGTCGAAGGCCTTCACCCCGAACTGTCCCAAGATGTCGAGGAACTGCTTCGCCACCATGCGTACGCCATCGACGACGGGGTCGCCGGCTTTCGCGTGTTGCAGGGCGCGCTCGAGGTTGTCGACGACCGGCAGGATGTCGCGGGCGAGGCGCTCCATGCCCATCTTGCGGGCTTCGTCGACCTCGCGGTGCGAGCGCTTGCGTAGGTTCTCGAAGTCAGCGCCCAGACGGAGCATCTGATCGCGCATGGTCGCGAGCTCGGCGGTCTTCGTCTCGAGCGCGGCTCGTGTCTCGGCGAGCTCGGGATCGTCGACGGTGTCGGCCACCGTCGCTTCATCGTTCATCTCGGCGGTGGCACGTTCACGGCCTTCCACTGACTCCAAGGCGTCTTGCATGGCGCGATCCAGATCGTTCGGGGCGTTGCGCTTGCTGCTCATCAAATCCGTTCCCAGTACTTGCTCAAAAGCTGTGATGCATAGTCGACGAGCGCAACCAGGCGGCCGTAGTCCATGCGGCTAGGTCCCAGAATACTCACGGTCGCCTGCTCACCGGAAGGACTAGCTATCGCGCGGCCGACGAACGAGACCTCGAGCATGTCGCTCATGTCGTGCTCCGAGGCGAGCACGACCTTGGTGCCGGCGTCTTCTCCGGCCGCTTTAGCGGCCATAGGCACCTCGATGAGCTTGTCGAGCAAGGTGAGTAGGGCGGTCTTGTCCTCGATGGCGTGGACGAGGCTGCGGAGCTTGGCGACGTCGGCGAACTCCGGCTGCTCGATGAGCTGAGCGGTGCCTTCGAGCACGAGCGACGGTGTCGGCTGCGGAATCGCTTGCTGGCCGATGGCGTAGGCGCGCTGCTTGATGAGGTCGAGCTCGCTCTCCGCCTCGCCGAGCTCGCGAGCGATGAGCGCCCGCACCTCGTCGAGCGACCGGCCGGCCAGCCGCTCGTTCAAGAAGTTCTGGATGCGCATGAGCTCGTCGGGCGTCAGGTCGAAGTCGACCTCGACGAGCTTCTGTTGAATGAGCCCCGAGACCGACACGAAGAAGGCGATGAAACGACCCGGATTCACCCGGACCAGGCCGATCTCGCGAAAGCGGCCGCCCAGGAAGCTCGGCATGACGATCAACGCCACCTGGCCCGAGAGCCCGGCAAGGCTTTGACCCAGAGCGGTCGGCAGGCTGGATGGCGCGGCTCCAGCGGCAACTTCGTCGAGGCGGGTGCGGTCCCAGGGCCGCAGCTTCGGGCTCATCAGGTCGTCGAGGTAGAGCCGCAGGCCTTTTTCGGTCGGAATGCGGCCGGCGCTGGTGTGGGGCTGGGCGAGGAAGCCACCCGCCTCGAGCTCGGCCATGACGTTCCGGATGGTCGCGGGTGACCACGCCGCCGCGTGACGGTCACGGGCGTGCCTCGCCGTCGACAGCGCTTCGAGCTGCCGGGCGACCACCGCGGAGCTTACAGGCTGCGCATCATCGATGTAGGCCTCGATGACGACCCGCAGCACCGCGCGTTTGCGGACATCCAGCTCCATGTGGGTACACGACTCCAAGGGGAGAATTAGGGAGGCGCTTACGATGTGTCAAGCAGCCTAACGCAGTGCGAAACAGAGATCGGACTTCATGCACGGCGTACGCTTGTTAGCTAGCCACATCGGCCATCACTGCTTTAATTAGACACTAGTAGGCGCGGCTGCCGGGATTTCACTTGGCCGCCGCGAAATCCCTCTGCTACCCTCAACAGTTGTAGAGGGCCCCGGAAGTTCAAGGAGCTTGGCGTGCCGCGCAAAGATTTCCAAGGTGGACAGCTCACCTGCTCGTTCTGCGGCAAAAGTCAGCGGGAAGTGCGAAAGCTGATCGCTGGCCCGACGGTTTACATCTGCGACGAGTGCATCCGTCTGTGCACCGAGATCATCGAGGAAGAGAGCGAGCGCGAGAATGGCGAACGCCGACCGCAGAAGCTCCCCACCCCGCAAGAGATCGCCGAGCACCTCGACCAGTACGTAGTCGGTCAGACGCGGGCCAAGAAGATCCTCGCCGTCGCCGTCTACAACCACTACAAGCGCATCGAGTCGAAGGCGAAGGGCAACGAAGACGGCATCGAGCTGTCGAAGTCCCACGTCTTGATGATCGGGCCGACCGGCACCGGCAAGACGCTGCTCGCGCAGACTCTGGCGCGCATGCTCGACGTCCCCTTCACCATCGCGGACGCCACGACGCTCACCGAAGCCGGCTACGTCGGCGAAGACGTCGAGAACATCATCGCGAACCTTTTGGTCGCCGCCGACAACGACGTCGAGCGCGCCCAGAAGGGCATCGTTTACATCGACGAGATCGACAAGATCGCCCGCAAGGGTGAGTCGCCGTCGATGACCCGCGACGTCTCCGGTGAAGGCGTGCAGCAGGCGCTGCTCAAGATCATCGAGGGCACCCGCGCCAACGTCGCTCCAAGGGGCTCGAAGAAGTACGGCCAGTCGGAGATGATCCCGGTCGACACCTCGAACATCTTGTTCATCTGCGGTGGCAGCTTCACCGGCATCGAGCAGGTCGTACAGCGCCGCATCGGTCGCCGTGGCCTCGGCTTTGGCGCCGAGATCACCCGCAAGGAAGATCGCCGCCTCGGCGAGATCCTGCGCGAGGTCGAGCCGGAAGATCTGACCAAGTTCGGTCTCATCCCCGAGTTCGTCGGCCGCTTGCCGGTCATCGCCACTTTGGATGACCTCGACGAGGCCGATCTGAAGCGCATCCTCACCGAGCCGAAGAACGCCCTGGTGCGTCAGTACCAGAAGCTCTTCGCCATGGAGCGCGTCGAGCTCGTGTTCGACGATCCCGCCATCCACGCGGTCGCCAAAGAGGCGATTCGCTCGAATAGCGGCGCCCGTGGCCTGCGGACCATCCTCGAGAGCGCCATGCTCGACATCATGTACGAGGTGCCGTTCTTGGACGGTATCAAGCGCTGCAAGATCACCGAAGACGTGGTCAACAAGAAGGGCGAACCCGAGCTAGCCTTCGAAGCCAAGAAGTCAGCGTAGTTTCCGGCTCGTACGAGCAACCAACCCCGTACACCCCCGATACCAAGGGGCTGGCAGGGAGTTGCATGTCCGTCACCGTAGGTCCCAAAGAGCCCCGTTTAGCCGCGACCCCTGCATCCCAGGGCTCCACCAGTCAGGCCGAGCCGCGGGCAGCCGACAGCGACAAGCTGACCCAAGAAGACAAGGTCTGCGCCCTCGGTGGCTTGATTGGCCTGCTTCTCCTCTCCGCGGGCGGCGTGAACGAAGGCGGCCAGATGATTCAGCAGTCCTGCACCGGTCGGCCGCCGGCGGGGCTCGAGCCCGCGCAAGGTGGCGTGCCGGTGCGTGGCGGGCGGCCGCGGGCTGACAAGCCTTAGGCGTCGGCTGCGGTTGTGACCTGAGCCACTCGAACGGGTGACCGCGTGCGTCCGCTCGAGCGGTCCAATCGGGGCACCGACGGCCGCGCGTCGCCGAAACATGGCACCTCCCTTCACCACGAGAGTGTCATGAAAACCAAAGCCATTGGTTGCGGGCCCATGTCTGTCGTCAGCAGCGAGACGGAGAAGAAGCCGTCGTCGTACAAGCAAGCGCGCTGCAAAGCGGCGGCCGTCCTTTATCGGGTCTACGGCGGCACCGAGGCTGCCAAAGCGGCCTTCGCGACCGCGGTCGCGCTGCTGAACCAAGCGGGCGACAAGAAGATGCTCGTGATCGTCCGCGGCATGTTGAAGGACGTCGCGAAGCTACCGGACGACGCGGCGATCGATTTCTGCCGTGCCGGCGCGGACATGCTGCGCTCCTGCGAGTAGTTACACGCGCGAGAGTTTGCAAGATCGGGCAAAACAGCGCTTAATCGCTGGCTATGCCCGCTGTGGCCGCCGTTGACGTTGGTTCTTCCGCGATCCGGCTATCGGTCGCGGTGGTGAGCCCTACGGGCGCCTTGGCCGGCAGCGACTTCCATCGCTACGGGCTGCGGCTCGGCAGCGACGTGTTCAGCCAGGGTGTTATAGCGGACCAAACGTCTCGGCAGCTCCTCGACGTCTTCGGTGACATCGCCGGCAAGCTCCGCGAGCACGATGTCTCGAGCTATCGCGCGGTCGCCACCAGCGCCATGCGCGACGCCGGCAATGGGCGCGACATCGCGCGCGTCATTCGCGAGTCCACCGGTGTGCGGCTCGAGATCATCAGTGGCCGTGAAGAAGCGCGGCTCGCCCGCCAGGCGCTGACTCGCTCGCTCGGGTCGTCGGCCAACGGCGCCTTGCTCGTCGACATCGGCGGCGGCAGCCTCGAGATCGAAACCTCGCGGCGCGGCTCGCGCTCCTTGCCGTTCGGGACCGTACGCCTGGTCGAGCGCTACCCGGAGCTTCGCGGGCCGATGCGCTTGAAGGCCCTGCGCGAGGTGGAGCGGGCCATCGCCAACGACATGGCCCGCCGGGTGAAGCGACGCCGGCACGCCGTCGCCATCGCCACGGGCGGCAATCTCGACGTGCTGGCGCGCTGCGCGCCGTTCACCGGCGGCTTCTGGCCGGCCATCGACTTGTCGCGTCTGCAGCAGCTCACCGAGGGCTTGGCGACGCTGACCGTGGACGAGCGCCGCGAGACCATGGAGCTGCGAGCCGATCGTGCCGACGTCATCGTCCCCGCCGCCTTGGTGCTGCTCGCACTGAAACGAGTCTTCGGCCTGCAGGTCGTGGTGGTCCCCGGCACCGGGCTGCGTGAGTCGATCTTGCACGATCTCGTCGCCACCGAGTCGGTGCGCGCGTCCGCCAAAGCGGTCGGCAAGCGCTTCGGTATCGATCTCAAGAAGGCTGCCCATCGCGCGAGCTTGGCGCGTGGCCTGTTCGAGGCGTTGCTGCCGGTGCATCGCTTGTGGGCACCGGCGCTGCGCATCCTCGAGACCGCGGCCTACCTCTACGATCTCGGCGGCCTCGTCGACTCGGAGGACGCTGCCCGCCACGCCGCCTATCTCGTCCGCCACGCCACCGGCTTGGCGCTCGATACGCGCTGCCGCGACGTCGTTGGCTACGCTTTAGCGGTCGCTTCCGACGCCCCGCTCTTCGAATCGACCGCCGACCTACGCCACGACGACTTGTCGTCCGGCCGCATCCTCGGCGGCATCCTCGCGCTCGCGCATTGCCTCGCGGATGCGACCACGCGACGTCAGGTGCGCGTCGATCTGCTGCGCTCGCCGCTCGTCGTCGACGTCGGCCTCGATCAGCCTATCGACCCGCGGAAAGTGTTGCTCCTGGAGCGCGTCCTCGGTCAGCGGGTGACTGTCCTCTGAGCCGGCGCCCAATGTGCCGGCAAAGGGACAGGCAGCTCGCGGGCAACATGGCCAAGTCCACTACGGCGCGCACCGGCGCCCAGCGCAGCCGCGCCAGGAGCTCGCGCTTCGATAACTTCGAGGAGCCGCGCGCGTAAGCGACGTCGAAAGGCTCACGGTGTTTGGCGTAGATCGCCATGCTGTGGACCAGGCGCTCCCAGTGCTCGAAGAGCGTCGGATCGCGGTGGCTCGGCTCGACGTACGTGAAGTAACGCATGACCGCGCCGCGACCAGGGTGGTGCAGGTGCGACAGGCACAGGCCGGGCGCGAGTCCCGAGAAGTGGGGCACCGGGTCTTCCGTATTGATGTAGTGCACGTAGCGCGGCCCATCGATGAAGCGGCACCCGGCGGCGCCGTGGGTCTCGATGCGGAAGCTCGCCAGGCCCTTTTCGACGACGTGAGGTGGGAATCGACCCGCTACGCTATTACTGGCAAGGCGCAAGGCTTCGGCGGTGACCGCGGCGCCCTGACTGTGCGCAATGACGTGCAAGGCGTGGCCGCGCACCATGGCACGCTCGAAGGTGCGCGCGAGCTGCACGACCGCCGGGTTCTGTCGGGCCCGCAGATGATCGTTGTAGCCGCGGATCACGTCACGGCCACCACCGCGCGAGCCGTTGTAGATGCCGTGAACGACGCAACCATCGGCCGATTCGGCGACCGCTCGCATGTTCTCCATGAAGGGCGCGGGGCGGGTGCGCATGCCGTTCACGAAGATGACCTGTTCGGCGCCTTCGCGCAGGGCGGGGTGGACCGGCTTGCAGAGCGCCAAGAGACCAGTGTCACCGCCCTGGCCGTTGGTGCCGACCAGGCAGCCGTCGTCGAGGCCGAAGGCGCGGTCGCGCCGCAATTCCACCGGGATGTGGGGACCATAGCTGTCGGGGCGCGGGGCGCCGCGGCGCATCTTGGCGCGGGCTTCAGCGACCATGGCCGCGGGGTCGGGCAGACGACGGTAACCCAGCGCCACCCATCGGGGCGCGGTCCCACTTTTGTTCGTGCGACCTACATCCGTCATCTCGCGGTTTATCGCGGATTGGCAGGGCCTGGTTGCGCCCGGCCTGTCACGGACGTGACTCGTGCCCGTCTGGGGGCTTATCCTGAATAGGTCATGGCCACCACCGACTCCACCGAGCTGCTGTCGAACCTCGTAGACGACGTCCGCACCGCCTTCCGCGAGGACCGAACTATCCTGTCTTTCAAGGAGTATTTCGCGGCGGTGGTCGAAGACCCGGCCAGGCACCTGCGCTCGTCGGCCCAGTACCTCGTCGACATGTTCGAGCACTTCGGCCGCCAGGAGCTCGAGCTGCCGACCGGCAGGGCAACGCGCTTCAAGCTCTTCGACGCGCCGTTCGCCGACGGCGAGGGTCGGGTCGCCGGCCAGGAGCACATTCAGGAGCAGCTCTACCGCATCATCGCGAACTTCGCGCGCGAGGGCAGGGTCAACAAGATGATCTTGCTGCATGGCCCGAACGGCAGCGCCAAGAGCTCGATGGTGCGCTGCGTGATGGCGGCGATGGAGGCTTTCTCGCGCGTGCCCGAGGGCGCCCTCTACAGCTTCAACTGGATCTTCCCGAGCGAGCGCCTGGCGAGCGGCGCTATCGGCTTCGCGAACAACGGCCGTCGCGCCCCAGCGGCCGCCGGCGATTCCTACGCCTACTTGTCACCCGAGCAGATCGACGCGCGCGTGCCCGCCGAGATGCACGACCATCCGATCTTCTTGATCTCGCAAGAGCGGCGCGCCGAGCTCTTGAAGAAGCTGCTCCCGGAGTCCGCTAAAACGGTGGAGAATCCGGATGCTCCGCCGCGCGCTAGCATCAGCGACTACCTCCGCTTCGGTGACCTCTCGTACAAGTCACGCAAGATCTACGACGCCCTGCTCGCGAGCTATGACGGCGATATCGACAAGGTGTTGTCGCACGTGCAAGTCGAGCGTTTTTATCTGTCCAAGCGCTACCGGCGCGGCGTCGCGACCATCGAGCCGCAGATGTCGGTGGACGCGCGTATCCAACAGATCACCGCCGACCGCTCCCTAGGTTCCTTGCCCAAGGCGCTGCAGCACACCTCGCTGTACGAGCTTTCGGGGCCGCTCGTCGACGCCAACCGCGGCGTGCTCGAGTTCAGCGATCTGCTCAAGCGGCCGGTCGAGGCGTTCAAGTACCTGCTCAACACCATCGAGACCGCGACCGTGTCGATGGATTCGTTCGTGCTCCATCTCGACATGGTGTTCCTCGCGTCGACCAACGAAATTTATCTCGACGCCTTCAAGGAGCATCCCGACTTCGCGTCCTTCAAGGGCCGCATGGAGCTGGTGAAGGTCCCCTACCTGCTGCGCTACCGCGACGAGAAGGCGATCTACCAGCCGCAGATCACCCCGCGCGTCGTCGGCCGGCACATCGCGCCGCATTCCATCGACGTGGCGGCGCTCTGGGCGGTGCTCACCCGCATGCGCAAGTGCGACGCGTCGCTGTATCCCAAGGAGATGCGCGGCGTCGTCGACTCGCTCACCCCCTACGAGAAGCTGCGCCTCTACGACGAGGGCGAGACGCCGGACCGCTTGAGCAGCCGCGAAGCCAACGAGCTGCGCAATCTCGTGCACCAGCTCTACCGCGAGTCGCTCGGCTACCCGAACTACGAGGGCCGTTTCGGCGCTTCGGCCCGCGAGATCCGCACGGCGCTGCTCAACGCCGCGCACCACGACACCTACCAGTACCTGAGCCCTGTGGCCGTGCTCGACGAGATGCGGGAGATCTTGAAGGCGAAGAGCGTCTACGAGTTCCTGCGCCAAGAAGTGGTCGGCAAGTACCACGACCACGAAGCGTTCCTGAAACAGGCCGAGCAGCATTATATTCAGTGGATTGACGAAGAAGTGCGCGACTCCATGGGCCTCGCCACTGACTCGTCCTACGGCGAGCTCTTCACCAAATACGTGAGCAACGTCTCGCACTGGGTGAAGGGCGAGAAGATGCTCGACCAGGTGTCAGGGCAGTACCGCGACGCCGACAAGAGCTTCATGGGCGAGATCGAGGCCGTGTTGATGAGCGAGGGAGAGCGGTCCGAGGACTTCCGCCGAGCCGTCATCGGCAGCATCGGCGCCAGGGCCCTCGAGAACCCCAACGAGCGTCCCAACTACAACGACCTGTTCAAGCACTACATCCACCGGCTGCGCGAGGACTTCTTCACCAAGCGGCGCAAGGTCATCGAGCGCAACATCGAGAACTTCCTCAAGCTCACCAGCGACGACAAAGGGGTCGCGCTCGACGCCAAGGAGGCCCAGCAGGCCAAGGCCATGCTCGAGAGCCTGACCAAGCGCTATGGCTATAACGAGTCCTCGGCGCGCGACACGGTGGCTTTCTTGCTCAAGCGTAAATACGCGGGGTAGGGTTTCAGCGCCTGACTAGTCATATGCTAGGGTGCCGCCATGTCGAGCTCTGCCGCGCGTAAGAAGTTCCTCGTCCCGTTCAACTTCAGCCGTAAGTCGGAGATGGCGCTCGACTTTGCCCTCCGCTATGGCGCACATATCGAAGTCGATATCTACATGTTCCACGTCTTCGAGGGGAAAGCGGGCGACTTCCGCAAGCTCGACCGTCAGAACGAGGAATACCTCGAGCGCATGAAGCTCACGGTGAACCAGTGGGTCGAGCGCGCCGCGCAAGAGGGCATCAACGCCCAGGCTCATGACGTCCACCGCCGCGTCGCCAACGGCAAGCCCGGCCTCGAGATCTTGAAGATGGCGGGCGGTATCAACGCCGACATGATCATCATGGGCGCGCCGACCTCGTTTGGCTTCCGCCGGCTGCTCACCAAGACGCCTTGCACCACGGTGCTCGTGAAGGATAAGGACGCGGGCTTCGTCGTCGCCTAGGCTCGTTGGATGGGCCCGGGCGCGGTCTCGGGGGTGCCCATGGCAGGCGCAGCAGAAGAGAAGAACGAGAATCCGACGCGCTACACCGACATCGTGCGCGGGATGACCAAGGAAAAGTTCGTCGAGGCCCTGAGCGTTTCGACTCGGACCTCGCGCGAAGCTTACTTCCACCGCCATGGCGTCAAGGCGCCACCCTCAGGGCGCGGCTTCACCAAGCCCGGTGCCAAGAACGAGGCGCGCGCCGCGGGTCTTTACGAAGCTCTGATGGAGCGCGTCGACGAACAGGTCGCCGAGGAGATCTTGCGCACCTGGCTGCTCGGCAAGCGCCCCATGCTCGCCGCTGCCCTCGACCACCTGAAGATCGCGCATGACAACGGCCTCACCGAGAGCGACGACGTCGACCGCTTCGAGAAGCTGTCCGGGGCCGAGCTCAAGGACATGGTGAAGACGCTCGCGAAGGTGGCTCCGCCGGACGAAATCAAGGCGTACCTGAAGTACATGGGCGCCGAGAACGTCGACGGGGCGTTCTAGAGCTCGAGCGCGGGTTGCCTACCCGCGCTGCTCGCGCTTGATCCGCGCCAGCCACATGGCGAGCATGCCCTCGAGCTTGGCGACCGTTTCTTCGGAGAGGCGGTCGGCGGTGCTCCAGATCTGGCCGGGAAAGGCGACGCGCAGCTCTGCGGCGTGGCCGTAGAAGCGACTCGAGCCGCCGCGGTGGGCTTCGGCGCGCAGGTCCGCGATAGCGTTGCGCACGGCTTCGAGCTGGCGCAGGCCGTAGATGCCGTCGCCGCTCGACCAGACGGGGTGGCCGCTCATGTACGACTCGCTCGACAGGAAAGCTTTGCGGCCTTCGCTGCCGCGCTGCCAGATGAGGATGCGAAAGCTGTCAGCCGGCGTCGGCACGAAGTCGCCGGCGCGGTCGTCGTCGTCGTGCCAGTCGCGCTGCTGGAGGGGAAACGGAGGGGTGAGATCGTTCATGACAGGCGCGCTACGAGCAAGCGGGGTGCCACAATGTCAGGTCGCGTAAGTTACTGATTTTACATCAGCGAAGAGTGCGGCATGAACCCACATTGTGGGTGTTTGTCCTCGTAATGCCCACTCCGCCCCTCACCGAGCGCAACGGCTGCACAGATGGGCGCGTGGCTCGACGTGCATGTCGCCATCGCTAGCGGCGACCAGGCGCCCCTGGCGGTCGAAGACCAGCGACCCAGCGACCTGGGGCAGACCCTCCGATGGCTTGCCGTAGCGGACGCGAGTGAAGCCGTGACCGTCGGTGACGCGCTCGATTGCGACGACGCCATCGGTGCGGGTCCAGCGCGCGACGCGTGCAGCCAGCGGACCCTGGCCACGCTGAGCGGCCTCGACATCGGTGAGTGTCGCCACGGGAAGGTCGCGGGTGATGCGCGGGGTGGCGTCGGCGGCGAGGAGCCCGCGCCCCCGCAGGATGGCCTCGAGCCTCGCGACCGCCTGAGGCGATTCCGTTTCGCGCGCGCCGCGCAGGAGGGCGG
This sequence comes from Myxococcota bacterium, assembly GCA_041288095.1. Taxonomy (GTDB): domain Bacteria; phylum Myxococcota; class XYA12-FULL-58-9; order XYA12-FULL-58-9; family JALHOP01; genus JALHOP01. Next base: position 23,629 of record JBGGMJ010000077.1, read on the forward strand.
CGCCGACGTCGTGCAAAGAGCCGCCGTCCTCCGGGAGAAACAGCAGCGCCGCGTGCAGAGTGCTCGCGGTGACGTCGCGTACGCGTTGCACTTCGACGACGGGGTCGGTGGCGCCGCGCGCGGCCACCGAGGCCTGCGCCGCGAAGTGCTCGTAGAGCGCGCCTGAGATGATCTGTGACACGTAGTGATGCTCGCCGGCGCGGCTACCCTCCGGCAGCCGCGGGAGGCCCAGCGCCGCCGCATCGAGCCCGGCGACGTCGCTGACGCGCAGTTGATTGGCGCCGTCCCGCAACGCCCGCTCGCCGTCGTCCTTGGGGTCGCGTGTGCTCGCCGAGACCGTGCGCGCGAGCTCTTCGCCGATGCGCGAAACGAAGTTGCTGCGCGTGAGATCGCCTTGCGTCTCGGCGAGGACGGCACGCGTGACCTCGGGCGAATCGAACGCGGTGAGCAGAGCGACGGAGTCACCGTAGGCCTCGTGCATCGCGCGCCCGGCCGGCGTCGAGAATAGCCCGGGCATGAGCGTCGCCAGCGCGGCGTGGCCTGCTTCGTGGCTGCCGACGAAGCGATCTTGGGCGAGACGCACGAGCTGGCCGGAGAGCGGTCTGATGCGCTCGATCTCGAAGCCCGCGCGCATCAGGTCGACGCCGTAGCGGGTGCGCGTCCCGAACCCCACGAAGGCGTCCACCGGGAGCGGGTTCGTCGCCGGCGCCGGGGCTTGGCGTGTGCCGAAGAGCATGTCGGCGAGGCTCGTGCCCTGTGCGCGGCTCGGGTCGATGATTGCCTCTCGCTCGCGTTCCGCGGCGACGAGGCGCTGCACCTCGGGAACGTCGTCGCGTCGCGCTGCCTCGAGGACGGCGCGCAACGCCGACACCTGAGCGCGCACTTCGCGAAGACTCGCGGGCGGCTCACTCGTCGCGGTTGGCAGGACAGCCTCGGTCTCGCGCACGGCGCGCTCGCGTTCGGTGAGTGCGTGCTCGAGGAAGGCGACGCTCGAGCCATCGAGCGGCACGAGACGGCCGCCGCGGACATTGCCGAGAGAGCCGAGCTGGACCTCGCGCGTGCCGCCCTGGAAAAACGCGTTGAGCTCCAGGCTGCTCGAGCCGACGAAGGCGTTCGGACGCACGGTGAGCTGCCCGTCGTCTCCCCAGAGGATCGGCCTGCGAGCCGCGCGCTCCGCGAGCGTAATCGTCTGATTGGCCGCGAGGAACGCCGTGGTCTGCGCCGTGTCGACGTCGGCGGCGTCGAAATTCCCGTCCGCGTTAGCGGTCACAGGGGTCACCATGCTCGGCTCGGTGATCACGTTCGTCGTCAAGAAGCCGATGATGGGGAGCTGCGAGAGGCCGGGAATGTTCGACTCGGCGGTCTTGATGTCACCATCGACGCGGATACGCACGCGCGGTCCTTCGAGAGTCGTTGCCCCGCCGGTCGCGCAGTAGAACGCGTTGCCGGGTAGAGTCGCGACCGTGGCCGG
>JBGGMJ010000078.1:0-7260 GCA_041288095.1 Myxococcota bacterium
TTGTCGGTCATGTGGTCGGTCGTCTTCTCGCTGGCGCTCAACTCCGTCGCCGACCACCACGGGACCTTCGCCGGCATCCTCTGCACCGGCATCGTCGGCGGCGCGCTGTTGCCGCTCGCGGTAGGCAGGCTCGGCGATGCCATCGGTCTGCGCGCGAGCTTGTGCCTGCTCTACCTGCCGCTCGCTTACGTCATCAGCGTCGGCTTCTGGGCGCGGCCCCTCGTCGCCAACGACGTGCTCAGAACGTCGCGATCACCTTCGACGTGAGCGTGCGCGGGCGATCGGGGTCGAGGCCCAGCGCCAGTGAGGCGCGCGCGAGCCAGGGATAGACGGTTTGCAGGGCCACGAGCGGTGCGAGACGCGCGTCGCCGCTGGGCACCTCGATGATGATCGCCCGCCCACCCTGCGCTTCGAGCTCGCGTGTGGCGCTCAGGATGTCGTCGCGGCCGCTCCCCGGCATGACGAGGGCGATCACGAGGAAACCATCGACGACGATCTCGCGCGGCCCGTGGCGCACCTCGGCGGTCGAGAAAGCTTCCGCGTGAACGCCGCAGGTTTCCTTCAGCTTGAGGGCGGTCTCGAGCGCCGCCGAGAGCCCAAGACCACGCGACAAGACGTAGACGTTGCCGACCCGGTCCAGCATCTGCGCATCGAGCTCGAGGCCGTTAGCATGAGCTTGCTCGAGGGCGCGCGGGAGCTCCGCGATAGCGGCACGCAGGCCATCGTCGTTGGCCCATTCGGCGGCGAGCCGTGCCACCGCGGCCATCGAGCACAGGACCGTCTTGGTGGCGGCGATGCCCTCGGCGCCAGCGTGCTGCGGTAAAACGTAGTCGGCGAGCTCTGCGAGCGGCGCGGCGCTGTCATTGACGATCGCGGCGGTGAGCGCTCCACCCTCTTTCGCGCGCTGGAAGGCGGCGACGAGATCCGGGCTGCGGCCGGCCTGCGAGACGGCCAGCGCGAGCTGACCAGAGAGCGCGAGCTTGGCGTCGAGCACCGACACGACCGACGGCGGGATCGATGCGACCACTCTCCCCGTGCATTGCGGAATGATGTAGCTCGCGTAGTTGGCGACATGGTCGGAGCTGCCGCGCGCGATGGTCGCTACCACGGTCGGGCTCAGGCTCCGCAAGCGATCACCGAGCAGGCGATAGGTGTCGACGTCGGCGGCGAGCAGGTCACGCACGCGCGCCGCTGCCTCTTTGGACTCATCGAGCATCCGCGACATCAGGTGATCTCCATCATTCCGCCAGTGACACGAGGCACTCCTCGCACGCGTTGGCGAGCCAGACCAAAGCGTTTAGTATCGCGGAGATGCGCAAGCTAGCCCTACTTGCGGCCCTCGCTGTCATCCATTGCAACGGCGAGCCGGATTGCGCGGATTGTTTCAACCCAAATACCCCGAGCTGTACCTTCGGCCCCACCGAGGTAGCGCTGTCGACGCAGCCCGGTCCGCCCCCGGGCGGCTTCGCTTACGATGGACTCGCGACGGTGACCTCGGTCGACCCTCTGACCTTGGCCCTGGACGTTCGCAGCATCAGCATCGCCAACGTCACCACGACGTTGGCGGTGGATGATGTCGTCGACGTAGCGATGCTCGGGTTCTGCAATCTCTGGTGCGACCTCAACATCCTGATCGGTGACACCAACGGTCTCGTGCTCGCCGCGTGGGACACCACGTCCATGACCAGCGTTCAGGTGCCAGGCTGGGTGCTCACGTACACCGATGAAAATTGTGTCTTGCCGACGGGCGACCCTGTGGTGCCCGCGATTGCGGCGATCACCCTCGCCGCCGAGCTCGACGCGCTCGAGGTGCAGGTCGCGGCAGGCACCGAGGCGACGTTGAGCGGCTTCACGGTGCGGAACGGTCAAAGCACCGTGAACACGCACCCGGTGGGCACGGACATACCCGATCGATGGTTCCGAGGAGCCATCGTCAGGCAGTAGCGACTCTTACAGCGAAGGGCGCGGCTAACGCGCCGCCGCCGTCTGCGCCGAAGGCTGGTCACGATAGCCGTGCCAGTCGGTGAACAGTGCGATGACGCCGGCACTCACCGCGAGCACGCCGGAGCTGATGAAGAACACGTTGGCGGTCTTGGCGCGCGACTCGGCGGTGTTACCGATGTCGACGAGCGTGTCGCCCGGGACGCCGGTCGAGCCGCCCGCGTTTACCGTGTCGTTCCACTGCTTCTCGCTGTCGTGCGCGAGATAAGCGAAGAGGCCACCCGCGACCGCGGTCGCCGCGGCGGCGCCTGCAGTGCCCCAGAACACCCACTTGGGCAGCGGTGGCGGATCGAGGCGCAAGGCGACGTCACGCGGGACACCGCGGCTCAGACCTTCGCGCACGGGATACTCCGGGAAGAGCTCCTCGACGGCGGGACCAACCGCGGCCAAGAACTCCTGGCCGGATTCTGCCTTCAGGCGCTTGTCGACCGTGCCAACGACCTTGGCGCGGTTCTGGTCGATGCGGCGAATGACGAGAACGTGCGAGCCTTCGACCTTCGCCAGCGAGCCCGACACCAGCTCGTCGACGCCGAGGGCGCCGGCGATCTCCGCGAGACAAGCTTCGTTCTCTTCGCAACCCATGAACTGCTTGTTGGCTTCGTGCGAAAGCATGTCGCGGATTTCGTCCATGCCGATGGCGGAGACGCGCTGGAGCTTGCGCATCTCGGCGAGCACCGAGTCGGTGACGACGGCGCCGACATTGGGCTCGACGCCCGCGAGCTCGAAGTCGTAAACGGCGATGCGGGTCGCTTTGGCGACGCTGCCCGTTGCGGTTCCACCACCGAGCTGGTCGGCGACGATCGCCGCCGCGGCGGTCGACGAGGCGCCAAGATCGATGGGCTTCGCGGGGGTCGATGAAGCCGTGGAGGGCGGCGGGGCTGGGGTCGCGTCGGCCACGACCGTGCTGTCCGTCGAGATATACGGTTGCTCGACGGCGGCCACGGCATCGCCAGCCACCTTGTCGACCGCTTTGAGCGTGGCGGTAACCGCGCCGCTGCCGGCGGTGATGCGATAGGTATGCGTGCCTTCGGGGACCTTCCACGAGAGCTTGCCGTAAAGCGGATGGGTCTTCGGGCCGCCGGCGGGCTTTGGCTTCAGGGATACCTGATTGCGCGAAATCGACTCCTCGTCGCGGACGAGCTCGACCGTCACGGGCTTGCCCCGCTCCGAAGGCTTACCCCGCAGCTCGAGGAGCACGGGCGTCGGCCCGGTCACTTTGTATGCGACGCCACCCTTCGGCACTTCATAGCCGGTGACCTTGGGCGTCCACTTGAGCGGCGATGCGGAGCCAACGACTTCGACAGCGGCCGGATCCGCTAGGAGGGAAACAGCAACCAGGACGTGGAGCATTGGGCGGGAGAATACCCGGTCTGCGTCCGCGAGAAACGAAAAAAGTTGGAATGAAAATCGCTCAGCCGACAATCACTATCGGTCGCGTCTTTGGCGATGCGATCTGTCGGTCCGACGTGGCATGGTGCGGCGATGTCGGCGTCGGATTCTGGCGGTTTCACCCATCTCCACCTGCACTCGCAGTACTCGCTGCTAGACGGCGCCATCCGCCTCGCCGACCTGGTCCCGACGGTCAAAGAAAAGGGCATGACCTCGGTTGCCGTGACCGACCACGGCAACATGTTTGGTGCCATCGATTTCTACAAAACCGCGAAAAAGCATGGGGTTAAGCCCATCATGGGCTGCGAGGCCTACGTCGCGGGCTCCAAGGGTCGACACGACCGCACCGATCGCACCTCCGCGCACATGGTGCTCTTGGCCAAGGACAACGAGGGCTACAAGAACCTCTCGTACCTGATCTCCATGGGCTTCATGGAGGGCTTCTACTACCACCCGCGCATCGACCTCGAGCTCCTCAAGAAGCACAGCAAGGGTCTCTACGCGACCAGCGCCTGCCTCGGCGGGGTCATCAACAAGACGTTATGGCGCGACGGCGAGTCCGCCGCGGCGGCTTACGCCAAGGAGCTCAAGGAAGTCTTCGAGCCGGGCCACTTCTTTCTCGAGCTGCAGAGCAACGGTTACGAGCAACAAGTCACGGCCAACACGTTTCTCATGAACGTCGCCGAAATGTACGACATCCCGCTGGTTGCTACAGCGGACGCCCACTACTTGAAGCCCAAGGACTCGGCCGCGCACGAGATCCTCATGTGCATCAAAGAGAACAAGTCGCTGGGCGAGTTCCGCCAGAAGTTCAAGCACTCCGACGAGCTCTACGTGAAGAGCCCCGAGGAAATGCACCAGGCTTTCGCGAAAATCTGCCCGCAGGCGGTCGAGAACGCCGCGATGATCGCCAACAACTGCAACGTCGAGCTCGACCTCTCGACCGTCTACATGCCGAAGTTCCCGATCCCCGAGGGCTTCGATCTCAACACCTACCTCGAGCACACGGCGCTGCAGGGCCTCGACAAGCGCATCGCGGAGGCGCGCTACCCCATCGATCGCGCCGCCTACAAAGCGCGTCTCGACTACGAGCTCGGCGTCATCATCAAGATGAACTTCGCCGGCTACTTCCTCGTCGTGTGGGACTTCATCCGCTTCGCCAAGGAGAGCACCATCCCGGTCGGCCCTGGGCGCGGCTCGGGTGCCGGTTCGCTCGTTGCCTTCTGTCTGCGCATCACCGACCTCGACCCGATCCCGAACGATTTGCTGTTCGAGCGCTTCCTCAATCCAGAGCGCAAGTCGATGCCCGACTTCGACGTCGACTTCTGCCAAGACCGCCGCGGCGAGGTCATCAACTACGTCACCAAGAAATACGGCGAGAAAAACGTCGGTCAGATCGTCACCTACGCGCAGCTGTCCGCTAAAGGCGTCATCAAAGACGTCGCGCGCGTCATGGAAGTGCCGTTCCAAGAGGTCAATGAGCTCACCAAGCTCATCCCCGCGCTCGTCAACGGCAAGAAGGTCACCATCGACCAGGCGCTCGAGCTCGAGCCCAAGCTCCGCCAAATCCAAGACGAGAAGCCGGTCTACAAGGAAATCATCAACGTTGCGCGCGCCCTCGAGGGCCTCAATCGCAACACCGGCATGCATGCCGCCGGCGTCGTCATCGGCGACAAGCCGCTCTGGGAATACGTCCCGGTGCTGCGCGGCAAAGAGGGTGAGATCATCACCCAGTTCGCCAAGGACGAGGTCGAGCTCGCCGGTCTCATCAAGTTCGACTTCTTGGGGCTCAAGACGCTCACGGTCATCGCCAACGCGGTGAAGCACGTGCGTCACGTGAAGCCCGACTTCAATGCCGAAAACCTCCCCTTAGACGACGCCAAGGTCTACCAACTGATCGCCGCGGCGGACACCGACGGCGTGTTCCAGCTCGAATCCTCCGGCTTCAAAGAGCTCCTGAAGCGCCTGAAGCCCGACCGCTTCGAAGACATCGTCGCCGCCGTCGCCTTGTACCGCCCGGGTCCGCTCGACGCCGGCATGGTCGACGACTACATCGCGCGCAAGCACGGCAAGAAGAAGGTCGAGTATCCCCACCCTTCCTGCGAAGAGATCTTGAAGCCGACCTACGGCGTCATCGTCTACCAAGAGCAGGTCATGCGTATCGCGGTCGCGCTCTCCGGCTTCACGCTCGGCGAGTCGGACACGCTGCGCAAGGCGATGGGCAAGAAGAAGGCCGACGTCATGGCCGAGATGCGCGCCAAGTTCGTCAACGGCGCCGTCGACAAGAGCGGCATGAAGAAGGAAGCTGCTGACGAGCTCTTCACCCAGATCGAAAAGTTCGCGGGCTACGCCTTCAATAAATCCCATAGTGCCGCGTACGCCGTCGTCACCTACCAGACCGCCTATCTCAAAACGTATTTCCCGGTGGAGTTCACCGCCGCGCTCCTGTCGACCGAAATGGGCGTGCAGGACAACGTCGTGCGCTACATCTCGAGCGCCAAGCAGCACGGCATCAAGGTCATGCCCCCCGACGTCAACGCATCGGAGCGCGACTTCACGGTCGTGCGTGAGGCAGACGGCACGAGCCGCATCCTCTTCGGGCTCGGCGCCGTCAAAGGCATCGGCGATACCGCCATCGAAGCGATCATCGAGGGCCGCGCCGGGGGCAAGGCGTACACTTCGCTGTTCGATCTGTGTGAGCGCGTCAGCACCCGCAAGATGAACCGTAAGGTGCTCGAAGCGCTGGCGAAAAGCGGTGCGTTCGACCAGTTCGGTAAGCCGCGCGAAGTGCTGCTCGGCGCGCTCGACAAGGCCATCGAGCTGGGCTCGTCGGTTCAGAAAGACCGCGAAAGCGGCCAGACCAATCTCTTCGCGGCGTTCGCCATGACCGCGGGTCCCGCGGTGAAGATGACGACCAGCGAAAGCTACCCCTCGGTCCCCGAGTGGACCGAGAAGCAGAAGCTCGTCGCCGAAAAGGAAGCGCTGGGCTTCTTCGTTACCAGCCACCCACTCGACAGCTACGCCGACGACCTGCCGCGTATCGCCACCACCACGACGATGGCCCTCCCGTCGCTCGCCGAGTCGCGCGATGTCCGCTTTGGCGGCAAGGGCATCAGTATCGCCGGCATCATCACCCAGTTCCGCGAGCGGCCGCTCAAGAGCGGCGACGGGCGCATGGCGTTCGTCACCATCGAGGACCTCACCGGCTCGTGCGAGGTGCTGGTCTTCAGCAAGGTCTACGCCGAATACGAGCAGCTCCTGAAGGGCGACGACCCGGTGCTCGTCACCGGCGCGGTCATGGTCGATCACGGCGGCGGCAAGGACGCGGACGAAACCGAAGCCGGTGGCGCCGTGAAATTGCGCGCCCAATCAGTCGAGCTCTTGAGCGACGCCCGCGCCAAGAAGACCAAGCGGCTCGAGCTCGCCATCCCTGTGTACGCCATGACGGACGACAAGCTCGTACGCTTGCGCGAGCTGCTCGTGCAGAACCGCGGCGACGTTCAGGCGCGGCTCACCATCACGCAGCCGAATCTGTTCGAAACGGTCATCGTCCTGCCCGAGACCATGAAGGTGAATCCCACCGAAGAGCTGCTCATCCGCGTCGACAAGCTCTTCGGTCAGAAGGTCGTCAAGCTGGCCTGAGCCATTCGCGGCGCGTTAGCAGCGTGCGCTATCGCGACCCCAAACCGCGATGAAGCGCTGGCGCATGTTGTCGACCAGCTTGATGTCCGCGGGGCTTGCGAGCGGGGCCGAGCCGATGACCTCGAGGAACGAGCCTGTGCGGCCGCTGTGCGGGTGCAGCCGCTGGACCGCGACGCGCACCTCGATGATGCGTTCGGCATCCGCGGTCTCGATCTGGAGCACGAGGTA
>JBGGMJ010000079.1:0-68309 GCA_041288095.1 Myxococcota bacterium
TCGACTACGCCATCGACGTCAACGCCTCGGCCAGCTTCGAAGCAACCGTTAGCGGCGCCGCCGGGGTCGCCTTCGATGTCGCGGCGATCGAAGCGGTCATCGACCCGCTGACCTCGGACCTCTTCACCATCGCCGCGGACAGCGTCACCTTCGAGGGGACGCTGGCCGAGCTCAACCAAGCGATTGGGGCGCTGCAGGTGCTGCCACCGACCGACGGCTTTGGCCTAGGAGAGATCGTCGTCAGCATCAGCGACCTCGGGATGATCGGCGACTGCGAGCTCACGGACCAGGCAACCATCTCGCTCGAGTGGCTGCCCTAGCGCGCTAGAACGTCGGCGGCTCGCGACACGCGGCGCCGTTGAAGACACCACTTTCGCTCACCGCCTCGGTCACACCGCGGGGAGCGAAGTAGTCTTCGACGGCGCCGGAGGTGTAGCCCTCGAGCGCGAGCGGCGACACGCTCTGCGTGAGCTCGAAGCGATCATCGCCGCCGAAGGAGCTGGTCGTGAGGTCGAGGCAGGCGACGACGCCGTTGCTCGTGAAGCGCATGCCGCCGGCCACGGTGCCCGACACCGTCGAGTTGTCCATGGTCACGTCCAGCGAGCCCCCGGCGACAGCGCCGCCGAGGACGATGCCGCCGCCGCTCATCGCCGTACCGCCGCCGTTCACGGTGAGCTGAGAAATCCTGCCGTTGATGATCGTGCCCGGGTCGGTGGCCGCCTGGAGCTCGACGCCGCGGAAGAAGTCGCCGCTGATGCTCGTGTTGGTGATCTCGAAGTCGAGACCGCCACCGCCGGCGTTGACCATGATCGCGGTCGTGCCGGCGACGCCCGATGCGAGCGGGTTCTGGATGACGAAATCGTCGACGCGCAACTGATTGACCGCTGTAGCGGACGACGTGCTCTGGAGCGAGAGGACGTTTCCGGCGACCCGGTTGGCGTCGACGTCGAAGACGCGCAGCAGGAGGTGGCCGTTGCCCGTCGGACCCGGCGTCGCGGTCACTTCGATCCCGTTGCCGACATCCTCGAAGTGCGCGTCGAAGATGGCCATCGTGGTGAACACGTTGGTCTCGAGCTGAATGGCGCGCGCGGCGGCGTTGCGGATCTCGACGTTGTTCACGACCGGCACGTCGGCGTTGTTGGCGTAGCGGACCGCCGTGGCGAAACCATCGACGGTCACATGATCGATGAGGCCGTTGGCGACGTTCTCGACCGCGATGGCGGGGCCCGTTTGAATCGTGCCGGGCACGAAGTCGAAGCCGGTGACCTGGGCATTCGCGCCGACGCGAACCGCGGTCGTGGCGCTATTGCGGAGGACAGGCTTGCCGGTGCCCACGAGCACCTGGCCGGTCTGGAGCGGGAAGTCGACGCGGCTGCCACGCAAGATAGAGTCGGCGGGGACGGTGATGTCGACGTCGTAAGGAGTCGCGGCGTTGCGCACCCAGATTGTCGAGCCTGGCGAGCTGGTCGCGCACGCCGCCACGGCTTCCTGGATGGTGTCGAACGGCGCCAGCTGAGAGCCGTCCTGCGTCGGGCCCGCCCCGTCTTTGTCGACGAACCAAAAGACTCGGAGGATCTTGATGGTCACGGTGCTGACCGCCGTCTGACCGCCGCCGTTCGCGATGGTGTACGTGAACGTGTCGTCGACGCCCGCGGGCTCACGGGCCCCGATGCCGAGTGGCGGGTCGTACGTGAACGAGCCGTCCGCCGCGAGACTCACGGCGCCACCAAGGCTGGAGACGGCGTCGAAGTCGATGATGGTGAGGTCGCCGGCGGGCGAGTCGTTGCCGATGACCCCCGGCGCGGCGATGAGGCGCCGCACGTTGCCTTGCGCGATAAAGGCGTCCGCCACGGCGATTGTGGGAAGGCCGTCGATGATGGTCGTCGTGTGCGTGTCCATGAGCGCGCCGCCGCCGCCGCTCGCGCCGCCGTCGTTCAGCGTGAGCGTCAGCGTCACAGGCGTCGTGAGCGCCGCCGCCTGTGGATCCCACTGCAGCATGCCGAGGTCAGCCGCGAAATCCGCGAGTCGGCCCGTCATCAGGATGGATTGCGCGTCGGGAAAGCTCACCGCGTAGGCGGGGGCGCCCGTGACGGCGAAGCCGCCGGTGGTCGCGGTGATCGCCAGCTCGATCAAGGCATCGCCCGCGTCGATGTCCGCTAACGCATACAGAAACGTCCCGTCGAAGGTCACGACGCCGAGAGGGTCGACGTTGATGGTGGTTGGACCAGTGATGACCGGCGCGTCGTTCCTGGCGGCGACGCTGATCGTGCAGGCATCGGTGTCCGACAAGCTGTTGGTCGTCGACGTCACCGTGAGCGTCGCATCACCGTTGTAGTTCTGGCTCGGGCGGAAGGTCAGGGTCGCGAGAGCGGCGTTGATGTTCGCGAGTGAGCCGCCAAAATCCATGGCCGCGTCGGTGGTGCCGTCGCCGCTGCTGAACGTGAGGCCGGTGGTGGTGCCGAGAGTCAGCGTGCCGTTGGTCACCTGCAGCGTCACCGCTGTCGTGTCGGGGCCGTCGCGGTCGGCGATCGCGATGGTCTCCGAAGCCGTGAACGCGAGGGTTTCGTCCTCGTTCACGGCATGGGTGTCGGGAACATGGTTGAACGGGGGCGTGTCGACCGCGCTGACCCCGAGGGTGAAGCTCTCGCTGTCGCTCATGGCGCCGCCCGCGCCGATCGCGCCTTGATCGTTGGCGGTGAGCGTCAAGTCGATGAGCCCATTGAAGTCGGGCGGCGGCGTCAGCGTCATGCCGGCAAGCGCCGCGTTGATCGCGGAGGTCGTTCCGCTGAAGCGAAGCATCGGGTCGGCCGTGCCGTCGCCCGTCGTGAAGGTGAGGCCGCTCGTCGTCGCGAGGGTGACCGTCCCGGTGCTCGCGGAGAGCTCGACCGCGATCGGCGACGAGGCGGCATCGCCGTCGCTGACGCTGACGATGGCGTCGCCGGTGAAGGTGAAGGGAACATCCTCGGCGGTGACCTGGGGCGCGGGGACGCTCACGTTGGGTGCGTCGTTGACGGGCGTGACATCGACGGTGACCGCCGTGGTCACTTGATCCGTGCCGTCGGAGACGACGATTGAAAGCGCGAGGGTGCCGAAGAAGTTGGGGGCGGGGATGAGCTCGTCATTGTCGACGGTGTATGCGGCGCTGCTCGGAATCATGATCGAGAGGGTCGAAGGAACGTCGTCGATGTCGGTCACGCCCAGCGTCGCCGCGGTGAGCGTGATGGAGGTGTCCTCGTCGATGGTGAACGTCACGGGGCCGCTCGCGACGGGCGCATCGTTCACGGGCGTGATGGTGACCGCGACCGTCGTCGTGATGGTTTCGTGGTCATCGCCGACACTGAGGACGGCGCTGTCCGCTCCAGCGTAGTTTGCTTCGGGGGTGTAAGTGACCTTGGTCTTGGTGAGCGTTAGCGTGCCGTGCGACGGGCCTTGCTCGACGCTCACGCGCAGCCGACCGACCTGACCCACGGCCAGGATGCTGCCGGAGATCGGTGTGTCCTCGGCGGTCGTCAGTCTCAGCCCGTTGACCAAGAGCTCGCGGTCGAGGTCGTCGTCCTTGTCGGCACAAGCCGCAAAGACGACGCAGGCAGTCAGGAGAAAGACGCGAGAAGAACGCACCTGGGCAGCATATCTAGAACGGCGGCTCGGCGCACACCCCGCCCGTCGGTGTCGAGTACGTGCCGGTAGCACCCACGCCGCCGGTGAAACGCGTGCTGAAATACGCGGGTACGTCGCCCCCAACGTAGCCCTCGAGCTCGAACGCGGCGCTGGCCTGGAGGAGGACGAGGCCGAAGGGAGCTCCACTGACGCTACTGGTGTCGAGGTCCAGGCAGATATTCAGCTGATTCGAATTCATGAGAATGCCGGGGACGCCGCTCACCGCCCCGTTCACGTCCCGCACCGTGAGATCGAGCCGGCCGGCGGCGAGGCCGTTCACCTGGTAGCCACCGCTCGCGAACGAACCCGAGACCAGATCGACGTCGTTGAGGAGCGCGTTGACCTGCGCTCCGCCGACGTCGAGCGTGAGTCCGTTGCCGTAGCCGCCGAGGTCGACGTTATTGATCTCGAGCTCGAGCGCGCCACCGCTCACCCCGATGTCGATGGCGCTCGTGCCGGTCGCCCCGGTGTTGACGAACGTGGACGCGAAGATGCGAATTAGCGAGGGGAAAACCGCATCGACGGCCGTCTCGGAGTCGACGACCACCGCGTTCTGACTGGCGGCGCTCACGTCCGTCGCGATGACGAAAAGACTGAGCCGGGCGTTGCTCTCGGTGGCGGTCGCGTTGACGACGAGGCCGCGTTGCACGCGCTCGAATACACTGGCAATGACCGACACGCCCGAGGCTCGGCCGGTCTGCACGGTGATGGCGTCGTTCGCGTCGGTGATCACGAGGTTGTTCAGCTCGAGCCCGTCCGTCGTCGTGTCGACGATGCTGATGCCAGTCGTGAAGCCGGCGATCGTGACGTTGTCGATGACGCCGCTGTTGAGCGCGATGGCCGCGATCGCCGGACCCGTCGTGGTCGCGCCTGGGTTGATGTCGAAGCCGCTGATGCGGCTGGTGTCGCCGAGATTGAATGCGGTAGCGCCGGCGGGGATGATCTCCGGACGGCCGAGCGCCGGTAGCTCCGTCGAGTCGGAGGCGTAGCCGTCGAGGATTGCCTCGCCTTCCAACGGCGGCTCGGTGCCGTCCTGAAGGTCGAAGGCGACGTGGCTGCTGAGCACCGAGGTCCCCGGCGGCAGCGTCATGAGCGCCGGCGTGTACGCGGTGGTCGCGTCGTAAACGTAGATGTACGTGCCGTAGTGCGAGGTCTGCGCCGCGGTGACGGCCTCTTCGATGGTGTCGAAGGGCGCCAAGAAGCTGCCGTCTTGCGTCGGTCCCGCTCCGTCTTTGTCGACGAACCAGATGACGCGGAAGATCTTGAGGTTGACCGTGCCCGAGGCCGTGCCGCCACCTGGGCTCGTGATGTCGTAGGTGAAGCTGTCGTCGAGGCCGCCCTCGACCTGGCGCGCCCCAGCGCCGGTCGGCGGGACGTAGGTGAAGCCGCCGTCCGCCGACATGGTGACAGCGCCACCGAGCGTGGAGGTCGTCGTGGTGGTCGTCACGCTCGCTCCGAGCGGAGAGTCGTTGACGAGCACCCCCGGCGCCGCGACCACGCGCCGGACGTTGCCCTGCACATTGTAGCTGTCACTGCTCGCGACCAGTCCCGGCGCGGCGACGTTGACGGTGAGCACGAGCGAGTCGGTGCGCGCGCCGCCGCTGCCGGTCGCGGCTTGGTCGTCGATGACGAAGGTCAGCGTGGCGCTGCCGCTGAAGGCGCCCGCGTTCCACTGCAACATGTCGAGGTCGGCCGCGAATTGCGCGAGCGTGCCAGTGAGCACGACCTCGCCGGGCGTCGACGTGTCGGCCGTGAAGGCGGGCGTACCGGTGAAGGTAAACGTTCCCGCGGTGGCGGTGACCGTGAGCTCTACTTGGGCCGTGCCCGCGTCGAGGTCGGCGAGCACGACGGCGTTTGCGTCCGCGAAGGTGATGACGGCGGCGGTCGCGACGTCCATCGGTGACGCCGGGCCGGTGATCTCGGGCGCGTCGTTCACGGCCGCCACGGTGATGGCGCAATTATCCGTGTCGCTGAGGCCGTTGCTCGTCGTCGTGAGCGTCAGCGTGTCCGCTCCAGCGTAGTTCGTGGGTGCCTCGTAGGTGAGCCCGCCCAACGCGGCGTTGACGTCGGCGAAGGTGCCGCTGAAGCTCGCTGCCGCGTCGTCGGTGCCGTCGCCGACCGTGAACGAGAGCCCGGTGATGCCGGCGAGCGTCAGCACACCCTGGGTCACCGCGAGCTCCACCGCGACCGTGGCTCCGCCCGGCGCGTTGCCGTCGGCGACCGAGATGACGTTCACGCCTTGAAACGTGAGCGTTGCCTCCTCGTCGACCGTCACCGCATCGGGAATGGTGTTGAACGGCGGCACGTCGGCGCCGTCGACCGCGACACTGAAGGTCTCGGTGTCGGTGAGGGCGCCGCCGCCGCCGGTCGAGCCCTGATCGTCCGCGATGATGGTCAGCGTGATGAGCTCGTCGAACCCATTGGGCGGCGTGACCACCATGCCGGCGAGCGCCGCGTTCACCCCGGCGAAAGCGCCGCTGAAAGTCATCGATGCGTCCTCGTCGCCGTCACCGGCGGTGAAGGCGAGACCCGTCGTGGTCGAGAGACTGATGGCGCCGTGGTCAGCCGAGAGCGTCACGGCCATCGTCGCCGCGTCGATGTCGGCGATGCTGACCGTTGCATCGCCGGTGAAAGTGAACGGTGTGTTCGACCCGGTGTTTCGCGGCGAAGGGACGCGCGCGTCCGGCGCGTCGTTGACCGGTGTCACCGTGAGCGTCAGCGTGGCGTCGACCGAAGCCGTGCCGTCGGAGATGGTGACCGGGACGGCGAGGCTGCCCGCGAGGTTCGGGAGGGGCGTGATGTCGTGGTCGCTCACGAGATAACCGCCGCCGTTCGCGATGGTGATGCTGATTTGACTCGTGCTGTTGTCGATGTCGCTGACGCCGAGGTTCGCCGCGGTAATGTGGATCGACGTGTCCTCATCGATGACGAGCGTCGGCGTCGCGCTCACGGTGGGTGCGTCGTTCACTGGCGTGATGGTGATGCTCACCGTCGCGGTCACCGATTTCTCGCCGTCGCTGACCTCGACCACGGCGCTGTCCGCTCCAGCGTAGTTGGCGGCGGGTGTGTAAACGAAGGTCGAGTCGTCGAGCACCAGGGTACCGTGCGTCGGTTCCTGCGCGACGCTGACGCGCACCGTGCCCACCTGACCCGTCGCCGAGATGCCGCCGGAGATTGGCGTGTCCTCCGCGGTCGTGAGGCTGACTCCGTTCACGGTCAGCTCGCTACGCAGATCGTCGTCTTTATCGGAGCAGGCCGCCGCGACGAGAGAGACACCGAGAGCCAGAACACGAAGCGATCGCAGCACGGCGCACACCTTTAGCCAGAGGAACGGGCAACCAATGTAGTGAATACACATCGAGGCGCCAGGGAAAAACCCATGGCCGCGCCCAATTGACTTCGCCCTCGAACACCATTTCTGATGCGCCGATGACCCCACGCTGTCTCCTCGCCGCCACTCTGTTGCTCTCAGCCTGCGGCGAGGTGTTCGATCGATCCAAGACGATCGGCATGACCGACTCCGTTGGTGTCGCCGCGGGAGGTGAGGGCATCATCCGCGGTGAGGTCAAGTTCCCAGGAACGATTGGCGTCGACCGCCGCATCACCTTGACGCTCATCGCGCAGTCGTACGCGACCTCGCGCAGCAGCGAAGTCACGAGCGGCAATGACGTTCGCTTCGTCATCAGTGGCTTGCCGGATGGCAACTACGCGGTGGGAGCCGCGCTCGACGTCGACGGCGATGGTGAGCTCGACGAAGAGGACTGGGCGGGCTTCAGCGGCGGCACCAAGAGCGCGCCGATCCTGCGGCGCGGCAACGCGCGCCAGGTCAGCGTCGTGGGCGGCGAAGGAGAGATCGACGTCGAGATCGGGCTCGTTGGCTCGTGTTTGTTGCCGCTCGGTAGTACCTGCGCATCCGACTCGGATTGCCGCTACGTGAGCTGCGACTGCCCGGCGCATCCGGCGACCGGCACTCCCGCCAAAGAGGTCTTCTACTTGCCGACGTGCCCGAACGCGACGCGGGTTTGCACCTTGGCTGGCACGCAGGACTGTGAGGCCGCTTGCGCGCCGGCGCCTGGGCCGGACCTTGCGACCGGGCCTTGCTTGCGTGACTTGGATCTTACGACCGCCGAAGCGGATTAGCAGCTTTATGCACGCATCGCGGTAAGGCTCGCGCCACCGCGCTCTTGCAGCTTCTGCATGCGCTGGCGCGGCACCACGAGCGCGTCGACGCAGGCGCGCAGCCACGCGCAGACCACGGTGTACTCCATCTCGTTGAGGACGCCGCCGAGGTACGCGTCCTTGAACGCTTGGCTCACGTAGCGCAGCTCGTCGAGCGTGATGTGTCCATCGCGCAAGAGCTTGCGGCCGAGCTCGGCGCGGCGCTTCGAGGACGCTTTACCGTCACGGAGCAAGGCGACGAACGCCTTGAGCTTCGGCGGGTCGAAGGTGAAGCCGCTCATAGCATCTCGCGGCGCGGCGCGTTGACGTCGGGGACCTGGCGATTGATGCCGATGTCGGTGAGCGTCGTCGCCAGCTGATCGTTGACGTCGGTGCGGCGCACGTTCAAGCGGGCGCGGCCTTCGACGCCTTGATCTTCTTCGTCGAGTCGGCGGCGCATGACCTGGGTCTCGACGTCTTCGGCGGGATCGTTGCGCTCGAGGCGCTCGGCCCCGGTGCGCCGATCGTTGGTCACGGCGGTGGCATCGTCAGCGATGCCTTCGCCGCCTTCGAGCACGTTGATGTAAAGGCGGGCCATCTGGTCGAGGCCGTCGGAGCGGCCACCGCTATAGCGGGCGGAGAGCTCACGCTCGAGGGCTCCTACGCCCTGCTGGTACTCGTCGTCGGTCAGCGCGCCCTTGTCGTGCATGTCTTGCAGACCGGCGTACATCGACGAGATCTCGAGCAGAGTGACCTCGCCGTCCTTGCTCGCCTTGGAGAAGATGTCGTTCCACTCGGCGCTGTCGATGCTGCCGTCTTTCGCGGCGTCTTGAGCGCTGAGCGCGATGTCGAGGGCGCCCAGCATGTCGGCCATGAACTGGGTCCAGGCGTTGGCGCTGGCGGTGACGAAGGCGTCGTTCGGTGGGGTGACGGCCGCGGCGCCTGTGCTCGTCGCCGCGGTGCTGGTGCTCGTCGCCCCGGTATTGATGCGGTTCTGGCTGCCCGTCGCGAGGTCGGTACCGCGCGTGCCGTCGACGTTGCGGCGGACGTTTTGGGCGCGCTCGTCTTGCTCGATCCGCGAGATGTTGAGCTCGGTGCCGTCGCCCCGGATGCCGCGATTGGCGTTGCTGACCGGCTGGATGAGGCGAAGATCGCTGCTGTTAGCCATTGGGCACCCTTCGGAGGTCCGAACCAGCGCTGGTGGACGCGGAGTCGGTCGTGGTCTTCGTACATACACGTCTTGGCCCGAGGGCGGCTCGGCCGTCAGGTACGTAAACCCATTTCCCGCACAACTTCAGGGGACTTGCGGCGATGATTGACAGGATGGCCCTAGTTTCGCGAGGTTGCCCGGGATGACCGTGATTCGTCGCGAAGGCAGCGTGGCGCCGAACGCGCCGCTGGCGGCCGCCGCGGTGGTCAAGCCGGCCGCGAGCACGTCGTCGCGCGAGGTCTTGCGCGAACCCGAAGCGCCCCTCGTGGCCAAGGTCGCGCCGGCGGCCGCGAGCCGCGCTCTCGCGACTGTCGAAGAGCGCCTGGTCGCGACGCTCAACGACCTCACCTGGAAACGTCTTGCGAGCATCAACGCGGCACGCCGCTCGGTCTCGACCATGTTGTCGGCGCCGGCCGCTCTGGGGCTCATTGCTCCGCTCATGCACGGCGGTACCGAGCCGGAGCTCGCGCGGGTGCAGGGCAACCTTGGGTTTTCGGATGCGTCGCCCGCTGACTTTCTCGCTGCCGTGAAAGGCATCCTCACGCGCGGCAAGGTGCGCACCGCCTTGTGGGCGCGGCCCGACTTCGTCGTCGACAAGGACTTCGCCGATCGCGTGCACGCCGAGCTCGGCACCGAGATCCAAACCGTCGAGCCAGCGCTCGCCAAGGGTCGCATCGACAGCTGGCTGTTCAACGGCACGCACGGCCGTGCCCGCGATCTCGCGGAGTCCGACGCCCTCGACAAGGCCGCGATCGTGCCTTCGAGCCTGGTCGCGCTCGACCCGTTGTGGAAGAGCTCGTTCAAGCTCGCCGACACCATCGCCGAGTACCCGTTCGTCAAAGCGGACGGTCGCTCGGTCGCCATTCGCATGATGACTGGCGAGCTGCCATGCCACTCGGTCGCGACCGGCGATTACCGCGCGGCGCGGCTGCAACTCGAGGACAACCTCTCGTTCATCTGCATCGTGCCGGCGGAAGAAGTCCCGATCGAAAGCTTGGTGCGCGACATCTCGACCACCTCCGGCATGGAGCGCTTCCTTTCGAGCCTCCAGCCCAACAGGGGCGTGCTCTACGTCCCGAAGATCGACATCGAAGCGCGCTCCCACGGCGGTGGGCTGCTCAACGAAACGACGCGCGGCCCCTACAGCGCCATGGGCTCGCGCAAGGTAGAGCTCGAGGGCAGCGGCCACGAAGTCTCGACCATGCGCTTCAGCGAGCCTGGTGTGACCATTGGCGGTGGCGCCGTGGCCAAGTTCTGGTCAGGTAACCTGCCGCCGTCCGTCGCGCCGCGGCCGCCCGATATCGTCGAAGCCAATCGACCCTTCCTCTACATGGTGCGCGACGACATGAGTGGTCTCATCATTGGTGCCGGTGTCTACGAAGGGCCTGCGGATCCGCCCCTCAAGCTGACGGTCGCTCGTGAGCTCGACTTGGGCCCCGGCGTGCTGCCGCGCTACGTCTCGGCGGCGAGCGGGCTCGCGCGTGTCGGCCAGCGCTACTGGGTGGTCGCGGACGACGAGAACTTCATGGCGTCGTTCCCGGTCGCTGGTGGGCCCGGCAAGGCGCTCGAGGTCTTCGTCGGCGAGCTCCCGGAAGATCCGAAGGAGCGCAAGGCGCAGAAGCCCGATCTCGAGGCGTTGTTGCACGTGCCGCTCTCGCTCGGCCACGCGCCGCACGACCTGCTGCTCGCCATCCCCTCTGGGTCGAAGGCGAACCGCCATCGCGGAGTCGCCGTGCCGCTCACTCCCGAAGGCGAAGCCCACGGCTCGGTGCAGCAGGTGGACTGGTCGCTGTTGAACGGTGAGCTCGCCAAGCACTTCCCGAAGCTCAACATCGAGGGCGCCTGC
This sequence comes from Myxococcota bacterium, assembly GCA_041288095.1. Lineage (GTDB taxonomy): Bacteria > Myxococcota > XYA12-FULL-58-9 > XYA12-FULL-58-9 > JALHOP01 > JALHOP01. The sequence goes on from JBGGMJ010000079.1 coordinate 10,872, forward strand.
ATCATCGGCGACCGCATCCGTTTGAGCCAACGCGGCAACGGCAAGAAGAACATCAGCGCCATCGTCGACCTCGATCTCAAGGAAGTGCTCGGCGCCATCGCCAGCGACGCGCCCATCCCCGTGTCGGCGTTGCGCAACATCAAGGTGATCGACCTGGGCAAGGAACGCGGTGTGCCATGGACCATCACCGACCTCGCGGCGCTCCCTGATGGGCGCATGTTGTTCACGGCCGCGGTCGAGGACACCCCGGATGTCGTTCGTGACGGCGCCGTGCTCGCCGCGGGCATCGGCATTCTCAATCGCGACGGCACGGTCGTGTCGTTCCGCCGCATCGAGCCCTTGGTGAAGCTCGAGGGGCTGGCGATCCTGGGGATTCACGGCGGCGCGGTCGATGTCGCGGCGGTTAGCGACGCGGACGATCGCAAGATCCCGTCGAGCATGTACACGACGAGCATCGAGATCTCTTGACCGACGCTAGCGGCGCTCGAGGCTCGCGTGGCCGTGGCTACAGGTCTTGACCGCTTCAGCGGTCAGTGAAGCGCCGGTATCCCCCTTGCGCATGGTGCCGTCGATGAACGCCAACGCCGCGCGCTGCACGAGCTCGGAGATGCCGCGGTGCTTCTCGCGCGCGGTGAACGACATGTGATTGCCGTCCTCGATGCGCAGCATGAGCTTGTCACCGCCGCGCATGTGCGCGAACGGCACCCGTCGCCACTCCGGCGAGTCATCGATCATGGTCGTGCCGTCGTGATCACCAGTCATCAGGAATAGCGGCCGGTCGATGTGATCCCACGACTGATCGTCGAGGCCGAACCAACGCGGCCCTTGCGGGGACATGGCGACCACGGAGACGACGCGGGCATCGCGGCGATCGCGGCGTTCCTGCGTCCGCGGGTCGACGTAGGTGGTGCCTCCGAAAGCCATGGTCGTGAAGGCGCCGAAGGAGTGGCCAACGAGCCCGATGTGCGCGGCGTCGACACCGACTTGGGCGGGCAGCTCGTCCATCAACAAGAGGATGTCGCTGAAGCGGTCGTCCCAGTTCTCGGCGTGGGTTTCGCTTTCCTCGAGAGCACGCCAGCAATCGGCGCCCTTTTGACCGCCGGCGCAGACACGCGCGCTGGTGGAGGCCCGGTGCTCGACGACGGCGACGGCGTAGTTACTCGCCGCTAGGGTCCGCGCCACTGGGTCAGCATCGGCGAGGTCGGCATCGAGCCCGGGGCTGAGCACGATCAAGCGCGTCTCTGCGTTCACGGGCTCGGGGATGAAGGCGCGCACCCGGACGGCGAAATTACGCGCGGAGTCGGGGACCTGCAGCTCTTTGACGAGCACCGGCGAGGCCCCCGGCGTGGCCAAAAGCGAGCAATCGTAGCGGGAACCGCATGCGGGGAGAGCCGCCACGAGGAAGGCGAGTGGTCGAATCCAACGAAACATCTCTACAGCGCTCACGATAATGGCCGACGCAAGAGTTTTCCCACTCCGGCGCGCCCCAGCGCCCTCGTAGCACAAAATCACACAACTAGGACTTCTCCGATGGCTGAACCGCTAAGCCTGAATGCACCAGTGTCTTTGGATCCACGCGTCGGGTCCGGCCTGCCCCTGGCCACTGTTGCGCCCCAAGGTCCTGCCACCGGCTCGCCTATCGTCGTCGCCGACCTCCCCGAGGAGCGCCGTTCGCGCGTCACGCAGCTGCCCGCGGAACGCGGCGTCCTGCCGGCTCCGAGCACCACGCCGCGCCGCACAGTACGCACGGGCGCTCCGCAGACCGAGTTCGTCCCGCAAGCCTCGACCTACCGCACCAACAACATCTCGGTCGCCGAGGCCGAGAAGGCCGTCAGCGAGTCGCAGCGCGTCTTGCGCCAGATGACCGGCGTGACCTTCGGCCGCCCCCCGCACACCTTCGAGCCGGCCTTGGTCTTCCGTGACCAGCTCGGCGAGACCCACGTCCGCTTGCAGCGCCACTACCTCGGCATCCCGGTGTTCGGTGAGCAGGTCGTCACGCACATGGACCGCACCGGCAATGTGCGCCACCTCACCAACGCCGACACGCCGTCGAACCTGAATGTGAGCACGACGCCGCGTACCACCGCCGAGCAGGCGACGGCCGTGGCGCTCCGCGCCTTCGGCGAGACGCCGCAGACGCAGACCCAGCCGCAGCTGGTGATCGCGCGTGGCGACGACGGTCAGTACCGCCTCGCTTGGCACCTCATCCTGTCGAGCTTCGACGGCCAGGAGCCGCGCCGGCAGCACTACTTCGTCGACGCGCAGACCAACCAGACGATGTTCGACTACAACGAGATCCACGGCTTCGTGCCGGACTTCGTTCGTGAGCGCATCAACGCCAACGCGGCGCCGACTCGCCGCCTGCCGCTGCTCCCCCGCGCCGATGCCGAACCGGTGCCCGCTCCGGCGGAGCCCACCCCGGCGCCGACTCCGGCCCCAGCTCCGACTCCGGCGCCAGCCCCGACTCCGGCCCCAGCCCCGACGCCACCGTCGAGCGAGACTCCTCCGGCCCCGGCCCCCGCTCCCGCGGAGCCGCCACCACCACCGCCGCCGCCGTTCACCCCAGCGCACGGTCTCGGCACCTCGGTCTACTCGGGCAACGTCCCGCTCGCGACCGCCCGTCGTACGGCTGACGGCCTCTTCGTGATGCGCGATCCGACGCGCCGCAACACCGAGACGCGCGACGGCAACGGCACCGGCAATAACACGGCCTTCGATGCCGAGGGCTTCCCGGTTCAGGCGCGTCCGCTCACGGACACGGACAACGCCTGGGCGACGCCCGGCGACGAAGCGCGCTCGCGCGTTGGTGTCGACGCGCACTACTACGCTGTCCGCTATGACGACTACCTGCGCGACATGTTCGGCCGCACCGGCATCGACGGCGCCGGCCTCCCTGGCCGCAGCGTCGTTCACGTCGGCCGTAACATGGTCAACGCGTTCTACTACAACAGCGTCATGTGGTTCGGTGACGGCGATGGCCGCACAGCCGGTCCCTTGGTCGACAAGGACGTCGCCGGTCACGAGCCGACGCACGGCCTCACCGCCAACACCAGCGGTCTGGTCTACCGTGGTGAGTCCGGTGCCTTGAACGAGGCTGCCTCGGACATCCTCGGCTCGGCCGTCTTCAGCTGGTACCTGCGTAACAATCACTTGCCGCCGGAGCAGCGCGATCAAGGCATCGCGTCCGATTGGTTGATCGGCGAGGATTGCTGGACGCCGGGCCAGACAGGCGACGCGCTCCGCTACATGAACGATCCGCCGCGCGATCGTCAGGGCACCAGCGAGTTCTTCTCGCGTGATCACTACGGCTCGCGTTACCGCGGCTGGGGTGACAACGGTGGCGTGCACATCAACTCCGGCATCGCCAACAACTGGTTCTACCTGTTGGCCGCTGGTGGCACGAACCGGACGTCGAACCAGACGATCGCTCAGGGCATCGGCATGGAGCGTGCGGCGCGCATCTTCTATCGCGCACACACCACGTACTTCACGCCCTTCACGAACTTCGTGCAGGCGCGCGATGCGACCCTCCGGGCAGCTACCGACTTGTACGGCGCTGACTCGGTCGAAGCACGGACCGTCGCCTCGGCGTGGAGCGCAGTCGGCGTCGAGCCGCCGCCGCCGCCGCCACCACCGGCTCCGCCCGCTCCTCCACCAGCCCCACCGGCGCCTCCGGCCCCGCCGGCGGAACCAACTCCTCCGGCACCCCCGGCGGAGCCCGCACCCACCCCGGCTCCGGCTCCGGCCCCCACCAGCTTGCGCCGCCGCGCATAGTTAGAGGGTCGCAGGTGCTCGCGGCCCCCCGTCCTGGGTAGGCCGCACCGCTTCAAAAAACGGGGTCCACGCGGCCAGCAGCGGCGCGTGGGCCCCGTTCGCGTTTCCAGGGGCCAGTCCCCGACACTTGTGGCAAGCAGTGCCACGGATGGCCACCTTTGGGCGGCCAGCCGCTCGGGGGAGCATGTCGAATACGTCTTTGTCGCGGCGCTTGTCCGCGCTCTTGGCCACGCCAACCGTCCTACTCGTTCTTTCGTCGATCGTTCTCTATCTGCAGATCGAGCGCATGAACGACGACGGTGCCTGGGTCGAGCACAGCGAGCGGGTGCTCGCTCGCGCCAACGACGCCATGGTGAAGATGGTCGAGCAGCAAAACGCCACGCGCGGCTATGCGCTGACGCGCGACCCCGGCCTCATCGACACCTACAATCAGATGCACCCCGAGGAGCTCGTCGACGAGCTGGCGAAGCTCGTTGCGAACAGCGACGCGCAGGCGCAGCGAGTCGCCGACTGGCGTAAGGCGTTCGCGGCGTGGTCGACGTGGCGCGGCCCGATCACGGAAGTGAAGATCCCGACGACCGAGGAGGAGCTGGAAAAAGAGAAGCTCGGCCGCTCCTTGATGATGCTCACCCGACAACGCTACGCGCAGCTCGTCGCCGCCGAGCGCTTGCTGCGTGACCAGCGCGTCGTCACGGCGCGCGAGAGCATCCTTGTCGCCAAGCGCACCTTCTTCGCCTTGATGCTCGGGCTCGCGGCGGTCATCGCCTTCATCACGCGCCGCCACGTGCTCGGCATCGCGCGGGACTACGGTCAGGCGCTCGACGGAGTGCACGCCGCCAACGCCAAGCTCGAGGACCAAGACTGGATCAACAACGGTCTCTTGCGCGTCGCCGAAGTGTCGCAAGGCGAGCTCAGCGTCGAGGAGCTCTCGACGAAAGTCATCGGCGTCTTGGCCCAGCTCACCGGCGCCGCGACCGGCGCGTTCTACGTCACCGAAGGCGACAGCTCACGCTGCTCCGGTGTGTACGCCATGGCGTTCAGCGACACGCCTGCGCGCTTCCGCACCGGCGAAGGTCTTATTGGCTCCGTCGTACGCGATCGCAGGCAAGCAGTGCTGCGAGAGCTGCCTTCCGGCTACCTGCGCTTGCGGTCCGGCGTCGGCGAGCTCGACCCGGTGACGGTGGTCGTGCAACCCATGGTCGTCGCGGGTGGCGTCTTCGCGGTCGCCGAGCTCGGATTCCTGGGGCCCGTCCGCGATCGTGTACTGAAGCTCACGCAGCTCGCGTCGGAGTCCATCGCCGTCAACGTGCGCTCCGCCGAATACCGCCAGCGCTTGAGCGAGCTCTTGGTCGAGACCCAGCGTCAGGCCGAGGAGCTGCAAGCCCAGCAAGAGGAGCTGCGCGTCTCCAACGAAGAGCTCGAGGAGCGCGAGCGCAGCCTGCGCGACGTGCACGATCAAATGGCGGGGCAGCAGGCGAGCCTCGAAGAGCGTAACGAGATCTTGGCCGAGCAACGCGCCGAGCTCATGCGCTCGCAGGAGCTGCTCACCCAGCGCTCGCGCGAGATCGCGCAGGCGAGTCGCTACAAGTCCGAGTTCCTCGCCAACATGTCGCATGAGCTGCGCACGCCGCTGAACAGCGCGCTCATCCTCGCGAAGCTCCTGGCCGACAACAAACCGGGTAACCTCAACCCCGAGCAGGTGAAGTTCGCCGAGACCATCTCCGGCGCCGGCAACGATCTGCTCACCCTCATCAACGACATCCTCGATCTCTCGAAGATCGAGGCGGGCAAGCTCGACGTGAAACCCGCTCCGACCCCCGTCGCCACGGTGGCATCGAGCATCGAGCGACTGTTCGCGCCGGTCGCCAAGAGCAAGAAGGTCCACTTCTCGGTCCGGCTCGAGGTACCCCAAGCCACCACGCTCGAGACCGACCCACAGCGCCTCGAGCAGATTCTCCGTAACTTGCTCGCGAACGCGTTCAAGTTCACCGACCAAGGCGAGGTCGAGGTCGTCATCGGCGCGGCCGAATCGGGCGTCACCTTCGCCGTCCGCGATACCGGAATAGGCATCGCCCCCGAGGCACACCAGCTCATCTTCGACGCCTTCAAGCAGGCCGACGGCACCACCAGCCGCAAGTACGGTGGCACCGGGCTCGGTCTCTCCATCTCGCGTGATCTCGCGCGCATGATGGGCGGGGACGTCACTCTCCAAAGCGAAGTCGGGAAGGGCAGCACCTTCACCCTGACTTTACCGCGCATCTACACGGGACAGCGCTCGGCGCCCGTGCTCGAAGCGCAACGCCCGGCCGCGACGACGACGCCGGTACGACGGCGCAGCGGTGACAGCGCGCCGCAGGCGCCTCGCGTGGCCGGCCCAGAGCTCGGCTTCGTGGATGATCGTGGCAAGACGCACGAGCACCACCGCTTGGTGCTGGTCGTCGAAGACGATGTCGCCTTCGCCAAGGTGCTCTACGACACCGCTCACGAGCAAGGCTTCGCCTGCGTCTGCGCCACCACGGCGGAGGAAGGCCTGACGCTCGCTCGCGATCTCGCGCCGACCGCCATCATCCTCGACGTGAACCTCCCCGACGATTCCGGGCTCACTGTGCTCGAGCGCATGAAGCGCCAGCCCGAGACGCGTCACGTGCCCATCCATGTGGTCTCCGCGCACGATCACGTGCACACCGCGCTCGAGCTCGGCGCGGTAGGCTACGCCATCAAACCGATCGTCGGCAGCGACCTCACCGGTTTGTTCTCCAAGCTCGAGACACAGTTCGCGGGACGCCTGCGGCGGGTCATGGTGGTCGAGGACGACGCCGTGCAGCGCGACAGCATCAGGCACCTGTTGCAGAGCGAAGGTGTCGAGATCGTCGGCATCGGCAGCGGCCGCGAAGCGCTCGAGCGGCTGCGCAGCGAACCCTTCGATTGCATCGTGCTCGACTTGAAGCTCCCGGACGCCAGTGGCTTCGAGCTGCTCGAGACCATGGCGAGCGACACCGCCTACGCGTTCCCGCCGGTCATCGTTTACACGGGCCGCGCCTTGAGCAACGAAGAGGAGCAACAGCTACGTCGCTACTCGAGCTCGATCATCGTCAAGGGCGCGCGCTCGCCCGAGCGACTCCTCGACGAGGTGACGCTATTCTTGCACCAGGTCGAAGCGCGGCTGCCCGCCGAGCGCCAGCGCATGCTGCGTGATGCGCGCGACCGCGAGGCCATCTTCGAGGGCAAGCGTGTGCTGGTTGTCGAGGACGACGTGCGCAGTGTCTTCGCGCTCTCGAGCGTACTCGAGCCCAAGGGCGCGACGGTCGAGATCGCGCGCAACGGGCGTGAGGCGTTGGCCGCGCTAGCCGCCGGGCCGGCGCCTGACCTCGTGCTCATGGACATGATGATGCCCGAGATGGACGGCATCACCGCCATCAAGGAGATCCGCGCCCAGAAGCAGCACGCCAAGCTCCCGATCATCGCCCTGACCGCTAAAGCGATGCGCGACGATCGCGACCGCTGCATCGCCGCCGGCGCCAACGACTACATGGCCAAGCCCATCGACGTCGACAAGCTGCTGTCGCTGACGCGGGTGTGGATGCGCCGTGGCTGACGTCGACCCACTCGTGGTCGATGACCGCGACCTCATGCGTCTGCTCGACACCGTCTTTACGGAGTACTCCTACGACTTTCGCCAGTACGCACATGCTTCGTTGAAGCGACGCGTTACCCAAGCGATCACGCGCCTGGGCTTCGCCGATTGCGAGAGCTTGCGTCAGGGCATGCGCGCCAGTGGAACCGTCTTCACCCAGCTCCTCCGCTTCCTCACCGTGCACGTCAGTGACATGTTTCGCGATGCCGATTACTTCCGAGCCTTTCGCGAGCAGGTGGTGCCCGCGCTCGCCACCTATCCTTCGACGAAGCTGTGGGTCGCGGGTTGCAGTAACGGCGAGGAAGTCTACTCGCTCGCCATCATCCTGCGCGAAGAGCGACTCCTCGAGCGGACGACGATCTACGCGACCGACATCGATCCCGAATGTCTCATGGCGGCCGAGGCCGGGCTCTACCCTATCGACCGCATCGCGTTGTTCAGCGAGAACTACATCCGCTCTGGCGGACAGACGTCGCTGTCGGACTACTACACGACCGGCTACGGCAACGCCGTCTTCGACAAGACGCTGCGCCAGAACGTGGTGTTCGCCGACCACAGCCTGGCGACGGACACGGTTTTCGCCGAGGTCCACGCGGTGAGCTGCCGCAACGTCCTTATCTACTTCAACGCCGATCTGCAGAAGCACGCCTTGAAGCTCTTCGACGATGCCATCGTCCGCCGCGGCTTCTTGGGGCTAGGGTCGCGCGAAACGCTGCGCTTTTCCGACCACGCGCGCACCTATGCGGAAATACCGGGAGGCCAGCGATGGTATCGCAAGCTTTGATTCCGCGCTTGGTGGTGATCGGCGCGTCCGCTGGAGCAGTCGATGTACTGCGCGTGGTGCTGCCGGCATTCCCCAAGGACGCGTCGTGTAGCGTCGTCGTGGTCGTGCACGTCCCCGAAGGCCGGCCCAGCCTGCTCGCGGACATCTTCGGGCCGCTTTGTGCCTTGCCCGTCTCCGAGATCGACGACAAGCAACCGTTGACGCCGGGCACCATCTTCTTCGCGCCGCCCGGCTACCACACGCTCATCGAGGACGCGTCGACCTTGTCGTTATCGAACGACGATCCCCAGAACTACTCGCGGCCGTCCATCGACGTGCTCTTCGACTCCGCGGCCGAGGCGCTCGGCGACCAGGTGCTAGGAGTGCTCCTCACGGGCGCCAGCCCGGACGGCGCCGAGGGCTGCGTTCGCATCCGCGCCGCCGGCGGTTTCGTGATCGTCCAGGAGCCCGCGACCTGCGTCTCTCCGGTCATGCCGCGAGCGGCGTTGGACCGGGGCGCCGCGGACCTCGTCTTGTCACCCGAAGCGATCGCGAGCTATTGCGCGCGCGGGGAGAGCGCTTAGTGACTCAAGACGTCGTCAAGTTCCTGCTGGTCGACGACCTGCCCGACAACCTCGTGGCACTGCAAGCCTTGCTCGCCGAGCCGGGGCTCGAGCTGTTGCTCGCGCACTCGGGGCGAGAAGCGCTGGAGCTGTTGCTCACGCACGACGTCGCCCTGGCGCTGATCGATGTCCACATGCCGGAGATCGACGGCTTCGAGCTTGCCGAGCTGATGCGCGGTCGCGAGCGGACGCGGCGCGTGCCGATCATCTTCGTGACCGCGAGCGATCACGAGGCCCGGCGCGAGTTCGTCGGTTACGAGGCAGGCGCCGTCGACTTCTTGTTCAAACCCGTCGATCCGCACGTATTGCGCAGCAAGGTCGCCGTCTTCGTCGAGCTCCACCGTCAACGCCGCGAGCTCGAGCGCCGCGTCGCCGAGCTCACCAAGGTTCGTGAAGAGCTGCAATCGACGCTCGATTTGAACGAGCTCTTCGTCGCCGCCGTCGGGCACGACTTGCGCACGCCCCTCGCCGCCGTCCTCGCCGCCTCCGAGGTGTTGCGACTCACCGCCACCGAGGGTCCCGCGAAGCGCGCGGCCGATACCGTTCGTAATAGCGGACGAAGCATGGAGCGCCTCATCGGCGACCTCTTCGATTTGTCGCGCGTGCGTCTCTCGGGTGGCCTACCGATCGAGCGCACCGACGACGTCGATCTCGGGGCCATCGCCTTCCAGGTGATCAACGAGGCCAAAGCCTCGAGCGCGGGTGTGACCTTCGAGCTCGAGAGCGCGGGTGATCTGCACGGCTGTTGGGACGCCGGCCGCTTGCGCCAGGTCCTCACCAACCTCACGAGCAACGCCGTTCGCCATGGGAATGGTGACGAGCCCATTCGTCTGCGACTCAACGGCACCGGAGCCGAAGAAGTCGTCGTCGACGTTGCAAACGGTGGCGCCATCGCGGCGAAAGCGCTGCCGCACATCTTCGATCCGTTCCGCAGCTTCTCCGAGGGCGGCAAGAAAGGGTTGGGGCTAGGCCTCTACATCGTTCAGCAGGTCGTGCAGGCGCACGGCGGCGTGGTCACCGCCAAGACCACGCCGACCAGCACCCAGTTCTGCGTGCGTTTGCCACGGCGATAGCTCGTGCTAGAAGCCAGGCCGCGATGAGCGAGCTATCGGAAGGCGCTGCGATGCTCGCGGACATGCCACGCGGTCGTCGTGCCGCGACCATCTTCGTCTTCTTCACGGTCCTGCTCGACATCGTCGCGCTCGGCGTCATCATCCCGGTCTTCCCGAACCTCCTGAAGTCCTTTCTCGATGGTGATGTCAGCCGCGCCACCGAGATCTACGGCGTCTTCATGACCATCTGGGCGGCCATGCAGTTCGTCTTCGCGCCGGTCCTGGGCGCGCTCTCGGATCGCTTCGGCCGCCGGCCGGTCATCCTCTTGTCGAATCTCGGTCTCGGTCTCGACTACGTGTTGATGGCGATGGCGCCGACGCTCACCTGGCTCTTCGTCGGTCGCGTCATCTCGGGGATCACCGCGGCGAGCTTCACGACCGCTGGAGCGTACATCGCCGACGTCACGCCGCCGGAGAAGAGGGCCCAGGCGTTCGGTATGTTGGGGGCCGCGTTCGGCGTGGGGTTCGTGCTCGGGCCGGCGATGGGTGGCGTCCTCGGCGGTGTCGATCCGCGCTTGCCGTTCTGGGTGGCCGCGGGGTTGTCGCTCGCCAACGCGTGTTACGGCGTCTTCGTGCTGCCCGAGTCGTTGCCCAAGAGGCTGCGCTCGCCGTTCACGTGGGCGAAGGCGAACCCCATCGGCTCGTTGTCGCTCCTGCGCCGCAGCAAGCGGCTCTCGAGCCTCGCGCTCGTGACCTTCGTGGCGAGCCTCGCGCATGTCGTGCTGCCCGCGGTCTTCGTGTTGTACGCGGGCTTTCGTTACGGTTGGGGTGAGCGCGAGGTCGGGCTCACGCTCGCGGCGGTCGGCGTCTTCGCCATGATCGTGCAAGCGGGGCTCGTGCAGCCCATCGTCTCGCGGATCGGTGAGCGCGGCGCCATGATGTTGGGGCTCGTGTTCGGCGCGGCGGGCTTCGTCGTCTACGGCTTGGCGTCGACGGGCATGTGGTTCTTGCTCGGCATCCCCGTGATGTCGATCTGGGGTATCTCGGGCCCAGCGGCGCAGGGCCTCATGACGCGCGAGGTTGGCGCCGACGAGCAAGGCCGGCTGCAAGGCGCGTCGAGTAGTCTCATGGGGCTCGCCGAGCTCATCGGGCCGGCCGTCTTCACCTTCACCTTCGCTTCGATGATGACGCGCCTTCCGGGCGCGCCGTTTCTCCTCGCGGCGGGCTTGCTGCTGGTCGCCGCCGTCATGGCATCGTTCGTTACTCGGGAGCACACATGATTACCATCGTCACCGGAGCCGCGGGCAACCTGGGCGCGGCCGTCGTCAGTCACCTTTGCGAGCGCGGCGGTCACGTCATCGCCGTCGACCGCGATGGCGCACAAGAGAGCTTGGCCGCGCTGGCGCAGCGCTTCCCCGGGAAGGTCGAGACCTTCACCTTCGATGTCGGTGACCGGGCGGCGTGGGCGCAGACGGCGCTGCGTCTCCAAGGTCGCGAGCTGGCGGGGGCGGCGTTCCTTGCTGGTGCCTGGTCGGGCGGACAACCGGTCGGCGCCGGCGGCGATACATGGCGCAAGATGATGTCCACCAACGCGGACACCGTCTACGCTTCGCTCGAGGCGGTGTTGCCGCTAATGAAGGCGCGTGGAAACGGCAGCATCGTGGTGGTCGGCGCTCGTCCTGTCGAATTACCCGGCACTGCCGGCACCGCCGCCGAATACGCCGCGGCGAAATCCGCGGTCGTCGCCCTGGCTCGCGCGGCGGCAGCCGAAGCCCTGACGTCGCGTGTGCGCATCAACGCGGTGCTGCCGAGCATCATCGACACGCCACCGAACCGCAAAGCCATGCCCGGAGCCAAGCACGACACGTGGGTATCGCCGGCGTCGCTCGCGGATGTCATCGGCTTCTTGTTGTCGGATTCGGCGCGCGACGTGAGCGGCGCGATGATTCCCGTGTACGGCAGGGCCTGACGAAACGTTAAGGCGCCAGCGCGACACGCGCGAGCGTACCGTCCGGGTAGTACTCGTGCGCGAGCACCTCGAGGTGGGCGCCGCGCACCAGCCGATCGAAGGCCGCTTCGACGCGTCGCGAGATGGCGATGCGCGTGGGTTGGTCGTAGGCACCGATCTTGTCGGCTTCCTGGCGCAGGGCGTTGGGCGTGAAGAGCGTGATGACCGTTGCGTACTCGACGGGCGTGCCGGCGATCATGGTCTCCGCCGAGTTGTAGCCGCGGGCCAAGAGCGAGGGCAGCGAGCGCTCGAGTCGAGCCACGAGCTGCATGCAGAGATGCGTGATCTGTCGCGGGGTGGCGGTCGAACGCCTGACTCGCACCGTTGTTTCACGTCTGGCCAAGGCTGCAGTGGACACGGGAGTCTCCTACTCGTCGGGTTTGCGCGTGCTCAGCGCTCCAGAATGAAAAGGACGCCGTCGAATTCCAGGTCGGTGGTGTTCTCGCGGATGTAGCGCAGGAGCTCGCGGACCGCGTCGTCGTCACGGCGGCCGATGGGGATGATCACCTTGCTGACCGGGTTGCCCTCGTCATCTTCGCCCCACTCGCCGTCGAAGCGGATGCGACCCAAGCGGTCTTCGTTGAGCTGCAAAGCCTCGCGCACGGCGGGCAGGGCCTCGAGCACTTGGCGGACACTGTCGGCGTAACCTTGTGGATCTGGGTCGTGTTCGACATGTGGGGTGACCAGATCGGCGGGGTTGATCTTGCTCACGTCGGGAAGGGCCAAGACTTATCCTCAACTGCTTTGGAAGACGCTTGGGACGTACACAACACCCATAACGTCGCTCATGTGCAGTATCGGCTCGCCACGGCGACCGTTGCGTCTTACGCCTTGTTTCCGGAGACGACCGGAACATCACGATTCTCATAGGTAATCTCGACCCCTTCGAAACGCGTGGGTCGCACCTTGAGCTTGGTGCCGCGGATCAAGCGGACCGTGAGCGTGACCTTACCGTCGACCTCGCGGACCACCACGTTGGCGCGTCCAGCTGGTACGCCGAGCGCCGTGAGCAGGCGCTTGGCCTTCTTGCGCGCGGCGAGCGTCGCCATCACGCGTGCCCGGAAACCAGCGAGACCTTGAGGCGTTTCAGGATCGGCGCCAACGGCAACACGTACGACTCCGCCGGCACGAGGCCCGCGAAGACGAGGCCCACGGCGACGCGAGTGCCGTCGCGCTTCAACGCCGTGACCAGCGAGCCCGAATCACCAGGCTGGGAGAATGGACCGCCGATACCGTGCACCAAGTAGACTGGCTCGAAGAAGGCTCTGCCGACGAACGGCGTGCCCGCTGAAGCGGAGTGATAGGTAGTGACGTTGTAGACCACCCCGACCGGTCCGACGACGATGCCCTGCACGACGCCGCGGGTGAGGCCGGTGGTGCGTCCGACTTTCTCGACCTGCATGTCGTCGCCGAACGCGACCACTTCGGCGGGCGTGTCGTAGGCGCTCGATTGCATCGAGGAGACCCGTCTCTTGTCCGCTATCGTGAACAACGCCACATCGGTGTTGAGCTTGGCGTTGACGACGTTGGGCTCGCCTTGATGCAACGGCAGCACCGAGTGGTGGTGGCCGATGGTGAACGGGTCGTAGTTGCCCGGCGCCACGTCCATGACACCGGGCGCGAGGATGGGCGTGCCGGGGAGCGCGTTGTTGCAGCCGCCGGTGACGTGATTGTTGGTGAGCCCGTAGAGCTGACCCTTGGCGTCACGCACGAGGCACCCGAGGGTGCCGGCCTGACGGTCGTTGGCGATGCTGATCGACGAGCCACAGGTGTAGCGGCCGTCGGCGAAAGCGCTGGCCGGCAGCGCGGGCGGCGCGTCGGGTTCCTCGTTGCCGATGGTCTGTGGCTTCGCCTGGCGGAACTCGATGGTAACGGCGGCCGACTTGGCGCTCGCGGCCAGCCCAGTCGGTAGCGCTCGTGCCTTGCGCTTGGGAACCGGTTTTGCGGTGTAGACGAAGACCGTCTTCCTGGCCTCGTTCACGACCAACGCGGTGATCGGATTGCGCTCGAAGAGCTCGACGTGTTTGCCCAACGACTGCTGGACGATCGCCAAAGGACCCTTGAGATTTTCGGGCTCTTCGCCGGTTTCAGGCAGCGCCGTCTGAAGGAGCTTGTGCTCGGAGGCCCACTCGCGCAGCGCCAGCGCCACGTCCCAGGTCTTCATGACCTCCGGTCTTATCAGGACCGAAACGGCGTCACTAAAGAGTTGCAGAGATGCAGAGGACGAATGGCGACATCGGCCGAGAATACCGATGAAGCGATAAACCAGGGCTTCGTGTGACCATACTCTCGGCGACAGCACTGCGGACCTTGGCGACGACGGCACCGGCGCTCGACTCGCACCAGGCCGCCTTCGTCTCGGATCCACCAGCCCAAGGGTGGTTGTTTCCGTCGCCACCCGCGAACGCCAGACCTCCCGTCGCCGCGAACGACGGGCTCCGCGAGAGCTCACCCTTGTTCGTGAGACAGCTCGACAAGGTCCGCAAAGCGCTGGCGACGGTCGATCGCGAGCTAGGCGATGTCGTCGCGGAGCTGCGTGTCATGAAGATCGCCGCGCCCCCGAAAGGCGCGATCACCATGACGGCTCGAGACGACGCGGCTCTCACTGGCCTCCCCGGCAGCCTGGTGCTCGGCTACGACGTCGACAAATGGAAGGTCAAAGGCTCCTTCGAGCCGCTCCTCGTCCCGCGTCTGCCGCATCTCCCGGTCAAGCTGCGGTTTCATGAGTCCGCTTTCGCGAAGCAGTTCGCGGATGACGTGCGCGGCACCGTCAAGAGCTATCGCAAGCTGGTAGGCGACTCGAACGTCTACTCGGTGGATCTCGCCAAGCGCTGCTACGAGCCGTGGGGCAGTGAGAAAAAGGCCCAAACCGACGACGAGAAACACGTGCGCGCCACGGCGAACTTGGCGTTGCACCAGACAGCCGTGGCGATCGCCAAGGTCGCGTTCTTGCAGCGCCTCGACGAGCTCGCGGAATTGCCGGCCGACGATCCAACACGCCGGGTGCTCGTCACCGCGGGCGGCTCCGGTGCCGGCAAAGGCCGCATCATGCCACTGCTCGCCGTTTCGATGGCGAAGTTCACCCCTGGCGCCGTTTTCGACGCGGCTGGCGAAGGCGAGGCGCGCGAGTGCGCTTTCATTCTCGCCGAATGCAAGCGTCGCGGCCTGCACGTCGACTTCGTCTATCTCCACAAGCCAATGCGCGCGACGGCGGTGCGAGTCATCGAGCGCACTACCACCAGCGGTCGCATGGTCGACATCTTGACCATGGTGCGCGGTCACCTGAAGGGCGCCGAGGTGATGGCCGCTTTCGCGGATAGCAGCGCCTTGGCGGCGCAGCAAAAGCTCGGCAAGGCGCGCTGCTACGGCTTGACGGCGGGCGACGAAGTTCTCGATCCCGACCCGATGGCGTTGAAGTTCGCGTACGCCGAGCGTCTCGACGTCGACGGCCGCTTGAAGGTGCCGATTCCCGAGCTCACCGAGGCGCAGGCGGTGCTGACATCGCTCTTGGAGCTCGCGGAGGCGCGCAAAAAGGGCCTCTCGGAAGCCGCCGTACGTGGTGCCCTCATGGGAATCGCGGTGGTGTGGCCGGATTACTTCGATAGCTTGGGCCTGGGACTGTTCGCGCGAAGTAAGAAGGCAGCCTGATCACGCGGCGGCGCCACGTTGCCTTTAAGATTTGTGAAACGCCTCGTTTTTGATTGACGTTGAGGCGGGGCATGACTACCTCACGGCCATCTCGCCGCCCGAGAGTCGTCCATGCGAATATCCCCCCGGCTCGCCGCGGTTGCCTTAGTCGCGGTGAGCGCCTGTTCTGGTAAGGATGCCGCCAAGGCTCCGCCAGCCGCTCCGCCCGAAGTCGAGGTCGAGGCGGTTCGCCGCGAGGACGTACCTCTTTACATGGAGGCCGTGGCGTCGATCGACGGCTACGTGAACTCGGAGATTCGCGCGCGTGTGCGCGGCTATCTGCGCGCGCAGAACTACCGCGACGGTGCTTTCGTGAAGGAGGGCGATCTCCTCTTCACCATCGAGGCGACTGAATTCCAAGCTCAAGTGTCGTCCGCTAAAGCAGCCGTTGCCCGCGCCAAGGCCGCCAAGGAGCTCGCCGACGTGGAGCTCGGCCGCGTCAAGCAACTGCGCGAGATGAACGCCGTGCCGCAGCAGCAGCTCGACACCGCCACGGCCCGAGCAGCCGATACGCAAGGTCAGGTCGGCGCCGCCGAAGCCGCCCTCGAGCAAGCGCAGCTCTCGCTGTCCTACACGCAGATCCGCTCACCGGTGACGGGCGTTGCCGGCCTTGCCCTCGTGCGCATCGGAAACCTGGTGGGCCAGAGCGAGCCGACGCTGCTCGCCACGGTGTCGCAAGTCGAGCCGATGCGTGTGCGCTTCCCGATCGCCGAAGCGGACTACCTGAAGCAATACCAGGCCCTCAAGGGCCTCGCCGGTCGCGACCTGAAGTGGGCGATGAGCGAGATCGGCAAGCCGGCGCACGACGAAGACGTGAACGCGCCGCAACTCGTCCTCATCGACGGCAGCGTCTACCCGCGCCGCGGCGTCCTCATGTCGGTCGACCGCAATGTCGACCCCAGCACCGGTACGCTGCAAATCGAGGCCCTGTTCCCGAACCCAGAGGCCTTCCTGAAGCCCGGCCAGTTCGGCCGTGTGCGCATCCGTCGTGTCGATGCCGGCGCCGACGTGCTCGTTGTCCCGCAGCGAGCGCTCAGCGAGGTGCAGGGCAACTTCAACGCCGCCGTCCTCGGAGAAGGCAACAAGATCGGCATGCGGCGAATCGAAGTCGGCGCCGCCGCCGGCGACAAGCGCATCGTGCTGTCGGGTCTCGAAGAGGGTGAGAAGGTCGTCGTCTCGGGCTTGCAGCGCGTCCGCGAGGGCACGGTGGTTTCGCCCAAGGAGCCGCCGGCCCAAGCCGCGGCGCCCACCAACACCACGCAACGCTAGAGCGGAGCGTCCGCCATGTCCAAGTTCTTCATCCGGCGCCCCATCGTCGCCATCGTCATCTCGATCGTGACGGTGCTCCTCGGCGTCGTCGCCATCATCGGTCTTCCGGTCGCGCAGTACCCGCAGGTCGTTCCGCCGCAGGTCCTGCTCAACACGACGTACACTGGAGCGGACGCTCTCACCATCGAGCAGTCGGTAGCGACCCCAATCGAGCAGCAAATGAACGGCGTCGACGGCATGCTCTACATCCAGTCGGTCAACGCCAACGACGGCAGCATGAACCAGACGGTGACCTTCGACGTCGGCACCAACATCGACATCGACAACGTCCTGGCGCAGAACCGCTTCGCGCAGGCGCAGCCGCAGCTGCCGCAGGACGTTCGCAACTTCGGCGTCACCATCAAGAAGTCGCTGGCGTTTCCGCTGGTCGTTGCCGCGATCTACTCACCGAACGGGTCTTACGACGCGCCGTTCCTCGCGAACTACGCGACCATCAACGTCACCGACGCGCTGCTCCGCATTCGCGGCGTCGGTGATCTTCGCATCCTAGGCTCTTCCGATTACTCGATGCGCATCTGGGTGAAGCCCGATCAGCTCGCGCGTCTGAACCTCACGGTCGCCGATCTGCAGAGCGCCTTGCGCGCCCAGAACGTGGTGAACCCGGCCGGTAAGGTCGGCGACGAGCCCGCGCCTCAAGGGCAGCAGTTCGCCTACACCGTCCGCGCCCAAGGGCGCCTGATCACCGCCGAGGAGTTCGGCAAGGTGATCTTGCGCGCCAGCCCCGACGGCTCGGTCGTGCGGCTTTCCGACGTCGCCCGCATTGAGCTCGGCTCGCTCAACTACCAGCAGCAGGGCTTGTTCAACGGCAAGCCGGCCGCGCTCGTCATCTTGTTCCAAGCACCAGGGTCGAACTCGCTCGACGTGGTCAACAACGTGCGCAAGACCTTGGACGAGCTCAAGCAGCGCTTCCCGGCCGACGTCGAATACGACATCGCGCTCGACACGACGCGCTCCGTAAGCGCCGGCATCGAAGAGATCGTCGAGACGTTGCTCGAAGCGATCATCCTCGTCGTGCTCGTCACCTATTTGTTCTTGCAGAGCTGGCGCGCCACGCTCATTCCGTTGCTCACCATCCCGGTGTCGTTGATCGGCGCCTTCGCGCTGTTTCCGCTGCTCGGCTTTTCCATCAACACGCTGTCGCTCTTCGGCTTGGTGCTCGCCATCGGCCTCGTCGTCGATGACGCCATCGTCGTGGTCGAGGCCGTCGAGAAACATATCGAAGATGGCATGAAGCCACGCGCAGCCACCGAGCGCGCCATGGAAGAGGTCTCTGGTCCGGTCATCGGCATCGCCCTCATTCTCTCGGCGGTGTTCATCCCGGTCGCCTTCACCGGCGGCATCACCGGCCGGCTCTACCAGCAGTTCGCCATCACCATCGCCGTTTCGGTGCTCATCTCGGCCTTCAACGCGCTGACGCTGTCACCGGCGCTCGCGGCGCTCATCTTGAAGGAGAAGCACGAGAAGAAAGGCGTGCTCGCCAGGTTCTTCGGTGGCTTCAATCGGGTTTTTGACAAGACGACCCGTGGCTACGTCGGCCTCAACCGCTTTCTCATCCGCAAAGCCGTACTGCCCTTGGGGCTGCTCGCGGCCGTCGCCGGTCTCTCCGTGCTCGTTGGCAACCGCCTGCCCACCGGCTTCGTCCCCGTCGAGGACCAGGGCTACGCCATCCTCAACGTCCAGCTACCCGACGCGTCATCGCTCCAGCGCACCAACCAGGTGATGAAGAAGATCGGTGACCTGCTTGGCAGCACCGACGGCGTGCAAACCTACAACACGACCTCCGGCTTCAGCTTCTTCACGCGCACCGCCGCGCCTTACACCGGCACCGGCTTCGTGCAGCTCAAGCGCTGGGACGAACGGCCCGGCATCACCGCCGACGACGTGATCAAAGAGCTCAACAAGAAGATGCAGGAGATCCCCGAGGCGCGCGTCGTCATCGTCGGCCCACCCGCCATTCCCGGCATCGGCGTTGCGGGCGGCTTCAGCATCTTCCTCCAAGATCGCAGTGGCGGAGCGATCGAGTTTCTCACGCAGAACGTCCAGAAGTTCGTCGCCGAAGCCGGCAAACGTCCCGAGCTCACCGGTGTGCGCGCCATCATGGCGCCCGGCGTGCCGCAGATCTTCGCGCAGGTCGATCGCGAAAAAGCTTTGAAACAGGGCGTCCCCATCGCCGACGTCTACGGCGCGCTGCAGACCTTCCTCGGTGGCAGCTACGTCAACGACTTCACGCGCTTCGGCCGCCAGTGGCGCGTCTTCGTGCAGGCCGAGCCCGAGTACCGCCAATCCATCGATCGCTTGCGCGACTTCTATGTGCGCAACAGCCAGGGCGAAATGGTGCCGCTGTCGACGCTGGTGACCACCAAGGACATCGCCGGTCCCGAGTACACCGTGCGTTTCAACCTCTACCGCGCCGTCGAGATCCAAGGGAACGCGGCGTCGGGCTACAGCTCCGGCCAAGCGCTCGCGGCTCTCGAGGAGGTCGCGGCGCAGAGCATGCCCCCGGAGATCGGTCTCGCTTACAACGCGCTCTCCTACCAGGAGAAACAGGCGCAAGGCGGCACGGCGAAGATTCTCATGCTGTCGATCGTGTTCGTGTTTCTGATCTTGGCGGCGCTCTACGAGAGCTGGTCGTTGCCGTTCAGCGTCCTCTTGTCGACGCCGTTCGCGATTCTGGGCGCCTACCTCGGCGTCTGGCTGCGTGGCTTCGACAACAACGTCTACGTGCAGATCGGACTCATCGTCTTGGTGGGCTTGGCGGCGAAGAACGCCATCTTGATCGTTGAGTTCGCTAAAGCGGAGCTCGAGCGCGGCAAGCCTCTGCTCGAGGCGGCGCTCGAAGGCGCGAAGCTGCGCCTGCGGCCCATCCTCATGACGTCACTCGCTTTCATCTTCGGATGTATCCCGCTGTGGGTGGCGAGCGGAGCCGGCGCCGCGGCGCGCAAGGTGATGGGCACGGCCGTCATCACGGGCATGCTGCTCGCCACTGTCCTCGGCATCTTCGTGGTGCCGACGCTCTTCGTCGTCGTCGAGAAGCTCGCCAACAGGAAGCGGCGCGCCGAGTAGCGTCAGATGCCGCGCGTCGGCACGAAGACGACGTTCACGTCACGCCCGGTGAGAGGCAAGTTACCGATGGTGCGGCGCCAGAACTGCTGCGCGTTGTCGATGTGCTGCTGTTGCTGCATGATCCGGTTCGCCGGCAGGGTGCCGTCGTTGATGGGCTCGTTGGGAGGCGTAAACGGCACGCGCAGGTTGCGCCCGTCGTAGGTGATGCCGCGGATCGCCTGCTCGTCGATGCCCAGCGCGCGGTTGGCGCGAGCTCCCGGTCCGCCGAGGCGGAAGGCATCTTGCGCGTATTGCACGACCTCTTGGTTCGTCGGCGGCGGGATCCCCGATAGCGAGTCCGCGGGCAGCGGGCTCGCGGTACCGCCCGCGCCTGGCGTTTGTGTCTGCGTCGGGGGGTTGGGTGTGCCCGTGATGCCCGGAAAGCCCATGGCACCTCTTACACGCCAGGCATCGCTGATGGGTAGAAACAGAAACACCCGCCGAGGGCCGTTGAGCCCAAGGCGGGTGGTTCAATCGCAGGCTATTGGCTATTGGAGCCGCGCAAGCGTTGCCGAGCGAGCCGGGAGGGTAAGCGTGACGCCATTGCCATCACCGCTCGCCGTACCGCGCGCGCCCAGACGCTTGCCGTTCTCGAAGCCGTAGAGAGTCGCCGACGTGGCGCCCGTGAGGTTCACCCGCACCGTGTGCGCCGCGGTATCGTGATTCACCAGCACCACCTGCATGGCGCCGTTTGTCGCTTCGATGGCGTAGCCCGCCACGAGGTCGACGTTGGTGGTCACGGCACGCACGCTGGTGCCGATGACGCGGGAGCCCGCGCCGTCGTAATTCAAGAAGAGCTTGAACGCATCTTCCACGAGAGTACCGGCCTCGGGCGCGATCCAGCGGGTCGCGAGATCGACGCCTTCGCGGGCGAAGACCGCGAGCACCTCGGCCTGAGCCAGCGCCGCGGTGATGCCGTTGTCGTTGCCGAAGTGATACTCCGTGATAGCGAGCTTGGTGCCCGGGCAGTAGTTGGCAATCCACTCCTTCATGCGCGGAATGAGTCGCACCGGCTGCGCGATCCACGACTCGTCGACGTAGTTGGCGTCATAGAGCGCCTTGACGCTGCGCAAGCGCAGAGCCTGGGTCGCCGCCGATTCGTCGCTCGAGAGCGAGACGTTCGCCTGCTGCGGGTAGAAGTGCACGTCGAGGTAGTCGACGACGCGAACACCACTGCGCGCCTGCTCGGAGCAGACCTGCTGCAGGTACCAGGCGAGCATCGGCAAGTCGCCGTGGTTCTTGCGGTCCTGCGAGGCGCCGCAACCACCGGCGGAGTCGACATAGCCGCACCAGCCCCACTCGGCCGGGCCGAAGGTCTTGGCCTGCGGATCGGCGGCCTTCACCGCTTTGCCGTAGGTCACGGTCTTCTGCCAGAGCTCGTCGTACGTGAGTCCGTTCGGGTGGACATCGCGATGGGCCTGGTTCCACAACGTCGGCTCGTTATCGAGTGAGTAATAGCGGACACCGCCGTTTTGCGCGGTGCCGACGCGGCCCTGCAAGTGCTGGATCCAGCGGGTGACGAAGCTCGTGTCGATGGCCTTCGAGGTGTCGCTCGGCGTGCCGGCGATCTTCGAGCCGTCGGCGCGGAGCCCGTTACCGGCGTCGCGCTCGCACCACGATGCGCCGCCGGTCGCGGTGCACTCGGTCTGCTGCTGCGCACCGAATTTGGCTACCGAGTAGCCCCAGCGCTTCGTGCGGTCGATCGGCGTCCAGCCCATGAGCGGCACCGTGATCATCGCCTGCGAGCCGGCGGCGCGTGCTTCGTCGACGAAGACGTCGGCGGCGCTGCCGTTCGGCAAAGCGGACGGGTTCGCGTTCGACTCGGGGATGTTCAGGTAGAACCAATCGCTGCCGCGGTTCGCGGTGTCGGTCTCCCAGTTGTAACGGCTGGTGTGGTTACCGCCCCAGCGGCGCACCGGATACTTCATGGCCTGCATGGCGGCATTGCTGCCGAAGTTGACGCCATAGACTTCCGGATTGACCGGCTTGCGGTCGGCGGTACGGTCGATGCTCACCGTGACGTCCGACGACGAGGTCGGTGGCGGGGGAGGCGTGGTCGTGCCCGTTTGGGTGACCACGAAGTCGTCGATGTAGACGCGCGGCTGATCGCGGCCGCTCACGTCTTGCAAGACGATGCCGTCGAAGCTCGCGACGCTGCCGAACGCGGTCATCGGGATATTCACGCGCACCCAGGTGTTGGCCTTGACCTGCGCATAGTTCGCGACCTTTACGCGCGCCGCGACGGCGGATCCGTTATAGAGGACGACATCGAGAGCTTGGGCGTTGCCGCTGCCTCCGTGAATGTAGAACTCGATGGCGTTGTACTGGCTACGCGTCATCGGCGAGCGGTGGAAGAAAAGGCCCGCCCACCAGTCCGGCTCGAAGTAGATCGACCGGCCCGAGACCACCGGGTTGGTCGCGGTGAGCGAGTGCCCACCCCAGCTCCAGTCTTCGAAGCCGTTACGCAACGAATCATCATAGACGACGAGACCAGCCGCGAGGCCGTTGACCTCGATCGGTACCGGCTCGCCGATGCCGTCTTCAGCGGCGCCGAGCTCCTCGGTGTCATCGCCAGCGTCGACGCTGCCGCCGCAGCCGTAGGCGAGAAAAAGACTACACAAAGCCACTGCAACGAGGGGACGTCGCATGGGGGACTCCTTGAAACACCGCGCGGGGGCGCGGCTTGGGGGGAACGAAGTCCCTCGACGGTCGCCGCACACGCGTCGGGGGACCGTGGCGGCGATCAATCGAGGGGGCGTGTCTTTTCTATCGACGCGCTAACGCTGCAGCTGTGTGCAGCAAAGGGGGGCTAGCGCGCCCGGGGACAAGTTACGCGAGGGGTGTCTCGGCGCTGTTTGTATCCGGAGGTTAGCCTGACAACGGATCAGCGCAACCAAAGTCTTTGTAAAAATAATGTATCCGCGGGGGAATTTTGCCTCAGTCCCCGAGACGGGCTGAAAACGCGATCATGATCTTGGCGCCGAGTGCGCTATAGCGGCCAATCGGCGAGCTCGAAGCGAGGCCCGAGCTGGGGTCGGCGCGCGGATTGAAGATCGAGCGCTCGACGTTGACCGGGATGCCGTAGACGCCGCTCGCGGTGAGCTCGAGCGCGGTGCGCTCGCCGGTGAGGATACGCGCGCCGACGTTTCCCTCGATGAGCGTGAAGTCGAGACCCACCGGGTTGATCGCCTCTTTGGGTGTGTTGCGCGGGATGACGTCGCCGCGTACCGCGAGCGTGAGCGTGTCGCTCAGCTGCCGGGCGATGCGCATACCCATCACCCACTCGTCGCGTGATTCACGCAGCGATACCTGGTCACCCTCGATGAAATCGCTCTCCGATTCGACGACCCGCGCCACGAGCACGCGCTGCCGGCTGCGGCGCTGGAACTGGAGGAGGGGCGCGATTTGCCATTTGCCGAGCGTGAGCTTCGCTTCGGCGCTCACGAACCATGGCAACGGGTAAGGGAGGAGAATCCGTCCGCGCGGATTGACCACGAGGTTCGGCAGGGCGTCGCGCAACGCCGCCGGGCCTTGGACCTCGACGTTGCCGTCGACCGTAGGCGTTTTGGCGATGAAGAAGCCCACGGCCAGCTCGAGATTATCGAGCACCATGACGTCGGCGGAGAGCTGGCCCATCACGGTCCAACCATCCATCCCGAGCTTGAGATAACCCTCGAGCGCTGGGTCTTCTAAAGCGAACAGGTCGGCGCCCGGCGTGAGCTTCGAGTTGATGAAGGCACCGAAGTCGTAGGCATTCTCGAGCTTGACGTTGAGGTAGAGCGGTCCGCCACCCGCCGCGAACGAGACGCGCGGATGTGGAGTCCAGATGAGGCCACCCATCGCTCCGTAGGTGATGTAGTTGCCGAACGTGCCCCCGTAGCGCTGGGGGCCATCCTTGGGCCAGCGCGTACCGCCGCCGCTCGGACTGAAGCCGCCGGCGTAGAGGCGGATGCCGCGGGACTCGAGCGCATCGATGTTGAAGAGAAACGTGACCGAGAGGTCCGGCGTCGGCGACGTGAACGACACCTCTGGATAACCGGGTTGGGTCGCCGGATCCTCCGCCGCGCGCTGGTAGGTCACGTGCGTGACGTAGCCGACGAACTCGGCCATCACCGCCGTCTGCGGCGGCAACCGCCCGAGCACCGCCGGTGCCCAATAGATGGTGGACCCGTTGGCGTGCGTCGGACCCGCGAAGACGCCGCCGGTGGGCGAGCCAAGCAAGAGGCTGGTGAGGAGGAGGTTCAGCACCTTTGACGACGCCTGACGCGAGCGAAAGCCAATCCCACGAGCAGGAGCAAGCCGGTGAGGTTCGTCGGTCGAGCGCCGGCACAGCCCATCGACGGATACGCTAGCACGGCAAAGGAGGTGCGCGCTTCTGTCGTGTTGCCGGCACGGTCACGGCCGATGACGCGCAGGCGGATCGTGGTCGCGTCCGGGAGCCCGAAGAGCTCGATGGGGTCGCTCGCGCTCTGCGTACGCGAGATGAAGACCTCGTCGACAACGGCTTCGCGGCCGACGACGGCCACCGTGTAGTCGATGGTGTCCGCTACGGCGGTCTCGTCCTCCACGGCGATGGCGATGCGCGCACCGTCCGCCGGGATGATGCCGATCGGTGGGTTCACGAAGCTGACCTTCGGGGGCACGTAGTCAATCGCGAGGTCCATGACGCGCGCGTCTGGGTCCACGTTGCCGGCGAGGTCGACAGCCGCGACGCGCACCCGATGCTGGCCACCGTCGTTGTCGGGGCGAGGTACCTTCACCTTGACCACGGCGCCGGCGAATAGCTGGGGCATGATCTGGCCGTCGATCTCGACGCGGTGACGGACCATCTCGAACGGGGTCGTGTCGTCGCTCGACTTCATGGTGAAGGCGAGCTCGGGCGCGCACGGACACTGCGGCTCCTTGGCGAAGGTCGTCTTCGGCGGCACGTCGTCGGTCTGATAAACGCCGGTGACTTCGATCTCCGCGGTAGCGCCGTTTTGGCTGGTGGCGAGCGAATCGATGCTGACGCCCACCAAGGTGGCGCTGAACAAGTTACTCACCAACGGAAGCTCCGCGAGTGACGAGGTGAAGAGCGGCGCGACTTCGTTGCGCACGAAGCGGTCGATGCTCTCCTCGGAGAAGCCGAGGCTCGCTTGGCCGAGGGTAACGTCGACGGCGCCCATGCGGAATTCGCGCGGCGTGAGCGCGATCTGGCGCGTAATTGGCGTGACGGCGATGTCCGCTCCAATGGACAACGATGTCTGGAAGTCGGCGCGGTAGTCGCCATCACCGGGGACGTCGATACGCACGGAGCCGCGAACATCGGTGAGCTCGAGATTCGCCGAGCCGACCTCGCTGGGCGTCAGCGTGAAGCGCGGCGCCTTCTTCACCTCGAGGGTAACCTCGGTGTGGGCGCCGGGGAGCACCGAGTCGAGGACGTTGGTCACACCAGGCGCGACGCTCGACAGATCGAGACAAGCCCAGCCAGCCTGCCAGGCGGAGGTGACGATGTTTTGACCCAGGCGGCCGGACACGGCGATGCTGGTGCCGGCTGGCAAGCGAATTCCTTCGTCGGGCTCGATTCTGTTGTCCGCTATGGCGACACCACGCGCGCAATCCGCGATGCGATCCGGGCTCGAAGCCGCGGCGAAGCTCACCATGATGCCGGTGTCGTCGATCGCGATCCACTCCGGCTGGGCGCGGAACGACACGTCGCGGACCTCGAGGTTCGACGAGAGGAGCTCCGTCGTGACCGCGGCGAGCTGCGTCTGGATGAGCTCGGGGAGGAACGCGGCGAGCTCTTGTGTGGCGTAGTCGAGCAAACCGCCGCGCAACCAATCCTCCAGCCACTCGACCACATAGGTGTACGCACCGCAGTCGTCGAGGTGCGCCTCGATGTCGTTGTTGTCGATGGTGATGGCGAACTCGCTGATCACGATGTTCGGCACGCACTCGGTCACCGAGATAGCAGCCCGCGCATGCACGGCCACGCCGCGCGCGGTGACGCCAGCGCTGCAGTTGGCGTTCGGGAGCAGACAGACCTCCATCGCCAGATCGGCGTTGGCCTCGATGTCGCCCGCGACGTCGATGACCACGTCGCCGCCGTCGAGATCGACCTGAATCTGCGATAGGGCGAGATGGATGTTGCCGCGCTCGGTCGTGATGGTCGTCGAATCGAACCAGCCCCCGCAGCTGAAGACCTCGGTGGTGGTCTGCGGGAAGTCGACGTTCTCGGGGACCAGCGCGCCCACCGGCTTCAAGATCGAGTCGATACTCTGCTGGGTGATGCGGGCGACGACTGCCTGCCTGATGAGATCGCGCGCGCACTCCGCCGCTGCCGGGCGTGCGTTGCCCAAGAGAGCAACGATGAGGACGGAGTAGCTGAGCCTCATGCGGGAGCATTTATCGGCCCACTAAGAGGTGCGTTGCCCGATCCCTGCACGGATGTTTAGACGCACTGCGCCAGGCGCTAATCAAGCTGCAAAATTGTGCGTATTTTGCGTCGTTTGGGCGGTTTAGAGGGGGTCGCCTTGACCCTTTTTTTGGGGCCTGATAGCCGGCTACTCGGATGACCTCGCCAAAAATCATCAAGCGTTACGCGAACCGCAAGCTCTACGACACCGAGCGCAGCAGCTACGTGACGCTCGAAGACATCGCCGTGATGATCAAGGCCGGTGAAGAGGTCCAGGTCGTCGACAACAAGTCGGGGGAAGACCTGACGAGCGTCACGCTGGCGCAAATCATCTTCGAGGCCGAGAAGAAGAAGAGCGCGATGCCGCTCTCGCTGCTGCGCACTCTCATCCGCGATGGCGGCGACGTCATCGGCGAGTTCGCGCGCGAGCAGGTCGAGAAGGTGCAGTCGCAGACCCAGGTGATCCGCGATCGCGCCGAGAAGCTGCGCACCGAGCTCGAGGACCGCGTCGACCGCGTCCGTAGTGTCGTCACCCGCACCGGCGCCGAGACCAACGGTGCGCAGCCGACCGCGCCCAAGCTCATCGCCGATCTGGTCGCGTCATCGCAGCGCGCCATCGACGCCACGCAAAAGACCTTCGACGAGCTCCAGAAGGGCCTCGAGGACAAGTTCAAGGGCAGCGCTTTGAATGTGTCGCGCGTCACCTCCGTCGGCCGTGAGATGGACGAGATCCGCAAGCGTTTGGCGGAGCTCGAGACCCGTCTCGAGAAGCTTCCGAATCCTTGATTCGCATCCTGGCGCTCGATCTCGGTGAAGCGCGCGTCGGCGTCGCCTTGTCGGATCCACTGGGCATGACGGCGCAGCCGCTCGAGGTCGTCGAGCGCTACCGTCTGCTAAAGCGGCTACCCGAGCTCATCGCCGAATACGAGGTCCAGCGCATCGTCGTTGGCTTGCCGTTGCGACTCGACGGCTCGAAGGGGCAAGCGGCGCAAGCCGTGAAAGCCGCGGCCAAAGAGATCGAAGCGGCGGTGAAGTTGCCGGTGGAGCTCTGGGACGAGCGGCTCACCACCGCGCAGGCGCAGCGCATGTTGATCGGCGCCGACGTCAGCCGCAAAGGTCGTAAGAGCAACGTCGATAAGGTAGCGGCCGCGCTCATCTTGCAGTCATACTTGGACGCCAAAAGCCGATGAAAAAGATCGCCATCTTCCTTCTCGTTGTTCTCCTCCTCGCCGGCGGCGTGGCCGCTTTCGCGTACCGTCAAGTCGCCGCGTACGTGAACGCGCCGGTCGGCGTACCGGTAGAGACCTTCGAGGTGAAGCGCGGTGCATCGCTCGGCTCCGTGCTCGAGGAGCTACGCGTCGCCGGAGTCATCTCGAAGCCCAAGTGGGTCTACTATTGGGCTCGCGCCAACAAGCTGCCGGCGCTCAAGGCTGGTCCGTACGAGATCGAGGCCAAGCAGTCACCGCTCGAGATCTTGGCGATGTTCGCCGAGGGCCGCGTCAAGACCGAGGCCTTCACCATCATCCCCGGATTGAACCGCTGGCAGACCCGTGACCTGCTCGCCGCCTCCAACTGGATCGCGAAAGCGGACTTCGACCGGATGTGCGACGACCAGCAGTTCTTGGCGCGCTTCGCCATTCCAGGCCCTACGTGCGACGGTTACCTCTATCCCGAGACCTACAAATTCGCGCGCGGCGTCACGCCCGAGAGCGTGATGCAGGCCATCTTCGAGAGCTGGAAGAAGAACTTCACCGAGGCGACGAAGACTGGCCGCGGCCCGCGTAACTTCTCACCGCGCGAGCTGATGACGCTTGCCTCGATCGTCGAGAAGGAAACCGGCGTCTCGGGCGACCGAGCCCACGTCGCGTGCGTCTTCTATAACAGACTCGCCGCCAAGCCCCCGTGGCCGCTCGCCACCGACCCGACGGTCATCTACGCGGCGACGCTCCTCGACCCCAAGTTCGACGGCAACATCAAGACCTGGCACCTCCACGAGATGGAGTCGCCCTACAACACCTACCGCGTGCGGGGGTTACCGCCGGGCCCGATCTCGAGCCCCGGGCGCGCCGCGATGGAGGCGGTGGTGAGCCCGATGCAGTGCAATGACTTCTTCTTCGTGTCGATGAACAACGGGCAGACGGTGTTTTGTCCGACGTACGAGTGTCATGAGGCGGCGGTGCAGAAGTGGCAGGTCAATTACTTCCGCAAGGGGAAAAGCAAAGCGAAGTAGCTGGCGCGGCGCCCTGGGGCGACCGTGGTGACTACGCCTTGCGCTCCTCGCCCGACATCCCGCGCTGTCCTCGGCGGGTCATGGCTCCTTCGGTGAACGAGGCCCCCGCCTGCGGGGCGCGGGCTGCCGGGCTTGCGGTGCCGGCTTCGTCACCACTTTGTGCGTCAGCGGCGGAAGTCTCAAGGAGAGGTGAGGAGGGCTACTTCGCCAAGGACTTTACAGCCCACTCGAGCTCTTTGTCGGTGTCGCGCCACTCGCCGGCGGGCATCTCGTAGCGGAGCTTGCCGGTCTCGTCAGTGACCAGGAGCGTGGGGAAGCCGCCCTTCAGGCCTGCGTCGTTCACGACCTTGCTGTACGACGTCGACATCGCCGTGTCGGTGTACACGGGGAAGCTGATCTTGAAGCGCTGCTGGAAGGCCTCGTAGGTCTCGGTCTCGCGTTCGATGGCGGTGCGGACGCCGATGACGCGCACCTTGCTCGCCAGGGCCTTGTCTTTCTGGATGCGGTCCGCGAAAGCGGATATTTTCGGTAGCTCTGCTTGGCAATGTGGGCACCAGGTGGCGAAGAACATCATCACCGTCACCTTGCCGGGCTCGCCGGCAGCGAGCTTCACCGGCTGGAGCTTGTTGTCGTCGACTTCGATGGTCGGCACCTGCGCACCGGCCTGCTTGAGGCCCAGGAAGAGCTCACGGTCTTCCTTCTCGGACGCGGTCAGCTTCGCCGCGAAGCCCTTCTCGCTCTTGCCGCACTTGTCGAGGGTCGTCTTGTTGTCGGGCAGCAAGGGGTGCGCGCGTCGCACGAGCAACGCTTTGGCGCAGCCGGCCTCGGTCTTGCCGGTGGCCACGAGGGCCGCCGCGAGGCGTGTGTGCACCATCGGGTCTTGCTGGATGTCGAAGCGCCACGACGCGCTCTCGAGCGCTTTCGCGGCAAGCTCGTTGTCACCGCGGAAGTAGGCGACCGTGCCGTCGATCAACGCCACGATTGGGCCGGCGTCCTGATAGCGCGCGAGGGCCTTGGCGCAACGCTCGGCGACGGACAGCGCCGCTTTCTGCTCCGCCAAGCGGTAACAGATCTCGGCCTGCATGCCGGGGCCGACGCGATCCGCTAGAGCGGAATCGAGGATCTTGGCGTCGATGGTTTCGTCGATGGTCTGCGACTTCATCACCGCCGCGAGATAGTCGTGGCTCATCACCACGTAGGCGCGCTGGGCCATCATGTCGGCGGTGAGCCTGCCGATGAGGTCGGCGAGCGCTCGGGCGCGCTCGATGCCTTCTGGTTTTTGCAGGGCGGCGCTGAGGTGTTTTTGGTCATCGGCGATCGGCGCCGCCGCGATGATGAGGCTCGTATCGATGACGAGCTGCACGAGACGCTTGGTCTCGAGCGCCGCTTTGTCGATGACGAACGGCTTGTATGGCGGCTTGGTCGCGCCGGTCGTGGCGTCGACCAGCTCTTCCTGGTTGCGGACCTCGAGCAGCGCGTTCGGCGGATCGCGCAGGATGCCGATGAGGCGCTGGGTCTCTTCGGGCGTCATGGCGACGTGCTCGTGTTTGGTCAAAGGCTGCGGCGAGATGAGCGTCGAGAACTTGCCGGCGGCGTCGAAGACCAGCGTGACGTTGATGGGGTCGCAAGCGCAGGTGCCCTCGGTCGCCACCGGCCCCACGAAGTCACGCAGGTAACCCAAGCGGTTCCCCTGGGCGTCGCTCACCTCGACGAAAACGTTGTTGCCGTAGTCCGCCTCGATGAGCGCGTCCTTGGCGATGCCGCGCCGCTCGAACTTCGCGGCGGTCGGGAACGCTTTTTTCCAGTACGTCTCCTTCGATGCCGGCGCGGCGCCGGCCTGGGGAGCTGGGGTCTCTGGGGAACCGCAGGCGGCGGCGAGGAGCAACAAGGTGACGGCGGTTAGGCGCATGGCGCAGCGACATTTGCCAGATCGAGGCGGGTTTCTGCTAGCCTGACTGGATATGAGGCGGGTCGAGTTCACCAACCGTCGCGGCGAGAAGCTCGTCGGCGTTCTTCACGGAGAGCCCAACGGGCGCGCTATCGTGAGCTGCCACGGCATGCTCTCCGGCAAAGACGGCGTGAAGCACATGCGGTTGGCGCATGAGCTCGAGCGCCACGACATGCCCCTACTGCGCTTCGATTTCGCCGGCCGCGGTGAATCGGAGGGCGACGTCTTCGACATGTCGTACTCCAACGCCATCGAGGACGTCGACGCCGCCATCGACTGGTTGCAAAAGCAGGGCGTGACGCGCGTTGGCTTGTTCGGGTCCAGCATGGGCGGCGCCGTCGCGCTGCTCACGGCGGCACGTGACGAGCGGGTCGTCACGGTCGCGACCATCGCGGCCATCGGCTATCCGTCCGCGATTGCGGAACGGTACCCCGACCAAGCGCGCGCCTTCGAGGTGCAAGGCTTCGTCGACAGTCCGGCGGGGCGGATCGGCCGCGGGTTCATGGATGACGCGGTCCAGCACGACGTCGTCAGCGCGGTGGCGATCGTGCGCGCGCCGATTCTCGTCATGCACGGCACCGAGGACTCGGTCGTGCCGCAGACCGACGCGCTCGACATCGCCAGCGCCGCCCAGAACGCCACCCTCGATCTCGTGGACGGCGGCGACCATCAGTTTCACGACCAGCAGATGCTGCGGCCGGCGATGCGCCGGATCGCCGAGTTCCTGGTTGCTCATCTGTAGGTGTCGCGCGCCGTTGCCTAAACGCGAGAGACACCCTTACATGAGCTGAGCCATGCTTCGTTTCGTTCCACAGTACCAAAAGGTCCCCTGGGGTGGCCGACGCCTCGAGACGCAATTTGGACGCGCGCTTCCCGAGGGCCCCATCGGTGAGTCATGGGAGCTCGTCGAGCTCGAGTCGCATGAGAGCACGGTGGCTAGCGGTCCGTTCGCCGGCGCCACGCTTGGTTCGCTTTGGCGGGATGGCAAGTTGGGCGGCAGCGCCCAGGGGCCATTTCCCTTCCTGTTGAAGTGGCTCGACACCACCCAGTGGCTCTCGGTGCAGGTCCACCCGGACGAAGCCGGCGTCAAGCGCAGCGGCAAGGGCGATCCCAAGAGCGAAGCCTGGTACGTCGCGCATGCCGAGCCGCAGGCGCCCATCCTCCTCGGGCACTATCCAGGGCTCGACGAAAAGACCCTGCGCCAAGCAGCGACCGGCGGCACCCTTACCAAGTGGCTGTACGAGCTAAACCCGCGCGTCGGCGACATGTTCATGGTCAAGGCCGGCACCCTGCACGCCTTGGGGCCGGGCCTGCTCATCCTCGAGGTGCAGCAACCCTCGAAGACCACGTACCGAGTCTACGACTGGGGCCGCATGGGTCTCGACGGCAAACCGCGCGAGCTGCACGTCGACGACGCCGTGGACGCGGTCGCCTTCGAACGCCATGGAGCGCCCACCCCGACCCGCGCCGAGGTCATCGGCCCGCGCTTCGCCATGCGGGTGCTGACCAAGGAAACTTCCTTATCTTCCGGACCCTTACGCGTGTTCGCCGCTGCCGGTGCGGTCACGTTGAAGCACGACCGCGGCATCGAGCAGCTCAATCTCGGCGATATCGCGGTCGCGGAGCCCTCGGACGGCACGGTGACGTTGCGCGGGACGTGCGTGTTCTTGGGCGAGCGGTAGGCCGCGTTTGCTTGACAATTCGCGAGCCGATCCTCTAGTTACGCGGTCCCTTAGCGACCGGGCGAATCTCTGGCGGGTTCTCCGTCTCAGTAACGCCTGTGAGGTTTAGTGTCATGCGTGAAGGCATCCATCCCCCGAATTCGTACGCCAAGATTGCCTGTGCCTGCGGCACCGTGATCGAGACGCGCTCGACGCGCGGCAGCTACAAGATCGACATCTGCTCGAACTGCCACCCGTTCTACACGGGCAAGCAGAAGCTCGTGGACACGGAAGGCCGCGTCCAGCGCTTCAACCGCAAGTACGGCAAAGCCACCACCGCGTCGTAAGACACGACGGTGTTCGACAAGCTCGAAGAAGTCGAAGCGCGCTTCGAAGAAGTGGGTCGCAAGCTTGCGGACCCCGCTATCGTCGGCAACGCGAATTCGCTGCGCGAGTTGTCGAAAGAGCATCGTGAGCTCGAGAAGCTCGTGGATACGTACCGCGAGCTTCGTAAAGTCACGTCCGACATAGCGGGCAACAAGCACATCGTTGCCACCGAGAAGGACAAAGATTTCGTCGCCATGGCGCTGGACGAAATTGGCGGCCTCGAGGAGCGCAAGTCCGCTCTCGAAGGGGCGCTGCGCCAGCTCCTCATCCCCAAGGATCCGAACGACGACAAGAACGTCATCATCGAGATCCGCTCGGGTACCGGCGGCGACGAGGCCGCGCTCTTCGCGGGCGAGCTCTTCCGCATGTACTCGCGCTTCGCGGAGCAGAAGGGCTTCAAGGTCGAGATGATGTCGGCCTCCGAGGGCACGGCGGGTGGCTTCAAGGAAGTCATCGCCATGATCGAGGGGCAGGGCGCGTATTCATCGTTGAAGTTCGAGTCCGGGGTGCATCGCGTGCAGCGCGTGCCGCAGACCGAGACGCAAGGGCGCATCCACACGTCCGCCGCGACCGTCGCCGTGCTTCCCGAGGCGGAAGAAACCGACATCGAGATCCTCGACAAGGATCTCAAGATCGACGTCTTCCGCTCGAGCGGAGCAGGTGGCCAGTCAGTCAACACCACGGACTCCGCGGTGCGCATCACCCACTTGCCGACCAACGTCGTCGTCGTCTGCCAGGACGAACGCTCGCAGCTCAAGAACAAGAACAAGGCGATGAAGATCTTGCGCTCGCGTTTGCTCGAGACGGCGCGCGAACAAGCCGAGGCCAAGATGGCCGCTGACCGCAAGCAGATGGTCAAGAGCGGTGACCGCTCCGACAAGATCCGCACCTACAACTTCCCGCAGGACCGGCTCACTGATCACCGCATCGGGCTCACGGTGCACAACTTGCCGGGCATCATGCAGGGCAATCTCGACAACGTGATCGCCGCGCTGCAGACCCACTATCAGGCCGAAGCTCTGAAGGGTGAGTGATGACCGCGCCCGCAGCGCCCGAGGTCTGGACGATCGAGCGCATCCTCAAGGCGACCCAGGACTATTTCGCGGGTAAGGGCATCGCCTCGGCGCGCCTCGACTCCGAGTTGCTGCTCGTCGAGGTATTGAAGATCAAGCGCATTCAGCTCTACACGAGTTACGACCGCCCACTCACGGAGCCCGAGCGTGACGCCTACCGCGCCCTGGTGAAACGGCGCGGCGCTTTCGAGCCAGTGGCTTACATCTTGGGCACGCGCGAGTTCTACGGCCGGCCGTTCGTGGTGAATCGCGACGTCCTCGTCCCGCGGCCCGAGACCGAGCACCTCGTCGACGCCGTCTTGAAGCGTGTCCGTGAAAGCGCACCGAGCGTGCCTTCCATCCTGGACGTCGGCACCGGCAGCGGGGCGATCGCGGTGACCTTGGCCCTCGAGCTGCCCGCCGCTCGCGTCACGGCGACCGACATCTCCGCCAAGGCCTTGGCGGTGGCCCGCGCCAACGCCGCGACGTTGAGCGCGAACGTCGACTTCCGCGAAACGGACTTGGTCACCGGCATCCAGCCGGGCTTCGACGTGATCGTCGCCAACCTGCCTTACGTCGGCGAGAACGAGCGCGCTTCGCTGGCTCCCGACGTTCGCGACCACGAGCCCTCTCTCGCGCTCTTCTCGGGGCCTGACGGTTTGAATGCCATTCGCCGGCTCGTCGTCGATGCTCGGAAGCTGGTCGGCGCGGGCGGGCTGCTCGCGCTCGAGATCGGCGCTGGTCAGGGTCACGGCGTGCGCGAGCTCATGGAACAGGCAGGCTGGAGCAAGGTCGCGGTGCAGGCCGATCTTGCCGGGCACCCGCGAGTCGTCGTAGGCGAAGCGGCATCATGATGCTCGGAATCATCACCTCGATTACGATGCTGGCTCCCGCCGACAAGTTGGTCGATGTCGCGACCCTCGACGCGCGCTGGAAGCTCGACGTGAAGTACGCGACAACGGACAACTTCGTTGGCAAGGTGATGTACGCGAGCGCCCGCTGCTTCCTGCGTGAGAAGCCCGCGCAGATGCTGATCGAAGCACAGAGGTGGCTCGACAAGAACGCCAAGGGCTACGTCTTCATGCTCAAGGACTGCTACCGCCCCGTGCGCGTGCAGCACATCATGTGGGACGCGGTGAAGGGGACGCCGAAGTCGGGTTACGTCGCCGACCCCAACAGCAAGTATGGCTCGGTCCACAATTACGGATGCGCCGTCGACCTCACGCTCATGGACGCGACGGGCAAAGAGGTCGACATGGGCACGGCCTACGACTACTTGGGTAAGCTCGCCGAGCCCCGCCACGAGGAAGAATTCGTCGCCGAGGGCAAGCTCAAGCGCGAGCACATCACCAATCGCCACATCCTGCGAGACGCCATGGTCGCGGGCGGCTGGAAGACCATCCCCAACGAGTGGTGGCACTTCAACATGCTGACTGGCGAAGAGCTGCGCGCCAACTATCAACCACTCGACGTGCCGTTCGAGGAGCTCGACAAGCTCACGAAGGGAAAGTGACACCGTTTCACTCCCCGCGACGATAACTCGCGCGCGTTTTTCTGGGAGTGGGCGATGGGCGTTGGTGGCGTATCTCTTCTCGGGGGCGTAGCCCCTGGCTACAGCAACACGGTCGCGAGCGTCGCAAGTCCGCTCGAGCGGCCGACAACCGGAGTGGTCGCCAGCCCGCCGCGAGCGAACCTCATTCGTGTCGCGGACGCGACAGCGGGCCCACAAATCGCCGCGCCTGGTGAAAGCGAAGGTCCAACCTATCGTCGGGTCATCGAGAATCGCCCGGCGTTTCTTGCCGACTGGCAGGCCGAGCTGCGGCGACAGGGAAGGCTCACCGACGCGCTCGTCGTCGGCATCCTCGCGGGCTGGGAGGGTATCCAGGCGCGCGAGATCATGAGCGTCGAGGTCGTGAATGCCCTGCTCGCGTCCGCCTATCGGCCGCAGCACATCGCACAGGTCGCGGGCACGTTCGGCGTTCAGTCTGGGGACCTCGCTCGCGCCGATAGTGCTTGGGGACGGTTCCTCGCGCGTTTGACTCCGGAGCAGCGGGCGCGTCTCGATGGTCACCAGATGACGTTCGCTGAAGCGTACAACATCTGGTATCGCGGCAGCACCGAGCACCCCACCGAGGCCGGCTACGAGCCTGTGCTGAGATCCATTCGTTGGACCCCGCGCGACGAGCGTTGGGCGCACCAAGAGTTGTTCTTGCGCTTCCACCTCGCGGGCCGCGGCCGTGACTTCAACGGCGCGGTGGCGAAGATGAGTCCCGAAACCAAAGCGGGCTTCAAGGCGAACGGTATGACTCTAGCTGCCTTTCAGAGCTATCTCACCGCCGCCGGCGCTGGGGCTATCCCGGACTGATCGGCTCGCTGTCGGCGCGCCGCGCGGCACCGTAGCGGCGTTTGGCGATGATCGTTCCGAAATATGCAAGCGGGTAGCCGAAGACAATCGAGCCCAACGCCGCTACGCCGATGCCGAGGCCGAAGGGGCCAATCATCTGCCGCAGCATGCTGAGCCATTGTGTTCCGCTATAGCGGCTGACCACGTCCCAGCTCGGTACCGGTTCGCCGACCAGAGTCAGGCCGACCCATAGCTCGGCGAAGAAGATGAAAGGGCCGGTGAGCGGGTTCATGACGGCGCTGCCGAGGTAGGCCGCGACGATGTTGGCACGGAGCAGAGCCGCGAAGCCGATGCCCAGCGCCAGACCCACGAAAGGCACCGGCAGCATCGACAACGCGAGGCCGAGCGTGAACCCTAGCGCGATCTGATGTGGCGAGCTGGTCTCGTGCAACACTTTGCGCGCGCGCTCGAGGACGCGTCGCCAGAATTTTCGCACCGGCATCTGTCGCTTACCGGTGAAGCTCTTGCGCGATCCTGTCAAGGCGTAGCTTGACACCATGGATCGTGGGCCATAACACCGGCTCGCCATGATCAAGACGGTTGGACTCACCAAGACTTACGGTGACTTGGACGCCATTCGCGACGTCAGCTTCGAAGTCGAGAAGGGCAAGATCGTCGGCTTCCTCGGCCCCAACGGCGCCGGCAAGTCGACGACCATGAAGATCCTCACCGGGTTCTTGCCCGCGACGCGTGGCACGGCCACCGTTGCCGGCTTCGACGTCTTCGACGATCCGATGGAGGTGAAGCGCCGCGTCGGCTATCTCCCCGAGACGCCGCCGGTCTATCCCGACCTCACCGTGCACGAGTACCTGCGCTTCGTCGGCAAGCTCAAAGGCCTGCGTGGCGACAAGCTCAAGAGCGACATCGAGCGCGTCGTCAACAAGCTGGCGCTCGCGGATGTGGTCGATCGCCTCATCCGCAACATCTCGAAGGGCTACCAACAGCGCACCGGCTTCGCGCAGGCGCTGCTCGGCAACCCCGATGTGCTCATCCTCGACGAGCCGACCGTCGGCATGGACCCTCGGCAGATCGGCGAGGTGCGCGGCATCATCAAAGAGCTCGCTGGAGATCACACGGTGCTCCTGTCGACGCATATCCTTTCCGAGGTGGTCGCCACCTGCGAGCGCGTCGTCATCATCAACAAGGGCAAGATCATCGCCGACGATTCGTTGGACGCTTTGGCGAACAAGCACGGCGGTGGCCGCGATCAGCTCGAGAAGATCTTCCTGAACCTGACCGAGGCCTGACATGCGCAATACTCTCGCGATCGCCGGCAAGGAGATCCGCATCTACTTCACGACAGCGACCAGCTACGTCGTGCTCGGCTCGTTCGCGCTCATCATCGCCTTCTTCTTCCAGGCGCTGATCGGTGATTTCCAACGCACCATCGCGCAGACGCTGCAGATGGACGCGTCGTGGCTCGAGCAACTCAATCTCACCGACTACGTCATGTATCCGCTGATCATGAACATCGGCGTCATTCTGATCTTCTTCACGCCGATCATCACCATGCGCCTCTTGGCCGACGAGAAACGCGGCAAGACTCTCGAGCTCTTGATGACCGCGCCGGTGCGGCCGGTCGAGATCGTCCTCGGCAAGTATCTCGGCGGCCTCGCCATGATGCTGGCGATGCTTGGCGTGACCTTGTTGTTCCCGCTCGTGGTCCAGCTGCTCGGCGCTTCGGAGACCGGCAGCCCGCTCGACTGGCGCTCGGTTGGTGTCGGCTATTTCGGAGCAGCGCTCTTGGGCGCGGCGTTCGTCGCCATCGGCTTGTTCACGAGCTCGCTCACGGACAATCCCGTGATTGCGGCGCTGCTCGGGTTTCTCATCCTGCTGATGTTCTACATCGCCGGCAGTGGCGCGGCGGGTAGCGAGAGCATCTGGAAGTCGTTGCTCGAGTTCTTGTCTCTCTCCTCGAACCTGACGAGCTTCGCGCGCGGCGTCCTGCGCACGCCTTCGCTCGTCTACTACCTGTCGATCTCCGTCTTCGCGTTGTTCCTCACTTATCGGGTCGTCGAAGCCCAGCGCTGGCGCTGATTGGAGCCCATCATGTCCACGGCGGAAACCACCCAACAGTCCCTTCAGCCGCGTCGCCGCGACGTGCCCGGGTCCGCCATCGCGGGCAGACTCGCCGGCGCCATCGGTCTCGTGCTCCTCGTCACCTGTCCACTCACCTATCTGCTCGCCGGCCAGCTTACCGGCTTGTTCTGGATGAAGCTCGTGCTC
Organism: Myxococcota bacterium; assembly: GCA_041288095.1. Taxonomy (GTDB): domain Bacteria; phylum Myxococcota; class XYA12-FULL-58-9; order XYA12-FULL-58-9; family JALHOP01; genus JALHOP01. The sequence continues at coordinate 49,146 of JBGGMJ010000079.1, forward strand.
GGATTGGCCGCGACCGTGACCTACCTGGTCACCAACGGCGACTTCTTCGCGCGCTTCGGCGGGGCGCGTGGCTCGTCGACGCTGGCATTGACCTCGGTGTCGGTGGTGGTCGTTCTCGCCATCTTGGCGGCCGTCAACTACATGGTCGCCAAGCACCCCAAGGAGATCGATCTCACGCGCGAGGGTGTCTTCACGCTCTCCGAACAAACCACCGGCGTGCTCCAGCGCCTGTCGCAGCCGGTGAAGATCTACGCCTTCTTCACGACGAACGAGCGTGAATACGGCTCGGTCGACGACACACTGCGCCGCTACGCCGGTGTGACCGACAAGCTCACCTACGAGATGGTGGACGTCGCGAATCGGCCCGACTTGGTCGAGCGCTACAGCCTGCAGCAGAACGGCCCGCGCATCGTCGTGATCGCCGGCGAGAACGACGCGCGCGTCAAGGACATCAGCGAGGAGGCGCTCACCAACGCCGTCGCCAAGGTCACGCAGAGCGGCGCCAAGGCCGTCTACTTCCTCACCGGTCACGGCGAGCGCGATCTCGACGACGACCGCGATGCCAAGGGCATGAAGATGACCGCCGACGCCGTGCGTGGCGAAGGCTTCGAGGTGAAGACCCTCGACTTCACCAAGGGTGCGGCGGCCGCGCCCGGTACCGCGGTCGATCTCAAGGCCACCGACAAGAAGCCGACACTGTCGGTGCCGGCGGACGCGGCGGTGCTCGTGGTCGCCGGCCCGCGCTTGAGTCTGCTGGAGCCGGAGGTCGCCGCTTTGTCCGCCTATCTCGATCGCGGCGGCCGTGTCGTGCTGCTCCTCGACCCCGACAATGACGGCGGTCTCGGCGGCTTGCTCGCGCAGTACAAGATTACGCTGCACAACGACCTGGTCGTCGATACCAGTCCGGTGAATCAGCTCCTCGGGTACGGCGCCGCCGGCGCCATCCTGAAGCCGCTGGGTGATCACCCGACGATCGTCGACATGGCCGCGCCCGCGATGATGTTCATGGGCCGCTCGCTCGAGATTGCCGACGGTGGCGAGTCGGGGGTCAACGCGATCGCCTTGCTCGGCACCGGCGATGCCGCATGGGGCGAGACCGACTACAAGAGCGGCCGCGCCGAGCGCGACGACAAGGACACGGCGGGCCCCGTGTCCATGGCCGCCATCGCGGTCAAGCCGACCAACCACATCGATGCCAAGGCTACCCCCGAAGCGCGCCTCTTCGTGGCCGGCGACTCCGATTGGGTCGACAACCAGCTACGTAGCGTCCAAGGCAACCCCGACCTCTTCTTGAACGTCCTCGCGTGGCTCGCCGAGGAAGAGAACAAGATCACGATCCGCCCGAAGACGCGCGCCGCCAGTCAGCTCCTACTCACCGGTGATCAGATGAACACGCTGGTTTTCGCGTCGATGGACGTGTTGCCGGTCCTGCTGATCGCCTTGGGCTCGGCCATCGTTTTGCTGCGCCGTCAGCGCTAGAGGTTCACACATGATGCGCCGACGCCTGCTCGGAATGTTGGTATTGCTCGCTTGCGGCGCTCTCGCGGTCGCCGGCGTGTGGTGGATGGAACGGTACGATGTCGCCGCCGAGGATGAGCGCCTCGCCGCCGCCAAGTTGATCGCCTTCCGCGCTGCTTCCGTGCGCGACGTGACTCTCGAGAACGGGCACGGGCGGTTCGTGATGACGCGCGAGGGTAGTGGCTGGAAGCTAACCGAGCCGATGACGGCGCCCGCCGACGCCAGCATCGTCGACGGTCTTGTGGCCGCTGTAGCGGACGTGAGCAGCACGCGGAGCGTCGAGATCGACGGCAAGCCGCCGGTGGCGAGTGAGCTCGGCATGTTTGGCCTCGACCATCCGAAGGTCGCGGTGACCGTGGCTGGCGACGACGGTACCAAGACGCTCGAGCTCGGAAAGCGAAACGACTTCAACGGTGAGGTCTACGCCCGGGTGCGCGGTACCGACGCCGTCGCCATGGTGGGCGCCGGTATCGAGTTCCAGGTCGGCAAATCGCTCTTCGATCTGCGTGACAAGCGCCTCTTGGTGTTCGAGCCGGCCGATGTCGAGCGCATGGACGTCTTGCGCGGTGACCGCCGCCTTTATGCCATCGTCCGCGAAAACGGTTCACAGCGTCTGCTCTTGGACGGTGGCCGCAGCGTCGGCGCCGACGCCTTGCAGCTCTCGGGCTTGACGACGGCGCTCTCGACCTTGCGGGCGACGCGGTTCATCGCCGAGGTCGCCGACGAGGCGGCTCGCAAGGCCGCTGGGTTCGCCGCGAACGACGTCATTCGCGTGCGTCTCACCCTGAGCGGCAACCGCTCGCAGGTCTTGGCCTTGGCGCACGTCGCCGAGCCCGACGGGTTGGAGCGCTGGGCGGCGATGCGGGAGGGCGAACCGTCGCCGCTCGCGGAGATCAGCGGCGACTGGCTGGCGCGCAAGCTCGACGTCGATCCCAAGTCGTTGCGCGATCTGCGCGTCGTCGACTTCGCCCGCGAGGACGTGCGCGGCATCGTGATCACCCGTGGTGGTGAAAGCGTGAAGCTCGAGGCCGGCGAAGGTGGCTCGTGGCAGCTGACAGCCGCATCCCCGGTGCCCGAAGGGGTCGCTCTGCCGCGGGAAGCCGACGCCAGCCGCTGCTCGGGGCTCTTGTATCGGCTCTTCGGCCTGCGAGCCGAGCAGGTCCTGGTCGAGGCCGCGGGCGACCCCGAGCTGCAGGCCGCTGGTCTCGCCGCGCCGGTCCTCACGGTGCGCCTCGAGCGCGCCGATGGGAATGAGCTTGCGACCCTGCTCGTTGCAACGGACAGCCAGGGCCGCGCCACGGCGACGCAAGTCGGTCGCGGGCGCATCGACCTCATCGGAGCCGGCGACGCGAGCGATATCTCCGCGAAGGCGGCTGACTACTTGCCTGCCGAGGCGCAAGCGACCAAGTAAATCGTAGAGGGAGGCTTTCGTGGACGCTCTTCGTATTCGTGGTGGCGCGCCGCTCTCCGGCACGATCAAGGTCTCGGGCTCGAAGAACGCGGCGCTACCGGCGCTCGCGGCCAGCTTGTTGTCCGAAGGCACGCACGAGCTAACGCGGGTGCCCGACCTTGCCGACGTGAAGACTCTCCTCGGCCTCCTGGATTCGATGGGCGCGAGCTCGACGCGCGACCAAGACGTCGTGCGCATCGACGCCACGAAGGTCGACAAGCTCGAAGCACCTTACGACCTGGTGCGCACCATGCGTGCCTCGATTCTCGTCTTGGGACCGTTGGTCGCGCGCTTCGGCCGGGCCAAGGTGTCACTGCCCGGCGGCTGTGCCATCGGCGCGCGGCCCATCGATCAGCACTTGAAGGGCCTCGAGCGCTTGGGTGCGCGTATCACTCTCGAGCACGGGTACGTTTTAGCGGAGTGCGACCGCCTGCGCGGCGCCGAGGTCCTCTTCGACATGCCGACGGTGACTGGCACGGAGAATCTCATGCTCGCCGCGACACTCGCGGACGGGACGACCGTGCTGCGCAACGCCGCGCGCGAGCCCGAGATCACCGACCTCGCCGAATTGCTCGGCACCATGGGGGCGCGCATCGAAGGAGCGGGCAGCGACACCATCACCATCAAGGGCGTGAGCAAGCTCAAGCCTTACAAACATCGTGTCGTCGCCGACCGTATCGAGTTCGGCACTTTCCTCGTGGCGGGCGCGATGGCTGGCGAAGGCTTCGTGGTCGAGGACGGCGTGCCCGAGCACCAGACCGCTCTAGTGGACAAGTTACGCGACATTGGCGCGCGCCTCGAGGTCGAGGGTTCACGGGTCGTCGTCCACCGTGCGGGCAAGGCGAAGGCGATCGACGTGGTGACCGCGCCGTATCCCGGCTTCCCGACCGATATGCAGGCGCAGCTCATGGCGCTCTTGTCGGTGTCCGACGGCGCATCGGTGATCACCGAGACCATCTTCGAGAATCGCTTCATGCATGTGCCCGAGCTCTCCCGCATGGGCGCCCAGGTGCGGGTCGACGGCGGCAAGGCCTTCGTGCAAGGCGTCGCCAGGCTCTCGGGCACGACCGTGATGGCGACCGATCTGCGGGCGAGCGCCTGTCTCGTGCTCGCCGGGCTGGTCGCCGAAGGTGAGACGGTGGTGCGTCGCATTTATCACCTCGACCGCGGCTATGAGCACCTCGAGAAGAAGCTGATGAGCGTCGGCGCCCGCATCGAGCGTTTCATCGAGGCATGAGCGGGGACGCCGAGATCGACGCCATCCACGCCGAGTTTCGCGCCGGGCTCCCCGCGCGAATTGCCCGCATGCGTGGGCTCGCCGACGAAGCGCGGTCGGGGGCTCGGTCGGGCGCGGTGGATGATCTTCGGACCGCGGCGCACCGCTTGCGTGGAGCGTGCGGCTCGTTCGGCATGACCGAGCTCGAGGAGCCTTCGCGGATCATCGAGCACGCGTGCAAGGCTGGACCAGGCTGGGCGGCCGTCGACGCGGCGCTCGACACGCTCGCGAAGCTGATTGCTCGCTAGGAAATGTCGGTGGGCGGCGGCACCAGCGTCATCTTCGAGCGGGCGTTCTCGGGAGCTTTCCCTTCGAGCTCCGCGCGCGAACGCGAGCGGGAGCTCGAAGCGAGCAGCGCCACCAGGTTCGAGCTCTGCACCGGAACTTCGACCCTGGCCGGTGACTTGTCGTCTTCGTTCGCCGCGGCGGGCAACAACACTTGCAGGGCTTGCAGTGCGTCCCCGGCGTTGGTGTGCGCCAAGGTATCGTAGGGGTCGAGATCGTGGCGCTCGGCGATCGTCCGCTTCCGCGGTCGGTCGGGAGTCGCGGCCGGCTTCTCGCCGAACGGGCGGACCGGGCGTTCGTCGATGATGAACGGCTCGGGCTGCGCGACGCTTGCGAACGTCAGCTGGTCGACGGAATACGACGAGCCGGTTTCGACGTGCGGCAGTGGGTCCACGGGCGTGAGCTCGTCGAGCTCAGGTCCGGCGGCGAGGCGCTGCTCGACCAGCACGGCGTCAATGACCCGGGCCAGGCTCATGTGCCCGCGGCTGGTCGCGAACGAGCGCACCTTGAGGAGCGTCACGCGGGCGCGCTCGGGTTGCTCGCGACCGTAAATCTCGGCGCGGGCGATGGCGAGCTCTGCTTGCAATAGCGGCCACTCGTCGAGCGGGCGTTGCATTAGCGCTTTCAAGCGGGCTCGGGGATTCAAGCCCAAGCGCTGATCGACGCGTGCGAGGAAGAGCTCGCATGACGCCATCTGGTATTCCGCCGCGATGTTGCTGAAGAGATGGTGAGCGCGCGTGAGATGGCGGCGCGCCTGCGTGGGATCGCTATCGAGGAGCGCCTGGCCGAAGAGGGCGTGCACCAAGGCGCGAGTGGCCACGTCTTCGATGCCGATGGCTTCGGCGAGCAGACGGCGCAGACCACGAGCCGCGCGGGTGGGGTCGCCGAGCACCAGCAACGCTTCGGCGCGAGCCAGACGCGTGATGATCCGGTCCGTCGCGTTGCCGCTGACACCTAGCACGCCCTCGGCTTGGATGAGCTCGCGGGCGGCATCGTCTTCACGGCCTCGGCACGCTTGAATGCGGGCGCGCTCGAGCTTGGCGTGGGCGCGGATGCGGGGCTCGCGATCACCCAGGCGCTGCAAGGTCTCGTCGATTCGGTCGAGAGCGCGCTCGAGCTGGCCCATGCGCAGCTTCAAGCGAGCGCGCGAAGCGCCGACGCGCGCGGTTTTGCCGGCATCGCCGAGCAAGCTGAAGAGTCGGTCGGCGGCGAGGAAGTGCGTGTCCGCTTCGACGAAGGCGCCGGCGAGCACGTGCATGTCGCCGAGACGGTGGTGGGTGAGAGCGGCCTCGTGGTTCAGGCCGACGAGCTTGTGATTCTCGAGAGCCTTCTCGAGCTCGTTGCGCCAGTCGCCGCCACCGTACATGGCGCACTGGGCGAGCTGGTCGACGATGCGGGCACGCCAGGGCTCGGGAGCCGAATGGGCGTGGCCGTGCAAGATGGAGCGCGCTTCACGGAAGCGGCCGACATCGATGAGGCTCTTGGCGCGGAGCGAGGCCTGCCGGGGATCGTTCGGATCACGGAGGATGCCGGACGCCAGCAAGACTTCGGGATCGATCCCGAAGTTGATATCGTGCGCGTCCGCGTTAGCGGGCGAGCTGCCGGGCTGAATGGATATGGAGCGGCTCAAGAAAGACCTCGCGGGCGAAAGACTGCTTCGTTCGCGACATGGTGGTGGCCTTCGAGCCATACCCGGGGCACCGGATACAGCTCTCCCGATCCGCGCCCGTGGATAGAGCGCGAGCCAAGTCGAATGCGAATTTCGATGTGGATGACTTCAGACCGGTCCGCATGCGCTGCCGGGGCACCGGCAACCGACGCTTGCAATCCAAAGCCGGAAAGGGATGTACAGATATCGGCGGCGCCTCGATCGGGTTTCTGCAAAATAGTTTGGGCGCGTTCGCGGCGAACGTTTGTCGGTTGGGAGACTCCGATGCAGCGAGTGGCGGTATTAGGCGGCGGCAGCTTCGGAACGGCCTTGGCGGAGCTCATGGCCCGCCAGGGGATGGACGTCTGCCTGTGGATGCGCAACGCCGAGCGCTGCGCCACCATGCGCCAGACTCGTAGAAATCCCGACTACTTGCAGGACTTCGAGCTCAGTACCCGGCTCACCGCCACAGCGGACCGGGATGAAGCGCTGGCAGGCGCCGATTTGATCGTCCTCTCTACCCCGAGCCAGGTGGCCCGACAGGTCTTGGGCGACTTCAAGAGCAAGCTTCCGCGAGTGCCTCTCATTCTCGCTGCCAAGGGCATCGAGAACGACACCTTGATGACTCTCGAGGAAGTGGTCGTCGACGTCCTGGGGCAGTCCTGGCAGAACCACACCCTGACGCTGTCTGGACCGAGCTTCGCGCGCGAGATCATGATGTCGATGCCGACCGCGGTGGTCCTGGCCTGTCGCGACCTCGCGCTGGCGGACGCGGTGTCAGCACGCATCTCGGGCGGCTACTTCCGCGCCTACACCACGACCGATGTCGTCGGCGTCGAGCTCGGTGGAGCGCTCAAGAACGTCATGGCGATCGCCGCCGGCGCCGCCACCGGCATGGGCCTGGGTGACAACACCCGCGCGGCCATGATCACCCGCGGCCTCGCCGAGATCACGCGCCTCGCGGTCGCCAAGGGAGCGCACCCGATGACGCTCGCCGGGCTCGCCGGCTTCGGCGACCTGGTGCTCACCTGCACCGGCGCGCTCTCGCGTAACCGCGCCATCGGTGAAGCGCTCGGTCGTGGCAAGACTCTCGAGGAAGCCATCGCCGAGGTGAAACAGGTCGCGGAGGGCATTCGCACCGCCCAATCGGCGCACCAGCTCGCGGCCAAGCTGGGCGTCGACGCGCCGATCACCGCGGCGGTCTACAAGGTGATCTACGAAGGCGCGAGCGCCCGCAAAGCCGTGACCGACTTGCTCACCCGTCCGCTCAAGCGAGAGCTCGAGTACTGAGCGTCGCGGCCCTCGCACCTCCCCGCCCGGCATGCTAGAGCCCTGACCCTTCGCATGCCGTCCTTCATGTTTTCGCACCGCGCCTGGCCCTTCTTGCTCTCCGTCGCCCTAGGGCTGTCCGCGTGCCGGCGCGACCGCTTCGCCGACGGCATCGGCCGGCCGGAACAGCAGCCAATCGATACTCCGGTGCTCGCGGGCGCGCGCATCGTCGAGGTCGTGCCGAGCGGCACCCAGTCCGTGACTCTCGTGAAGCCCGCGGACCTGGACCTCACCGGCTACGTGCTGGTCTCCTCGGGAGACACCACGGTGCCGGTCCCGGCGTCGGTGGGTGCCACGCAATTGACCGTCCCCGCCGGCAACCTGTTCGCGCCGCTCGCCGTCGCCAACCCGGCGCAGAGCGGCGAAGTCGCGCTCAAAGACGCCGCCGGCACCGTCCAGAGCTATCTGGCTTGGGGGAGCGATCCCGCCGCGCAAGGCTCGGCGCTGTTCGTCGGCGCCCTCCAGAGCGGCGCCGCGACCACGGGCTCGGTCGTCACCGTACCGTTCCCACGTCCAGCTGATAGCTCGATTGTCCGCAATGGCACACTCTCGGGCTGCTACGTGGCGGGTACGGCGTGCCCGGCTCCGGCGGCAACCCTGGCATTGCGCGAAGTCGGCCCCGCGAGCTCACCGTCCGCCGCGTCGTTCATCGAGCTCGAGAACATCTCCGCCGACGCTTTGGACCTCACCGGCGTCCGCGTCTGCCACGACGGCGAATGCGCGCCCGTCCCGAGCAATACCTTGGCGGCCGGTGCCACTCTCGTCGTCTGCCTCGGCCTCGTCGATACAACCCGCGTCTGCCCGCCCGGTGCCATCGCGCTTGCCGGCTCTACCGCCATCGAAGGCGACACCGAAACCTTCCTCGCGGCCCCCGGTACGACCACCGACGCCACGGTCTTGCTCGACTACGTGCGTACCGCCGGCGGCCCGAGCACACTCGTGACCGTCGCCGCGGCCCTCTGGCCCGGTGATCCCGCGCCGCTCGGCACCTATGTCCCCGGCGAGTCGATCTCGCGCAACCCCGGCCCTCTCTCACCTCCCGTGTGGAACCCGGCTCGCGCGACTCCCGGCGCCGCAAACCAGGTCATCGACCGCGTCACTAACTGGCAAACCTGCACCGAGCCTGCCGCCGCGCCGGCGACCTCGGCCACCGTCGTCGTGACCCTCGCCTCGCGCGTCGACGGCACCATCACGCTGACCAACACCGGCACCACCCAGGTCGACCTCGACGACGCGTCGACCGGCATTCTCCTCACGGTCGACGATCTCGAAGTGCCGTTGATCGGCGTGCCCGCCGCGGGCCTCGCCCCTAACGCCAGCGCCACCGTGCCCGCCGCCATCAGCGACGCCGGAAAGCTCGAAGTGCGTTTGCGCGCCGGCAACGCGCTGGTGCAGTTCGCCCAGTGGGGCAACCCCGCCGCGGGAGTCACCGCCGCCGTCACCGCCAGCCTTTGGCCGCGCGAGGACTGTGTCCTCCCACGCCTCGGTGCCGGCGAAAGCCTGGTTGCTCGCGACCGCACGCTGCTCCGCGGCAGCAGCGGTTACGCCGTGCAATAAGTCGCCATCGGCGCTCACCTCCTCCGCAACAAGCGCAGTGTCTGCGGTTTCTTCGAGCGGCGCGCGCGTGTTGGCGCACGATCGGTTTTCACTCCGACATCGTCTTTCGGCCGGTCTCCTCCGAGAATCCCCAGCTCGGCGAGGCTCACGAAATGTTTGCTTTGGCGGACAAACGGCCCGCTGCCGACGATGATGTGATCGAGGATCGGCAAGCCCAGCACCTCGCCGGCGCGAGCCAGCCGTTGGGTCAACGCGATGTCCTCGAAGGATGGTGTCGGATCGCCCGACGGATGATTGTGCGCCACCAGCACGGCGCTGCCATGTTCGCGGATCGCCGGCGCGAACACCTCGCGTGGATCGACGGCGCAGCGATCCACCGACCCCATGGCCACGCGCACTACCCGTCTCGGCCGGTTGCGCACGTCGAGCACCACCACCACGAAATGCTCGTGCGCCGGATCATCGAGCAGCGGCGCCACACACGCATACGCGTCCTCGGGTGAGGACATCGCCGCTGGTGGTGCCTTGCCCAGTCTGCTACGGCGGGCAAGCTCGAAGGCACCGCGCACACGCGTTGCGGCCACGCGCGTGAACCCCGCGGCTTCGAGCTCCGCGATACCCATGCCCGACAAGCGCACGCTGTCGCAGCCGAGCGGCGCGGGGTCTCCCGTGATGAGCTCGAGGAGCGCGTGAAGCTCCAGGTCGTCGACGTTGGTCATGCGCTGACGTCATTCAAGCCGCGAGCCAACACAATGAGCGTCTCAGCCGCGTCAGAGCTTGATTTCGTACGGCCCGCCGGCTCTACGTCGCATTCTGCGACGCGTTTTTTGGATCCACCCGCGCGCACGCACGAGGCACCCATGGCGACGAAGACGCTGACCCACACCAACGAGCAAGGCGCGGTGCACATGGTCGACGTTGGCGCCAAGCCCGCGACCCGCCGTGTCGCCATCGCCCGCGCCCGAGTCCGCGCGAGCGCCGAGGCCATCGCCGCCATTCGCGACGCCACGGCCAAGAAGGGCGATGTCATCGCCATCGCCCGTGTCGCCGCCATCCAGGCCGCCAAGCGCACCAGCGAGCTCATTCCCCTGTGTCATCCGCTTACGCTCAGCCGCCTCGAGGTCGACATCGAGGTTGGCGACACGGTGGTCACGCTGACCGCGCACGCCGAGACCACCGGCCCGACCGGCGTCGAGATGGAAGCGCTCACGGCCGCGAGCGTTGGCGCGCTCACCATTTATGACATGTTGAAAGCGGTCGATCGCGGCATGGTCATCGAAGCCGTGCAGCTCCTCGAAAAACGAGGCGGGGCGAGCGGCGACTTTCGCGCTGCCGGAGCCTGAGCCTCAGACGGCCTCGGCGATGGCGTCGACCAGCCCCACGAGGGACGGTGTGCGCGGCACGACGGTCACACGCAGTCCTTGCGCCTCCGCGGCATCGCGGGTCGTCGCTCCCAAACACGCGACGCGCGCTCCGCGAGGGAACGTGAGCGCCGTCAGGAAGCCTTCGACCGCCGACGGGCTGGTGAAGGTGATCCAATCGATGGGCTCGGCAGGTAGCGGTTCGCCGTCCCGCACCACGCGCGTATCGTAAGCGGTCACGATCTCGACCTCGGCACGCGACGCGATGAGTCCGCTCACCAAGGTGTCGTGGGCCCGGCTCGATTGCGGCGCCAGCAGACGCATCCCCGCCAACCTGTCGCCGAGCGTTCCGCGCATGTAGTCGAGGAGCCCCGCGCCGCTCGCGACCATGCCGACGCGGACGTCGCCGAACCCTTGGCGACGCAAAGCATCCGCTGTAGCGGACCCGACGGCGAAGATCGGCACGGCGCGGGCGGCGGGTGTCGAGTAGGTGGCCAGGGCGTGCGCCGCGTTGCCACTGGTCACCAGGACCGCGTCGGTGGTCGCCGGGCTGATCGCCGCGAGTCTCTCCACGGTGCGCCGGTCATCACGAAGCACTACTTCGATGGTCGGCCGCACGACCACGGCCGCGCCGCGTTCGGACAAGAGGCGGGCGAGCTCCCCGGCCTGCGACCTGGGGCGGGTCACCACCACGCGTACACCTTTTAGATCGGTGGCCATCCTAGCGTTCGCTCCGCGCTTCGGCTTCGTGTAAAAGCGTACAAGTCCCCCGAGGTGATCCGGATGCGCTTCGCCGTCGTCGTCATCGTCCTCGTATCGTCTATCGCTGGCTCGGTCCACGCCGCAGAGCACGCAAGCTGGGCCGCTTTCACCAGAGCAAACCGCTTCAAGTGCCCCGCTCCTTTCGACACGATCAAGGGTGGCCGCACCATCCAGCTCGGCGACAAGAGCTACAAGCACACCGGCTACAAGCTCGAGGTGCAGTCCCCCGACGCCGATGACCGCATCGTCCTCGGTGTCTTGAGCGCCATCAAGGACGCGGGCCCCGAGACCCTCGCGAACCTCTCGCGTGCCTTCACCGCATTCAAGAAAGCGGGCGTCGAGTGGGTCGTCGTCAACGGCGACCTGTCGCTCGAGGAGGAAGGCCTCGAGGGTGTGTTCGACGCCCTCGGCGGGTCGGGGCTGCCGACCGTCGTGCTGATGGGCAACGCCGAGAGCAAGGGCAGCTTCGGTCGCGTCTTCCTCGAGAAGGAGAAGACCTATCCCAACCTCGTCAACGGCGGCTGGGTGCGTCAGCTACTCCTCGACGACGCCGAGCTGTGGACCATGCCGGGTTATTACGACAAGAAGTTCGTCCGCCAAGGCGCGGGTTGTGTGTACGGCAAAGCGGACGTCGACGCCTTGGGGCGTCTCAAGCCCGGCAAGGGACCGGTGGTGCTCGTCTCCCACGGTCCGCCGCGCGGGGTCGGCAACGGCGGCATCGACTGGATGAAGACGGCGAACAACGTCGGCGATCCGGCGCTGCAAGCGTTCATCGTCGACAAGGGCATTCGTTTCGGCATCTTTGGCCACATTCTCGAGTCCGGCGGCAGCGCCATGGGCTCCGACATGCGTTCGAAGATCGAGCCCAAGACCGAGATGACCGACCTGTTCGTCAACGCCGGCAGTGCGTCCGCCTCGGCGGAGAGCTTGAACGACGGCCGCGTAGCGCACGGCATGGCGATGATCATCACGATGGCCGGCGGCAAAGCGCAGTACGACCTGCTGCACTTGGATAAGCTCGCCGACTAATCGGCCGTAGGCGATCGGTCACCGCACCAGTCCCTCGAAATTTCGCGTCGCAAACTGCGACACCCGCATGCGGGCCCTCGCCAATCCGCGGCGCAGTCCCTCTTTGAGCGCCCCGCGCCTTGGCACGCCTCCTGCGATGCCTCTCCTCAGTCGCACAACGCGGCGCTGGAGAGAGTCATGTCGGACAAGAAGCCCAAGGGTGTTTTCGTCATCATCGAGAACGAGCGCCTCGAGAAGCCGCTGTGGAAGCGCGTCGGCACCGCGTTCACCAACCGCGACGACTCGCTGAACATCTTCCTCGATGCCTTGCCGCTCAACGGCAAGCTCCACGTCCGCGAGGTCAAAGAGCGCGAAGACGGCCAAGAGCGAGAAGCCGCATGACACCGGCACGGCGCGTGGGGCTCTTGGCTTTCGTGTGCTCGCTGCTGATCGCGGGGGGGCGCAGTGCCCTCGCCGTGGAGGAGGGGAGCGCCGCGGCGGTGAAGCTCGTCGACCTCAACACTGCGACCGCGGCGGAGCTCGACGGCTTGCCGGGAGTCGGACGTAAGCGAGCCGATGCGATCATCGCCAAGCGACCGTTCAAGCGGGTGACGGAGCTGCTCCGCGTGAGGGGTTTCGGCCCGAAGCTGTTTGCCCGCGTCCGTGACCACGTGACCGTGGGTACGTCGCCTACGGCGAAGGAACGACTGGATGGGTTAGGGAAACCTTGAGGGGAATTGTCGTCCTCCGCGCCGAGCCTGGAAGCCCTCGGCGCGGAGGACGCACAAGATGGGCCGCGACCTGCTAACATCCCCTCGGGCGGGGCCTTTCGGGGCTCGCGCAAGTCTGAGAAAGTGTCCGCACGCCATGCAAACAGCGCTCGACCTGCTCAATACGTTGCTGCCGCTGCTCTATGCGTTGGCGATGGTGAACTACATCGTTTACCTGGTGCGCGACGATCCCTTCAGCGCGCGCACCTGCACGCCCTTCCTGGTCGCGGTGTTCGGCTTGCACTGCGTCTATTTCCTGCTGGGCAGCCTCCACCATGCAAGCTCCCCGATCGCCACCATGCCGGAGGTCCTCTCGGCGGTCGCGCTGTCGGTCGCCGGTGTTTACCTCTACGTCGAGCGTGTCCAGGGCAGCAAAGTGACCGGCCCCTTCCAGCTGCCGATGGTCGTCGTCATGCAGCTCATCGCATCGACGCTCATGCACCAAGCGACACACCCGTCGCCGAGCGCCAGTGCCGGCTTCAGCTTGCACGCGTTCGCGGCGGTGCTTGCGCACTCGGCGTTCGTCGTCGGCGCGGTCTACGCGATCATGTACGTCGTGATGTACCGTGCGCTCAAAGCCAAGCGCTTTGGCGTGGTCTTTCAGCGTCTGCCGCCGCTCGACAAGCTCGCCGGCATGGGCTTCGGCGCCACGGCACTCGGCTGGGTGTTGTTGACGGCGAGCATCATCGTCGGCTTCGTCATCACAAAAGACGTCTCCGAGTCGGCCTACCGCAATCCCTACGTCATCGGCGCGCTCGGCATCTGGCTCATCTACGGCGTCGCGCTCCTTTCCTATTTTGGTCTGGGCCTCAAGGGTGCGCGAACGGTCTATCTCTCGCTGCTTGCCTTCGCTTTCGCGGTGGCGGCGATCAGCGGCGCGGCGATCTGGCCGGTGCTCCATAGGTTCCAGACATGAGCAGCGCGCAGCAGCCCGCCCGCTTCGGCAGGTTGGAAATGATGGGCGCGTCATTCAAGAGCGCGCCCTTCGAGGCGCTCGAGCGTCTGGCGCTTTCGCCCGAAGAAGTCGCGGCGTTCTATCGGCGGCTCGCGCAAGACGGCGCCGCCGATGGCGCGCTCGTGCTCTCGACCTGCAACCGCACCGAGATCTACGCGCATGTTCCCGACGAGCGCGGCGATGCCGGTGCGTACCTCGCCGAGCGGCTTCGCGAGGTCGTGGGCCAAGAGCGCTTCCCCAAGACCGAGGTCTTCTACCGCCATAGCGGACAGGCGAGCATCGAGCACATGTTCCGCGTCGCGAGCGGGCTCGACTCCATGATCTTGGGCGAGCAGCAGATCCTGGGCCAGCTCAAGTCGGCCTACGCCGACGCCGGTGAGCACCTGGCGCAATGCACCGTCTTCGATCGCGTCGTGCAATCGGCGTTTCGCGTGGGAGCACGCACGCGCGCCGAGACCGAGATCGGCAAAGGCGCGGTGTCGACTGCTTCGGCTGCCGTGCACTTGTCGACGCGCATCTATGGTGAGCTCTCGCGCTGCGTCGTCGTCGTCGTCGGGGCAGGGGAAACCGGCCGGCTCCTGGCGCAGCACTTCGCGACGCACTATCCCCAGCGCCTCGTCATCGTGAATCGCACGCTGGAGAAGGCGCAGGCGTTGGCTCGCGAGGTTTCCGGCGAAGCCGCCGACCTCACGCAGCTCCCCAAGCTGTTGACCGAGGCACACGTGGTGACCACCGCCATACGCGCCCAGGCGCCCGCGATTACCGGTGACATGCTCGAGCGCGCCGCGGGGACTCGGCCCGGCACTGCTTTGGCGCTCGTCGACCTCGGGCTCCCGCGCAACATCGAAGCCCCGCGCAGCGAGCTCGTCAACGTTTTCCTCCACGACCTCTCGGCGCTTCAATCGCTGGTCGACGCTAACCTCGCCCGCCGCAAGCGCGCCGTACCACAGGCCGAGACCATGGTTCGCGAGGAGCTTGCGAAGCTCGATGCCTGGGAGAGCGCGCAGAGCGCCGGGCCGCTCATCGCCGGTCTGCGTGAGGCCATCGAAGCGGTTCGCTCAGGCGAGGTGGAGCGCGTGACCCGGGGCATGACCGCCGAACAACGCGACGCGGTCGAGCGTGCGACCCGCGCCGTCGTCAACAAGCTCATGCACGGGCCCATGACCTCCATCAAGGAATACGCGCGTCAGAACCAGGGCGGCACCGAGCGAATCCAAGTCATCCGCGAGGTTTTCCGGCACCTTACGCCGGCCCCAGAAGACGGCGACAAGCCGAAGGACTGACGCCGGCGCCTTGCCACGGCGTCACCGCGTTGGGCGCAACGGTCGTGAACCAATCTTCGATACTCAACTCCGCAGACGACAAATGGGACGTCTTTCGGAGCACACCAATGATCGAGTTTCGACAGGTACCTCGGGGCGAGCAACAGCGGTGGGAACGCAAGGCCCTTAGCGGGCAGCTCTTGGACGAGACGCAGCTCCCTTTGTACACCGTCGGCTGGGCGAGAGCCCCGAGGCCCACTGTGATCCGACCTTCAGACGCCGGTCTCCGTGACGCCGAGGCTAAGCTCAAAGCCTGGGACGCCAACGAGCCCGTGGCCCTCCCAGGCCTCGCCCACCAGACTGGCGCCGCCACGGTGGCGATCCATATTCTCGCGTTCGAGCTGCTCCGCGGCCCGGGTAACAAGATGGCCATTCAGATGCGGGCGACTGCCGCGACTGGTTGGAACTACACCGAAGAACAGTGTTTGGCCGCGCAGAATTTCGCGGCTGCCGTGCTGGTCCACGGTTGGGCCGCGGCGGTCGGTAAGAGCGCCTGTCATCCGACGTCGTACGCTGATGCGGTGCGAGCCATCGCGCCTGGCCCTGACTCCCTCTAGCGTCCCTGCGACCCAACGCCGCACCCCAAGTGTGCTTGACCCCTCAATTTTCGACTCCTATAAGCGCCCGCAACCATGGAACGGGCGCTCACTCTCGCTACCCTCGCCCTCATCGTCCTCATGATGATGCTGGGCGCTATCGTCCATGGCACTGGCTCGTCGCTCGCATGCCCTGACTGGCCACTTTGCTACGGTGATGCCTTCCCGCCCATGCAAGGCGGCATCCTCTACGAGCACAGTCACCGTCTGCTCGGCTCGCTCATCGGTCTCGCCGCCATCAGCCTGGTGCTGGTCGTTCTCAAGAAGCGCAAGGACGTCGTGCCCAAGGCGCTGCTCGGCACCGCTCTCGCGCTCATCATCGCCCACGCGGTGCTTGCTGGCGCGGGGGTCAGTCGCAGCATCTGGCCACTCGCGATCGCCGGTTTCCTCCTCGATATCCCGCTGCTGGTCGTGCTCGTGCGCCTCGGCCGCTCGGAGGTCAGCGTCGCCTGCGTGCTCGGGCTGCTGCAGCTGATCATCATCCAGGGCATCCTCGGCGGCCTCACCGTGGTCTTGCGCCTGCCTTACGTGGTCTCCGCCGGCCACCTCGGCTTGTCGATGATCATCCTCGCGCTCACCGCGGTGCTCGCTGTCCGCTTTAGCGGCGAGCTTGGTCCCAAGGTCGCGATCGCGCGCAATTGGCTCGGCGGCGTCATCGCGGGCCTCTACGTGCAAATCCTCCTCGGCGCCTTCATCAAGCATACCGGCGCGAGCCTAGCCTGTGGCATCGACGTCATTGCTTGCAATGGCGGAGCACCGCACGGCGGACCGGCGCACCTGCACTTTACCCACCGCGTCCTGGGCGTTCTCCTGCTCGCCGCCATCATCGCCCTGACGCTGCCAATCCTGAAGGCGGCAAAGCGCGCCGGCAACAAGCCCGCGAAGCTCTTGGTCATCGCGAGCCACGCACTGGTCACGCTCCAGGTCATCCTGGGCGTCGGCACCGTCCAGACATATATCTCGGTTCCTCTCGCGACTCTGCACCTCGGCTGTGGCGCCTTGCTGCTCGCGGTGCTGGTCGCGCTCTTCACGGTCTTGGGCAAGGCACAGGCCGAAAGCTCTAGTCCTTCGCCGCAAAGGGAGCTCGCTCACGCAACCTGAGCCGGTTGCGCGCGAAAAGGTCTTCGCCATGTTGGTCGAAACAGCAGCACCATCCATCCAGGTCGCCGAAACCGCTCGCGGCGGCCTCATCCGCGCGCTGCGCGACGCCGCGTCGCTCACCAAGCCGCGGCTCTCGAGCCTCGTGGTCTTCACCGCCGCCGGCGGTATGTGGCTCGCGCCGGGCGCCCTCGACGCGGCGGGCGCCTTGCTCACGCTCCTCGCCATCGCGCTGCTCGTGGCCGCGGCGAACGCCACCAACTGCTACCTCGAGCGCTCCGTCGACGCCCTCATGACGCGCACCGAAAATCGCCAGCTCGCGCTGCTGCGCTTGGACCCGAACGCCGTGATCGCCGCGGCCTCCGCGGGCGCCGTGATCGCCGTCGCCCTCTTGGGTTTTCTCACCAACGTCCTCACCGCGGGTCTCGGCGCCCTAGCCTTTGCCTCGTACGTCGCCGCCTACACTCCGCTCAAGCGGTCATCGTCGCTCGCGGTCTTCGTGGGCGCCGTCCCGGGCGCCATCCCGCCTCTCATGGGTTGGACGGCCATCACCGGTCGCCTCGACATCGCCGGCCTCGTGCTCTTCGCCATCCTCTTCATCTGGCAAGTGCCGCACTTCATCGCCATCGCGTTCTATCGCAATGACGACTACGCGCGCGGTGGCTTCAAGACCCTGCCACTCGTGCTCACCGAAGACGCGACCAAGGTCGTGATGGTCATCTTCACGCTGGTCCTCACACCGGTGGCGCTGTCGCTCGTCCCGCTCGGCGTCGAAGGTCCGCACTACGCGCTCATGGCCATCGTGCTCGGCGCTGGCTTCCTCGCCGTGAACCTCATGGGGCTCGCGGCGCGTGCCTCGGTGAAGTGGGCCCGAGCCTCGCTGCACGCCTCGCTCCTCTACATCACGTTCCTGTTCATCGCTCTCGGGATCGGGGCGCGTTGAGTGCGCGTCGGCGAATCGCTACCAGTCGATCCGCCGCCGCGGGCTAAAAACGCAGACGTGGACGATCTCGATCTCCCAGCAGAAGCTTTGCCGCGCCTCACGGTGCGCGATCTCAAGTGCCAGCTCGGCGACCGCTTGGTCCTCGACGGCGTCACCTTCAGCATCCAGCCGGGCGAGGTCGTTGGGCTCCTTGGCCCCAACGGTTCGGGCAAGTCGACGCTCGTTCGTTGTGTCATCGGCCTCGCGAAGTGGAAGCACGGCACCCTCTGGCTCGATGGTCATGTCGTCGAGCCGACCGATCAACGCTTTCGCGCCCAGCTCGGCGTGGTCTTCCAGGAAGCAAGCCTCGACCCGCACCTCACTGCGCGCGAGAACCTGACGCTCGGTGCCCGCCTCTTCGGCATCCCCGCGCAAGAAGCGACGAGCCGCGCCGATGCGCTCCTCACCTTCATGGAGCTGCACGACCGAGCCGGCGATCGCGTGAAGACCTTCTCGGGCGGCATGAAGCGTCGCCTCGAGCTCGCGCGCTCCATCATCCACAGCCCCAGCCTCCTGGTGCTCGACGAGCCCACGACCGGTCTCGACGTGCATGCCTTCGAGCGCACCTGGCGACTCATCGGTGCCTTGAAGCGCGATCAGAACCTCACCGTGCTGGCGAGCACCCACGGCGAGGCCGAAGCCGCGAAGTGCGACAAGCTCGTTGTCCTCGATAACGGACGCGTGGTCGCCTTCGACACGCCTCGAGCGCTACTCAAACGCGTGAGCGGTGACATTCTGGTCATCGAGACGGCGAGCCCCGAGACCTTCGCCACCGATCTCGCGCAAGCCTTCGCGGTCACTCCTCGCGTGAGCGGCCGCAAGGTGCTCATCGAGGCCGCCGAAGCGCACATCATGGTTCCGCGCATCGTCGAGCTCTTCCCGCCCGGCACCATCGACTCGATCCAGGTTCGCCGGCCGACGCTGGCCGACGCTTTCTTGAAGCTCACCGGCCGCGCCCTCGACACCGATGTGGGCGAGGACAAGCCATGACCAGCTTCGCTGTCGCGCCGCGCAAAGCGCCCAAGAGCTACGACGCCGCGACCATCGGTGTGTTGTGGCGGCGCGATGTCATGCGCTTCTTGCGCCAACCCTCGCGCGTCATCGGTGCCTTGGGGCAGCCCATCATCGTCTGGCTGGTCATCGGTAGCGGCATGGCGTCGACCTTCAAGATGCCCGGCAGCGACGTCGGCTACCTCGAGTTCTTCTTCCCCGGCGTTGTCATGATGGTGCTCCTCTTCGCATCCATC
>JBGGMJ010000080.1:0-5865 GCA_041288095.1 Myxococcota bacterium
GACCACCGACGGCTCGTTGACGACGATGCCGCGCTTGCGCACGTAGACCAAGGTGTTGGCAGTGCCGAGGTCGATCGCTAGATCAGTCGAGAAGAGACCGAGGATTGGGTCGAACATGGGTTCGACTCGTTCGTACTAGGAGTCCATGGCCGGAAGCAATCGTTTCACGGCCGTCGATGTCACGATATGCAGGCCATCATGATGCGCAACGTAGCCAGTTTGGCCCTCACCGCCTCGTTGCTGGCGTGCAGCCAGGGCGCCAAGGGCCCAGGGCGCGCCGGCGCTGAACCGCCGCCGATGAGCGTCGCGGACACGTTGGCGGTGGCGCGAGCGTACGCGCAAGCGGAACGCTTGCCCGACTCAATCACCCAATACGAGAAGGCCCGCGCGATGGGCGCAGTCGGCCGCGACGAGTCGGCCGAGCTGGCGAGCGTGTACGACATCGCCGGCGACTACGCGAACGCCGAGCGCATTTACCGCGAATGGCTCGCCAAGGCGCCGGACGACGCCGAGTTCGTGCAACAGCTCGGTCTCACTCTCCTGCTGCAAAAACGGACAGCGGACGGCGTGGCCGAGCTCAAGCGGGCCGTTGGGCTCGCGCCGGAGGACCTGCGGGTCCAGCAAGACTATGCCTACGCGTTGTTGCAGAGCGACGACGCCAAGGCGGCGGCGGCGGTGCTCGAGCCGGTCGTGGAAAAGGATCCAGGACGCGCCGAAGCCTGGCTGCTGCTCGCCGAGGCGCGCGCCGCCCAGGGCGACCTCGCCGGCGCCATCGAGGCCTGCACCAGCTCGCTGCGTGCCGACGGCACCGATGCCAACGCTCTCAAGCTGCGTGCGCGATTGCGGATGCTCTCCGACGACTACGAGCGCGCTTTCACCGACTACGAGCTGCTCGCGCGCGGCCGTCCCAACGACGCCGGCGCCTATCTCGGGTCCGCGGGCGCGCTCATCGCCTTGAACCGATTGGCCGAAGCGAAGACACGCGTCGACCGCGCAGCCGAGATCAAGGGCGATCATCCCTGGGTGCGTTTGCGCCGCGCGCAGCTCGCGTGGCGCGCCGGCGACCGCGCCGGGTACGAGTCGCTCAAAGCTCTCGCGCTCGAGCACAACGACAGCGTCGAGGTATGGCGCGACGTGAAAGAAGGCGCGCGCAAGTTCGGCGACAAGGCCGCCGCCAAGGAAGCAGCGGCCCAGCTGGCGAGGATCCAGCGGGGTGATCGGGCGCGCTGACCCTCAGCTCCCCTTGAAGCTGACCGGAAGATCCTGCGCGCGCGCTCCAGCGGACACCTTCGGGTTCTTCGGAAACATCTTGAGAACCTCTTTGTAGTCGTACGCGGGCATGAAGCCGCTCGGGCCTTGGGCACCCTTGGCCATGAGCGGCTGCCCCAGCACCTCGCGCAGGCTGTTCCAGTCGTCCATCGTCACCTTCCCCGGCACGTACGCCGTGCGGTTCAGGTAGACGTCGAGGAGCTCCTTGGTGACCGGCAGGTTCGCGCTCACCACTTGGTTACCGGAGAGCTTCTTCCAGCCGAAATCAGAGAGCTGTGCGAAGGTCTTGTCGTCGACCGAGACCCAACCGTCCGGCTTCTGCACGTTCGCCCAGAGATTGTGCGCGAAGGTGTTGTTCACGAGCTCGACGTCACGTGCGTCCGCGTTCAAGCGGATGGCGTCGTTGTCGGCGAACTCGAAGATGTTGCCGTCGACGATCGCCGGAATGCGGGTTCCGATGATCAGCAGGTTGCCGCCCGAGCCGTGCCCTTGGCCAAAGCGGATGTCCCACGAGAACGCCACCGTGTTCTTGCGGAAGATGAACGGGTCGGTCCCGAAGCCCGGCTGCACGTCGACCACCTTGCGCAGGTGGTTCATGAAGATGTTGTTCTCGACGGTGACGCCGTTCGAGGTGCGCAGCGCGCCCTCGGCACCGTTCGAGAAGATGCAATTGCGGATGATCGACCCGGGCCGCGAGATCCAGACGTGCTGGTTCTTGTCGGAGTTGTCGTAGTCGAGGTCGCCATTCGACTTGTATTTGTTGTCTTGCTGCTTGTCGAAAACGAAGCCGTCGAGAATGGCGCCGCTATGGTCGGTCTGACCGCCTTCGATGGTGTAGCCGTTGCGATGGCCTTTGTAGTCGGCGCCCGTCCGCAATAGCGTCGGGTTCTTCCATGGATTGCGGCTCTTGAAGTCCTTGTCGTAGCCGCCGATCAACGCGATGTACGTCGTCGGGATCGCCCAGTTACCGGCCTTGAGCTTGCCGTTGTACTCGCCCTCGGCGACGTGAATGTTGTCGCCGGACTGCGCCTTCTCGAGCGCTTGCCACGGATCGCGGAACGGCTTGTCGCGGCTGCCGTCGCCGCCGGTGGCGCCCGCCTTGACAAACCAGTCACGACCCACCGGACGCGCCTGCGCACTCGCGGCCGAGCTGCCCGCCGCGGCGGACTCGATGCTCTCGACGAGGAAGCCCGCCTTGGGCACGCTGTTCATCGTGTAGGCAACGCCGCGCACGGTGTAGAGGCGGTCGGGCTTGCCGCTCCCCTGGTAGTAGCCGCTCGCGGCGTCGAGGCCGCGTTGGCTGCTCGAGCCCTTCGGGTAGAAGCCGGTGACACGCTTGCCGTTGCCTTGGCTGTCGTAGAGGTAGGTACCGGCGTGCTGGTCCTTGTCGTATTGCGAGGGGAGCCCGGTGATGTTGGCGACCGGACCAACGGCGACGACCATCTCGAGGGCCTTCCCGTTCATGCTCGCCGGGTTGTCGGCCCAGGCTGCCAGCTCCGCCTTCTGATAGTCGCGCTGGGGAGCCGCGGCGACGGCACCGCCACCAGCGTATCTGATGTCCGCTTTAGCGACACGCGCGCCATATCCGTCGGCGTTCTTGGGCGCCATGAGCTGCAAGGCCTTCAGCAAGTCGTAAGGCGGCGCGATGCCGGTCGCCTGCTTGTAAGCGCCGCCGGTCAAATTCAAGCCGAGCTCGCTGCGCAGCTTGTTCCAGTCGTCCATGACCAGCTTGCCGGCCACGCCGGCGCTACGCTGCGAGTACTTGTCCATCCACTTGGTGTCGAGCGCGAGCTTGGGGTTCTGGACGACGTTGCCGTCGTAGGCCTTGAGACCGACTTCCTCGAGCAGCTCCATCGACTTGTC
Organism: Myxococcota bacterium; assembly: GCA_041288095.1. Lineage (GTDB taxonomy): Bacteria > Myxococcota > XYA12-FULL-58-9 > XYA12-FULL-58-9 > JALHOP01 > JALHOP01. The sequence goes on from JBGGMJ010000080.1 coordinate 3,133, forward strand.
GTCGATACCCTGGTCCTGTCCGTTGACGCTGAACTTGAGGTTCGCGAACAGGTTCATGAAGAACAGGTTCTTGGTGAGCGAGACGTTTTCGGGCTTCACCGTCTGGTAGACGCCCTGGTTGTCATTGTGCGCGAGGATGTTGTTGGTGACGACGGCGGGCCCCTGCAGCGAGATGGCGGAGCCCTGATAGGCGCCCTTCCCCGCTTCCTTGAAGGTCCAGCTGAAGACGATGGTGTTGTTCTTGATCTGCGCCGCCTCCTTCTCGCCGGATTGCACCTCGATGCCCCAGCCGACGGCGTTGACGATCAGGTTGTTCTCGATGACGGACGCGCCGCGGCAGGTGATGCCGTACTCGCCGGGGTTCACGATGACGCTATTGCGGACCGTCGCCGGCTTGGTGAAATGCATGGCGCGCTCCGCGGACTTGTCGCGGCGGCCGGTGCGCTCGGGGTCGACGTAGTCGTTCTGCTCCACCATGTCGATGACGACGCCGTCGACGACATTGTTCTTGGAGTTGGAGTTGAGGCGCGCCTCTTTCGGCCAATTCTTCGACTTGCTGTCCCAGAGCAGCTCGGTGAGGTTCTTCCACGGGTCGCGCGACTTGAAGTCGACGGCGTAACCGCCGATGAGCTGCACGCCGTCATAGGGGAGCGTCCAGGTCCCGAGGCTGTGCTTGCCGAAGTACTTGCCGCCCGTCACGTGGACGACGTCATTGGCCTCGGCCTTGTCGAGTGCTTGCCACGGGTCGGCGAACGGCTTGGCGAGCGAGCCGTCGCCATTGTCAGCGCCGGCGCGGACGAACCAATCGCGGGCCTGGGCGGGGGCCGCGACGGCCAGGGATACAACCGCGGAGAGGACGATGAGTGGGCGCAAAGACGAGCTCCTTCGAAGGAGTCGTCTTGTGCACCAACCCTTACGCCTCGCGCAACCTTGCCTGAACCACCTCGAGGGCCTTCGCCGCCGGGATGCGCTCTTGCTGCATGCTATCGCGGTCACGAATGGTGACGGTTTCGTCTTCCTTCGTTTGGCCGTCGATGGTGATGCAATACGGCGTGCCGGCCTCGTCGTGTCTGCGATAGCGTTTGCCGATGGCGTGTTGCTCGTCGTAGCTGGCGTTGACGCCGGCCTTGTAGAATTGCTTCACGAGGTCACGCGCGATCTCGGGCATGCCGTCTTTCTTCACCAGCGGCAGGATCGCAGCCTTGATGGGCGCGAGTCGCGGATGAAGCTTCAAGAGCGTGCGCGTCGCGTCCTCACCGGTTTTCCCGGGCACCGCCTCTTCACGATACGCGTCGATGAGGTACACGAGTAGACCGCGCGTCGCGCCGGCCGCCGGCTCGATGACGTACGGCAGGTAGCGCCAGCCGGGCTTGCCGGTCGCCGGGTCGTTCTTCTGCTGATCGAAGTAGCTGAGCTTGGCGCCCGAGTGTTCCTGGTGCTTGCCGAGATCGTAGTCGGTGCGCGAGGCGACGCCTTCGAGCTCACCCCAACCCCAGGGGTACTCGTATTCGATGTCGTAGGTCTTGTCGGCGTAGTGCGCCAGCTCGTCCGCCTCGTGCTCGCGAAAGCGGAACTTCTCCTTGTCGTTCGCGTAGCGCTTCCACCAGCTCATGCGCTGGTTGCGCCAGTACTCGAGCCACTCGCCCTGAGTACCCGGCTCGCAGAAGAACTCCATTTCCATCTGCTCGAACTCGCAGGAGCGGAAGATGAAGTGTTCGACGGTGATCTCGTTGCGGAAGCTCTTGCCCATCTGGGCGATGCCGAACGGGACCTTCATCGACATGGTCTGCTGGACGTTCAAGAACTGCACGAACATCGCCTGCGCGGTCTCGGGCCGCAGGAAGACTGCGCTTTCGCGGACACGCTCTTCGAGCGCCTTGCGCAGATCGGCGCCAGCTAGCTCGCGGTTCTTCTCGACGAAATTCGCGAGGTCGCCGATGACGTCGACCGGGCCGAGCTGGGTGCGGAACATCAGGTTGAACTGACGCTCGTCGGACAAGTCGGGGCCTTGGCAAACCGGGCAGACGTAACCGCGGGGCTGGACCGTGCCCTTGAGCTTCTTGCCGCTCTTCTTGCCGCCCTCTTGATACTCGACGTCACTGCCGGCGTCGGCGCGCGGCGCTTTGTCGGCGCGGAAGCGGGCCTTGCAGTTACGGCAATCGACCAGCGGATCCGAAAAGCCCGCCAGGTGTCCCGACGCTTCCCAGACCTTCGGATGCATGATGATCGAGGCGTCGATACCGACCACGTCCTCGCGCTCGTGCACCATGTTGCGCCACCACTCGTTCATGAGGTTGCGCTTGAGCTCGACGCCGAGCGGACCGTAGTCGTAGGCGCTCTTCAAGCCGCCGTAGATCTCGCTCGATTGGAACACGAAGCCCCTGCGCTTGCAGAGGCTGACGATACGCTGCATCAAATCGGAGTCGTTTGTAGCTTCGGACATTGCCCCGCCCCTTTGGCACAAAAGCGGGGAAAAGGCGATGCGCGAGCTACTTCTGCTTCTTGTAGCGGATCGGCGAACCGAGCTGTGGCGCGACCAGCGTCAGGGTGTCGTCCACCAGGTTCCAGGTGAAGTTCTCCGACTGACCGCCGGCGATCTGCATGATGAGCTTGTCGCCCTCGATACGGTACAAGCCGGTGAAGCCCGCCATCGCCATGGTCCCGTTCGGGTTGAGCTGCAGGACGGTGGTGCGGTCGTCCTCCATGCGCCACACACCGACGAGCACGAGCCGC
>JBGGMJ010000081.1:0-36358 GCA_041288095.1 Myxococcota bacterium
TCACGTTCGCCGACGGAGGTGAAACCAGGACTTCGAATCTCCGCCTCTACTGCCGCGCCCATAACCAAGCCCGCAACTTCACCAAAATGCGCGTTGACGCGCATTCCGCTAACGCGGACACGCCGACATAGGGCAGCCTCCGGAAGCGAAGCACAACCCCGGCGGCTCATGCAGAACCCCTTAAACCCCAAGCCGGCGAGGGCCCCCGGGTCTCCTCCACCCCCTCGGTGCAGATCCACCGAGGCCCCAAACAGCAGACGCTGCAACGGCTCGCAGCGCCAACGTCACGGTCTCGCAGCGCCAGCGTCACGGTCCCGCAAGCGCCAGCATCACGGTCGCAGCACTAGCCGCTTTTCGCCAGCAACGCCGTCGCCGCCGTCACCATCGCGGTGATTCCGCCGCGCAGAGTCGGCTCTGGGAGCGGCGCGAAGGTGCTTTGGTGCGTCGTCGGCACCTGCTTGCCGGTGCGCTTTGCTTCCTCGATGACTTTGGGGTCAGTCGCGCCCAAGTGCAGGTAGACCGCGGGGACTTCGTGTTTGGGTCCGCTATAGTAAGCGAAGTCTTCGCCGCCCATGCGCTGTTCGCTCACGAAGACCTCACCGATCTCTCGCTTCCACAAGGCGAGAATGCGCTCGGCGAGCTCGGGATTGTTGTAGGTCGCGTCGACGGAGTTTTCCTTTTGATGGTCGATGACGGGGGCGAGCTCGGGCGGCACGCCTTGGCCGGCGGCGACGCCATTGGCGATCCGCGCGACGCCGGAGAGGAGGGCTTTGCGCACGTCCGGCTCGAAGGAGCGGATGGTGAGCTTCAGGTGGGCGTCGTTGGGAATGACGTTGCTCACCGCGCCGGCGTTGAAGGCACCGACGGTGACCACCGCCTGTTTGCCGGTCTTGATACGGCGGGACACGAGAGTCTGCGCTTCCATGACGAAGGCCGAGCCCATGACGATGGGATCGATCCCCTCCTCTGGACGCGAGCCGTGGCCGCCGCGGCCGCGCATGGTCACGTTGACGCTGTCGACGTTCGCCATGACGTAGCCGGGGCGCGTGCCGACCATGCCGGCCGCCATTTCTCCAGTCACGTGCATGCCGAGGACGAAGTCGGGCTTGCCGAAGCGCTCATAGAGACCGTCACCGAGCATGGCGCGCGCGCCGGCGCCGAGCTCTTCGGATGGCTGACCCACGAGGACCAGGCGTCCGCTCCAGCGGTCTTTGAGCTCCATCATCATCTCGGCGGCGCCCATGAGCAGGGTCGTGTGAACGTCATGGCCGCAGGCGTGCATCACGCCCTTCACCTGACTGGCGTACGGGAGGCCAGTCTCTTCGACGACCGGTAGCGCATCCATGTCCTCGCGCAGATACAACGTCGGCCCGGGTCCGTTTTCGAGCACGGCGACCACGCCATGAGCTTGCAGGCCGTCGGCATAGCGCCCAACGCCTTCGGTGACTTGGTACCCAAGCGTGCGCAGTCGGTTCGCCAAAATCGCGGCGGTGCGTTTTTCGGTCCGGCCAAGCTCGGGGTTCTGGTGGATGTCCTTGTATGCCGTCACGAGCGCCGGCAGCCTTGGCTCGAGCCGCTCTCGGATTTCCTTGGCGGGCACGCTGACCGCTAGTGCGGCCTCGGTGCCGGCAAAGGTGGGATTGGCGCGATACGTTGCGAAGCCGCCGCGAGCCCCGTGCATGGCACAGTTGCAATAAGGCAGCACGGAGGGCTGAAACTCCGGACGGGGAGCGTCGGCCACGGGCTCGCAGCGCAGGGGTTGCCGCTGGGGCGGGGCGACGAACGCCGGCTTTACCGCGGTTGGGTCGATACTGCGGTCTCGACGGACGTCCATGGCGCTCTCCGAATGGCTTGGTGCTTATCGGAGATGGCGCCGCGGCGGTCGCGTTTTCCGGCGTGCCGCCACCGCATCGCCGGCGCGGTCGCGCCGCTAGACCAAGCCCGGTGCCGTGCCTGTGTATTTCTCGTCACCGAAGTGGTCGATGTCGATGCCGAACATCTGGGCGATCGAGGTGAGCACTTGGTTGTGCGCCGTCTGGTCGCGGAACGGATCGGTCGAGGGGCAGCTGCCGTAGACACCCGAGCAGCGTGGCTCGGGGCTGGTGCTGTAGCGGATATGGCGACCGGTCACGAACGCGCCGGCGCCGCCACCGGCCATGAGCATCGGGATGTTGACCGAGCTATGCATCGAGGGGTCGCCGAGCTCGTTGCCCCAGAGGACGACGGTGTTGTCGAGGACCGATCCGCCCTGCGGGTCTTGAATGGCGTCGAGGCGCGCGAAGAGCTCCGCGACCTTGGTGCTGTACCAGCGTTGCATCTCGATGAGCTTCATCGCGGCCGCGTTGGTACCGCTCGCGAGGTGCGCGAGGCCGTCGTGAAGGTCGCCGGTGAGGCCGAGCCACGGCATCGGCGTTGGGTCGCCACCTTGCAAGAACTGGAAGCTGATGACGCGGGTCAGATCGCAGGCGAAAGTTTGCGCGATGATGTCGAACTGCAGGTCGATGAGCTCCGGGATGTTCCCCTCGGCGCGCGGGTTCAGGGTGCCGCCGCTGATGAGGGCCGGATCGCAGCTCGCGCCGGCGCTGCTACCGCTCTTCGGACCACCGAGGCGGCGTTCGATGGCGGCGAGCGCTTCGATGTGTTGCTCGAGCTTCTGTCGCTCTTGGCCGGCGAGGCGGGGGCGCAAGCGCGTGGCTTCGCCGTTCAAATAGGTCACCAACGCGAGCTTGCGGCGGGCCTCCGCGGTAGCGGCCGGGTCAGGCGGCGTCGAGCCTCCACCGGGAGGAACGACGCCGGTGAAGAGCATCGGATATATGGCGGCCGGGTCGATGAGGCTCTGGACGCGCTCGCCCGCCTGGCTGAAGATCATCGAGTTGGCGTTGGTCGTTCCGCCCAAGCGGAACACACCCAGCGAGAGCGTGTCGCGCGGGCAGATGCCCGTGAGGCGCTGGCCGACCACTTGATCGATCGACGGACCGGTCGGATAGACCTCACTACCGCGCGGCGCGGGCGCCGTGCCGGTGAGGAAGGTGCAGTGACCGTAGTCGTGGCCGGTCGTCGCCTTCTCGTAGAGGACCTTGTAGTCGACGCCGTCCAGCACGACGATCTTGTTCTTGAAGTCGCGCAGCGGCCCGAGCATCGAGTTGGCGTAGTCGATGTTGAAGTCGGTTCCGACTGCTTGCGGCCGCCAGAAGTTGATGAGGTTGCCGTGTGGCGACATGAGGATGAGCAGGCGGCGCGGGCGCGCGCTTTGCGCATGGACGATCGAGCTCTCGAGCAAGCGCGCGAACGGCAGCGCGAGACTCACCGACCCCATGGTCTTCAAAAACGAGCGGCGTGATGGCTTGCGCATTTACTGCCCCTGCGCCGCGCGACGGCGGATGAAGTTGTCCGAGCTCACCATCGCCAGGACGAGCTGGCGGATGTCGGTGCCGCTGCTCTTGAAGATTTCCGTCGACTCGTTGATGCCGCAGACGTCGTTCACGGTCTCGGTGTGGCCCTGCGAGAAGCGCGTGAATTGAGTGACGAAACAGTTCTTTGCTTCCTCACTCTCCGCGAGCAATCGCGCGAGCTCGGCGCCGCCGTCGAAGTCGCGCGAGACGCCGTCAGCGCCGTCGAGGTAGCCGGAGCTGTCGACCGGCCGGCCGTTCTCGATCTCGCGGGCGCGGCCGATTCCGTCATAGCGTTCGAAGCCGAAACCGATCGGGTCGATGAGCGCGTGGCAGGAGGCGCACGCCGGTTGTTGCGTGTGCGCCGCGAAGCGCTCGCGGGTCGTTTGCGCGGTGTCCGCCGGCGGCACGACGATGACGTTGACGTTGGGCGGCGGCGGCAGCTGCTGGCAGAGGATGTTCTGGCGCACGAACTTGCCGCGGAAAACCGGGCCGCTCTGATCGGCGTGGGCGTAGAGCGCGAGCACCGAGGCTTCCGTGATGATGCCGGCGCGATCTTTCGTCGGCAGGTCGACGCGCACCAAGGCTGGGCCACCGGGGGCGCTCACGCCGTAGATGCTCGCGAGCTCGTCGTTCACATACGAGTAGGGCGCGCTCATCAAAGCGGCGTAGGTGCCTTCGTTGTCGAAGATGACGCTCTCGATGAACTTCTCGGTCTCGGCCTGCATGCTCGCGCGCAGGCTGTCCGTGAATTGCGGGTAGGCGGTCCGATCTTTCTCGAGGTGGGAGAGCTCCGTGAGACCAAGCCACTCGATGACGAAGCGCACCATGCGGCGGCGACCGCCTGGGCTGGCGATGAGGCGCTCGGCCTCGGCGCGGCGTACGTCCGCTCGCGCGAGCTCGGCGCCGTCCGCGGCGACCGCCCGTAGCTGTGCGTCCGGTGGTGCACCGGTGAGCGTGTAAGCGAGGCTGGTTGCGATCTCGTCGGTCGTGAGGGTGGAAAGACCCTCGTCTTCGGAGCCAAGCTCCGAGCGATAGAGCGTTTGTGGCGCCTGCACGATACCCTGCGCCAGGAGCGAGATGCCGTCGGCGTAGGCGCCGGTGTCTCGACCGATGTCGTACAGGGTCATGAGGCTCGTGACCTCGGTGTCGGTCGGCGGCCTGCGGAACATCTTCTCGGCGAAGCTCCGCGCAAAGCGCCGGGCGCAGTCGCGCTCCTGGCAACCGGCGAGCGGCGCGAGCTCGGCTAGGCGAGCGACCACGCGCGCACCGACGGATTCGCCGATGGCCATGTACTGCTCGGTGGTGACGTCGCTCACGTCGAGGACGGCGGAGTTGTTCGAGTAACCGTAGATACGCTCGTCGGCGCTCAGTCGACTGATGACTTCGATGGGCTCACCGAGCGCCGCTTCGATGCTCGCTTGATACTCGGTGGGCGTCAGCCGCCAGATACGAGCCGGCAGCACCGCGATCTCGCTGCACTGTTTGGTCTCGGAGCAGATCGTCGGATCCGCGAGGATCTCAGCCATCCGTTCCAGGGCGCGCACGCCGACGGAGCCGCGCTCGAGAACGACGCCACCGCCGTGGTCGAGCTCGCCTTGGGGCTTTGCGAGCAGCAGGGTCTTGCCTTTGTAGTCGATCTTGGCGACCTGCCGGACGAGCTCGAGGTTGTAGGCGAGGTCTTCCTGGCTGATCGTCTCATTTTCTTTGGGCGTGCGCAGCTTCATGCGCGTCGCCGCCGCGATGCCGTCGGCGTAGTGGCAGGTGGCGCAGGTGTCGGCCATGACCGGCGTCCAAACCTGCTCTTCGAAGAACTGCTGCGGTGAGCGGCAGCTGTCGAGGCCGGTCTCCGAGATCTTGCCTTCACAGGCTGCAAGGCAGGCCGCCGCAATGCTTCCAAGCGCGGTCAAAATCCGTCTCAACATCATGGATATAAGGCCACTAAGCTAATGTGTTGGGTTTCACAACCCTTGACAGGGCGCTTTCACCCGACCGGCTTATCGGTCCTTGTCCACGTGTGTTGCGCTCGCTGATTAACCCGGGCCGCTGCCGGCGGCGGTCATGAGCAGCTCACGTGCCGCGGCCCAGATGGCTCGGGCACGTGCCTCGGTGACCAGAGGCGACACATACATGAGTGAGCAATGGAGCTCCCCCGCGAGGGTGCCACAGGAGACCTGCAGGCTCGCGCCCACCGCGTGGTTGGCCACGGCGGAGAAATACTTCACGAGTCGCACCTGGCCTTGCGGCCGTGGGGCAAGCATCACGCCGCGATTCGAGATGGCGAGGATGCAGCTACGGCCGCAGCGCGTCTCGTCGGCGATCTCGGCGGCAACGGCAGCCGCGACCTCCTCGACCCGGCCGCGAGTACGGACCACCGCGGCCTCCGGCTCGCCCCGGCGCACCGCGCGCTTCACGTCGCGTGTGCAGGCCCGCGCGAGCTTCCAGAAAGGTGCCGCGGCGTGCGACGTCAGGACCCGCCCCGCGTAGCAGCCGACAGCCGTATGCGCGATGACGGGGTTGCCGTGCTTGCGCAGAGACACCTGCGTGCTCACGTCGTAGGCGCCGCCGATCCCCTCGGCGCGCTCGATCGCGACGATCATGGCGGCGGTGAGGATGCCGCCGATGCTAGCTTCGTAGGGCCTTCCCAAGCTCCGGAGCCGGGAGACCGTCGCTGCATCGAAGCTGTCGAAGAGGACACGGGTGGCGCGCTCGTCTGCTTTAGCGGCCGCATCCAGGCGCAGCACCGGTATTGCCTTGCCGCGCAGGCGGCGGCGGACCCGATCGAGCCGATGCGTCACGTCGGTGATGAACGACACTTGCGGGATGACGTCATCGAGGGTGCGGGCGTTCGCGCCGTCGTCGTCGTGGGGAGGGCTTTCGCTGTCGTTGATGAGGTCGACGAGGTCGACGGCTAGGCGATAGGCGCTCATGCCGTCGGCGACACTGTGATGGATCGCCAAGCAAAGGAGGTGACGGCCGCCGGACCGCGCCCAAGTTACGGAGAGCAGAGCCCCGTCGCTCGCGATGCCCGTGTTCAGGGTGGCTTCGGCCAGATCATTCGCTGTCAGGCCGCGTCGGGACGGAACGATGGCGAGCGGTACCGAATGGTTGGTGTTTTCCCAGACCGGCCCGCCTGCCGTGTCGAGGATGCGGCTAACGATGCGCGGATGCATCGCTGCCCAGCGCGCGAGCGCGCCGCGCAGGCGATTCTCGTCCAACGCGCCTTCGAGCTCGAGGACCTGAACCGTGGCAAACGCGCCAAGCTTCGCAAACGCGTGGAAGAGTGCTTCGTTGGTGTCGAGTGGCCGCAAGATTTGCGGCGTGCGATACGGCGGGACGCCCACGAGCTCCCTACGGGGGCCGTCTTCGCATTGGATCATGGCTCGTGTCGCGGACACGGCACGCTACTCGACATTGTTGTTGGTGCGCTCTTGGACTTTTTCCCCGGCTCTTTCGAGGGGGCTCGTCGTGTCGTGATCGACGTTGGTGTTGGTGCGCTCGCGAGCGCGCTCGAGTGTGCTGTCCGAGTCTTTGATCTTCTCGTCAGGGCAGCCCAGCAGGACGGCGAGCGCGGCCATCGCAGTGAAACGTCGCATTCTATTATTCCCCCTTCGACGCAAGGTAAGCGCCGCGGGCGGTAAAGCAAGCTACGCCGTTTCGAGCGGTCAGCCGCCTTCGTTGCGCAAGGCGAGCCAGACAGCCCGCATCTCGCTGGCCGTGAGCTGCTTGGTCATGCCCCAGGGCATTTCGTTCGGGTTCATGACGCCGCCGCTCTTGCGCTTGCCCTGGCGCAGCGCCGCTTCGAGCTCGTCGAACGTCCAGGCCGCCATCGCGGACGGAGAAATGTCGGCTGAGATTGGCGCGCCGGGGTGCGTGGCGATACCTCCCTCGAGCGCGGGACCGTGGCAACCATGACACACCGCGATCAGATACTTGCCGTAGGCGCGGGTCTCGCCAGGCTCGGGAGTGGTCTCGGGCGCCTTGCGGTTGGCGGCGACCTCGGCGGCGAAGATGGGCGCGCCCATGAGGCCGAGGACGACGCTGCCCAACGCGGTGAGTCGCGTCGGCGTAACCTCGCGGTCGACCGGTGGGACTTGCGAGAGGTAGCTGACCACCGCCGACAAGTCCTCGTCGGAGATCTTCCCGAGCTCTTCGGACGGCATGGCGATGAGCGAGCGGCCATCGCGGTGCACGCCGTACGCGATTGCGCGGAGCCAATCGTCGCCGTGATAGTCGCGGACGACGCTGCCCTTGCCGGCGGTGATGTTCGGCGGTGCCATCACGAACATCGGATCCTGCTCGAGCATCTGGCCGCCGAAGTCCGCGCCGTGGCACTCGGCGCAACCGCCGATGGTGCGGGCGATGTGCTCGCCACGGGCGAGCGTCTCGGGATCGTCGGCGGTCTTGACCACGAAAGACGGAGGGTTGTGCTTCTTGTCGCGTCGCTGCGCGAAGCGCATGTGACCGATCACCGCGGCGGCGGCCATGACGACGAAGACACCGAGGAGGAAAAAACCGATGACGCGTAGTGCTCGCATGCGCGCCGAAATCTACCGCACTTGCCGCCGGGCGCCATCCTCGAAATCGTCTTGTAGACGCACGCGGCCGGAGACACCGTGGTTGCCGGCGCCGAACACGTTCGCGGGGTCGAGCGCCTTTTTCACTTCGCGACTGACCGCCATCGCGGCATCCGAATAGATGGCTGGGAGGAAGTCCTGACGGATCTTGCCGACGCCGTGGTGATGCGAGAGCGAGCCCCCCGACGCCAGGATCTCCTCGCGTGCCGCGTGCTCGATCTCGTTGTAGGCGCGCACGGGGTCGCCGACGCCCTTGGCGTAGAAGCCCATGTAGAAATACATGGCGACGCCCGTCGGATAGACCTGGGTGATACGCCCGGTGAAGAACGGCTTGCCCGGCAGCTTCCGGGCCGCGTGTTCCTTCTGTATGCGATCGCGGACGCGCTCATAGAGCTCCATGGCGCGGCTCCACGGCACGCTGGTCTCGAAGCTCTCGGCGATGGCCCAATGCTCGAAGGTGAGGTCGCGAATGTACGCGATGCCGAACGTTAGCTGGTAGCCGCGCTCGCCGTTGGTCGCGCCGGCTTTCATGCCGCCGTGTTTTTTCGCGATCGGGTAGAGCAGCTTCTCTTGGTGGTCGACCTCGGCGGCGGTTCCCTCGAAGACGATGGTCGCCACCGACAGCTTGTCGACGTCGTAGCCCTTGAGCTTCAGGACGATGAATTTTTCGAGCGCGCTCTTCGCCTTGGCGAAGGTGCCGTGGCTCGCGGGCTTCAAGGCTTGGCCGAACTGGAACTGCACCGCGTCCATGACCCGCACGCTCGCCGGTACCACGCCCGCGGCTTGCACGTCGTAGAGGAAGGCGAGGCCGGCCTCGAGGCTGGGGAACAGGACGCTGCCGTAACGTTGCACCTGTGGCTTCGCGAAGATCTTCACGACCGCCGTGGTGATGATGCCGAGGTTGCCCTCGCTGCCGAAGGCGAGGTTCTTGGGAGCGACGCCGATGCTCTCGCGCGGTCCGACCTGTGGGCGCTCGACGACGCCGTGGCTCGTGACCAGCTGCACGTCCAGGACCAGATCTTCGATGTTGCCGTAGCGGTTCTTCTTCATGCCGCTGGCGTTGGTGGCGATCCAACCACCCAGCGTCGAGAACTCGAGGCTGTCGGGCTCGTGGCCCATGGTGAAGCCGTGGCGGCCGAGCTCGTCGACGATGTGACGGCCGGTGGCGCCGGCCTCGATGCAGGCTGTGTGATTGACCGGGTCGATCCACAACAGGCGATGCATGCGGCGCATGTCGACGGCGATGACGAAGCGCTTCTCGTCTTCCGAGACCCGCAGCGCTTCGGTGACGTTGGTGCCGCCGCCGAACGGCATCAGCATCGCGCCGTGTTTCTTGGCCGTGCGCACGAGCTCCACGACTTGGTCGTGGCTCGTGGGGTAGACCACGAGATCGGGCACGCGCGTGAGTGTGCGATAGCGGATGGCCCAGATCTCGCCGCCGGTGTGGCCATGCCCGTGACGTAGACGCACCGCAGGCTCGTTCGACATCTGCTCGGGCGCCAAGGTCTGGCGTAGCTCGGTGAGCAGGGCAGGGGCATCCATCCCTTTCGGGATGGCCGGCGGGTACTGCGCGGGGTGCTTGTTCTCGTAGGAGAGCGGCGCCTCGAGCATCTTCGAGAACCACGGCATGAGCGTGGGCAACTCGTCTCCGCACAAGGCGTAGCGCTTGCCCGTCAGAACCACCGCCTGGTTGGGCTGGACGACGAAGCGCGTGTCGGCGAAGCCCCAGCCATCGTTGGCCTCGGCCTCACCGTCGACCGGACCTGGGCTGGGATAGATCCGCGTGTCGCCGCGCTGCACGTCCGCCATGGCCTACGCCTCGGTTTTCGGCTCGGGGCTCGGAGCAGCGGTCTGAGCCGGCGCGGGCGCGTGACCCTCGCCGCCTTGTGCCTGCTGCGGCGGACGCTGGCCGTTTTCGCCTGGTGCGTGCGCGCCGGGCTGACCATTCTGCTGCGGACGCGGACCACGGCCACGGCCGCCACGGCGGCGGCGGCGGCGCGGCTTGCCGTCCGGCCCGAGCGCCGGGCCAGCTTGGCCGGGTGCACCACCTTCGGCGCCTGGCGCGGCCTGTCCGGCGCGGAGCGGATTCGGGACTGTTCCTGGCGCGGCCTGCGGGCGCGGACCACCTGGACCACGCGGCCGACCACCACCACCACCTCCGCCACGGCGGCGGCGGCGTGGCTGACCATCCGGTCCGAGCGCAGGACCAGCTTGCCCGCTCTCGACCGGCCAACCGTTTTCGGTGCGCAGCGGCTGGCCATCGGGACCGAGCGCGACTTGCTGCGGCGCTCCCGGGGGGCCTTGGTGCGGACGCGGACCACCCGGACGACCTCCGGGCCGGCCACCTGGACGTCCGCCTGGACGGCCACCACCGGGGCGACCACGGCCTCCGCCACCGCCCGGACCGCCTGGACCACCCGGACCACGGCGGCCGCGATTGCCGCGCCGCTCTTCCAGTGCCTCGCGACGGCGATCTTCCTTCACGGCCTCCATCGAGAACGGCCCGGAGAGATCGATGACACCGTCCTTGGTCTCGGCGGGCTTGCTGCCTCCCGGTCGGCCGGCTCCCGGACCGCGGCCACCACCGCCGCCGCCGAAGCCACGGCCAGCGCCACCTCCGCCATCGCGGCCACGGCCGCCGTCGCGCCCACCGGGCTTGCCGCCGCGTCCGCCACGGCGGTCACTGCGCGCGACCGGATCGATCTTGTAGTCGACGATGTACGCGAACTCGCCTTCCTTGACGGCGTTGGTGGGGGCGTCTTTCAGCTCGATGACGCGGACGGCGCGCACCCGATCGAGCAGGCGCCCCGAGATGCGCACGGCGTCGAGGAGGATCTTCGCCTTCTTCTCGTCGTAGGAGAACTTCTCCATGAGCTTCGCGACGATCTCCGCATCGATCTTGGCCTTCTCGGCGGCGGGATCCTCGGGGGCGGCTTCGCCCGCCGGCCCCTCGGCGGCTGCCTCGGCTGCCGGCTGCTCGGCGCTCGAAGCGTCCTGCGGCGCGCTCGGCTCGGCGGCCACGGCTTCTTCGGCCACGGCCTCCGCGCTCATCGGCTCCTCGGCGCTCGACGCCTCTTGCGCGACCGCTTGCTCGGCATTCGCCGCCTCGGCGCTCGGCTGCTCGGCATTCGCTGCCTCGGCGCCCGGCTGCTCGGGCCCTGGTTGCTCGGCCTGGGCGCCGTTCCTCGGGTGCCGGTCTTTCTTCGGCTTGCCCTTGCCTTTGCCCGGATTGGTGGGAGGGATCAGCTCGCGGGCAGTGATGAGTTGGGTAACGTTGAACTGGGTAACCGTGATCATGCGCGCCCTCGTATCATAAGGCGCGGGGAGGTCTAGACCCCCTGGACGTCGACCTCAATCCACGCTGGCGCATGGTCACTTGCATTCCGGGCGCCGCGCACCTCGCGGTCGACGCCGGCGGCCACGAGCTGGGGCAAAAGCGTAGGACAAACCAAGAGATGGTCGAGCCGCAAGCCCGCATCCCGCGGCCAGCGATTCCGCTGATAGTGCCAGAACGTATACATGCGCTGCCCCGGGTTGAGGTCGGCGACGGCGTCCGTCCAGCCCTGCCGGAGGAGCCGCGCGTAGGCTTCACGTGGCGCTGGCTGCACCAGCGCATTGTCGATGTACGCGTGCATCGAGTAGATGTCGAAGTCGGTGGGCACGACGTTGTAGTCGCCCGCCAAGACAGCCGGTACGCCTTGGCGTACGAGCTCGGCGGCGTATGCGTTGAAGCGCTCGAACCAACGCAGCTTGTAGTCGAACTTTGGCCCGGGTCGCGGGTTACCGTTCGGCAAGTAGAGGCAACCGACCAGCACGCCGCTTACCGCGGCCTCGATGTAGCGCGCTTCGTTGTCGTCTTCGTTTCCTGGCAGCCCCCGCCGGGTCTCGAGTGGCGTCGCCCCGCGCTCGAGCAACGCCACGCCGTGATACGGACCCTGCGCCCGCCAGATGGCGCCATAGCCCGCGTCCGCCAACGCTGCTTTCGGGAAGGCGGCGTCGGAGCATTTGATCTCTTGGAGGCACACGACATCGGGCCGCGCGCTTTCGAGCCAGGCGAGCAGATTCGTCAGCCGCTTGTTGATGTCGTTGATGTTGAACGTCGCGATCTTCAACGTCGTACGGTGTAGCGCGACCGCCCCGAGATGATCGAGTATGTCGCCCATGATGCTCGTCAAGCGAATGCTGGTGGTGCTGCTCGCGACCGCGTCGATGTGCGCCGCGACGAACACCAACGTGAAGGAAGTAAACGCTCGTCATCAGCAGCGGCGCGACGGCTGCGACTGCAAGTGCAGCGAGCAGCCGAGCGTCCCGGCGGACACGCCGCCACCGCCGACCCTCTGACAGCTACGCGCGGCTCCGGTTGGCCTCATACGCTTGTAGGTGGGCGCTGACCACGCGCAGGATGGGAGTATCGAGCCGCAGCGCCTCCGCCCTCGTCAACATGTCGTCGATCACGTGGTCGTGTTCCGTGCGGGCGCCTCGGAGCACGTCGCGCAACATCGATGACGTCGCCGGCGAGCCTTTTTCGGTGATGGTGCGCACGGAACGCCGCACGAAGTCCTCGCGCGGCGTGTAGCCAGAAGCCTTCGCCACGGCCGCTGTCTCGTCCATGAGCCGCAGCGCCAGATGCTCGCCGTCGCGGGCTTCCATGATGGCCCCGATCGGCGCGCGCATCAGGCAAGTGAGCCCGGCATAGGCCGCGATGAAGTAAAACTTCTCCCACATCTCTTGCAGGATGACGTCGCTGTACAGCGGCTTGAATCCCCCGCGCGCCAAAAGGGCGTGCAGCGCTTTGGCGATCTCCAGCTGCTCCGGCAGCCGCGGCCCGACGGCGAAGAACGCTGGAGCGGACAGGTGGCGGATGCTCCCGTCGTCGGCCATGGTGACGCCGATGTGGCAGAGTCCACCGAGCACCCGGGCTTCGCCGAAGCGCTGGTCCAGCACCTCTAGGTGCCGCATGCCATTGAGGAGCGGCAGCACCACCGTCCGGGGACCGACCGCGGGCGCTATGGCGTCGACCGCGCCCGCGAGGTCATAGGCCTTGCAGGTCAAAATGACGGCATCGTACCCACCGTCGGCGCTCGTGACCGCTTTGACGGACAGCTTGGTGTTGCCGACGGGGCTCTCGATGACGAGGCCGTGCCGCGTGAGCTGCTCGGCGCGGCGCTCGCGCACCAGGAAGGTGACATCGACACCGGCTTCGACGAGTCGCCCTCCGAAGTAGCCACCAATGGCGCCGGCGCCGAGAACGAGGATGCGCATGATCAATAGGGCCGCCGGCCCACGAAGTTACCGGGAGGGTCGTAGTTGCAGACCCAGTTGTTCCAGGCCTCGCCGTTGTCGAAGGGTGAGTTGCTGGTGCAGCGCGCCCGCCCGCAGCCGACGCGGCGGGTGTCGTCCCAGACAATCTGCGTGTAGTGACCGCATTGCTCGCCCACGGCGCAGGAGTTGTTCGCGTAGTTGTAGAAGGCAAGCTCCGACGCCCAAGACGCGACCACCGCCGCCGCGGTCGACGTGATCCCGGACTCGGCGTAGAGATTCTCGCCGAGGTCGTTGCCCGAATGCTCGAAGCGGCAGCGCTCGGCGTAAGCCTGTGCCACCTCGGCGAGCGTGGACGACCATGCGAGCGGCTCCAACGCTGGCGATGGTGTCGGCTCGGCTTCGGCCCGCGTCTCGTTGTGCGCCGCGACCATGCCGCGCATGGCCTCGGGCTCGTCGCTGTCGCCGTAGTCGCCCTCGTTGAACGACGGCGCCGCGCATGCGGCGAGCAGCGTCAGGCACATCGTGAAGTATTTCTCGAGGCGCATGTCGGCAGCCTACTGCGACCGACTCAAACGCACCAGCACGCCGGCGCAGGCATCCGCCGCGAGGATGGTGGCGCCGTCCTCGACGAGCGCCGAGATGCAGGAGGTGATGCTCTCGGGTGGGGCGCCGCGGTCGGCGCCATAGATGAGCGCCGGTAAACCGCCGGTCGGGGACTGGTCTCCGTCACCACCCAAGACGAGCACGTAGGCGCCCGCTGCAATCCAGAGGTTGTTGTGGCTGTCGACCATCAGGCCGCGGACGTCGGTGACGTCGAGGCGGGTATCGGCGTTGCCGAGAAGGGCGACCGGGTCGCTGTATTCGAAGACCGTGGTGATGACGTTGTCGTTTCTGACGCGACGAATACGGCGGTTGCCGGAGTCGGCGATGTAGAGCGAGCCGTCACCCGCGACGGCGATGCGACGCGGGCTCGATAGACGCGCTTGCGTGGCCGGGCCGCCGTCGCCGCTGTCGCCCTCGAAGGCTGGTGTACCGGCCACCGTGGTGACGGTGTGTGCAGGGTCGTCGACGGCAATGGCGCGGATCACCTGATTCGACGTGTCGGCGACGTACAAGCGGCGCGCCCCCGCATCGAAGGCGAGTCCCGCTGGATGGCTGAAGCGGGCGACGGCGCCCGGGCCCTCGACGAAGCCGTAGTCGCCTTGACCGGCATAGAGGACGTTCTGCCAATCGGCGGGGTTGGCGCTGGTTGCATCGACGGCCCGCACGACGTTGTTGGTCTCGTCGCTTACGAAGAAGTCGCGGCCGGCCGCATCGAAGGCGATGCCCGCGGCGTTGCCGAATAGCTCGCTATAGCGGGCGCTCGCGGGAGCGCTGCTCGAGGTCGTACCGCCTTGGTAGCCGACGACGACGGTCACGCGTTGATCCGAGAACCCGGCGCGGCGCACGCGGCCCATGCTGCCACCGGCGACCAGCAGAGCGCCGTCGAGCATGGTGGCTTCGACCGCGTTCCCCAGCGTCGCGAATTCGAACGAGCCGGTGGTTCCCAGGTCGGCGCCGACGATCGTCGTGATGATGCCGGTGCCCCCGTGAATGCGGCGAACCCGGCCGGTGCCCGCGCCGAAGGTCGAGACGTAGGTGTTGCCTTGCACGTCGTGTGAAACGTCCTGAACCGAATTGAAGGTGGCGCTGGTGAACGGACCCTGATCACCGGCGTCGTGATCGAGGTTGTCACCATAGTAGGTCGGGTTGGGGAAGTAGTTGGTGAGCGTACCGGCCGAGGTGCGCCGCAGCGTCGCGCCTCGCGAGTAGTCGCGGATATAGAGCGTGCCGTCACTGGCATAGCGGACGTTGAATGGAACCATGAACGGCAGCGCCGCGGGCGTCCCGAGACCCTGAACCCACTCACCACAGCCTCCCTGCGGTGTGCTGCCGTCGGGCTCGGTCGCCGGGTGGGTGCAGTCGGTGTTGTTGCCGGTTACCAGCGTCGTCATGGTGCCGGCGACGACGCGACGCACCTTGCAGTTGTCGAGGTCCGCTATGACGAAGTTGCTGTCGTTCGCCGGATCCGCGGCCACGTCACTGGGGCAGGCCAGGAGGCGCGTCGTCGCCGTCCCGTTTTCGGTGCCCAAGCCCCAGTTGCCCGAGCCGGCGACGGTAGTCACGGCGCTCGGCGTCGTGCAGGCGTTGGTGACCAAACCGATGGTGTTGCCGTTGGTGAGGTAGAGCTTACAGCCGGGGGAGACGTCGATGCCGGTGACGCCGACCCCGGTGGCGACGTTGCGGATGATGCCGTCGGTGTCGATGCGCCGCACCCGCGAGATGATGCCCTCGGCGATGAAGACCTGTCCGCTATCGAGGACGGACATGTCGCTGATCGAGCCGAGGAACGCTTGGACCGCGGGTCCGTCGGTGCCGCACGTCCCGGTGTCGCAAGGAAATCCATCCGAGCCGATGCCGATGCCGGCGATGTGATCGATGATGCCGGTCACCGCGTCGATGCGGAAGATGTAGCCGGACACCAACGCGTAGAGATTGCCGGCGCTGTCCGCCGCGGTCATGCTCACGGTGAGGTTGGCCCCGAGCGCTTCCCGGCCTTCGGGGTTGGTGAGCGGGGTACGATTGCCAATCTCGGTCGTGACCGTTTCCCCGTCGATGACCCGCAGGATGCGGTTGAGCTCGTCGACGACGTGCAAGCGCCCGGCCGGATCGAAGCTGATGCCACCGAGACGGAAGAACTGGGTCGCGAGCCTCGGGCCATCGGCGCTCAGGCAGTTACCGTTGACGAAGCAGCTCACGGTTTGCCCGGCGTAGGTCTCGACCGTTCCGTTGCGGATGACGCGCACGCGTCCACCGGACTCGGAGTCGGCGACGTAGAGTGCGCCGTCGGCGCCGACTTCGAGGCCGGCGGGAGAGTTCAAGCGCGCGGCGATCGCTGGTCCGCTATCGCCACAAGCCTGGGGGAACGGCTCGGTGGCGCACAACGCGCCGGTCCCCAGGACCGTCTGCAGGTTGCCGGTGATCGGGTCGACCCGGCGCACGCGGTGCATCGGCACGTCGGAGTAATAGAGCGCGCCATCACCATCGACGGCGACGTGGGAGATGCCCATCACGGGAGCGTCGGTCGCTGGCCCACCGTCGCCACATGCGGCTGATACCTGGCCGATGCCGTCGCGCGGACAATCCAGACAGTTCCCGGGCGTCAGGCAATCGCGACCGTCACCGACCACGTGATAGATGTAGCCGCCGGCGATGACGCGCACGGTGCGGCCGTCGACGAAGAAGAGCCGCTGCGTCGCTTCGTCCCACGCCATGGCGCCGGGTCCGACCAGCGCGGCGAAGGTCGCGAGGCCGCCGTTGCCACAGCTCGGGTTGTTGGCGGTGTTGCAGCGCGGTCCGCTGCCCGCGTAGACCTCGAAGTCGCCGTTGGGGCGGATGCGATAGATGCGCGCCGTTGGCGACGAGCTCTCGGAGAAGAACAAGGTGCCGTCGGCCGTGGCCGCGACGCCCGAGGTGCTTGCCAGGGGGAGCTGGGTGGGCGCGATGCCGGGGTAGAACGCAGCGGTACGACTGTCGCCCGTGCCGGCGACCACGGTGATGAGAGAGGTCGCGGCATCGCGCTTGAAAACCACGCGCCGATTGGAGTCGGTGAAATAGAGGCTGCCGGCACCGTCATGTGCGAGGTACGCAGGGTGCCCGATACCGAGCGACAGCGGGCTACCCGGCAGCTCGCTGGCCTCGACGACGAGCGCCGCGTCCCAAGTCGCCAGAGCGCACTGATCGCAACCGTCGTTGGGATCGTCGTTTCCGTCGTCGCAATCCTCGACACCGGTATTCACGAAGCGGTCACCGCACGCGTTCAAGGCGCAGGTATTGGTGCAAGCGTCGTCGTTGTTGCTGTTGCCGTCGTCGCAGGGCTCGACGCCGGCATCGAGAAAGCCATCGCCGCAGATGTTGAGGCACAGGCCGCCGCGGCACGTGCCTTGACCACCGTTACCGCGGTCGCAAACGTTGCCGTCGGCCGCGGGCACGAACTGGCCGCCGACGTCGGCGACGCAGGCGGTGCCTGGGGTGACGCAGCGGTTGAGTCCGCTCACGCAGACGAGGCCGTTGGGACACTCGGACGCCGCGCCGCAGGTGACGACGACGTTCGCCGGCAGGTCGAGGTTCGTCCCGCACGCCGCCGCGGCGAGGAAGCAGAGCAGGCCGAAACGGCGCATGTGACCAACCTCGTTAGAGAACGACGATGTCGTCCGGATCGATGACCACGTCGTCGCCGACGAGATCGCGCGACGCCGCGATGCGTTTGTCGCTCAAGTTGTCCAGGAACTTATGGACCTCGGGAAAGTCGTTGAGCACCTTCTGGAAGTCCGCCGCCGGCAGCACGATGGCGCCGAGCGTGTCGGTGGCGATGACGTCGGCCGTAGCGGGACGGCGCTTGACCAGCGAGATCTCGCCGAAGACGTCACCGGGCCCGAGCGTCGCCAGCAAGACCGCTTTACCGGACGCGTCGCGTGCTTGCACTTGCGCTTTGCCCGTGGCGATGACGTACAGCCCTTCACCTTGCTGCCCGGCGGTGATGACCTGATCGCCCGGTTGGATGGTCGTGGTGCGGAAGCGCTGCAGGAGCGACATGCGCGTCGCCTCGTCGAAATGGCTGAAGACCGGCGAGGTGCGCAGCAGGTTCATGAGCAAGCGGCCGCGGCAGTAGGCGGCGAGCTCTTGCATGACCTTGGGTTGCGTCTGGGTGAGGGCGGCGACGTCGGCGCGGCTGAGCTCGAAGTACTCGACGGGCTCGGAGACCGTGACCGTGGCGCTGCGCGGAGCACGGGTGATGAGCGCCATCTCGCCGATGACAGCGCCCGACTGGAGCTGACCAACGACGGTCTGGCCCTTCGAGACCGCCACGTGGCCGCTGATGAGGATGATGAGGGAGTCGCCGATGGCGCCTTCCTCGAGGAGCTTCGTGCCCGGCGTCGCGCGCTTGTAGTGGAGCTGCTTGACCGTGGCGATGAAGGCCTCGGCGTCGAGCTCGCCGAAGAGCGGCAAAGGCACCGGCTTCGCGGCGGGACCGGCGGGCGGAAACTCGCAGCCAATCTCGGTGACCTTGGCGACGCGCTCGTCGACCGCCATGCGGAGGAGCTCGGCGGCGTCCGCGCCGGCGGTGCTCTGGCGCTTCGGCGGCAGCGGCGGTGGGACCGCCAGGGTGCCCGCTTTGGCGTGGGCACCGCGGACGTGCAGCCGGTCGAGCAGGGTGGAGAGGCCCTTTTCGCCCGGCGACCGCGCCAGGCCCTGCTGGATGACCGCGATAGCGGGCAAGAGGTAGCCTTCGTGGACGAGCCGCTCGGCTTGCAGGCGCATGATCTTCAGCGCACCCGCTGGATTGCCGGCGTCACCCAAGGTCATGGCCAGGGCCATGCGCGCATTGCGGTCCGCCGGGGTCTGATTGACGAGCTCAGCGAGGTAGCAAATCGCTTCCTTCGGCTTCTGATCGGTGATGCAGCGCTGCGCTTGAGCCCAGAGATCGGACGAGCTAGTGGCCATGGCCTCAAGGCTCCCCGGGATGCCCGGTGACGTCAAGTCCGAGTTGCCGCTGTCAGCCTGCCACGCAGGTACCGTAGCACTCGCGGCCCTCGAGACAGGTCTTGTCGCCGGGCGAGCATACGACCAGCGCGCAGCTCTCGCGCCGCAGACAGCGCTGCCCGCTCGCGCAGTCGTCATCGCCGCGGCAGGCCGGCGCGCAGCCCGAGTAACAGTCGGCGCCGGCCACGAGAGCGTGACCGTCCGCACAGACAGGAGGTGTGCAGGTCGTTCCGCAACCACCCGCGATCGGCTGCGGTGTGCCGTCGGGACAGATGCATACCGGCGGACGCGGACAACCGTGCTCGTCCCAGGCAATGTGCCAGCGGCCCTCGCACGTCGACGGCTGCGGCATCGGCGTCTTTTGCTGGCACTCGCCGCGGGCACGGCAGACTCCGGTGCAGCCGCTATCGCAGACTCCGTTCTGGCAGGAGCGGAAGCAGGTGTCGTCGAGGGCGCACTCGTAGGTGCCCTGGCAATCCCCATCGCTGGTGCACTGGCGGATGGTCTCGCTGGCCATATCCGCGCTCGAGGGGCCGGCCGGAGGGGTTTCGGGAGTGCCGGTTTGCACCGGACCATCGAGCTCGCCGGGCACCGGCCTCATCTCGTACTGGCACGACGCGCACACCAATACCCACACCAGCACACTGGCGGCGGAACGCATGACTCACTCCCCCAGCAGCAAGGTAAGGAGAACCTGCTCTGCGACAAGGTGGGTGATGTGGGTGTCAGCCGAAGGCGTCGTACGCGGTCTTTACGATCAGCGCCGCGACCACCACGACGAAGACACGCCGGATGAGCTCGCTGCCGTAGCGCACGGCAAGGTGCGATCCGACCACCGATCCGGCGATGTTGGCGACGGCGATGAGCACGCTCAGCCGCCACCAGACGTGGCCGGCGAGCGCCAAGAGCAGAATCGCCGCGGCGTTGGTCGCGAGGTTGACGAGCTTTCCCGAGGCGTTGGCGTGGAGGAAGTCGTAGCCGAACCCGCGCACGAACAGGAGAATGAGAAACGACCCAGCGCCGGGACCGAAGAAGCCGTCGTACATGCCGATGATGGCGCCGCCGGCGATGCCGAGCAGGCGTTCGCCGTGCCCCGACGCCCGTGGCGCGTGTGTCAGCCCCAACGACTTGTTGGCGACCATGTACAGTAGCAAGGCGAGAAGCACGAAGGGCAGGGCGCGGCGCAGCGGCTCCGCGGGAAATTGCTTCAAGAGGTGGGCGCCCGCTATAGCGAACAAGAACGCGGACACCATGGTCGGCAACGTCGATGACCAGTACACCCGCACCTGCCGTACGTAACGATAGGCCGCGGCGCCGGTACCGAAAATGACGCCGGCCTTGTTGGTGCCGACCAACGTCGCCGGCGCGGTCGCGGGATAGAGGCTGAAGAGCGTCGGGATGGTCACGAGGCCGCCGCCGCCCGCGACCGCGTCGATGAGGCCGGCGAAGAACGAGGCCAGGGCAAGCACCGCCAGCGTCAACATCGGCTAAGTCCGCGGTCCCTCGACGTGTGGCAGCACGCCGTCCTCGAAGTGGACGAAGCTGTTGGCGTAGTAGCGCAAGATGGCCTCACTGCCGGCGACCACGGCGAGGATGCCCTCGTTGTCGGCCGCGACGAGTCTGCGAAAGCGGAAGCGCTCGAGCGCTCCGTCGACCATCCAGGCGGTGCCGCGCTCGAAGTCGACGATCTCGACGCCACGCTCGCGCAGGCCGACGGCGAGCGCATCGACACGGTCCTGTAGCGCGACTCGCGACATCGGCGGGCCGTCGACCAAGGCTTTCGCCACCAGACAGAGCGGCGTCACCGGCATGAGGGCCGCGATGCGCGCCATGAGCGTCTCGGTGAGCTCGGCGATGTGGCCACGGCGCGCCTCTTTCGGGAGGTTGAAGATGTCGACACCGCGGCCGGCGTGCCAGGCATCGAACGAGATCGGTTCGCCGAAGCGGACGGCGGCGATGCCGTGGCGGCGCAGCTGGCCTCGGCGGAGCTTGGCGACGTTGCCGAAGAAGATGTCGATCACCTGCCGCGCCATGTCGCGCTTGCGGCGCTTGGGGGCTGGTCCGCTCTCGTTGCCGAGCTCGTTGGTCAAGGCACGGTCCTCGAGGACGCGGTCGTAGTTGATGGCCACGGGCACGAACATCAGCTCGCGCTCGAAGGTTCGGTCCGCCTTCGAGCCGATGATGTTGTCGAGCAAGCCGATCTTCGGCGCCCGGAAGCGGCCGTCTCGGCTCAAGCCGCCCTCGGGGAAGAGCGCCTGGGTCACCGCGTTCTTGGTGATGAGCTGCACGTAGCGGCGCAAGACGGTGTGGTAGAGCGGATCGCGGAAGCCGCGACGCAAGAAGTACGAGCCGAAGCTCTTGAAGACGTATTCGAGCGGCCAGACGCGCGCCCATTCACCGACGGCGAACGACAACGCGATCCGGTCCGCCAAGACGTACGCGGCAATGACGTAGTCGGCGTTCGATCGGTGGTTCATGACGTAGACGACGCTCGTCGGCTTCGAGCTCGTCTGTTGCTTGATGCGCGCCACGTCTTCGGGGCGGAAGTCGACGCGGTACAGCGCCGAGAGCAGCCAGCGCGCCAAGCGCTGCCCGACCGTGTAGTACGACAGCGGCGTGAAGAACGGGACGATCTCGTGCACGTAGCGGTGGACGTCGACGCGGAGCTTTTCGGCGTGCCGCGGGCTGTCGGCCAGTTGCTCGACCTGGGTCCAGATGGCGTGGTCGTAGTTCAAGAGGTCGCGTACCGCGCGTTTGCGGGCGAGCTTGAAACGGTCGATCTCGACCTTGAACCGGGCCAAGGTCCGCTCGAACCGCCGCTCGAGGGCGCGGACCTCACTTTCGTCCAGATGGCGGCGCACCGCGCGCACCAGTACGACCACCACGAGGAGCCCGAGGGCGGCATACAGCGCGTAAGGCCACGCGAGGTCGAGCACGGCGTGAGCATACCGCCGCCCTCGTGCAAGATTCCATCGCCAATGGAACAGGGTGCGGAAGTGACCTGACGACGTGACGTGACCAGCAACTTGGCCTGCGCAGGCCCGATATATCGGTTCCGCACGGCAACGGGCCGCGTGCGCTAGGGGCTAACTATGTCGTTTTCCTCCGCTTCGGTCGCCGCCGCAGAACGTTCCCGCTTGTCCGTCAACGTCGTGACGACGCCGCCAGAGGGTGCGAACCTCCCCGCCACGGTCGAAGCCCCCGCGGCGCCGCGGGTGCCGATCAGCACCCGCGTCAAAGAGAAGTTCGACGCCTTCACCGCCACGCCGTTCGGCGAAGGCCTCAGTATCTGGATGAACAAGGTCGGCTCCGTCGCGGGCTATGTCGTGCCTGCCGCGGTGGCCGCGGGCGCCGCTTACAGCATCGGCGGCGTGGACAGCGTTCGCGATACCGCGATCGTCGGCAGCATTGTCTGGGGCATCGGTGGAGTCGTCTCCACAGCGATTGCCAACGGGGGCTTGGACAACGTCAAGCAGTACCGGAAAGAGAACCATCCGTATCCGCGCGTGGCGGCCTTCCGCGACGTCATGAGCTACTTCATCCTGCCGGCCGCCGCCGCGGGTTGGGTGGCCGCGGAGTACTTCACCGGTGCCCAAGCCGCCCTGTGGCTCGGACCTGCCGCCGGCGCCGTGACCGCGAGCGTCGGTATCCAGGTGCTGAGTGTGCGTAAGAAGCGCGTCCGCTGACCGCTCTAGCGGTCCCGGTTCCACTGGTAGATAGCGAGGTCGACGGCCTTCGCCGTCTTGAAGCGGACTCCTTCCGCGCGAAGCAGCGTGCGTTGGCGCGCGAAGGCTCGGCTGTCGCGGTCGAAGGCGATCTCGCCCTTGCTGTTGATCACACGTTGCCAGGGCAGGCCGCGTTTCAGCGACGACGACGAGAGTAGCCACGCAACGCGCCGCGCGGCTCGTGGGTTGCCAGCGATGGCGGCCACCTGACCGTAGGTCGCGACCTTGCCGCGCGGAATGGCGCGGATCGCCTCGATGATGGCGCGCGAAAACGTGCTGAGCTCGTCCTCACTGCTCACGGCGTTACCTCGAACCATCAGCGCTGGAAGATCGGAAAGGCTTGCTCGGTCATGTAGTCGAGATAAGCCGCCGACTCACGCGACGCGAGCAGAAGCCGAGCGCGCTGACTCGGGCTCAAGCCGGCGTCCCTGAGCGCGACTTGGCTCTGCAGCCAACGCAGGTAAGTGTCCTCGAGGTTGTAGGCGATGTTGCGGTGCAGCCGTTGCACGTCGGCCCAGCCGCGGTCGGTCGAGCTGCGCGAGCGCAGGACGTCCGAGAGGTCCCAGAGCACGAGCACGGTCCAGACGTCGCGGTTCGGGGCGGCGGCGGTCACGCGATAGTCGGAGACGAGCTCACCGACCGCGACGCGGTCCCGCAGCACGGTGAAGATTTCGCCGTCGCGATACGCCACCGAGGCGCGCACCAACGGGAGCAGGCCTTGCAACCGAGCATCGTCGCGCCGCGCCGCGATCTGCCCACCGTCGAGCTGATGTCGCCGCAACGCCGTGTCGATCACCAGCGCCAGCGGCGCCTCGCGCTCGAGCTCGGCCAAGAAGGTACCCGACGAAGGCCCGCGCTTCTCCTCGACGCGCTTCCAGATGGTGTTGCCGGCCCAAACCGTCGTGTCCGCGAACGTGGAGAGGTCGTCGACCAAGACTAGACCGATGGCGCTCTGAGTTCGCCTTCTGAACTCGTGCGCGAATGTCTTGCCTCGGTCGTGCGAGACGTAGATGTCGTCGGGTGTGACGACCATGACGTGCTCGTCGATGTCGCCTTGAGTCTGGAAATAGTAGATCTCGTTCAGCGCCATGGTCTCGCCCTGGTAGCGCTTCACGCGGCCGCTATCGCAGACGGTGACGCCGCCGATCCCAGTCGCGAAGATGGGGCCCAGGCGATTCCACACCCAGCTCACCTTGGGCTCGACCATGTCGACCTGGGCCTCGCACGTCGGCTCGAAGCCTCGTCCGTCCTCGCGCTCTCGGTAGATGCGCCCCTGCGCCAGCAGCATGATGCGGCCTTCGAAGAAGATGGCGAAGCTGATGCGGCTATTGCGTTCGAAGACGACGGTGTACGGGTGCCAGGTCTCTCCGAAAGTCTCGGACTCGAGCATGGTGCCGGCGGGAGTGGTCACCACGAGATGACCGGGGCGCGTCGTATCGCAGGACACCCAGACCGCGTTGCCGCCGCCGAGGTCACCGCCGACCGGTAGCAGGTCGAATCGCCAAGGCGCCTGGGCGGAACCGCGCCACAAGCCGTTCTTGGCCGTGATGAAGACGTAGTCGTAGCACTTGGCGACCTGGAAGACGTCTCCGGGATCGCGGACATCCTGCGCGACGATGGCGCCCAGCACCTGGGCTCCCGTCTCGCGCTGCCGCGTGCGTGCTTGACCCGCGAGGTCCAGGACCCGGCGGGTGCTGCCGCCGCGGTCGCGCACTGGAACGTCGCTGCGTGCGTCGCGTAGCAGGTCGAGGTTCAACGTCGGTACGCGCAGGGTGCGCAGCCGCAGGTCGATGAAGTTGTCGAAGCTCCGCGGACCGAACACGAATTCCCAGGTCACGCCGTCGTCGGTTGTGCGGTACACCTCGCCGGCGTTGGTCCCGATCCACAGCTTGCCGGGGCCTTCGGGGTAGCCGGCGTAAGTGAGGTCGTCGGTCGCCGGTTGGCCGGTACGGATCTCTACCCAAGCGGAGGACGCGAGGGTGACCGTGATGGCGAGGAAGGCGCCGCTCATTGCGGACGCCAAGGGCGAGTCGACACGGGAGAGAACCTCTTTGCCGTCCCACGCGGCGAAGAATCGAGCACTTGAGAAGCCGTGGCAGGTCTTCGGACTCGCGAGCCCGCGGCCTCTCGGCCACGCCTACTGTCCGCCGCTTCCCGGGCTCTCCCAGTGCGTCATGGCGGAGGTCGTTCTCACTTACCGCTGCGGGGCAGTCCCGGAATCACACCGGGTTCCCTTTTGAGCTCCGTGACTCGGACGAGACACGGAGCACCACGCGGGGGGGCATGTGCCATAGGTGCCGGGATTCGGCAATCCGATAGCCGATCACCGATGGCCGACTACCGAGTGCCGCCCTCAGCCTTCGGAAACACAATCGTGCTCTTGATGCTGCGCTCCTTCACCCCATCCACGGTGACCGTCACGCCATCTTCGCAAATCGTCTGCGCCACCAGCTCGGCAATCTCCTCGGCCATTCCCGTCGTATCCACCTCGAGCACCGCGCGGTTTCGCGCGAAGCTCTGCTGCCTCACCTCACGCACCCGCGAGTCTCCCCGCAGCGTGTTGGCGATGGCCCGCAAATCTCGGGCGCGGCGCACGTTCTCGACGTGCAGCTCGAGTGTCTGGCCGACCGGCGCGTTGCCGACCCTGGCGCTGATGTCCGCTCGGATCATCTGCGTGTCGATGTCCGCTTCGAGGTCGAGCTTGTAATTGCCGTCGTCGGTCACGCCCTCGCGGATGATCTTGTAGCGCGTGACGTACTTGCGAAACTTGGCCATCAGGTCCGCTGGAATGGACGCGACTCCGTCGGCCTGCGACTTTTTCTCGACCGCGTTCTTCAACGCCGCCGTCAGGGCTTGCTCGCGACCCTTGACGATATCGTTGCGCACGAGCTGCACGACGGCGGTGCCCGGCGTGCCGGTAAAGGAGGGCGCCGAGCCGCCGCCACCAGCGCCAGCCTCGACCTCATCGATACTTTGGCCCGCGCCGGCCCCTTGGGAGGCTCCGGCTCCGGCGCTGCCGCCACCCGTGTAGCCACCGGCACTCTCGCCGCCAATGCGCTCGGGCTGGTTACCGAACTCGATGTCGTCGCCGACCTGATCGCTGCGATGGTCGTTCGGGCCCGGATCGACGAACGGCGGCGGCTCTTGCCGCTTCAAGCACGCGGTCGCGAGGACCGCTACAGCGGTCACAAGCAGCCAGGAGTCGCGGATCATTCGATGAGTGCCAGCAGCTCTTCTTTGGTGATCTCGGACGCGGCGGCTTTGCCCTTGCCGATGGCTGCCTCGGCGAGCTCACGCTTCCTGAGCTGCAGCGCGATGATGCGTTCCTCGACGGTGTCCTCGGCGACCAGGCGGTGCACGATGACGGGGCGTAGCTGGCCGATGCGATGGGCGCGGTCGGCGGCTTGGTCTTCGACCGCTGGATTCCACCACGGGTCGAGCATGAAGACGTTGTCGGCGGCGGTGAGGTTCAAGCCCGTGCCGCCCGCCTTGAGCGAGATCAGCATGACGTTGGGCCCGTTCTCAGCCTGGAAGGCATCGACCACGCCCTTGCGGTCGGTCGTCGATCCGTCCAAGCGGACGAAGTTGATCTTGGCGGCATTGAGCTGTGGCTCGACGAGGTCGAGCAGCGACGTCCACTGCGAGAAGACCAGGGCCTTGTGGCCTTCGGCGATGACCTCTTCGAGGGTCTCGCGCAAGAGATCGAGCTTCGCGGACGAACCGTCCTTGAGGGCTCCTTGGCCCGGGAGCAGGCCGGGGTGGCACGATGCCTGGCGCAAGCGCAGCAAAGCTTCGAGCACCGCCAAGGTGCCGGCGCCGGCCGCGAGCTTCTTGACCACGTCCTTCTTGGTGGCGGCGCGGACCGCGTCGTAGACCTCGCGCTCCGCTTGACCGAGCTCGCACTTGAGCACCACCTCGGTGCGCGGCGGCAGCTCCTTGGCGACTTCGCTCTTCATGCGACGCAAGACGAACGGGCGCACCCGCTCACGCAGGCGCTTGCCCGCTTCCTCGTCGCCCGCGGTGATTGGCTTCACGTAGCGCTCGTAGAAGTCGTTGCGGCCACCGAGCAAACCACGATTGATGAAGTGGAACTGGCTCCACAGATCTTCGAGGCGATTCTCGACCGGCGTACCGGTGAGCGCGACGCGCCACTTCGCTTTCAAGGCATAGGCTGCTTTGGCGACCTGGCTGGTGGGATTCTTGATGGCCTGTGCTTCGTCGAGCACCGCCATGTCCCATTCGATCTGCTCGAGCTTCTCTTGGTCGAGGCGCAAGATTGCGTAGGTCGTCAGGGTGACGTCCGCGTCCTCGTCGAGCTTGCGATCTGGTCCGTGATAGCGGTCGACAAGGAGCTTGGGACGGAAGCGCTTGAGCTCCGATTCCCAGTTGTGGAGCACGGAGGTCGGGGCGACGACGAGGACGCGGCCCGAGAAGGTGCACAGCGTCTGCAAGGTCTTACCGAGACCCATGTCGTCGGCGAGCAGAGCGCCGAGCTCGGCCTCGCGCAAGAACGACAACCAGTCGACACCTTGGCGTTGGTAGTCGCGCAGCTTGCCCTCGCCGGCGAGCTTCGGGAGCTTCGCCTTGGGGATGCCGTCGAAATCCTCGACGATGAGGCGCAGGCGATCGAACTTCGGCGGCACCGGGCGGTCGAGCGACTTCAGGAGCGCGGCCGATAGGGCGTAGCGCATTTCCTTGGGTGCTTTGTTGCCGTCGGCGTCCATCGCTTCGCGCGCGGCGATGAAATCACGCACACGGTGACCGTAGCGCGACAACCAATCGGCGGGGATGCGGCCGAAGCCGCCGTCGGTCAGAGGCACCATGGTGGCGCCGCTCTGCCAGGCACGCAGGAGCACCGCGGCATCGACGCCGCGACCCGCGCCCATGCGTCCGCCGCCTTCGCGGTCTTTGATCTCGAACCAGATCTCGACGTCGCCGTTCTTCTTCATCTCGATCTCGGGATCGAGCGTGCCGACGTCGAAGAAGCGCTGATGTGCGTCACCGACGATGGTGACCTCTTCGGGCGGTGAGTGCATCAACCGCGCGGCGAGCGAAATCGCGCGCAGCTCGCTGAAGACGCGCTTCTCGCCGGGGTTGACCTCGAAGGTCGTGGCGATGTCTCGCGCCAGGCGCTTCTCCGCGGCCAAGTCGCGAACCGGCGCGGACGCGTCACCGATGAGCGTCATGCGCTCGCCTTCGATGCGAGCCTTCGGCGGATCGCCGTAGACGATGTCCGCGAGAACGCCCAAGCGGTCACCGTCTTCGTTCGTCGTCGTGACATGAACGCGCGGGCGCAGGTTGGTCGAGCGCGTCGGCAGCTTCTTGGTGTCGATGTGCACCGGGATCTTGAGCTCGAGCTCGGGCAAGATCTCGCCAACCAGGGTGCCGATCTCGTCCTTCTCGTAAATCTTGCCGGTGCGCAGCTGGTAGAACATGCGCTCGCCGAGGTTATGCGGCGTGAGCGCTACGAACTTCACGCCGCGACGGAGCGCTCCGTTTTGGAAGACTTCGTTGACGAGCGGGTCTTGCTCGAGGCGCATGCGGAAGCCGAGGCCGCACTCTTCGACGCGCACGCAGATGCCGGGCGAAGGCTTGCCGATCTTCGCTGGGCGCCCGCCGTAAGCGAGGTCGGGCACGTTCGAGAGGGCCTCGAGTGCCTTGGGCATCATGTTCTGGGGAATCGGTCCGCCCGCCGAGCCGAGCAGGATCTCGAGCTGTCTGTCCTGTGGGGTGGCGATGAACTGCGGGATGCCGTCTTGTTGCTGCGCCTCGCCCATAGGGCCAGCCAGCGGGGTTTCGCGGCGACCTTGAACGATGACCCGCTTGATAGCGAGGCGACCTTCGACGCGCGACAGCCGGTAGCCGACGTGGCCCGGCGTTCGCGCCTTGTTGGCGTCGGGACGATTGGCGCTATTCCAGAAGATGCTCGCCGCGGCGACGTGCGTGCAGACGTCTTCGGAGCTCGGGCACTCGCAAGCCCAGTCTCCGCGCTGGAAGAAGAGGGTGGCGGTCGAGGTATCGCGGCCGCCGCGGGCGCGGACTTCGTACGCCGCGCTCTCCTCGTCGCTCTTGACGGGCTCGACTGCCCCTTTGCGGACCAGCTGGGAAGCGCGCGACCAGTTTGCATGTGAGCAACGGCGGCGAATGTTCTGAAACAACTCGTGCATAGGTTCTAAGCAAAAACCGCGTGGGCGCTGTTCATGAAGACGGTGTCACCGTGCCCAGGCTGCCAAGGGGAGCGCCCTCGCCCTAGCGTGGGGGAGCCAACGGCCGTGCGGCGGCGCACCTACCAGACCGCTCACCTGCACAGCAAGACAAGACCCTATCAGTTTCGGCAAAGATTGTCGCTAGTGCTTTTTTCTTCGATCGCGGCCACTGCCAGACCGCCTCTACAGCACATCTCATAACCCGCTAAACCGCGACCTCGGCCGCTTGCGCGTTGGCTTCATGGTGCTCGGGATCGCGCGTCTTGGGCAAGATCAGCAGCATGATCCCCGGCAGGACGATGAGGCTCGTGACCGCGCCGACGGCGACACCGATGGCGACGGCCGTGGCGAGCGGCTGCTGAACCTCGGAGCCCGCGCCCGTGGACAACGCCATGGGCAAGAAGCCCAGAGCCGCGACCGCCGCGGTGGTGAGCACCGCGCGCACGACGGCCGCCGTCCCTTCGGTCACGGCTGTCTCGAGGTCCTCTCCCGCCGCGAGCCGGCGTTGCACTTCCTGGCCGATGACCACGCCGTTGAGCACGGCGATACCGCCGAGAGCGATGAAGCCAACCGCCGCCGACAACGAGAAGGGCAGGCCGCGGACGAGCAGGCCCAACATGCCGCCCGTCAGCGATAGCGGAACGGTCGCGAAGACCGCGATGGTCATGCGGACGCTCTGGAACATGAGCAGCAGCATGCCGATGATGATGGCGATGACGATGGGAATGACGACGCGCAAGCGTGCCTGGGCGCGCGCGAAGTTCTCGAACTGACCGCCCCACTCGACGTGGTAGGCGCCGCCGAGGTCGATGTCTTTTGCAACGCGCCCTTGTGCTTCGGTGACCCACGAGAGCAGGTCGCGGCCGCGCAAGTTGACGTCGACGCGCACGCCGCGCGCCCGGTTGACGCGTCTCACCGCCGCCGGGCCGTCGTCCTCGGACAGCTTGGTGACGTCCGATAAGCGAACGGTCTCACCGCGCATGGTCTCGACCCGCAGGCGGCCGATGGCGTCCAGGGTGGGCTCGTCGAGCGGCTGTACCACCCGCAGATCGAAGCGGCGCGCCCCCTCGTAGACCGAGCCGACACTCACGCCCTCGCGCGTCGAGGCAAGCACCGTGAAGACGTCTTCGACGCGCACCCCATAGCTCGCCATGCGTGGTCTGTCCGCGATAGCGCTCATGGTGGGCTGCCCGAGGATGCGCTCGACCCGGACGTCGCCGGTGCCGCGGATGCCACGCACCACTTCCTTGACGTCGTTGGCGAGCTGCGCGAGCCGCTCGAGCTCGGGGCCGAAGATCTGGATCGAGACGTCGGCGCGCGAGCCGCTGATGAGCTCGTTGGTCTTGTCTTCGATGGGCTGCGACACCGACACGTAAGTACCCGGCACGCGACTCTCGATGGCGTTCTTGAAGAGCAGCGACAAGGCATCGAAGTCGTGCGCCGAGGTCCACTCGTCGATGGGTTTCAAGCGCACGAACATGTCGGTGTTGTCGGCACCGACGATGTCGATGGCGACCTCGGCGCGGCCGGTCATGGCGAGCGTCGTGACCACCTCGGGAAACTCGTGCAGCACCTCTTCGGTCGCGAGGTCCAAGTCGCGGGCCTGGGAGATCGAGATGCTCGGCGCCCGCCGGATGGTGACAACCGCATCACCCTCGAAGATGCGCGGGACGAACTCCGCGCCCGAGTCGGCGAAGAGCCAGGTCGTCGCGAGGAGCAGCACCGCCGCCGCGCCCATGATGACGCGGCTGTGCCGCACGGTGTGGTGCACCAGACGCTCGTAGGCTCGGGCGGTCGCGTCCATCCACTTGGGCCCATGCGTCTCGCGCGGCGGCACCAAGATGACCAGCATCGCCGGGAAGAAGACGACCGCGTAGATCAAAGCGCCGAATAGCGCGAGCGCCATCGTCATCGCCATCGGCCGGAACATTTTTCCCTCGACGCCTTCGAGCGTGAGCAACGGCACGTAGACCAACATGATGATCGCGACCGCGAAAGCGACAGGGCGGGCCGCGAGCTTGGCGACGGCCGCGTATTCCTTGGCGCGCGAGGCCTCGACCAGCTTCTTGCCGGTGGTGGCGGCGATGACCGCCTCGAGGACGACGATGGGCCCATCGACCAGGAAGCCGAAGTCGATGGCTCCGAGCGACATGATGTCGCCGGTGACGCCCAACACGTTCATGCCGATGAGCGCGACCGACATGGCGGCCGGGATCCCCAAGACGACGGCGACGGCGCCGCGGATCGAGCCGGTGAACAGGGCGAGCACGAGGATGACGATGAGCACGCCTTCGATGAGGTTCTTCATCACCGTGTGCAGGGTGCGGCCGACGAAGTCGGCGCGGTCGTAGATGGTCTCGATGGAGACCCCGGGAGGTAGATCGGCGCGGATCTCATCGACCTTGGCGGCGACGGCGTGCACGACGTCGCGACTGTTCGACCCGAGCAGCATCATCACCGTGCCAGCCACCGCCTCGCCGATGCCGTTGTGCGTGATGACGCCATAGCGGAGCGCGGGAGCCACCGTGACGTCGGCGACGTTGCGTACGAGGAGCGGCGCTTCTTCGGCTTGTGCGCGCAAGACGACGGCGCCGATGTCGCGCTCGTCTCTCACGAGGCCCTCGCCGCGCACCACGTACGACTCGGGGCCGCGATCCATGTAGCCGGCGCCGGCGTTCACGTTCGCGGCGCGCAAGCCCTCGACCACCTCGCGCAAGGTGACGTGATGCGCCGCGAGCCGTTGCGAGTCGACACGCACCTGGAACTGCTTGAACTCGCCGCCCATGGTGTTGACTTCGATGACCCCTGGAACGCTGCGCAGGCGCGGCACGATCTCCCAGTCGAGGAGGGTGCGCAGCTGCATGGGCGCGTGATGCGTCGAGCGCACCACGAAGGTGTAGATCTCGCCGAGGCCGCTCGAGATCGGCGCGAGCTCGGGCGTCTGCGCGTTCGGCGGCAGGATCTGCTCGATGCCGCGTAACCGCTCGAGCACGAGCTGGCGCGCGAACCACGGGTCGACGGAGTCATTGAACACCACGGTGACCGACGAGACGCCGCTGTCGGCCATGCTGCGCAGCTCGACGGTGCCGGGAATGCCGTTGAGCGCGTTCTCGATGGGGATACTGACGGTGCGCTCGCACTCGACCGCCGAGAGCCCACCGACCTTGGTGAGCACCGCGACCTGGACCGTCGAGACGTCCGGCATGGCGTCGATGGGGAGCTGGGTCATGGCGTAGCCGCCGGCGGCGAGCAGCATGAGCAACAGCGCCAGCATGGCGTAGCGCATGTTGATGGAACCGACGACGAGACGCTCGAGCACGGGAGGAGATCCTAGCGATAGATTTCCGACTTGAGAGCGAACATGCCGCCGACGACGACGCGGTCGCCTTCCTTCAAACCCGACTTCACCGCGACGCGTTCCGGATCCGAGGCGCCGAGCTCGATGACGCGTGGCGCGACAGTGTTCTTGTCGAGGAGGACGAAGACCGTGGGCTGCCCATCGACGCGGGTGATGGCGCGCTTACTGACCGATAGAGAGCGCGTCGCCGGGCTCGTGGTCTCGATGCGCGCGACCACCGATTCGCCGGGGCGCAGCGATGCCTTGGTGTTGTCGACGATGACGCGTACTTCGGTGGTGCGGCTCTCCGAGTCGACGACGTCACCGACGTGATCGACCTTGCCGGTGATGACGCGGTGATCGTCGTTCATCGGTGAGATCGCCACCTCGTCGCCAACGCGGATCTTGGCGATGTCGCGCTCGAAGATGTGCAGCTCGAGCCACAAGCTCGCGAGGTCGGCCACCTCGAACATGGTCACCGACGGCTCGACCACTTGGCCGCGAGCCGCCTTGGCGCTGACGACGCGGCCGGCGATGGGGCTGCGCAGCGCCAGGACCCCGATCTGCCCGCTGGGCCGGCCGCCCAAGGCGGTGACTGCTTGCTCGGCGGCGATACGCTCGGCGCGCGCGGCTTCGTAGTTCGCTTGCGCCACTTCGGCGTCCCGCTCCGGGGAGATGTGTGCGTCAGCGAGGTGGCGCTCGCGCTTCATGTCCGCTTCAGCGACTTTTTCCTTGGCGCGGGCGGAGAGCACGGACGATTCGGCGCGACCGAGCTCGGCGCTCTCGATCTCGGCGAGGAGGTCGCCTTCCTTGACCTCGTCGCCTTGAACGCGCACGAGCTTGCGCACCCGTCCGCTGATGCGGGCACCGATCATGACGAAGCGGCGCGGGTCGAAGGTCATGGTGCCGTTGACCGTGACGACCGGCGAGACCAGCTCGACCTTGACCTCTTCGTCGGTGATGGCGGCGCGCTTGGCGAAGGCGTCGGAGAAGCGGATGTTGTCGCCGTCGAGCACGGGGGCGTCGTTGTCGGCGTGAGCGGCGTTGCCGGACTCGTTGCCCTTGGTGGTCGTTTGCAGGGCGAGACCGACGATGAAGACGGCGATGATGGCGGCGAGGGTGCCCAGGAGGCGCTTGGTGTGCAGATCAAGCTTCTTCATCGGGGAACCCTCCAACCAGCCGTTCCAACGCTAGGCGCTCACGCCAGAGACGCTGCAGCACATCGAGGCGCAGGGCCTTGAGCCGGACAACGTTCTCCGCGGCGGCTTGCACCTTGAAGACGTCGAAGCGTCCGGACCGCCAACCCTCTTCAACCAAGGCGAGACGGCGTTCGGCGACCGGAATGCCTTCATCCGCGAGGACGGCGAGCTCGGTGCGCGCCGCTTCGTGCGCGGTACGGCGGTGCAGCAGCTCGACGTCGATGCGTCGCAACAGCATCTCGGCGACCTCGAGCTCCGTCCGTGTCTCCGCCGCGGCCACGGCGCGGGGACCTTGGTTGCGTTGGGCCACCGGCAGCTCGACCGAGAGGCCGGCGAAGCCGAAGGTGGGCGAGGCCGGAGCCGCGTCGAGGCCGCCATAAAAGCCGACTCGCGGCGCGGCTTCCTTGCGCAAGCGCTCGTCAGCGGCATGGAGCAGGGCGACGCGCGCGTCGATCAGCGCGAGGTCGGGACGGGTACGCCGCGCCTTCTCCGCCAAAGCGGATGCCTCGGGTGGCGCGCTCAACATGTCGACCGGAGACGCGAGCTGCAGTGGGCCATCCACCGAGAGGTCGGCGAGCAAGCGCAGGCCCATTTGCTGGAGTGCTTCGCTCGATTCCGCTGCGTGCACGTCGGCGCGGCGCTCGGCGAGCTCGGCCAACGCCGTCGACAGCTCGACCTCGCTACCGGCACCCACCGCCATGCGCTCGCGGGCGACGGCGGTCAGGCGCTCGGCGATGGCGAGACCATCGCGCGCGTACTTGAGCTGTTTGCGGGCGAGCGCGGTCGCCACGTAGGCCTCGGTGGCGGCGAGGCGTGCCTCGAGGGTGGTGAGCGCGCTCTGGGCTCGTGCGACCGCGGCCCGCATGTCGGCTTCGCGGACGCGAGCGCCGCCCGCGCCGCTGACCTCGAACAAGAGGTCGAGCATGGTGCCGTAGCCGTAGGTCCCCCCGGTGCCTTGGTTCAAGCCGGGGCGCAGGTCGAACTGCACCCGTGGATTCACCGGCATGATGATGCCGGCACCGACCCTGGTGGCCTCCGCCTCACGGATGCGCAACATCGCTTGGCGCACGTCGGGGGATCGCGCCGCGGCCCGTGACCGCACCTCGGCGAGACTCACCGTGTGCTCCTCGGCGGCGACCGGGCTGACCGCGGCGAGAAGGACGCCGAACACGATCGACGACCGCAGTGAGAGGGTTCTGCGCGTCATGGAAGCCCCGTTAACCGCCGAGACCTACAGACTATTTCGGATGGCCGAAGTTTTCCCGTTTTCTTGTCGCACGGTATCCCTTTCCTATCTGTTTGCGAATGCAGTTGCGAATCACTTGCAATTAGATGCGCGGCGCTGGATAGTAAAGAGAGAGACCGAGGCCTCACTAAGCCCGGGATGGTTCCAACGTGACGATGATGGACTTGTACGTAGGCGTGTTGCTGCCGGGGACGACGCTGTCGACGGGTACGAGCACGTTGGCTTCGGGGAAGTAGGCGGCGGCGCAGCGCTCGGGGATCTCGTAAGGGACGACCATGAAACGGTCGGCCCGCCGCGTGGAGGTGCCGAAGTGACTGACGATGTCGACGTATTGGCCGCTTGCCAAGCCGCGTGCGCGGATGTCGGCCTGGTTGAGGAAGACGACACGGCGGCCGTTCTTTATGCCGCGATAGCGGTCATCGAGGCCGTAGATCGTCGTATTGAATTGATCGTGGCTACGCAGGGTCATCAATACGAGCTGCTCTGAGCCGAGCTCGGTCCGCGGCAGCGGATAGACCGTGAACTGCGCGCGCCCGCTCGGGGTCGCGAAGGTTTGGCTGTCTCGCACCGGGTTCGGAAGATAAAAGCCGACGGACTCGCGCAAGCGTTCGTTGTAACGCTCGAAGCCGGGGATCACGCGCTCGATGCTGTCGCGGATCCGGTCGTAGGCGGCGCACCACCCGGCCCAGTCGACGGCCCCGCGCTGCGAAGGCGGTAACACGGCACGCGCCAGGTCACAGACGATGGCAACCTCGCTCTTCACGTGCTCGGACGGCGGCGCGAGCGCTCCGCGCGAAGGCTGGACGACGCTCATCGAATTCTCGGTGCTGATGATCTGCTCGCCGCTCGCTTGTTCGTCACGGTCGGAGCGCGCCAAGCACGGCAGGATGAGGGCGACGCGCCCGTGCACGAGATGCGAGCGATTGAGCTTCGTCGACACCTGCACGGTGAGGCGTGTGCGTCTCAGCGCTTCCGCGGTGAACGTCGTGTCGGGCGTCGCGGACAGGAAGTTCCCCCCCATGGCGAAGAAGACCTTGGCGCGGCCGTCATGCATGGCCCGGATGGCGTCCACCGTGTCGTAACCATGGGCTTCGGGCAGGGCTACGCCGAGCTCATGGCCGAGCGCCGCGAGGAAACCTGGCGACGGCTTCTCGTAGATGCCCATCGTCCGGTCGCCCTGGACGTTGCTGTGGCCGCGCACCGGGCAAGCGCCGGCACCCTGTCTGCCGAGGTGGCCGCCGAGCAACAGGAGGTTCGCGACGTACTGAATGGCGGCAACGCCGTGGGTCTGCTGGGTAAGGCCCATCGCCCAGCAGCAAATGGTGGCCTTCGACTTGGCGAGGATGTTCGCGGCTTCGTCGATGAGCGCGCGTGTGACACCGCTTTCGCGGACGATGTCATCCCATTGCGTATCGGCGAGACTCGCTTCGAGCTGCTCGAAGCCGTGGGTTTTGGCGGCGATGAAGGCGCGGTCGAGCGCGTTCATGGCGATGAGCTGCTTCATCAGGCCCGAGAGCAGTGCGACGTCGCCGCCGACACGCACGGGCAGATGGAGCTTCGCGACCTCGGTGCCGCTCCCCAGCCAGCGCCAGAAGTGTTGCGGATGCGTGAAGGCCTTGAGTCCGGTCTCGAACAAAGGGTTCACGCTGATGACGCTGGCGCCGCGGCGTGCAGCGCGTTGCAGCGTGGTCAACATGCGCGGGTGGTTGGTCCCTGGGTTCTGGCCTATGACCATGATGCAGTCGGCGTGGTCGAAGTCCTCGAGCGTGACGGTGCCCTTGGCCACGCCGATGCTCTGTTTCAGCGCGACGCCGCTCGACTCGTGGCACATGTT
>JBGGMJ010000082.1:0-88872 GCA_041288095.1 Myxococcota bacterium
GAGCTGTCGCTCTCGGCGACGAGCAAGGTCGTCGCCTTCGAGAATGGCGCCGTGAATACCTTCACCATCGACCCGCGCGACCACGGCTTGGAGATGGCACCACAGGAGAGTGTTCGCGGCGGCGGTCCCAAAGAGAACGCGTCGATGCTCCGCGAGGTGCTCGAAGGCAAACGCCCCGGGCCCCTGACCGACATCGTGCTGCTCAACGCGGGCGCCGCTCTGTTCATCGCCGGCGCTGCGACCTCGCTGCGGAAGGGAATCGAAGCGGCGCGAGAGACGTTGGTGAATGGCAGCGCGCGCGACTTGCTGGCGCGACTGTCGGCCTGAAAAAAGAAACGCGCCGGGATTAGCGGCGCGTTTCGCGAAAGGTACGTCTGAGCGAGCTGGCCACCGCCAGACCCGGAGGAGGGGTTCTCAGTACTCGATGATGATGACGCCTCGATCACTCTTCTCTTTGGCATCCTCATCACGCGACGGTTCGGTCCGGCCGTAGCTGGACCCGTCATGGAGCGGCAGCTCGAGCCGCGGGCGCTCTTGCTTGCGCTTCTCGGCCTCTTCCCGACGCCGGAGCTCCTCGATGATGAAAGCGTCCAACATGTGCTTCTCCTACCCTCTACGACACGTGGGGCACGCGCCTTCGAGGAGTACTGCCACCAGGAGCGCTATTAAGACATTCCCGTTTAGACGGCGAACGGGCTGTCCCTACTCAATACATCCTGCCTGATCCCAGCGCACTAGCAACTGTTTCGCTGGCGCTGGCCCGAAAAACCCTATCACTACAGCCGTCTAAGTCGTCCCTGACGATCGTAACGGCACACCCGTCCCCTTTACTTAAGTATCGTAGGCGGTGGGCATAGGTTTCGCAATGTAGGCATGTAGCGCTGACTGCGTCCTAACGGCCTTCGGCGCGCTTTTTGAATCGCTCCAGCGTCTGCGGCAGCGTCAGGCCCAGCAGCCGGTCCTTGACGGACTTCGGGATCAAGCCCTTGAGCTCGACGTCGAGGACGTACGTAGCGCGGGTCTTCTGGCCCTCAGCCTCGAGCTGCCAGCCACCGCTATTCGAGACCATCATCCCCGCGGAGTCGAGGGTCCAGCGCAGCGCCGCGGGCGGGTCCTCTTCCAGGCGCAACGTGTACGAGAAGCGCATCATGAGCTCGAGGTCGAAGCGGGCAACGACGACGTTGTCGTGCCGGCTGACGATGCTCACCGACGTCATTTCCGGCAAGAACTCCGGATAGCGCTCGTAATCAGTGACGACGCTCCAGACTTTCGCGAGCGGCGCGTCGATGACGATGGTTTCTTCTGCGCGGCTCATCGGCGCGCGGACGCTATCACAAGCGCTTGCCACAGGCGAGGCAGAGCGAGCGGCTTACCGGGTTGCGAACGCCGCATTCGCCGCAAACGATCCGCTCCTCGGTCGCGGGAGCCTGACGCTTGGTCAGGGTGCGGGCATCGAGCTGCGTCGTCTCGATACCGTCGAGGCGGGGCAGCTCGGGAACCTCGTCGACCTTGCGGCCGCAGGCGCGACAGGTGTCGGCCTCGATCTTCGGAGACGCACAGTGGGGGCAACGTTGGGTCGGTCGCGGCATCGTGAGCCTTAGCTTAGCCGATCTGCGCCAGCTCGAGCTTCTGATGCCAGCGCGCTTCCAGAGCTTCACGCAGGCGCGTGTGCTCCGGGCGCCGCAACGCCGGGTCGGCGGCAAGCAGGGCCTGTGCGTCTTGGCGGGCAGCCGCGAGGATCTTCTGGTCGCGGGCGAGATTTGCGAGCGACAGGAGAGGTAAACCGGATTGCCGCGTGCCGATGAAGTCACCCGGTCCGCGGATCTCGAGGTCCGCTTCCGCGATCTTGAAGCCGTCGGCGGTCTCTTCCATGACGCCGAGCCGCCGCCAACCGTCGTCGCTCGAGGTGCCGGAGGTCACGAGCAGACATTCGCTGGCGTGCGCGCCACGACCAACGCGACCGCGGAGTTGATGCAGCTGCGAGAGGCCAAAGCGCTCGGCGTGCTCGATGACCATCACGGTGGCGTTCGGGACGTCGATGCCGACCTCGACCACGGTGGTGGCGACGAGCACGTCGATCTGCTTGTTCAAGAACGCGCGCATCACCTGTTCCTTGGCGGTGGCGTCGAGTCGTCCGTGCAACACGCCGAGACGCAAGCCGTGCAGCGCGCCGTTCGCCAGCTCCTCGGCTTCGCTCGTGACCGCGCGGACATCGGCCATGCCCTCCTTGTCGGACTCCTCGACCAGCGGGAAGACGACGTAGGCTTGTCGGCCCTGCTCGACCGCGTGACGGATGCGGCGGTGAACCTGTTCGCGCTGTTTTTCGCGGAAGAGGACGGTCTTCACGGGTGTCCGCCCGGGCGGAAGCTCGTCGATGATCGACACGTCGAGGTCGCCGTAAACCGTGAGCGCCAAGGTGCGCGGGATCGGCGTCGCCGTCATCACCAGCACGTGCGGCGTCGCGCCGAGTGACTCGCGGCCCTGCTCCAAGATGCGCGCGCGTTGCAGGACGCCGAAGCGATGCTGCTCGTCGATGATCCCGAGGGCGAGCTTGTTGAAGCGGACATCCGCCTGGATGAGCGCGTGCGTGCCGACGACGACCTGAATGTGGCCGCTCGCCAGCTGACCGAGGATCCGCCGCCGCTCGGAGGCGGACACCGAGCCGGTGAGCACATCCACGCGCACACCCGCTTTCGGCAGGCTCGTGAGCGCCGTACGTGCATGCTGTTCGGCGAGCAGCTCGGTCGGCGCCATGATGGCGACCTGCATGCCGGCGTGAGCAATGGCCGCCGCGGCGGACATGGCGACGGCGGTCTTACCGCTGCCAACGTCGCCTTGGAGAAGCCTGTGCATCGGCAACGGACGCGCCATGTCTTGCTCGAGCTCGCGGAGCACGCGGCTCTGTGCCTTGGTGAGAGCGAACGGGAAGAGTTGCTTCGCTTCGTCGGCGAGCGTCGCCGGGAAGGTGACCGCCCTGCCCGGCTCGGCGGCCGCCTGGGCTTTTCGCTGCAAGACCACGAGCTGGAGCAAGAACAGCTCTTCGTAGATGAGACGGCGGTGCCAGGGCGTCGCCATGTCGAGGAGGTCGGTGACTGCGGTCTCTTTTGGCGGACGGTGCAGAAAACTTACCGACTCACCGAGGCCGGGCAGGCGATGGCGCTCGGCGATGGCGCTCGGGATGCAGTCGCTGAGCTGCTCGGCAAGCGGCAAGACGTTGTCGATGACGCGGCGGAGCTGCTGCGGCCGCAGGCCCTCGATCTCGCTGTAGATCGGCACCAGCTCGGTCGGCGCGTCGGGCAACGGTGCGTCGTCTTCGATGATGCGCGTCTCGGGATGCGCCATCTGCAATTGGCCGCGGAAGCTCTTCACGATGCCCGAGACCTGGACGCGCTTGCCCTTCTGAAAGCGCTCGGCCCAGTCGGCGCCCAGCGAGCGGAACCAGGTGAGCCGCAGCGTGCCGGACTCGTCCCCGATGGCGACCTCGAGCGAACGCCGGCCGCGGAAGTTCTTGGCGGACTTGGCGAGAATGGTGCCCTGCACGGTCGCGCCTTCGCCAACCGTGAGGTCGCGGATGCTGCCGCGCAAGCTGCGGTCTTCGTAACGACGCGGGAGAAAGCGCAGCAGGTCCTCGACGGTGCTGAGGCCCTTGTCGTTCAAGAGCTTGGCGATGCCCGGCCCAACCCCGCGAACGTACTGAACCTCGGACGCGAGAGTCAGAACATCGGCTTTCGCCCTTCGGCTCTCGGCCTTCGGTGCTCGGCTCTCGGCAATCGCCTCTCGGCCCTCGGCCTTCGGCTTTCGCCCCTCCGCAATCGCCTCCACCTCCTCCAACACCCTCCGCACCTTCTCCTTACGAGCCCCCGGCGCCTCCAGCACCCGCAGAATCGTCGCGAGCCTCTGCTTCGCCCCGCCATCGCGGACAACGGCGGTGAGCCGCGTCGCCGCCGCAATCAAGGTCTTCTCGAGATCCTTGATGCGCTCGACGTTCTCGAAGTCGTTGCGCGCCGCGAAGGTCAGCGGATTGCGCAGCGGCATCAGGAGCTGCGCCAGCTCCTCACTTGAAAGTGATGTCACTGATCTCGACGGTGCGCTGACCACCCTTGCCGGGGATCTTCACCTCGTCACCGACTTCTTTGCCGATGAGGGCTCGCGCCAGCGGCGAGTTGACGTTGATCTTGCCGTTGTCGACGTCAGCCTCGTACTCGCCGAGGATCTGGTACTTCTTGCTCGAGCCGTCGTCGACGTCTTCGATGGTCACGACCGCGCCAAAAACAACGCGCTCGCCCGAGAGCTTCTTCGGATCGATCACCTGCGCGCGCGACGCCTTGTCCTCGAGGTCGCGGATCTTGGCCTCGACCAAGCCCTGGCGGTCTTTGGCGGCGTGGTACTCGAAGTTCTCGGAGAGGTCACCGAGCTCCCGCGCTTCCCCGATTTCCTTGCTGATCTTCGGACGCTCGTGCGTCTTGAGGTTGTGCAGCTCGCTCTTCAGGCGCTCCAGGCCTTCGGGTGTAATCGGGAAGCTCGACATGGTGCGGGAACCTATCGCCCCGATTGCGGCACCGCAACCCCAACGTCAGGTGAGCCCTGTCACCGGTCCGCCGGTCGCGAGCTCGGGCTCGCCGAACGTGGTCACATTCTCGTAGCCCATGTAGTGCATGCACGAGACGAGGACGTCGCTGAATCCCTTGGTGCTGGCGTTCTGCAGGTTCAGATAACGCCCACGGCGGAAGTAGTTGTGCGCGACGCCCGCGAAGATGACCATGTTGTCGTGGTTGCTATGGGCGTAGCCGCGGCCGAGCTCGTTCCAGTGAACCACCAGCGTGTGATCCCAGAGCGTGCCGTCGCCGTCGTCGGTGTTCTTCAGGAGCTCGTAGAGCTTCACCGTTTGCGACCACAGCTCGGTGTTGACCCTGCGGATGTCGGCGAACGCCGGCTCGTTGTTCAAGTGCGACAGGTCATGATGCCCCGAGCCCGGGTTCGAAAGACCGAGGTTGGGATAGGTGCGGTTGTTGGTGTTGCCGCTCCAGTTGAAGTTGACGACCCGCGTGGTGTCGCAGGCAAAGGCCAGGGCGCTGATCTTGAAGAAGAGCTCGCCCATGGTCGAGTAGTTCGCCGCGGCGTACGGGTCGAGCTGGGTGCCCAGCGCGAACGGCGCGCAGGCGTTGGTCACCTCGGGCAGCACGAGCGAGCGCTCGATGTCGCGCATGGCGTCGGTGTGCCGATCCAGGCGCGCGCGGTCGGCGGCACCGAGGCGCGTTTTCAACGTGGTGAGCTCGCCGTTCACTAGATCGAGCGCCGACTGTTGTTTGGCGATGCGGCGCACGAGCGCGGGATCGGGCGCGTCGCCCGCCT
Organism: Myxococcota bacterium; assembly: GCA_041288095.1. Classification (GTDB taxonomy): domain Bacteria; phylum Myxococcota; class XYA12-FULL-58-9; order XYA12-FULL-58-9; family JALHOP01; genus JALHOP01. Next base: position 5,353 of record JBGGMJ010000082.1, read on the forward strand.
GCAAGTTGCTGAAGAGCGTCGAGTAAAGCGTGTACGGATTGGTGGACGGGTTCGCGGGAGCCTGCGTTCCGATCGGTCCGTTGTGGGAGTGAACGTTCCAGATGTTGTTCCCGGTGTCGCCGACGCGCATGTAGAGATGGCTGCGCGGCATCGACGGCACCTGCTCGCGAATGCGGCGGCCGAGCTCGACGTCGATGGTCGGTCCTTGGATGTAGCCGATGAAGTCCGAGGTGCCGCCGATGGGGAACGAGCCCGTGCCCGACTTCCAGGGTCCGAGGGCGCTCCCGCCCTGTTGATGGCCGTCCGCGCGCTCGCCATCCGGGAGGCGGCCGTGACGCTTGTCGACGTTCTCCATGACGATGAGGTCAGAGCGGTACGGCGTCAGCGCCGCGCGCACGCTGTTGAAGGCGAAGCCGGTCTCGGTCGTGTTGGTCATGCGCGCCGTGGGGTCGTCGCCGTTCGGCTTGAACACGAACATGATACGTCGAGGGCGCGTCGGATCGACGGCCGCGCTAGCGGACAAGGGCGTCATGGCGTCGAGGAACGGCAGGGCCATCGCCACGCCGGAGGCGCCACGGAGAAAGGCTCGTCGGTTGAGTGGTTTGATCATACGGCGCTCCTCACTTCGCCACCCGGTACAAGAACGCGTCGGTGCGCGTCAGCGCCGAGATCGCGCCACGGAGATTGTAGCCGCTGGCGATGAAGTCGTTGAGCAGTCGTTCCTGCGAGCATCCGTCCGCCTTGCTCTCCTTGCGGCCGTAGGCGTAGCGGAAAAGTTGTGTGGCAAAGCAGGCGCGCACCTCGTTGGACTCAGCGAGACGCTCCACCATCTCGGTCGGGCCGCTCACCGGGCCGTCGACGTCCGTCAGGCTGATGACGCCGCTCGTGTCCACCTGATTGCCGGCGTCGTCGTGCGTGCGCACACGACCGACCCCATCGATACTCTCGAAGACCTGGCCGAGCGGATCCATCATCGTGTGACAGGCGTTGCAGGTCACGTTGGTGCGGTGCTCCTCGAGCATTTGACGCTGAGACTGGCCGGGGATGGTCGGGGGCAGATCGAGCACCGCGTCGTCCGGGGGCGAGCCGACGGTGCCGCAGAGCACATCGGTGCGGATCTTCAAGCCGCGGCGCACGATGGAGGTGCGGGCCAGCTTGTCGTGCGCGGTCAGCATGCTCGTCTGCATCAGCAGACCAAGGCGCTTCGACGGATCGAGCTCCACGCGAACGAAGGCGTCGCCGCTCACGCCCGAGACACCATAGTGCTGCGCCAGCGCTTGGTTCATGTACGTGTAGGGAGCGGTGAGCAGCGTGTCGAACGACCCATCCTCCTCCCACATGATGTGGTTGATGAAGGTCTCGGTCTCACGCCGTAGGAGCTCTGGGAGGGCCGGGCTCAGCGCGCCGTACGTCGCGGCATCGCGCTCAGCAACATTGAAACGGTCGAGGTCGAGCCACTCCACGAAGAAGTCGAACATGCGGCGAGCTTTGGGGTCCGCGAGCAGCCGGTCCGACTGAGCGGCCACACCCTCGTCGGTGTCGAGCTGACCGTTGCGCGCGGCGGCGAGCAGCGCGGCGTCGGGCATCGAGCCCCAGATGAGGTAGGAAAGGCGCGACGCCATCTCGTATCCGCCAATGCGGACAAGATTTCCGTCGCTCGGCACGATCTCGACGCGGTGCAGGAATTGCGGCGACTGGAGCACGCCGAAGATCACCCACTCGATACCGCTGCGGAAGTCGTAGCCACCGGTGCGGGCGGCGTCGTAGCTCTTGGTGAGCACGTCGTTGATCTCGGCCGGCGTCAGCGGCCGCCGATAGGCGCGCTCGCCGAAGCTGGTGATGAAGCGGCGGGCGCAATCGCGCTCCGCTTCGCCGGTATTGCAACGCACGAGCTCACTGAAACGGCTGGTGACCGCTTCGACGGACAAGACGTCGGCGGCGTCGCTGTACTGACGCGCCGTATCGGAAGAGATGGTCAGGAACTCGGCACCGTTGCGATAGCCCAGCGACTCGGTGTCCTCGGCGAAGGTCGCGGTGACCCGAGCCGCGAGCTCGGGCATGCCCAGCAGGTCGGCGACGGTGAAGCGGTACTCGGTGTTGCTCAGGCGCCGCATGGGCGAAGCCGCGACGCTCGGCGTACCGGTGCAGAGCGACTGCTGACTGTCGCCGAGCGGACTGATGCCGTCGGCATCGCCGATCTCGCCCTCGCAGGCGCTGGTGGCCAGCAAGATCACGGCGCATGTGGTGAGGGTGCGGCGCATTCGTGGGCCGCTGCTGCGATTGGCGTGCCAACCGCACATGCGCGTCGTTTCAGCGGAAATACGCTAAAACGCACGCAGCAATGTGTGGAATGCAAGCCGCAGTCTGTCCACTGCAGGCTACGGCTCGTCGGGGGAAACCATGTGCCGCCAACGCTTGCGCCAGAACAGCGCCCAGCGTAATGGGCCTGTCGACCTACGAGCACGAGGAAGTCACGTGAAGATTCACGAGTTCCAGGGCAAAGAGATCTTCAGAAAATTCGGCATCCCGGTCCCCAAGGGCAGCGCCGCCAAGACCCCCGAAGACGCGCAGCGCATTGCCGCCGAGCTCGGGGGTAAGATCGTCGTCAAGTCGCAAATCCACGCTGGTGGCCGCGGCAAGGGCACGCTCATCGAAAAGCCCGACGTGCGAGGTGTGAAGGTCGTCGCCACCCCACAAGAGGCCGCGGACTACACCAAGCTCCTCCTCGGCAATCACCTGCGCACCAAGCAGACCGGCCCCGAGGGGCAGAAGGTCAAGCAAGTCCTGGTCGAGCAGGCCAGCGAGATCGCCAAGGAGCTCTACGTCGCCGTCGTCCTCGATCGCGACAGCAGCCGCGTCACGTTCATCGCCTCGACCGAAGGCGGCATGGACATCGAAGAGGTCGCCGAGAAGACTCCCGACAAGATCATCAAGCAGCCGATCGAGCCCGCAACCGGCATGATGGCGTTCGCCGGCCGCAAGCTCGCCTACCAGCTGGGCATGACGGGCGACACCGCGAAGCAAGCGGCGGCGCTCTTCGGCAAGCTCTACGACACGTTCGTCGGCACCGACGCCTCGATGGTCGAAGTGAACCCGCTCATCATCACCAAGAGCGGCGACGTCATGGCCCTCGATGCCAAGCTCGACTTCGACGAGAACGCCCTCTTCCGTCACAAGGAGATCGCCGCCTACCGCGACGTCGACGAGGAAGATCCCAAGGAGCGCGACGCCAAGGACGCGAACCTCTCCTACGTGGCGCTCGACGGCAGCATCGGCTGCCTCGTGAACGGCGCCGGCCTCGCGATGGCGACCATGGACATCATCAAGTTCGCGGGCGGCTCGCCGGCGAACTTCCTCGATGTCGGCGGCGGCGCGACCGCGGCCCAGGTCACCACCGCGTTCAAGATCATCCTCGCGGACAAGAACGTGAAGGCGATTCTGGTGAACATCTTCGGCGGCATCGCCAAGTGCGACGTCATCGCCGAGGGCATCGTCACCGCGGCCAAGCAAGTTGGCTTGAAGCTGCCGCTGGTCGTCCGGCTCGAAGGCACCAACGTCGAGCTCGGCAAGAAGATCCTCGCCGAGAGCGGCCTCGCCATCACCCCGGCGAACGACATGTTGGATGCCGCCACAAAAGCCGTGGCCGCCGCAGGAGGTAAGAAATGAGCGTCCTCGTCGACAAGAACACCCGCCTCCTCATTCAAGGCATCACCGGCCAGGCGGGCTCGTTCCACGCCAAGCAGATGATCGAATACGGCACCAACGTGGTCGCCGGTGTCACGCCGGGTAAGGGCGGCGAGAAGTTCGAAAGCAAGGTGCCGCTCTTCGACACCGTTGCCCAAGCCGTGAAGCAGACCGGCGCCAACGCCACGGTCATCTACGTGCCACCGCCGTTCGCGGCTGACGCGATCATGGAAGCCGCCGAAGCAGGCGTGCCGCTCATCGTCACGATCACCGAAGGCATTCCGATTCTCGACATGGTGCGCGTAAAGCGCGCCTTGAAGGACATGCCTGTCCGCTTAATCGGACCGAACTGCCCCGGCATCATCACGCCCGGTCAGTGCAAGATCGGCATCATGCCCGGCTTCATCCACAAGCACGGCCGCATCGCCGTCGTCTCGCGCTCGGGCACCCTCACCTACGAGGCGGTGTACCAGCTCACGCAAATGGGCATGGGCCAGTCGACCTGCATTGGCATCGGTGGTGACCCGGTCAACGGCACCAACTTCGTCGACTGCTTGAAGCTGTTCAACGACGACCCCGACACCGACGGCGTCATCATGATCGGCGAGATCGGTGGCAACGCCGAGCTCCAGGGCGCCCAGTGGGCCAAGGCCAACATGAAGAAGCCGATCGCAGGCTTCATCGCGGGCGCCACCGCGCCACCCGGCAAGCGCATGGGTCACGCCGGCGCCATCATCTCGGGCGGCGAAGACACTGCCGAGGGTAAGTTCGCGGCGATGGAAGCGGCGGGCATCATGACAACGCGTGATCCGTCGAAGCTCGCGGCGACCTTGCAAAAGGCCATGAAGCGCTAGACCTCGAGGGAGGTAGCCATGGAGCTCGTCCAGAGCTTGTCCGCTTTCATGGACAAGCATGTCTACCCCAACGAGGATGCGTTTGCCCGGCACGCGGTCAGCGATCAGCGCTGGACACCGTGGCCCGGCATGGAGCCATTGAAGGCCGCGGCTCGTTCAGCGAGCCTATGGAATCTCTTCGAAACGTTGTCGAACGCCGAGTACGCCCCGCTCTGTGAGCTGATGGGTCGCGTGCCCTGGTCCGCCGAGGTCTTCAACTGCTCGGCGCCCGACAGCGGCAACATGGAAGTCCTCGCGCGCTACGGCAGCGACGCCCAGAAAGCGCGCTGGCTCACGCCGCTCCGTGAAGGCAAGGTGCGCAGCGCCTTCGCCATGACCGAGCCGGCGGTCGCCTCGAGCGACGCCACCAACATCGAGGGCTCGATTGTCCGCGATGGCGAGTCCTACGTGGTGAACGGCCGCAAGTGGTGGACCAGCGGCGCCAACGACCCGCGCTGCGCCTTCTACATCTTCATGGGTCAGAGCGATCCGGAGAACGTCGACCGTCACCGCAGACAATCGATGATCCTCGTGCCCGCCGATGCGCCCGGCGTGACCGTGCATCGCGCACTGCGCGTCTTCGGCTTCGACGACGCACCGCACGGTCACGCCGAGGTCAGCTTCGCCGACGTGCGCGTGCCCGCCGAGAACATGATCCTCGGTGAAGGCCAGGGCTTTGCGATCGCCCAGGGGCGCTTGGGGCCCGGGCGTATCCACCACTGCATGCGACTCATCGGACTTGCCGAGCGCGCGCTGGAGCGCATGTGCACCCGCGTCAGCTCGCGCAAGGCGTTCGGTAAGCCCTTGTCCGAGCAGACGGTCACGCTCGAGCGCATCGCCGAGTCCCGGGTCCGCATCGACCAAGCGCGACTCCTGGTGCTCGACGCGGCGCGCCAGATCGACGACGCCGGCAACAAGCAGGCGGCGCCCGCCATCGCGGCCATCAAGATCGTCGCTCCTTCCATGGCCTGTCAGGTGATCGACTGGGCCATCCAGGCGCACGGTGGCGCCGGGCTCTGCGACGACTTCGGACTCGCTTACGCGTATGCGGTGGCGCGCGCCCTGCGTCTCGCCGACGGGCCCGACGAGGTCCATCGCAATCAGCTCGCGATCATGGAGCTCAAGAAGCAATCGCGACATTGAGGTCACGGCGGCGGCGCGCACCCAAGTGGTGCAACTTGCCACCGCGTCACGCGCGGTGCCGTCGAGGAAAAACCCATGTGTGACGCGGCCGCGCCGAGTTGGCCCGCGCCTTGCTCTCTCCCTTGTCAGACCGCTGTTGCGGTCACGAATGGGGGATTGAAGAATATGCGTTACGCTGTGTTGGCCGTCGCCGCTGCCTTGAGCATTTCGGTGGTTGGCTGTGGCGCCGAAGAAGAGATTGATTGCTTCAAGATTTGTAAACACTACGACGACTGCGTCGATTCCAACTATGACGTGAGCGCTTGCCAGGACCGCTGCGAGGACGACTCGGACAACGTCGCCGGCTATGAAGCCCGTGCCGATGCTTGTGAGTCGTGCATCGACGGCGACACCTCGTGCGTCGAGGCGGGTTTCGCCTGCGCCGATGAGTGCGCTGGCATCATCCCGTAAGTCGTTTCGGTAACGGCAAAGGGTTGCCGGCGGTGGTGCGCCCAAGTCTTCGCGCCTCGTCGCCGGTACCCTTCGCCGCTCAAGTGGCTCTTGACCAAAGGCGAGCCATCGCGCATTGAGCGTCCCAGCTTTTTCAAAAAAAGGGACGCCGCATCATGGCCATCGAACGCACCCTCTCCATCGTCAAGCCGGACGCCGTCGCCGCCGGTCACATCGGCGACATCCTCGCCATCTTCGAAAAGAACGGCCTCAAGCTCGTCGCCGGCAAGCTCATGTGGCTCAACCGCCCCAAGGCGCGCGAGTTCTACGCCGTCCACAAAGAGCGTCCCTTCTTCAACAGCCTGGTCGACTTCATGGTGAGCGGCCCCTGCTTCGTCTCGGTCCTCGAAGGCGACAACGCCATCAAGAAGAACCGTGACCTGATGGGCGCGACCGACCCCGCGAAAGCGGACAAGGGCACCATCCGCAAGCTCTTCGCCGCCAACATCGAGCGCAACGCCGCCCACGGCAGCGACGGTCCCGACACCGCGAAGGTGGAGATCAGCCACTTCTTCAGTGGCCTCGAGCTCAACGACTACGAGCGCTCGTAACCCTCCACGGTCCGCGTCGGCGCGGCTCCTGCTCGCGGCAGGGGCCGTCCCGCTTTGCCTCTCCTTGGCGATGGCGTCCGGTGCCTGGATAGCCGCTCGCGACTATTGTTTCCATCACGAGGATTTCGGGATCTACGCCGAGGCGCTCGCGCGTCTGTCCTGGCACGACCTGAACCCGTTTCTCACCGCGAGAGACATCCGGCTCTTCAACGACCACTTCGATCCCATCCTGTTGCTCGCCGCGCCGCTGCGGGTGTTCGGCCCGGCGTGGAAAGTGGCCCTCGGCACCGAGTGGTTGTTCATCGCCCTTTCGCTGGTGCCGCTCCTCTGGCTCGCGAAGCAGCGGCGACTATCCGCTTTAGCGGTCATCACCGCGTCCTCCCTCCTCGTCATCAATCCCGCGGTGAGTCGCGCGCTCAGATTTCCCGTGCATCCGACGGCCTGGGCGATTGCCCCGATGATGGCCATCGTCGCCATGGTGAGCTTGCGCCGCTACCGACTGCTGCCGCTCGCGCTCGTCGTGCTCTTTGCGTGCAAGGAAGAGTTTCCGTTTTTTGGCGTTGCTCTCGGGCTCGCGCTGCTGAAACAGGGTGAACGGCGACCGGCGGTCACGGCGCTCGTATTATCCTGCGCCTGGCTCGTCGTCGCCTTCGTGTTGCGTCCGTACCTCGTCGGGCCGACCAGCGCATACGCTAGCTCGTTGTTCGCGGACCTGTGGCTCGACCCAGTCGCTTACTTTCGTGATCGGCTCACGGCGAATGGGCTCGGTTCCGGCCTGTGGGACTTCGCCGCTCCCACCTTGCCCCTGCTCGTGTGGCTCATGCTGCAACGGCGCCGTCCCGATCTCACCCTGTTGATCGCGGCCTTACCGCTCCTCGCCATTCGTTTTCTCGGTTCGGCTTGGCGTCACCACTACCTTGCGCCGCTCGCGCCGATCCTCGTCGCGCTCTACATCGGAGCGCACGACGAGCGCCCGGTGCCCGCCTACCTCTCGTTCATCACCCTCGCGATCACCCTCGCCTTGAATGGAGCGAACGCTCGCTTCGCGCTGGCGCGTTGGGGCGGCGATATTGCCGCGGCCCCTCACTACTGCCCCGCGCGTGAGACGCGGCTCGCGACACTCGACGATGCCGTCGACCGACTCGACGCGGAGCGCGACGGCGCCGTGCTGGTTCAAGGCAACCTCTTCGCGCAGCTCGCGGAGCGCACCGATGTTTACGTCGTCGGGAACTTCCAAGGGGGTCCACGACCCTACCGCTTCGTCTTGCTCGAGAAGCCACCGCTTGGCGATCCGTATCCTCACTCGCATCACGCCATCGAGGAGCTCATTGTGCGCGCTCGCCGCGACGCCACCAACGTGCTCGCCGACACCGACGGCCTATTCTTCGCGGAAGGCGCGTTTCGGTTTTGACGCGGGCGCCATTGCGTCGTTCCGGCTAAAACCTCCGCTCATGCGTTGGGCGCTCGTCACCATGGTTCTCGCGGGCGTCGGTCTCCGCGGCGGCGATGCCATGGCAAGAACGCAACAGGTGATCGCGGACCCGACGCCTCCCGATTTCAAGGAGCTGCTACAGATCCTCTTGCGCCAGCAGAACCTGAAGCTCGGCAACGCCGTCCATCACGACGGCTGCGTCGCAAGCGAAACCTTGGGCGACTATCTCTCCACCCTCATCGCCAACGGGTCGCAGGGCGAGGTGCACTCACTCGCCGGCACCTGCGCGACCTACGATCCCAAGAAATCGGTGCTCCACCCACCCCGGATGTTCGATATGTTCTGGGAATGTCGGGTGCGCGCGACGACCGGCGGCAGCGGGGGGAAAGGCCAGTGGCGCTACGAGCTGGCGGTGCTCGTCGACCAAGCGACGCGAAAAATGGACCCAAAGACGCTGGCCTGCCCGTCGGGGCCCTGACGTAAAGCCCGTGTCTTCGGTTTGAACCTACACACTGCTTCCGGCTACCCTCAGGCTTCAACATGACCATCGAGGGCAAGAAGATCGGGGCCTATTCCGTGATCTCGGAAATCGGCTCCGGCGGCATGGCCGTGGTCTACAAGGCCGAGCAGCCCGCCCTCAACCGGCTGGTCGCGATCAAAGAGCTACGCAAAGAGCTCGCCACCGACTTGTCGCTGGTGACCCGCTTCGAGCGCGAAGCCAAGAGCGTCGCCGCGCTCGCGCACCAGAACATCGTCCACATCTACGATTTCCTGTCGCGCGCCAACTCCATGTACATCGTCATGGAGTTCGTCGAGGGCATCGACGTTTACGATCTGATCGGCCGTGTCGGCCGCTTGCCGCCCGAGATTGCCTCGATCATCGCGCTGCAAGCCGCGCGCGCCCTCGAATACGCCCACTATCGCGGAGTCGTACACCGCGACTTCAAGCCGTCGAATCTGATGATCACGAAGCAAGGCGAAGTGAAGTTGATGGACTTCGGCATCGCCCGTGACATCGCCAACGACGACCTGACGCGGCCCGGCACCGCCATCGGCACGCCGGCCTACATGTCGCCCGAGCAGATCATGGGCGAGCGCGTCGACTTCCGCTCCGACATCTTCTCGTTCGGCATCGTGCTCTACCAGATGCTCACGGGGAAAAAGCCGTTCATCGAGGACGACTCGAAGAGTGTCATGCAGCGCATCTTGAACGAGCCGTACGTGCGGCCGCGCAAGCTCTACCCGGACATCCCGTGGCGCCTGCAGCGCATCGTCAAAAAGTGCCTCAACAAGGACCCGAACAAGCGCTACCGCACGACCGAGCACTTGCGACGCGACCTCGAGAGCTACGTCGCCGGCACCGTCCGCATCAACTACGCCGGGCGTCTCGTCATCTTCCTGCTCAATCGCGAGCTCATGAGCGCCAACGAGGCGTCGACGTACGTGCGCGAGGAAGACCTGAAGTCGCTGGTGTCGAAGGCGGTCGATACCGGCACCTTGTCGCCGGCGGCGGTGGTCTTGCGCCCGCTCCTGCTCGCCAACACCGCGCTGCTCGCGGTCTTCGCCGCCTGGGCGGGTATCGTCGATGTCGCCGACCTGGGCATCGAGAACGGCTTCGTGCGCGTGAACGCGGTGCCGTGGGCCGAGGTGATGGTGAACGGCGAAACTTACGACGTCACGCCCTTCGCCAAGCCCATCGTCTTGCCACCAGGCAGGCACTCGATTGAGTTCCGCAACGATTACTTCGAGCCGCAACGCGAGATCGTCGACGTCGAGCCGGGTGTCACGCAGAGCGTCCGCGTGGAGCTGGCGAGGAAGCGATGAGAGCGGCGCTCCCCTGCCTCGCGGTCATGCTCGCGCTCGCCAGCAACGCGCGCGCCGCCGAGGTGTACCACACGCTGCGCGACGGCGAGACGCTGCAGCAGGTTGCTCGCTACTATTACGGCTCCGGGTGGAAGGCCTCGTACATCGTCGGCCGCAACGGACTGTCCGCCGAAACGGACGCAAAAGCAGGCAAGACCTACGCCGTGCCCGCCGGCACGACCTACAAGATCCGCAAGGGCGACTCGCTCGCCTCCATCGCCAAGCGCGAGCTCGGCGACAAGGAGCGCTACCGCTTCATCATGACGGCGAACAACATCACCGACATCAACGACCTCGAGGTCGGTCGTGAGCTGCTGATGCCGTTCGTCGTCAAGCACACCGTCGTCGCCAACGAGAGCTTGAGCAGCATATCGAAGCTCTATTTCCACTCGACCAAGCAGGTGAAGGTCATCCAGGAATACAACGGCCTGCCCACGTCGGCGGCTGCCCTGGGCGTGAAGCTCCTCATCCCCATCGTCGACAAAGACACGCTCGACGTGAGGAAGAAATCGCCGATGCCACGAGGCGCCGCCGCGACCGCGACAGCGGACGAGACACCCCCGGAGGAGGCGAAGAGCAAGGACCCACCGCTCGCCGCGATGCCCAGCGACGAGCCAGGCGACAAGTCGCCGGGAGCGCGCATCCGCCGCGCCGTCAAGCAGTACCACGCTGGCGACTTCGACCAAGCTTGCCGCGACCTCGAGCGACTGCTCGGCGAGCCCCGACTCGCCCGCGATGACCGCCTGCGGGTCATCGAATATTGCGGCTACTGCGCGGTTGCCTACGGTGACATGGGTCCAGCCCGCGACTATTTCCGCCGCTGGCTCGAAATGCGGCCCGACGTTCAGCTCGACCCGGTCTTCACCTCGCCCAAGATCCGCACCGCCGTCGAGGAAGCCCGCAAGGACATCCAGCGCGCGCGCGGCCCCGAGCAGCCGCCGCCCGTAACCGGCGACCACGACTAGGAGCTGGTGGCGCAACGCCTCGCACTCGTGTTACCACCGGCCCCCAAATGAGTCTGTTGGTCGTAGGCACCGTAGCGTTCGACGCCATCGAAACCCCATTCGGCACGCGTGAGAAGACCGTCGGCGGCTCGGCGAGCTTCCTCGGTCACGCGGCGTCGTACTTCACGAAGCCCCACCTGGTGAGCGTCATCGGCGACGACTTTCCCGAGGAAGTGCTCGCGAAGTACCAGGCCCGCGGCATCGACACTCAGGGCATCGAACGCCAAAAAGGCGGCAAGACCTTCTTCTGGAAGGGTCGCTACGACCAGAATCTGAACGTCGCCCACACCCTCGAGACCCAGCTCAACGTGCTCGCGACCTTCGAGCCCAAGGTGCCGGCGGCCTATCGCAGCCTTCCCTACGTGATGCTCGGCAACTTCGACCCGGTGCTGCAACGTCGTGTCGTCGAGCAGCTCTCGGGCACCAAGCTCGTCGCCGCCGACACCATGAACTACTGGATCACCGACCACAACGCCGAGCTGCGCAAGACGCTCAAGCACGTACACATGCTCTCGGTGAACGAGGGCGAAGCGCGCATGTTGTCGGGCGAGTGGAACCTGCGCAAGGCAGCGCTCGCTATCGCGGACATGGGCCCCAAAATCGTCGTCGTCAAGCGCGGCGAGTACGGCGCGACGCTGTTCACCGAAGACGGCATATTCGTTGCGCCCGCTTTCATGCTCGAGACGGCGCTCGATCCGACCGGCGCCGGTGACTCGTTCGCGGGCGGCCTCCTCGGCCACGTGGCCCGGCTCGACTCGGTGAAGCCACGCGTCTTGCGCCAAGCCATCGTCATGGGCAGCTCGCTCGGCTCTTTCGCGGTCGAGGGCTTCGGCCTCGAGCGCTACGACTCGCTCGAGCCCGGCGAGATCCGGGAGCGCTTCGAGCAACTCCACGCGCTCACGAACTTCGAGACCGCCGGCATTCCCTGGTGACGTTGCCGCAGCCGAAGCGCGGCATCACACCGCGCGACTTCTATCATCAATACATCCCCGAGCTCTGGGCGGCCTTGGTCGGCCCGGTGCCGGCCCTGGTTGGTGTCACGGCCGGCGTGTCCGTGGCTGGCGACGGTGAGTACGCCATCGCGCTGACGGACGCAGGCCTCGCCACGAGCGACGGCAAGCCCGCGGATGCCCTGCTCGTCTTCAACACCGACGTCGCCAGCTGGCGTATCGCCCTGATCGAGCTGTTGCCGCGCGTGTTGAAGCACATCGAGCCCAAGGTCACGCCCACGAAAGTCGCGCTTCACCTTGGACGCATCGACCTCGGCGGGCTGCGCAAGGCGCCCGGTAGCCTCACCCTCGTCTTCGAAGACGACGCCGGCGACGAAGCCAAGGTAGTGCTCACGGTCGGCGAGAGTGGCGGCCCCGCGGCGAGCATTCACGTCACCGACACCGAGCTCTGGCGGCTCCTCGAGAGCGGCATCAAGCTCTCTCAGCTCGTGCGCAGCCGGGTCAAAGTGAGCGGCGACCTCGGCTATCTGTTGACCTTGGCAAGGGTCGCCGAAGGCTAACCTCGTGCGCCGTGCCTGCCTGTCATCCCCAACGGTGAAACCTTCCTCCGACTTCCGCCGATATGGCGCTACATGTCTGAGGTTCCAACAGCCACTCGTACGTCGTTATCCACCGCTCTCGTTGTAGGGGAGCAGTCTAGATCGCTCGCGGTCGTCAAACCGTTCACGACGCCGGTCGTCTTCGAGCGCCAGTCGCGGTTCCAGGACCTCATGGAGCTCCGCGGCCAAGAGCCGAAGCCCGAGCTCTTGCGCTATCGCCTGCTGAACCGCCCCGCCTCGTGGGGTGTGGTGCTCGCCGCCGCGACCGCGGCGATCGGCGCACCGGTTCTCGCGTTCATGGCGCTGCCTCTCTGGATGGCGGCCGTCGGGGCGGGTGGCGCGCTGGTCGTGGGATCGGCTGTCGGCGCCTTGTTCGAGGCGACCTCGCCGCTGGCGCTCGTGACCCGCCTCAATCACCTCCGCGAAGCCGACCTCAAGTTCCTGGGCGATCTCTCCGAAGCGAGCCCCATCGAGCAGGCCATCGTCGGTAGCCTGGCGACCCGCTGGGTGAGGCGCATCGACAACCAACGCGTCAACGGTGAAGCTGCCTATGCAAACCTCGAGGACATCATCGCGCACGCGAAAACGTTGCCCGAGGATGTGCGCCAGCGTGCCGACAAGATGGTGGCGCTGTACGACGCGACCAACGATCACAACGGCAAGCCGCTCGAGAAGATGACCGACGACCAGGCCCGGAACCTCATCAGCGCCTTCCAGAGCCTGCCGGTCGAGGATCAACCCGTCGTCGCGCACGAGCTCATGGTCCGCTATTTCAAGGGCGAAGTATCGCGCCACGGCGTCGAGAGTCATCAGAAGGCACGCGATCTCTACCGCGCGCTCCGCGACGGCATGAAGGCCGTGCCGCCCGTCAGCCTACCGCCGGCGAGCTAGACGATGCGGAAGTAGTCTTTGAGGGTGCAGCGACGGCGCCGCGAGAAGTGGCGCGCGTTGGTGAGACCTTCGCCCGTCGGGCTCGAGATGGTGAACGAGGTGTAGCCCTCGCCGCCCAGACCCAGGCCGGCGTAGGTCGGCGCGTTCTTGGTGAAGATCGACGTGTTGATGACGCACGCCATGGCGTGCAGCGCCGCGATGTTGCGTGAGTACATGCAGGCGGTGTGACCGTTGCCATGCTCGCAGCGCACGGCCATGGCGATGGCTTCGTCGACGTCGCGCACGCGCACGAGCCCAGTCACTGGCGTCAGCAGCTCGAGCTGCACGAACGGGTGATTCTCGGGCACCTCGGCGTAGGCGATGAGCGTGCCGTTGGGGGCGTTGACGCCAATCTCCTTCAAGATGAGCGCCGCGTCCTTGCCGACGAACTTCTTGTTGGGATGGCCGTCGACGACGATGAGCTTCTCTAGACGCGTGAGCTCGTCGCCCTTCACTTCGTAGGCGCCGTAGCGCGCCATCGAGCGCTTGAGGTCGTCCGCGATCGAGGACACCGCGATGATTTCCTTCTCGGCGGTGCAGACGATGTTGTTGTCGAGCGAGATGCCTTTGACGAGGCCTTCCGCGGCCTGCTCGATGTCGGCGGTCTCGTCGACGACGGCTGGCGGATTGCCGGGGCCGGCGGCGATCACCTTCTTGCCGCTGTTCATCGCCTCTTTGACGACACCAGGGCCGCCGGTGACGACCAAGAGCCGGATACCGGGGTGACGCATCAGCTGCTGCGCGAGCTCGATGGTCGGCTCGGCGGTGCAGCAAATGAGGTTCTCTGGGCCGCCCGCGCTCATAATGGCTTCGTTGAGGAACTGAACCGTGTAAGCGCTGACTTTTTTAGCGGACGGGTGCGCGTTGAAGATCACCGAGTTGCCGGCGGCGAGCATGCCGATGGCGTTGCAGATGATGGTCTCGGTGGGGTTCGTGGTCGGCGCGATGGCGCCGATGACGCCGAAGGGCGCGTACTCCTCGAGCATGAGGCCGTCGTCGCCGGTGACCGCCCACGGGTCGAGAATCTCGGGGCCCGGGGTCTTCTCGGTCACCAGACGGTTCTTGATGAGCTTCTGGTCGTAACGACCGAGGCCGGTCTCCTCGATGGCCATGCGCGAGATGTTTTCGAGCTCGCGATAACAGCGCTCGCGCATCGCCGCGATGACGGCGAAGCGGCCTTTGAGGCCCATCGATTGATAGGCGCGGAAAGCCGCCGTGGCTCCGCTCACCGCTCCGTCGAGGTCGGTGAAGACGCCACGACCGATGCTGCCTTTGCTCGGCGACGAGGAGCCACCCGCGGGACGCGACTGCAGGTCCTTCTTGAGCGGGTCACAACCGTAGGGAGGATTGACGCTCGCGGGTGCCGGCCGGCGCAGCTGCGTCTCGCGGCTGCCCTCGCTCGCCAGACGCTCGACGACTCTCTCGACGAGCTCCGAGAGCTTCTCTTCCGAAATGTACGGCATCAGCCTTCGCTACCCTTGTGGTAAACGACGCCGCGCTTGTCGCCCATGGGCTTTTCGGCGCCTTCGGCGCTGATGATATCGACGATGGCCATGACCACCGCGTCGACCGGACGGTCCTTGGTGACCTTCGTCTGCCGCGCCGAGCTGCCCGAGCAGTAGAGCACGACATCGCCGAGACCGGCACCGACCGCGTCGGCCGCGACGACATGCGAGCCCTTGGCGCGACCGTCGGGATCGGCGCCTTGCAGCAAAAGGAGCTTCAAGCCCTCGAGCTCGGCCTCCTTGCGGCTGGCGACGACGGTGCCGATGACGCGCGCGATGAGCACTGGCTAGTCCTTACTTCTTGCCGCCGCCGTTGGCGTCAGTGGCGCCTTTGCGGCCGAGCGGGAGGACGTCGTCGATGTTGACGTGCGGCCGCGGGATGACGTGAACGCTGACCATCTCGCCGACACGCTCGGCGGCTCGGGCGCCGGCGTCGGTGGCCGCTTTGACGGCCGCGACGTCACCGCGCACGATGGCGGTCACGTAACCACCGCCGATGCGCTCGTAACCGACGAGCTCGACACGCGCCGCCTTCACCATGGCGTCGGCGGCTTCGACCATCGCCGTGAATCCCTTGGTCTCGATCATGCCCAACGCTTCTGCCATTTTCTCTTCCTCGTGTTGGCGGGCCAGGCCCGTCAGTCTTTCGTTTCTTTACCGGTGACACCGCTGATCGCTGCGTTCGCCGCGGCGGCCGCGGCGTCGATCTCTGCCTCGGTACCGCCCATGTACAGACGACCGAAGGCACCGAACGTCGTGCACTCGAGCAGTTGCACGTTGGCTGCCTTCTCGGCTTCGTTGGCCGCGAAAGCGATGTAGGCCGCGGGCACCGTCTCCATGATGAGGAGCGACTCGCCGGGATTGATCATCGACCCCGAGCGCAGCTTGTTGATGACCTGCGCGTGGTCCGGCTCGATGGAGCGGATGATCTGATTGGTCACGAGCTTGGGCTTCACGCGGTCTTCGGGCTTCAAGCCCAGCTCATCGAGGATTGCCTGACCAGCGAGTTGCACTTGGCCTTTGTCTTCGGCGTGCAACATCACCATGCCATAGGCGCGCTCGACGACGATGGTCGCCGGGTGGACCTGGGTGCCCTTCAAAGCGCGGTCGAGCAGGCGGTGGATGCCCATGCCCGGCGCGACTTCGACGAACAAAGCAGCCTCGTACGGCACGGGCCAGAAGCCTCTGCAGGTCGTGCAAACATGACCCGTGAGCTGCGGCTGGAGCGCGTCGAGGAAGACGTAGGTGCGGAGTGAAACGCTCATTCGTTGGGCGTGAGCTATAGCCCAAGCCCTGACACCGAAACAAGCAGCGTGTCGCGCTCCGAGATCACTTCGTGAGCGCCCGCTAAAGCGGACCAGCCACTAGCGCTCGGCTTCGCCGGCGCCGTCTGGGTTATCCGACGGCAGGTAGTCAGTCGTGCTTGGGACGCGCTTGAGCTCGGCGCGTGCGATCTTCCAGGCTTGCTGAATGAGCCACGAAATCGACCGGTCTTGGCGGGTCGATTCCTTCTGCAGCTCGCTCAGCATGTCGGAAGGAAAATAGAGATTCTGACGTCGCGTTTCGCCCTGGCCCATTGGCTTCACTCCCCGTTGGAATACGTCGACGCGGAGCATCCATGCCGCCCCGCCATCAACGCTCGTGGTCGTTTGTCGTTACTCGCTGGCCTCGCCGTCGGTGTGGTCGTTGACCGACGGGAAACGCATGATTTCGTTGCGCGCGATGCGCCAAGCCTGCTGAACGATCCACGAAAGCGAACGGTCTTGCCGATTCGCTTCGATCTGAATCTCTTTCAGCATGTCTTCAGGGAAATAGAGGCTCTGCTTGCGCTTATCGGTACGAGACATGAACCGTTGGCTCCGTCTGTCGCGGAAAGAAACTCAACTTCAGCAGCTAGTCGGGTCTAACCCGAGGTCGAACGTGCGTCAAGCTGGGCTTTTGGAACACCGCGTTGCTTCGCGGCAGTGACGCACGTTGCTCAGATGATTGCCAGAAAAACATTCAGAGCGACGACAATCGCCGTGAAACCTATCGCCGTCCACAATCGAGCCCGGGGCTCATCCAAGACCGCAACATCAATCATGTGGGTGATGGTGGCATGTAAGCCCACCACACAAAAAATAATAGGCAGGTCTTTGTGTGTTTTTTGGGAGCCGCTGTGCGGGCTTGCTACGATCGTGATGTGACGGAAGCGTGGTCACCGGCTCCCCCACCGTTTCGCACCATGGTGCTCGTCGGTGGGCTCTTGGGCGCATTCTTGCCGCTCAGGCCTTCGTCCGCCCAGGGCCCGGCCAGTCCGCCAAAGCAGACAGCAGTTCCTGTCGCTAAAGCGGAGCAAAAGCCGGCGAGGGATGACGACGAGAGTCTGCGCACTCTCGCCCGCGCCGAGGGCTTGCTCGATCTCGGCCGCGCCGACGCCGCCGCCGACTTGCTCGCGACGCTCGCTCCCGAGGGCCCGCACGCCAGCGCCGCGCGCACGTTGCAATCGTGGGCTCTGCATCAGGCCGGCCGCGACACCGAGCTCCTGGGGCTGCTCGGGGACGCCGATGAAGAGGGTGAAGACACCATCGGCCGCATCGAGAACCCCGAGCTCCTTTATCTGCGTGGCTCGGCGAGCCTCGCCGCCGGCCGCGACGCCGCCGCCATCGCGGACCTGCGCCGTCTCTGGTGGGGCGAGTGCGACGGCATCTGGGGCCTCTACGCCTTGCGCGAGCTCGCCGCCGTGCCGGCGACGTCGGGCGGACCCTACCGGGGCGCCGACCGCGCGGTGATCGAGCGCTTGATGCCGCAAGCGACCCACCGGCTGACGCGCGCTCAGACCGACATCGACGCGCTCATCAGTGCTCTCGTGGCCAAGGCGCCGCGCGGCAGCATTCTCGCCGCCGAGGCTCGTCATGCGCGTGGCGTACGCCTGCTCCGTGGCGAAAAGCACGACGAGGCGGCCCGCACCCTGAACGTCGCCTACAGCATGACACGGTATGCCCCGCTCAAGCGCGCCATCACCCGCAGCCTCGGCGAGGCCGAGCGCCGTCGCGGCAATTACAACGCCGCCATGCGCCACTTCGACAGCGTCGCCGCCAACGCCGATGACCACTTGGCGCACGAGGCGCTGGCTCTCGCCGGCCAAACCGCCATCGAGTTCCGCCACTACCCCGAGGCTCGCAAGCGCTTCGAAGCGCAGCTCGTCGCCAACCCCACGGGCATTGCGCGCGAGCAGGCGCTGTGGGGCTTGGGCTGGGTCGCCTTCCGAACCGGCGACTACACGAAGGCGCGCCAGTTCTTCCGCACGCTCTTCACGGAGTCGGAGTACGGCCCGTTCGCGGCGCAGAGCCTTTATTGGGGCGCGCGCGCCGCGCAAGAGATCGGCGACAACGGCACCGCGGCTCAAGAGCTCGCGTTCCTGATCGCCGCCTTCCCGCTCGACTACTATGCCCACCGCGCGGCGCGCCTCACCCAGCACGTCGACATCGCCGACGCCGTCTATCCGTCGGGCCCCATCGCCATCGACGAAAGCGTCGACTACATCGCCCAGCTCACGCAGGCCGGCATGAGCCGTAGAGCGCTGAAGGCCCTGCCCACGATCGACGCCAAGCTCTCGAAGCTGGGGCCGCACGAGCTACGCATGCTCGAGAGCGCGCTGCGCGACCTCAACGCCGACAAGTGGCTTGCGCGTGTCCGCTGGCAGCGACAGTCGCGCTTCCCGGAGAGTCCCGAAGGTCGTGCCGTGCTCGGCCGCGTCTTCCCCAGCCGCATCGTCGAGCTCGCCCGCCGCGTCACCACCGAGACCAAGATGGACTTTCCGCTGGTCGTCTCGTTGATGCGGCAGGAGAGCGCCTTCAACCCGCGCGCCGTGTCGGGAGTCGGCGCCGTCGGCCTCATGCAGCTCATGATCCCGACGGCACGCGAGCTCGTCCGCGAAGACAGACGCGGTGGTCTCGACGCCGCCGATCTCTACGACCCCGAGCTCAACATGCGCATCGGCATGAAGTATCTAGGCCGCATGTTGCGCGCCTTCGGCGGCCGCTCGGAGTACGCTTTGGCGGCCTACAACGCCGGTCCCGGCGCCGTTACCCGCTGGCGCCAGGCTCAGGGTGACCTCCCGGTCGACATCTTCGTCGAGGAGATCCCGTACGAGGAGACGCGCGCCTACGTCCGCCGCATCCTCGCCGGCATGCGCACCTTCAGCTACGTCGAGGGTGGCTTCCTGGCCGCCAACAAGTAGGCAGCGCGTCGAATATCGCCGGTCGGGCGCAACTTTCGCTCGCGGCGGGCCGACAACCACGATGCTAGGTTTGTAGGGGTGTGCCGCCCAGGAGCTGTTGTTACGTGGCTATCGAGGCTTCGATTCGCATCGGTTCGACGACGGCCTCGCCGTGGCAACTGACAGCCCCCGACCCGGTCGCGACCTCGCGAAACGCCGGGACGCACCCGGTCGCGGTCGAGCCAAACCGTCGCTACGCCCAGGTTCCGACCGGTCCCGGCCTCATTCTCGCCCCGGCCCCCGACGCGCCTGATCCCGATGCCGCCGCTATCGCCGAGAGCCCCGAGGCACGTTTCACCGCGTCCGAGCTCGTCCCGCACCTCGCATGGGTCATGAGCGCCTACTACCCAGCGCTCGAGCCCGAGCGCATGCAAGAGGTCATCCTGGCGAGCCTCCAAGGCCTCGCGCGCCTCAAGCCGGAAGTCACCGTCGAGCGTGACGGCAACCGCATCGTCATCCGTGACGGCGCCACCACCCAGCGCTTCGCCATGCCCTCGAACGCGGGCTCCTGGGCGAACGCGGCCCAACGGGTCGCTGAGTTGGTCGCCGGCCCTGTGCCCTCTTTAGCGGGCGCTCGACACGACGCAGTGAGCGATGCTTTCTTCAGCGGCCTCGCCGGCTCTCTCGATGGCTACAGCTGGTATCGCAACCGTGCCGCGGCCGCCGAGTTCGCACGCCGCATGGACCACAGCAAGCCGGAGGACGACGTACAGGCCGAGGTTGTCGACGGTGTCGGCGTGTTGCGCATCCGCACCTTCACCGGCGCCGCCGTCATCGGCGTGCGACGCGCGCTCGAAAGCTGGGGCCTCCTGCCCGAAGGCGCCACGCCTCGAGTCCAAGGGCTGGTCGTCGACATTATCGACGATGGCGGTGGCGCCAGCGCCGCGGCACGCTCGATCGCCGACATGTTCCTGCGGCGCGGTGTCATTTACCGCACCGAGAGCAACGAGACGGTGAACGCCGTCAACGAGGAGGCTGACGGCCGCGGGATCCCCGAGCACATCCAGGTCGTGGTCTTGCAGAACGGCGGCACTGCCTCGGCGGCGGAGATCTTCGCGGGCGCGGTCCAAGAGAATCGCCGGGCCATCGTCCTCGGCACCTCGAGCTATGGCAAGAGCCGCGAGCAGACCGTTCGCCGCGAGCTCCCCGGTGGCGGGGCCCTGGCGATCTCGACGGCCCTCATTCGCGGACCCTCCGGCCAGACCCACGAGGGCCAGGGCGTCACCCCCAACGCCTGCATCATCGATACGCGCGTCAGCATGGATGCCGCGTCTCGCGCCGAGCTGCGTCGGCGCGGTGAGCTCGACGCCGGTCCGGACAACCCCCTCCACCGTTTTTGCCCACCGCTTCCGAGCCGCGCCGAGGTACGCACACCCGGGCGCCGCCGCATGAGCGACGACGAACATCGTGGCCTGCAGCTCCAGGCGATCGCCTTGCTGCGCGACCAGGCCCGCTACCGCTCCCTCCTCGAAGGGGTCGAGCTGGCGCCGCAACCAGCGTTCGTACGGCCGCGCAGCGCCGTGCCCGGCGTACCCTGGTGGGCTGGTCCTAACTGATAGCCGAACCACCGCCGGCGTGGTTTAATGCGGGCCGCATCATGTCCATTCACACCGAGCTCGTCATGAAGGCCCTGGAGTCGCTCGACGCGCTCTCGGCGCCGCCACCCGACGGCAAGCCCAACCTCCTGGGCGTGCCCATGGCCGAGCTCGAGCGCTTCTCCGAAGCGGCGGGAGAGCAACGCTATCGCGGACGGCAGATTTTCCAGGGCCTGTTCCACCGCCGCGTCCAGTCGTTCGCCGACCTCACCGACATCAGCAAGAAGCTGCGCGAGGCGCTCGAGGCGGCGTTCGACATCGACCGCCCCAAGGTCGAGCAGGTGCAAGCGTCGACCGACGGCACCCGCAAGTACAAGCTCAAGGCGATCGACGGCTCGATCTTCGAAGCCGTCTACATCCCCGAGGTGGCGCGTGGCTCGCGCACCAACACGTTGTGCGTCTCGTCGCAAACGGGCTGCGCCGTCGGCTGCAAGTTCTGCTTCACGGCGTCGCTGAAGCGCAATCGCAACCTCTCGGCCGCGGAGATCGTCGGCCAGGTGCTTGCTGTCCGCGATGACGTTGCGGAGTTCGGCGAGCGCGCCCAAGTCACCAACATCGTCTTCATGGGCATGGGCGAGCCGCTCCTGAACTACTCGCAGGTAACGCGCGCCATCGGCATCCTGCTCGACCCGATGGGCGCCGCGTTTCCGTCGAGGCGCATCACCGTGAGCACCAGCGGCATCGTGCCGCGCATCTACGACCTCGGCCGCGACCTGCCGACGCAGCTCGCCATCTCGCTCAACGCGACGACCAACGAGATTCGCCAGCAGGTCATGCCGATCACCAAGAAGTGGCCGCTCGAGGAGCTCATCGCGGCGCTGCGCGCTTACCCGCTGCAGCCACGCCGGCGCATCACCATCGAATACGTCCTCCTCGGCGGCGTCAACGACAGCATCGAGGACGCGCGACGCCTCCCGCACCTCCTGCGCGACATCCCGGTCAAGGTGAACCTCTTGCCGCTCAACGCCCACGACCGCACGGAGCTCAAGACCCCCGAATGGAGCCAGGTCCTCGCCTTCGAGCGCGAGCTCAAACGCCACGGCATGAACGCCATCTTGCGCCGGCCCCGGGGCCGCGACATCTCGGCGGCGTGCGGCCAGCTCGGCGAAACCGTGCCTGTCCGCGAAAACGCACCAGCCGCGCCCTAGCCGACCTCGAGCTTGCGCTCGCGAAAGGCCGCGAGCAGCCGCACCTTTGCCTCGGCTTCGAGAACGGCACCGTGCGCCGGCACGACGCGGGCGATGTCGAGCCGAGCAATCGGCGCCAGCGACGCCGCGAACGCTCGGCGGTCCTTCACCAGCATCATGAGCATGCGGCTGACCGCGAAGCGTCGATAAGCATCCGAGAGCAGCTTCAAGATGATGGTCGCTCCGACGCCGCCAGCGTCGACGACATTGAAGGCGAGATCGACGACGAGCAGCGACTTCGAGGGCACGTGATAAAGCGCGTGCTCACGCACCTTCGGCATGCCGGCCAGCGGAAAGACGCGCAGCTCGCTCTCGTGCGGCCATGGGTCTTCGCCGAGCACCGACCAGGTATGCTTCGGACGCTTGTCGCGTATCCCCGGCGGACCCCAGAGCCGAGCCCGCGGGTGATACTTGGCCGCGAGCGGGCCGCCGTCGGTGTGCCAGAAGCTGGGCGCGATGATGTCCGTCACCTCGCCGGCGCTCTTGAGCTGGGCTTCGCTCATCATCGAGCCCGGGGAGAACATCACCCTGCCGCCGCTCACCTCGATGACGGTGGTGCGGACCGGGAGCTTCATGATGGGCATCTTGGCGACGTCTTCGATGAAGGTCATTCCGGTGGTGGTCATGCCGTGTGCGCTATCAGCGACCGTGCCTCCTGACAATCCGCGCCGGCGAGCGTAAACATGCGTCAAAATGTCCCTCGCTGATCAGGTGCGCGACGCTGCCCTCGAGCTGGGCTTCGTGCGCGTCGGTTTCTCGCCGGTCGAGCCCTTCGCGCGCGGTGCGGACGCTCTAGCGGACTGGCTGGCGCGCGGTCGCCACGGCGAGATGGCCTACATGGCGGAGCACGGCGGACGCGCGGAGCCGACGACCCTACTCGCCGAGGCCAAGACCTTGATCGTCGTCGCCCTGCCCTACACCCGCGACGTTCCGGAGGCGCCGGCGATGCATGGACGCGTCGCACGTTACGCGCTGGGCGGCGATTACCACGCCGTGATGAAGGAGAAGTTGCGCGCGTTAGCGGACAAGCTCGGCACCCTCACTAGCCGCCCAGTGCTCGCCCGCCCTTGCGTCGACAGCGCGCCCATCCTCGAGCGCGAAGCCGCCGAGCGCGCCGGCGTCGGCTTCATCGCCAAGTCGACGATGAGCATCGTCCCGGGCGTCGGCAGCTACGTGGTCCTGGGAGAGCTACTCGTCGACCTCGAGCTCGCGCCCAGTACGCCAGAGCGGTCTCGCTGTGGCAGTTGCACCAAGTGCATCGAAGCCTGCCCCACTGGCGCCATCATCGACGCCCAGGTGCTCGACGCTCGGCGCTGCATCTCGTACCTGACCATCGAGCTGCGCGGCGCAATTCCGCGCGAGTTACGACCACTCATCGGCACCTGGGTCTACGGCTGCGACATCTGCCAGGAGGTCTGCCCCTTCAACGCCTCGAAGCAGGAGCGCCCACTCGCCCCCGAAATGCGGCCACGCTTCACCAGCCTCGATCTGGTGAAGCTCCTGGCCATCCGCAACCGAGAGCACAAGCGCCTCATCAAGAAGAGCGCCATGCGTCGTGTAAGCCGCGAGCAGCTGGCGCGAAATGCGGCGGTGGCACTGGGCAACTGCAAGGAGCCGACGGCCATTGCGCCTCTCGCCGAGGCCCTCGAGCACCACAAATCACCGCTGGTGCGCGGCCACGCCGCCTGGGCCCTCGGCCGCTACAGCAAGGACCACTTAGCCGCGCGCGACGCCTTGGCCGCGGCCGCCTTGCGTGAAACCGATGCCGGCGTGCTCGACGAAATCGCCCGGGCCCCTGACATCGTGTCATGAAAACGCGCAACACCAGCGCCGGCAAGCCGATGACCACGCTCCCACCACAGGAGCCAGCCCATGCCGAATCAACTTGGCGACATTCTCAACCGCGTTCTTCCGCGCGGCCTCACCGATAGCGAGACCGACGAGATCATCGCGGCGGTGAACGCACCGAAGGCCGATCAGACCCAGCAGCAAGACACACTCCTCGAGCTGCGCGCCCTCAACACGGTCCTCGGCCAGTACCTGGCTTCCGGGAACTCGTACGCCACCATGGCGAACCATCAGCGCATCGGCGTTTGCCTGCGCCGGCAGGAAATCTCGCCCGCGCTCAAGTGCCGCTAGCCGGTCAGGCGAGCTCGACAATCACCGGCGCGTGATCGCTCGGCGGTGTCGGATGTGCTTTCGGATAACGCTCGTCGCGGTCGATCGAGGCCGCGCGGGCGCGCTCCGCAATCACGGACGTCCCCAACACGAGGTCGATGCGCAGACCGTTGGCGCGCTGGAACCCGAGGTTGCGGTAGTCCCACCACGAGTAGAGGCCGCCCTCCTCGCGCACCTTACGAAACACGTCGACGAGCCCGAAGCGCATGAGCGACTGCAACGCCGCGCGGGCCTCGGGGTGATAAAGCACCGTGTGCTCCCACTCGAACGGCCGCGCCACATCGCGCTCGTCCGGGGCGATGTTGAAATCACCGCACAAGAGCAGGGGTTCGTCGGGCTGGTGATTGGCGGCGAGATACGACTCGAAGCGCTTGAGCCACGCCATCTTGTATTGCCACTTGTCCGAGTCGACGGTGCTGCCGTTGGGCACGTAGACGCTCGCGATCCGCACGCCTTGCACCAGCCCGCTCACGTACCGCGCTTGCGGGTCGTCGGCGCCGTCCGCGAAGCCGATGCGCACGTCCTCGATGGGAGTCTTCGATAGCAGAGCGACGCCGTTGTAGGCCTTCTGACCGTTGAGCGCCGCGTGGTAGCCGAGCGTGAGCAGCTTCGCCGTGGGAAAGGCGCCGTCGGGGACCTTGGTCTCCTGCAAGCAGAGCACGTCGGGCTGATGCCGCGCCAACGCCAAGAAGAACCGCTCTTCGCGGGCCTTCACCGAGTTGACGTTCCAGCTGAGCAGCTTCACTTGCGCAACGTGGTTGCCAGCTCTTCGTAGAGGTGAATGGTCGACTTGGTAACGCGCTCCCAGTCACCGATGTGCTGCGACTCGTCGATACCGTGGATGTACGAATACGGGTCCTCGATGCCGAGCATGATCGCCGGCACGCCGCCGAGCGCCTCGCAGAACGGACCGACGAAGGGAATCGATCCACCGGCGCCGAGAATCGTGGGCTCGCGGCCGAAGCCGGCTTGCAGCGAGCGCGCCGCCGCCTGGAACGCGGGATGCTCCGTCGAGCAATGCCACGCCGGCGACGCCTGGTGTCGGGTCACGGTGACCTGCGCGCCGAACGGGGGGTTCTCCTCGAGCTTCTTGACCAAAGCGTCTTGCGCCGCCTTGGGATCCTGGTCGGGCACCAAACGCACACCGACGCGGGCCCAGGCGCTCTCGACGAGGATGTTGCGAGCGTCCGCTCGAGAAGACGCCTGCATGGCGTTGATGGCGATGGTCGGCTTGCGCCAGATCGCCTCGAAGGGGCTCCCCTCGGTGGTGAGCGGGACGCCGTCGAGGATCCCCGACATCTTGCGGAAGCCGCTCTTGTCGATGGGCAGCTTCTCGAGCGAGGCACGCTCGGCCGCGTTCATCGGCATGACCTTCTCGTAGAAGCCCGGGAGATCGACGCTGCCGTCGTCCTTGGTAAGGCGCGCGAGGATCTTGCACAGGGCCATGGCGGCGTCGGGCAGCGGACCGCCCCACATGCCGGAGTGCAGCGGCCCCTTCAGAACCTTCACCTCGACATCGACGGCGGCCATGCCGCGCAGCGAGTTCGTGAGCGACGGGATGCCGGTGTCGATGTTCGCCGTGTCGGTGATGATGATGGCGTCGGCCTGCAGCCGATCGAGATGCTTATGTAAGAACTTCATCAAGTGCGCCGAGCCGATCTCTTCTTCGCCTTCGATGAGGAACTTGAGATTCACCGGGAGCTTGCCGCCGCCGGCCTTGCGCCAGCTGTCGACCGCCGCCGCATGGATCGAGATGCCGACCTTGTCGTCCGAGGTGCCGCGCCCGTAGAGCCGGCCATTGCGCTCCGTCGGCGTGAAGGGCGGCGAGGTCCACTGCGAAGCATCGCCCGCCGGCTGCACGTCGTGGTGCGCGTACAGAAGTAGAGTCGGCGCCTTAGGATCAGCGACGACCTCCGCGAAAACGTACGGGTGCGCGTCATCGAGCGGCAGGATCTCGACCTTGTCGAAGCCACGCTTCTTGAGCAGGTCCGCGGTCGCTTGAGCGGACACCTTCATGTGGCTGTGGTCGAACCCCGGAAAAGAGATGCTCGGGATCGCGACCAGGGCCTTCAGATCTTCCAAGTAATCGCGGCGGTTTGCGTCAAAATGGGCGGCGGCTTTGGCGGCATTCGACATGCGGGAGGCGTAGCAAGGCGGATACCCGGGCGCAATATGTGGCCAAGAGGCCACAGGTCATGGTAAGCCCTGTGAATCACATGGAAACCGATCCGAAGGCAGGCACGACGGGTCCCCTCCCTCGGCCACGCCAGACGACCATCGTCGCTGATCGCACGCAGATCCAGCTGCAACGGTGCAAGCTCGTCCAAATGACGGGCGGCGCCAAGGGCCGCGAGTTCGAGCTGTCGCGTCGTCGTGTCGTCGTGGGCTCGAGCGAGAGCTGTGACCTTCGCCTCACCGATAACACCGTTTCGAAAGAACATTTCGCCATCATCCGGGACGAGCAGAGCTACCTGCTGCAAGACCTGGGCAGCACCAACGGCACCTTCCTCGACAACGCGCGCATCAAAGAGGTCTATCTGCGACCCGGCGCGCTCATCAAAGCCGGCGAGGTCTTCTTCCGCTTCGAGCCGGTCTACGAGCGCATCGAGCTCGTGCCCTCCGACCGGGCCGACTTCGCGGGCCTACTCGGCGTCTCGTTCCGCATGCGCGAGATCTTCACCGTGCTCGAGAAGGTGGCCGCGACCGAGGCGACCATCCTCCTGCAAGGTGAGACCGGCACCGGCAAGGGCGCGGTCGCGCGCGCCATCCATCAGGCGTCGCTGCGCAAAGATCAAAAAATCGTCATCTTCGATTGCGGCGCCATCGCCCCGACGCTCATCGAGAGCGAGCTCTTCGGCCACGAACGCGGTGCTTTCACCGGCGCCGTGCAGCAACGCAAAGGCGCGCTCGAAGAGGCACAAGGCGGCACGCTCTTCATCGACGAGCTCGCTGAGTTGCCCCTCGAGCTGCAACCGAAGCTCTTGCGCGCCCTCGAAGAGCGCACCTTCACGCGCGTCGGCAGCAACAAGTCGATGAAGGTCGACTGCCGCGTCATCGCCGCCTCGCAGCGTGACCTCTGGACCGAAGTGTCCGCCGGCCGTTTCCGCGAAGACCTCTATTTCCGCCTCGCGGTCGTCACCATTCCCCTGCCGCCGCTGCGCGACCGCACCGAAGACATTCCGATGCTGGTCGACGGCTTCATGAAGGACATCCCGCACTCGAAGGTGAAGACCTTCGACGAGCTACCGTCCGACATGCAGCGCAAGCTCCTCTCGCACGATTGGCCGGGCAACATCCGCGAGCTGCGCAACACCGTCGAGCGCATGGCGCTCATGGACGGCGCCGACCCATTCATGCGCCGGCCGCAGCGGCTCGATGGCACCGTCGCAGGTGCCCCAGGCGGAGCCCCAGCCCCAGGCAGCCCGCCCGCGGCCCCCTCTGGCAACCTCAGCGCCGACTACGACCTGCCCTTCAAAGACGCCAAGGACAACTTGGTCTCCGCCTTCGAGCGCGAGTACCTGACGCGGCTGTTGTCCCGCACCAGCAACAACATCGCGCGCGCGGCCCGCGAGGCGTCTATTGACCGGAAGTACCTCTACACTCTACTCGCGAAGCACGGTCTGTCCGGCAACGACGACTCATGACCATGACAGGACTTCCGCGCTACATCGCCATCGAGGGTCCGATTGGCGTCGGTAAGACGACGCTCACGCAGAAAATCGCCGAGCGCATCAACGCCAGGGTCGTCCTCGAAGAGTTCTCCGACAACCCGTTCCTGCGTGACTTCTATCAGGACAAGGACCGGGTCGCGTTCCAGACGCAGGTCTACTTCCTGGTCGCCCGCTTCAAGCAGCAAGAGGAGCTGCGGCAGCACGACCTGTTCGCGCGCTCCATCGTCAGCGACTACCTCTTCGCCAAGGACCGCATCTTCGCTTACCTGAACCTCGCCGAAGCCGAGCTCCAGCTCTACGAGCGCATCTACGACTTGTTGCGCCCGCGCTTGGTGAAGCCCGACCTCGTGGTCTACCTGCAAGCACGCCCCGACGTCTTGATGAAGCGACTCCGCAAACGCGGACGCGAGATGGAAGCCTCGGTCGAGGTGCAGTACCTCGATTCGTTGCAGCGCGCGTACAACCAGTTCTTCTTCCACTACGACGAGTCGCCGCTGCTCATCGTCGAGACCAGCGACATCGACGTGCGGCTCGACGAAGACTTCGATCTGCTCATCGACGCCATGAGGCGCGCGACCCACGGCACCAATCATTTCGTGCCCCGCTCACGCGCCGGCTGAGTGTGCCGCTGTGTCGGCAGCCGGATCCAAAGCACCGCCGAGCTGCGCGCATCGATAACCAGACAACTCGTCGGAGATTGTCATGGCCTCTATTTCGAATTCGCCCGTCACCACCGCTGACCTACGCGACCGCGCCTGGGACGCCCTCGGCGCCCACTTCCTGTTACCCCGCGACCTAAGCCTCCTTCAGGAAGGCGTGGCGACCAAGAAGAGCCTCGCGACCGCGAAGGCCGCTCTCGCCGAGACCGAAAAGCTGGCGGCAATGACGGCCCCCGGCGCCGCCGATTCGAGCCATCAGTTCGACCGCGTGACCATCACCGTTTGGGGACCGGACCCGTGGAAGGTCACCGTCGCCGGCGACACGGTCGACGCCGTCGTGAACGAGCGCCGGGAACGCAAGTACCTCGGCGGTCTGTTCACGCACACCGAGACCAACGACATGAGATCCAAGGGTGAGCGCGCCAACGTCCACGAGTGGGCGTCCAAGGCCGCCACCGCCGGGCAGCGCCTGGTCGGCGCCATCGAGTCGCGCCTCGCGGCCCAAAGCGGCATAGAAACGGCGCTCGCCGGTGTCCGCGAACGCGTCGAGCCCGTGCTGGACCGCATCCGCCGCTGAGCTTATTCGCCCGGCGCGTGGATACCGTGACGCCGCAGCAAGTCGGCAAGGTGACCTCGGTCCATGTCGGCGAGCCTTGCCGCCTTCGAGACGTTGCCGTGACAGTGCTCGTAGAGCTGCTTCAAGTAGCTGCGCTCGAAGTACGAGATCACCGCGGCGCGCGCTTTGTTGTAGCTGACGATGGCGCCCTCTTCCGTGGTGTTGGCGACGGGGTCCGGCACCGTCCACACCACGCTCGGATTCTCGAGCGCCGCGATGTGGTCGAAGACACCGTCGTCGCCCATGGTCACCGCGGCGTCGACGAGGTTGCGCAGCTCGCGAACGTTGCCCGGCCAGGAGTAGCCGAGCATCCGCTCCACCGTATCGTCCGGCACCAACCGCTCTAGCGGACCGGTGTACCCAGCGCGCCGCGCGAAGTGACGGATGAGCACCGGAATATCCTCGGGGCGGTCGCGCAGCGCCGGTGTTTGCAG
Source organism: Myxococcota bacterium (assembly GCA_041288095.1). Classification (GTDB taxonomy): domain Bacteria; phylum Myxococcota; class XYA12-FULL-58-9; order XYA12-FULL-58-9; family JALHOP01; genus JALHOP01. The sequence goes on from JBGGMJ010000082.1 coordinate 34,997, forward strand.
CACGACGATGGCGAGGCGGTGATAGAGGTCTAGACGGAAGGTCTGCTTGCTGACGTCGGTGCGCAGGTTGCGGTTCGTCGCCGAGACGATGCGGGCCCGCAGTGCGATGTCGGTGTTGCCACCGATTCGCCGGAAGCTGCCGCGCTCGAGCACGCCGAGGAGCATCGCCTGCGACGCCGGCGGTAGCTCGCCGATCTCGTCGAGGAATACGGTGCCGTCACCCGCTTGCTCGAACGCGCCCGGGTGTCTGTCCACCGCGCCGGTGAAGGCGCCGCGCTCGTGGCCGAACAGCTCGCTACCGATCAGTGTCGGCGATAGCGAACCGCAATCGACGACCACGAACGGCTTGGCGGCCCGAGGGCTGAGCTCGTGAATAGCGCGTGCCACCAGCTCCTTGCCCGTGCCGGACTCGCCAGTGACCAGGATGGGGACCGATGCGCGCGCGCCCTTCTCGATGAGCGCGTGCAGGCGCTGCACTTGGGCGGAAACGCCCTTCAGACCCGCGAGCTCGGGGCGAGGTATCGTACATGCAGCCAATTCTACAGCGCGGCTCATGCCTCGTCCCTCACGCCGAAGGTTACGGTGCCTATCAGCCACTGATCTTGCGCACGACCGCCATAGCGGTGTCGTGCAGGACTTTGGAAATGTTCGACATCATCTGCAGCGTCTGCTGCTGCTTTTGCAGCATGTTCTGCAGATCGACATTCGCTAGCTGCGCATCGTCACCAACGGAGTTGAGCTGTGATTCCAGATCGTCGATGAACCCGCTGAGCTCTTCCTTCGTTGGCCAAAGGTCGAGTCCGACTTTGTCCTCTCTGATCGGGACCAACCTACCCTCGGCATCGAGCTGCGGGATGGAAGCCCACCGTGACACGGCTTCGGCCGCACCTGGGTAGCGCGGCAGCCCAAAGTTGGGGTTCGGCCGCCGAACGCCGTCGGCACCGACGATAGAACGATCCATATCGATGGCATCGAGCGGGAACTTGATGGGATTGTTTGCGTTTTCGCCGTCTTCGGGCGCCCCGGCGTTGTCCGACAGGGCCTTGCGCAGGCCGGTGATGTCGGTGCGGATCTTCTTCTTGAGGTCGTTATAAAAGGCGACCTTCTGGGCGTAAAAGTTCAGGTCTTCGGTGCTCGAAAGGTACGACTCGCGCAGCACCTGCTGGACGAGATCGTTCACGTCGCGCGTTCCCTTCACGCCCAGACGGCCGACGAGCGCGGCGAAGTCATCCCGTGTGGTTTGATCGACCACAGCTGCGGTCGCGAGGCCCGCGGCGAACGCGCGAACTTCCCCGTCGCGGCCAAGCGCGGGCGGGTGAACGTCCGTGGTGCTCAGGCCATCCACCCGCGCTTGCGTCCGCACAAGCGCCAGCGACACAGGCGCGCGTTGCTCGTGGTCGACGGAGGCCGGGAGGGACGGCAGCTCACCCGTGTCCGGGATAGCGGTCTGCTCGCGAGCCGAGCCACCAACCTGCGACACGGAGCTGACCAAGCGAGACGAACGGGTAGATTGGACCTGCGACAGCATGGTGCCTCCTCGAGCAAACGGGGTTTGTACGAAGGGGCACTGCAGGGGTTGGGCCGTCGGACATTTCCGTTGAGATTCCGCGTTCGTGCGAGAAACCAGCCTCTCTGTTGCTGGGTCGACCCACCAGGGTCGCTGCCGCATGTTTCATGGCTCGACGCCGCTTCCTTGGCCTCGACTCGGCGTCGTCGAGCGTAGAGTGCTCCATGCGCAAGCTCCCCTTCGTCGTCCTCGTAGCGAGCGTGACCGCGTGCGGTGCGCCCGAAGGAGACAATCTCTCGTCCTGGGCAGTGCGGCTCACGAACGCGTCGCCGTCCGCATCGCAAGCCCAGGTGATCGCGGATCGCATCGGCTCGACCGATCCACTCGACGCGGCCTGGGGAGCCTACCTGGCCGGCGATTTGGGCCTGACCTCTATGGCGGACGCACTCGTCGGGCTCACGCGGGACGGCCCCCTGCTTCGGGGCGCGGCGCTCGACGCGCTGGCTCGAGTCGGTGGCAGCATGCCCGATGCACGCCTGCGAGAGCTCATGCCGTTGGACCCAATGACCGCGATGGCGGTCGCGCTGCAAGAGCCGGCGGCGCATCGCGACCTCATCTTCGATGCCTTCGTGACCGCGCACGACACGCTGCCTGAAACCGTCGGCGACATGTTGGCCTCGTCGGATCTCGCGACCTGGCGGGCCTACGCCAACGCCCTTGGCTGGCTCCGCGACCGTGAATTCGCGGCGACCCTGCTGGCCAGCCTCGAAACGTCGATCGATGTCGAGGTCGTTTCACCCGGCGATTTCATCGCTGGCTTCGGCTGCCGATGCGGTGGAGCGTTCGGCTCGTCCTGTCACGGCTTTGGCTACCAGCCCTTCACCGCCCTGCCTCCAGTCGGTACGTGGAGCATCCGCGAGGCGAATGACGACGCCTGCGTCGTACTCCTCCCCGGTCCGACTGACGTGTGTCTTGCGCGCGTCGAGGGGCGCTTCCAGGAGAGCGTGCGCGAGCGCGCCCTCGGAGGCTTACCTCTGCGTCACTGGGTGAGCAGCATCGGTCACGACGCGGCACTGGCGGCCGTGGATGACTACGGCGAGGACGACGGCGAGCTGCTCGACCCGCAAGCACCCGAGGAGGTGGAGGCAGTCGACGAGAACGATTTCGACGGCGCCGGTGAGCCCGAGTCTCCCAGCCCGGAGACGCGCGAAGCCTGCCCGGCCGACGCCACCATCGCGGACGGAAAGCTCGACGCGGTGGAGAGCCCTTTGAACGACGAGCTGCTCGCGTACCTCTCGGCACTCCAAGGTGAATCGCTCCGTTTCGACGGACGGTTGTCGGTCCGCCACGTCTGGACCGGCGAAGAGGCCTACCGCGCGCGGGTGGAGAGCCTGCGCGACCGGATTCGCGCGGCGCACGCCACGCTCGGGCGAGCGCTAGCCGACGCCTATCTGCTACCCGACGGCTATCACTCGATGGCCCCATCCATTCAGGTGTTCGCGACGGACGAACGCACCTGTGGCGCGACCTCGACGTTGCCCCGCCTCTGAGAGCGCCAACCGATCACCGGCGAGAACCCGAACACGCTGCGCGAGCGGCCGATAAGGAAGGCCAAGAACGGAGCATCCGATGTTGACGAGTATTGCCAGAAACCGTGACCTCACCGAAGAAGCCCTCACCGCCGCGGCGTTCGAAGCCCACGACAAGCGCCTGCTCGGCACGCAAGAGGTCAATCAGCTCATTCGTGGCCGGGCGACTCCGGCCGTCCTTCAAAGCGCGAAGCTTGCCCTCGCCGCGAACGAGAAGCTCGCCGCCATGACCGCGCCGGGGGCTCCGGACAGCAGCGCCACGCTGCAGGCGGCCGCCATCGGGTTCATCGGGCCGAAGGATTTCGCCGTCACCGTCACGGGCGACAAGGTCGAGGCGGCGAGCAATCGCAACGACGTCACCAAGTTCCTGTTCATCACGCGCACGAACACCAGCTCCCTCCAGATCGAGACGTCCCGCGCCGACGCGCACGCCGCGGCGACCACGGCCGTCGCCGCCGCCAAGCGTGTGGTTGGGGCCATCGAGGGGCAGCTCGCGGCCCAGGTCGGCGTCGAGACCGCGCTCTACGGCGTGATGGCGCGCACCGAGTCGTTGATCGAGCGCATCAAGGGGTTCTGATGTGCTCTAGACGCTGATCGCGCCTTTGCGGAACTCCGAGGCACCGATCTCGACGTTCACGACCGCCGGCAACGGCGAAGCGAAAGCGCGCTGTAACGCCGCGTCGATGTCCTTGGCGCGCGTCACGTGCTCGCCGTGGCAGCCGAGTCCCTGCGCGACGATGTCGTAACGGGTCTTGGCGAGCCCGGTGGCGACCGCGCGCTCCTCGCCGTACATGTCGATCTGGCCACGGCGGATCTGCGTCCAGGCGCCGTCGTTGCCGATGATGCACGTCACTTTGATGCCCTGACGCGCCATGGCTTCGAACTCGAAGCCGTTCAGGCCGAAGGAGCCGTCGCCCGATACGAGCACCACGTTGTGATCGGGCTTCGCGAGCTTGGCCGCCATAGCGTACCCTGGACCGACACCCAGGGTGCCCAGCGGACCCGGGTCCATCCACGAACCAACGCCGTTCACGTCGAGGATGTAGGCCGCGGTCGCGACGAAGTCGCCGCCATCGCCGACGACGATGGCCTTCTCACCCAGGTGCGCGTTCAACCGCGAGCACAGGTACATGGGATTGATCGGGTCACCGCTGTTCGTAAGCTCGGCCTTGTCCTTGCCGACGCGGCGCGCTTCGGCCTCGCGCATGGTGGCAAGCCAGGCCGACCGGTCGCTGCCCTTCCCGGCGAGCCGCGTTGCCAAGCCTTCGAGCACGAGCCCGGTGTCGCCGACGATGCCGATGTCGACTCGCCGATTGCGGCCAATCTCGCCGCCGTCGAGGTCGACCTGGATGAGCTTCACGTCCTTGCCGATGGCCTCACCGTAGCCCAGACGGAAATCGAGCGGCGTCCCGAAGATGACGACGACGTCGGCCTGCGCCAGCGCGTCCTTGCGCGAGCGTGTGAAGCGGCACGGGTCACCGACAGGCATTGCACCGCGCGCCATGCCGTTCACGAAGGCCGGCATCGGCGACGCTTTCAGGAAAGCCGCGAGCGCCTCACGCTTGTGCGACCAGCGCCACTGCGAGCCGACGATGAGCATCGGCTTCGCGGCGCCGCGAATCGCCTCGGCGGCGCGGTCGAGCATCGCCGGATCGCCCGCCGTCTTGGCCTCGGTGCGGTATCCGTCATAACGGATGACGTCGTTCTCGTCGGCGCCCATGATCAGGATATCGAGCGGCATCTCGAGAAATACAGGGCCAGGGACGCCGGTGGTGGCGACGCGGAACGCGGTCTGGATGTATTCGCCGAGTCGGCGGGTCTCGGGGACCGACACCGACCACTTGGTGATCGGCCGCATGAGCTCGACGTGATTCATGTCCTGCAGCGACCCACGGTCTTGGCCGCCGAACTGCGAAAGCATGCGGGCACCCTGACCGCCGATGAGCACCATGGGAACCTGAGCACGCTGCGCGTTCGCTACAGCGGTCACGGCATCGGTCACGCCGGGACCCGCGGTCACCGCCGCGACACCCGGTTGCCCGGTGGCGCGCGCCCAGCCGTCGGCCGCGTGCGCCGCGCTCTGCTCGTGACGCGTATCGATGACGCGGATGCCGTGCGAGAGGCAGCCGTCGTAGATCATCTGAATGTGCCCGCCGCACAGCGTGAAAAGGTGCGAGACTTTTTCGGCGGCGAGGGCCTGGGCAACGATGTGGCCGCCTTGCAAGAACGCCATAGCGGATTCCCCCGGGGTGTTACGCTGCTTGCGGAATCGGCGGCTTCTGCCTCAGCTGCCGCAAGTACTTCACGATGGTCCAGATGTTGAGCGCGCCCACCAAGAAGAAGACCACGACAACGACGAGCAAGGTCCCCTGGCCCTCGCCCGGCCGGACTCCGACCTGGATGATGCGCATGTTGGGGCGCTCTTCGGTGAAGAACTTCGCCTGGTAGCTCGCCAAGAGCTCCTCGTAGGCACGCTCGAGCTTCGGATCGACGGCGCGGCCGGTAACGGTCAGCTGCGTGACCAGGCCGTACTTCGAGGCGTCCGGCTCGGTCTCGATGAACACGCCGCGGGACCCGAGCAAGCGGAAGTACCAGAACTCGGCCTTGGTGAAGTTCAGGCCGCGAACGATCTTCTGCTGCATGCCGCGGTGCTCGGTGATGCCGGTGACCTTCACGTACGCGTTGTGCGGGATCTTCGAGGGATCCATCTCGGCGACATCGCCCAGCACCATCGGCTCTTCCGGTCCGGTCACCATGTAGACGACGAGGTCGCGATAGCCCCAAAGGAACCAGCCGCAGACGCCGAAGAACAGCGTCGCGAAGAGGATCTGGCGAGCTCCGCGCGAGCGCATGGCGCGGTAGCGCTCCATCTGCTCCTCGAGGCTCTCCGGCAAAGAATCGATGTCGATGTGCTTCGCCGGCTTGGCGGTGCTGTCGAAGTAGTCGAACTCCTTCATCGAGGGATTCGTTGGCGGCGGCTTGGACTGGGACATGCCGGCGCAGCCTGCCTCAATGTCTCGCGCGTTTCAAACGCAACACAGAGGGCCGTGCACCCGAAAATGAGGACCGAAGCGCGCTAACGCCGAGGTTCACGATGGTGACGTTTTTTCCTCTCAATGACCGAGCTCACCTCTGCAACGTCGCCGACCAGCTAGCCAAGTCCCGGACTTCGCTCGACGATCCAAGCAAGCTTGCCATCATCCTCACCAAGGGCGGCAAGGTCGTGGTGGCCGGAGCAGACGCCCCCAGCCGGCCTGGCCGCGTCGACTTGCTCGCGGTTGCTCCCGGCGGCACGGAACAGCAGCGCATCATCGGCGAGGTCTACCAGGCCATCAAGGCGCCTCTCTTCTCCCTGGTCGCAAAGCTCAGCCTCGCGGGCTCCGCTGCTTGCGGCACCGGGGCGCTGCTCGCTCTCATGGAAGGCAACTGGCGTCTCAGCCTCACCCTGGCCGTCGTCGGGGTGTGGACCGGCGTCCCAGCGGCCTGCGAATACATGAAACAAGTCGCGGTCGGCGAGGGTGCGCGCCGCTCCTTGAAAGCGAACGGCGTCGACCTGTCGCAGGTCCACCCGGAGCCCGAGTCGAGCTTCGCCGAGGTCCTGGCCCGCTCGAGCGTGCCCTAGTGAAGCCTCGCCTCGTCCGCTAAAAACGAAGCGACCCGCGAGGCTCTCTCGAGCGTCGCGGGTCGTCGTGGGTGTCTTGGTGAGCCGCCACCTGGGGCGGCATGCTCGGCGTATTTACTGGTTGAAGATCTTCTTGAGCTCGTTCTCGACTTCTTCCTCGTCGCAGTTCTTGGCGACCGCGAGCTCTTTGATGAGCAGGCCACGGGCGTTGTCCAAGAGCTTGAGCTCGCAGAACGACAGATCCTTGTCGGTCTTGAGCAGATAGAGATCGCGAAGGACTTCCGCCACTTCGAAGACCGAGCCGGTCTTGATCTTCTCCATGTACTCACGGTACCGGCGATTCCAGGTCGTGGTGTCGACGCTCAGGTCCTTCTCACGAAGGATCTTGAACACCTTCTCCACCTTGTCCTTGCCAATGACTTCGCGCAGGCCGACCTGGCGAACGTTGTTGGTCGGGATCATGATTTTCATCCCGTTATCGAGGATGCGCAGAATGTAGAACTGCTGGTTGGTCCCGGAGATCTCGCGGTTTTCGATGGCCGTGACTTCACCCACGCCATGGGCTGGGTAAACAGCCTTGTCGCCGACTTTGAAGGTCTGTGCTGTCTGCTGCATGCGAGATGTCTCCTTGTAGGACCCGGCCGGGCTAAACCGGTCTGGGTTTGGCCATCTTCGCTAGCTTTCGGCAATGAGCAGCCCCGAGTCTGCGTCAACGCGACGCGACTCGTCTCTGCACACTGGCGACGGCCGTTGAAGGCTGGACCAGATAGCGCCCACTCATGTCCGTGACGTACTGACTAGAGTGGACGCGAAAACTCGAGCGTCGTTGAGGGACAGAACCCCCAGGAAAGCGCGCGAAATTTAGCACGGATTATCGGTCATCGTCAACGCTTATAATGACCCACCAATGACCACCGCTTCGCGCTCGGGAAACCCTTATGAATCGCGTTGCTGGCCTAATGAACGCACGGGGACGTTGATAAATTCTGATGATCTTTCGTACGCGATGCCCGGCCGGCCTCGCCCGCGATCATCCCTTGCAACGTTGGGGCTGCCGGCGCGAAAACAGGCCCCATGATCATCCGCCGCACGCTGCCGCTCCTATTCGCCATCGCGGTCACCGTCATGGCGCACGGTGCCCGGGCGCAAGGCATGTTCGATCAAGGCCGCGTCCGCGTCGGAGTCATGGTCGGCGCCGTCAGCTCCTTCAACCAGACTTACTTCTTGCTGGGCGCGAGCCTCGGCTACTTCGTCCTACCCGGCCTCGAGGTGGGCGCGAGCTTCGACACCTGGCTCGGCAACTCGCCCAACGTCACGCGGGTCGCCCCAGAGCTGCGTTACGTGCTCGACATCGTCGACGTGGTGAAGCCTTACCTGGGCGGTTTCTATCGCCGCTGGATCGTCGGCGACGGCATACGCGACCTCGATAGCGTGGGCGGCCGGGGCGGGCTCATCTTCGTGCAGGGTCAAAACGCCTTCATCCAGGCCGGCGCCGTCTACGAACACTACGTCTCGAGCTGCGACGTCGACTGCTCGAATTGGTACCCGGAGATCGGCATCGCCCTGGTTTTCTGAGGGGTACGACGCCGCGTCACACCGCCTCATCGAAACATGTGTTCGTGCGGGTCGATATTCGACTCCAATGGAAACGTCCTCTCTCACGACCTCGACCGCGGTGGTGCCCGTTCAAGAGCCTTCGGTTCCGGCGCTTCCACCCAGAGAGCCCATGTTCACGCTCGCCAAGGCGCGCGATACGCTCGAACGGTACGATCTCGACGGCAGCCGTCCAGAGCACGGTGGTAACCGCACTTGGGCGACGGTCAACAACGGTGTGAGTGCGGCTTTGGCCGCGGGTCACTGCTTCCCGGTGGTGTCGTGGTTCTGCGCTCCCGCTTCCATCACCTTCGGCGGCATCAAAGTGGTCGCCGGCTTGTTCAGCCTGCTCGGCGACGAGGGCGGTATCGCGCGCGGCCTGATGATCAGCGGCGCCAAGAGCATGGCCCTGGGCGCGTCGGTCTTCCTGCTGCCGGGCGTGAGCGAGGCCTTGAGCATCGCCGCGGCCGTCAAAGACGGCGCCGACGCGGTCAACGCCTCGGTCGACAAGTAGGACTGCCTACTGGCCGGTCTTGCCGGCGAGCCATGCGTCCCGCCGCGCTACCACCGTGGCATCGGCGTCGGGGATGACCTCGAGCTCGTAAGCCACATTGGGCTTGGCGGCGAGCTTCACCGGCAGGCGCATGATCTCTTCGCGGCGCGCCACCAAGAGCTCGACATCGTCGCCGGCGTGATAACGCTTCAAGCGGCCTTCGAGATCGCCACCGCGGACGCGGAATTGATCGATGGCGATGAGCTCGTCGTCCGCGTTCAAGCCCGCGAGGAAAGCAGGCGAGTCGCGCAGCACGGTCTTCACGACGTTGCGCCCGTTGTCGGTCTTGAAGTCGGCGCCGAGCCAGCCGAGGTCCGAGCCCATCCACGGATCACCGCTCGCGACGCCCTCCCCTTTCTTGGGCGGGGTCGGTGCCTTGAAGCGTAAGCCCACCCAAGCAAGCACCGCGTCGTAGTCGAGCTCTTGCGTCGAGCTGACCGCGCGCCCGAGCCAGGTCGACATGTCCGTTCCGGCGGTCTCGCTGATGAGGGCGCGGAACTCGTCTTCGGTGTACCCGCATTGGCCGGCGTACTTGGCGTAGGCGGCGCGCATGACGTCGTCGAGGCTCTTGGCGTTGTTGCTCGCCTTGCGGATCTCGAGGTCGAGGAGCCACGCCACCACCGCGCCCTTGGTGTAGTAGCTGATCGTCGCGTTGTTCGAGTTTTCGTCGGGCCGGTAGAACTTGATCCAAGCGTCGAACGAGCTGGCGTCGAGCGGCTGCACCTTGCGGCCGGGGCCGTTCTGCAGGCGCTCGATGTTCTTGCTCATGTGCTTCAAGTACTCGTCGCGCGTCGTCAGGCCGGCGCGGTGCACGAAGAGGTCGTCGTAGTACGAGGTCACGCCCTCGACGATCCACAAGCTCGGCGTGTGATTCTCGCGCTCGTAGTCGAACGGCCCGAGTGCGATGGGCCGCAGCCGCTTGATGTTCCAGGTGTGGAAGAACTCGTGCGCCACTACGGACAACCAGCTGGTGTAGTCCTCGCGGTCGCGGCTCGCCCAGCGGTTGCCCATGAGGACGGTGGAGCTGCCGTGCTCGAGGCCGCCGCCGCCCGTGTCGTTCAAGATGTTGATGAAGGCAAACTGCGCGTACGGCACCACGCCCCAGAAGGCGTGCTCGGTGGCGACAATCTTCTTCACGTCGGCGGCGTAGCGCTCGGCGTCCCAGACCGCGCCACCGCCTTGCGTGGCGATCAGATGGCGCTTGCCGGCTTCCTCGAACTCCTGAACCAAGAGGCTGCCGCCGCTGATGATGGGCGAGTCGACGAGCACGTCGAAGTTGGGCGCGCGGAAACGCAGCGAGCTGCCGTCGGGATGCGGTGGCATGGCGGTCACGGTCTTCTTCCAGCCGCGATGCGGCACCACGCGCACGTCGTGCGGCCGGGGCTCGCCGCCGGCGATGGTCATGAAGGTCGCGGCGCCGTTCAACAAGGCGAAGTCGCGCTCGATCCAGTTGTTGCGCACGGTGAGCTCGTGGCCGTAGACGCGATAGCGGACAAGGACGATCTTGGCGCCGTTGGTGGTCACGCGCCAGCGGTTCTTGGCGGTTTTCACCATCGGTAGAACGGCACCGTCCGCGGTCGACGCCGCCGCGCCCTCGACGTTGCGCGCGTATTCGCGAACCATGTACGAGCCCGGCGTCCACACCGGCAGCATGAGCTCCAAGGTGGCGGCACCGTCGGTGGGAAAATGCGCCGCGACGTCCACGTAGTGGGTCTCGGGGTCGTTGAACTGGACGATGTACTCGATGGGGTCGCGCTTGGCCGCCTCCGGCCTACCCGCGAGCGGGTCGTAGCACTTGGCGGCATCGATGGACGGTACGCTGACGTTGCTGGGCGACGGGCCTTCGGCCATTGGAGTCTCCTCGGGCTGCTTGCCGCTCGGCGCACATGCGACGGCGCACAACGATACGATCACGGCAAGGGAACGCATGGCGCGGGTCTATAGCAACACCTTGCTGTCTTGATGAAGGCCAGCCTAGTGTCCCGCCCGCATGATTCTCTCCGACCGCGATTTGAAGGCGCGTCTCGCCAAGGGTGATTTCGTCGTCAAACCGTTCGGCGACCCCGAGCTGCAAATCCAGCCGGCGAGCATCGACCTGCGCCTCGCCAGCGATTTCATCACCTATCGCCTGCCGCACGTCCCGGTCCTCGACCCCAACGACAACGAGCTGCTCGCCAAGATCACCGAGACCCATCACGTCGCTGACGGCGACGCGTTCATTCTCCACCCGGGCGAGTTCGCGCTGGGCTCGACCATCGAATGGGTGCGCATTCCCAACGACCTAGTGGCGCGCGTCGAGGGTCGCAGCAGCATCGGCCGCCTCGCCATCGTGGTGCACGCCACCGCCGGCTTCATCGACCCGGGCTTCGAAGGCCAGATCACACTCGAGCTGTCGAATCTGGGTCGCGTGCCGGTGAAGCTGTATCCGGGCATGCGCATCAGCCAGATCGTGCTGCACACAATGACCAGCGCCGCCGAGCGTCCGTATGGACCGAAGCGCGGCAGCAAGTATTTCGGCCAGACGGGCCCGGTCACGAGTCGCATCACCAACGACAAGCGCTAGATGCGCGTCGCTTTCTTCGACCTCGATCGCACCTTGGTGCACGGCAACTCCGCGCGCCTCTGGGTGCGGCACGAGTGGCGGCGTGGCGCTCTGCGCAACCGCATATTCTTGAAGGGGCTCGCGTACCTCGCGGCGTACCGCATGGGCTACGCCGACGTCGAAGATGCGCTGCGTCTCGGCATCACGACGCTCGCCGGTCAGCGCGAAAGCGAGCTGTCCGCGTTGGCGGTCAGCTTCTACGCGCGCGAGGTGAAGCCGCTCTTGCGTCGCGACGCGCGCAGCGCCATCGCGCGACATCGGGCCGCGGGTAACAAGCTGGTGCTCTTGACCTCGTCATCGCCCTACTTGTCCAGCGCCGTCACCAGTGATCTCGGTCTCGACGACTTCTTGTGCACGCGTTTCGAGGTCGACGGCGCCGGCTGCTTCACGGGCCGGGCCCTCGAGCCTGTCTGTTTTGGCGGAGGCAAGGTCCGGCTGGCGACGAGCTACGTCGAGAAGCAAGGCGTCCATCTCGCCGACTGCGCCTTCTACAGCGACTCGTTCTCGGACCTACCGATGCTCGAAGCGGTCGGCGAGCCGGTCGTCGTGACACCGGACCCGCGGCTGCGCCGGCATGCGCGAGCGCGCGGCTGGCCGATCGTCACCTGGACCTAGTTGTAGGCCTGTTGCCCACACCCAGAAAGCTCGTTCCCACTTTCCGGGCGTGGCGCGACCAATGGAGTGAGTCGAGGAGGACCCACTCATGAAACGCCTATTTTCGCTGTTCTTGTTGATGATTTTCGCCGCTTGCGGAAACCACCCATCGCAGACGCCCAACGCCGGCGATCCGAACGACGAGCATACGCAGAACCAGTTCGACACCTCGGAAGACCCCGCCGAAGCCAACGCTCCGAGCTGGCGCTACGCCCAACCCCCGCCCGGTACGCCACGCGACCTCAGCCGTGATGAGGACACGCGTGGCGACAGCCGGTCGAAGCTGGGCTCGAACCAGGCGCCACGCCCCGCGGAGCCCCGCATGGAAGAGCGCGCTCCGGCCCCGACTTCGTCGCCGTCCAGCGCGAACAAGAGCGCGCCCGCGAAGGACTACGCGAGCTCCGAAGGCGAGGCCGCGCGTGGTCGTGGCGCCGGTGGCGGTGGCGACAAGTCGGACAGCGGCGCCGCCCCGATGGCCAAGCGCAGCCTGCCGCAACAGCAGGATGACCGTCCCGGCCTGGGCACGACCTGGGGCGAGACCCGCTACTCGGCGGTGAACGAGGTGCACTTCGAGCGCGACGGCGAGTCGCCGAGCTACACCGCGGTCATGCACTACAACGACCACCGTGGCGCCAGCGCCCTCGCCGGCTACTCGACCTCCAGCCGTAGCGCCGCCATCGGGCTCGGCTCGGCGCTGACCATGTCGGTCCGCGACGAGTACGGCAACAACCTCTCGGCGGTCCGCGGTAACGGTCGCACCGTCGCCGTCGGCGAAAACGGCCAGCGCTACACCATCGTCGTCGACAACAATACCAACGAGCGTTTCGAGGTGGTCTTGAGCGTCGATGGTCTCGACGTCCTCGATGGTCGCGAGGCCGCTTATGGCAAGCGCGGCTATCTCATCGAGCCTTACGGTCACCTCGAGGTCGAGGGCTTCCGCCAGAGCGACGACGCGGTCGCGGCCTTCCGCTTCGGCAGCGTGCGCGACTCGTATGCCGCCCGCACCGGCCAGGGCCGCAACGTCGGCGTCATCGGCGCCGCGGCCTTCGGTGAGCGTGGCTACCGCGCCCGCCTCCTCGCCTACCAGGAGCGCCTGAACGCCATCCGCTACCAGGGTGGCGAGGTCGAGCGCCGCCGCAACGCGGATCCCTTCCCGGGCCGCTACGCGACGCCGCCGCAATGGACGGTTGCTCGCTAAAACAGACGACTGCCGTGGAACACCACTCGAGGGGTTGTTCACTCAGAGTAGAGTGAGCAGCTCCTCGAGTGCGTTTGGGTCGCCTTCGACGGTGACGGCGGCAAGGTGGTCGGCGCTGGGATTACCCGTCAGTACTTCGGTGAGCGCCTCCTCGGGACCGGCGATGGTGACGTCCACCTGCCCGCGCTCGTCGACCGCCAGGCTTTGCACGCCACCGCGGACGAGACCCAAGCCGAGCTCGATCACCCACTGGCCCCGCGGCTCGCAGCGCACACCGATGACCGCGCCTCGGGGACCCCGCCGCCCAGCCAAGCGCTGGGCCAGCTCGTCCATGAGCACCGGCAGCGTCAGTACGGTGCTCCCATGGTCTAGTTGACCAGCCGCGTCTCTTCCAGCAGCTGCATGGCGATATCGACCGCCTTCTTGGCCTTCTCGCGCACCTTGTCAGCGGTCTCGACGCCCGACATCGCGCTCTTCTGCGCGTCGTTGAGCTGGCCAACCTCGGCCTTGAGACGGTCGCGCTCGCCGGCGACCTCTTTGAGCTTGTCGACGAGCTGAGCGATCTTGTCGGTCAGCTCGTTGCGCTCACCGCCGATGCTCTCGGCCTTCGCTTGCGTGTCGCGCATCTGAGCGCGCGCCGCTTCGGCATCGGCCTGCGCCTTCTGGGCGTCCTGCTGGTACTTGGCGATCTCGCGCTCGACCTGGGTGAGCTTCTTCTTGGATTCGAGCGCGTCACGGGCGCGAGCGCTCTCGGCGAGCAGGCGGTCGTTGAACGCGACCTCCTTTTCCTGGGCCTCTTGCTCGAGCTTCTGCACGCGGGCGCGAAGTTGCTTCACCTCGTTGCGCAGGCCGTTGAGCTCGGCGTCGCTCTGCGGATTGCTCTTGGCCACGCTCGTCGATGGCGCCGGGGACGTGGCCGCTGGAGCGGACTGGGCGCGGCTCGGCGCCGGCTCCGCGATGGAGACACTGGCGCTGTCGGACGAAAACAGCTCTTTGGCCCGCTCGGTATCGCGCGACTTGGCGCCGCTGTCTTCGCCCTCGAAGCTGACGTCGAGAAACTCCTCGTCATCGGCCGGCGCTGGAGCTGGAGCGGCGGCGCGGCGGGTCGCGGGCTGCGGCGCGTTGTTGGGAATCTCGACTTCGAGCTCGTCGATCGAGACTTCGACCTCGTGCGCCGCGGAGCTGGCGGAGCCGAGCTTCACGTACTGGCCCACGGAGCTCATGATGAGGTCCATGGTGAACGGCTTCTTGATGTAGGCCTCGGCGCGGGTGCGCAGCTTCTTGTGCTGCTCGAAGGTCTCCTCGGTCGCCTGGCTCGAGGTGAGAATGAGCGGAATGGAAGCCATCCCCCCATCCTTCTTGAGCTTGTTGCAGACCGAATAGCCGCTGCCGCGCGTCAGCTCGACGCACAGGATGATGAGGTCGGGCTTGTTGGTGCGCACATACTCGAGGCCGTCGGTGCCGTCCGCGGTCACGTGGCTGTCGACGCCGCGGGCCGCCAGAGCGTCTCTCAGGGCCTGCGCGACCGCGGGCTCGCTGTCGATGATGAGAACGTTCGCCATGGCGCGATTATGTCGCCCAGCCGACACAGGGGCAAGGAAAGCCGCAGCCCTGTCGGCAGAAGTTGGCGCGGTAGGCTAATTTGCCCCGTCAGCGGATCCTTGCTACCAAACTCGTTCGATGCCCCTCGCCATCCATCGTCCGTATCCCGGCGTTGCGCTGGTCGTGACCGATGACGGCTCGGTCCTGTTGGGCGCACCCGCGGACGCCTTCAAGGCAGTGAAGGCGTACTGCACCAAGCACACGATCCCGTTCCCCAGGATCTTGGTGGCTCCGCGACAGACGCTGGCGCATGCGACGCCGCAGTTCGTGCCCGAGTTTTTCCTCTACGATTTTCTCTTCGTCTACGGCGCGGCCTTCAAGCCCGACCTCGCCAATGAACGCATGGTCCTGGTCGTCGACTCGCATCGCGAGAAAGGCGAGCGCGACGCTTTGCGCATGACCCTCCTGGGCCCCACGGCCGCGGAGCTCGAGAGCTATCGCGACAGCCAAGGTCGGCCGGCAATGAGCCAAGCCGACATGGACGTCCTCTCCGCCATCAGCGGACACATGGCGGTCAAGCGCGGCGGCGCGGTGATGCAAGTCGAGGACATGGTGCGCACCGTCACCTTCGCGGCCGACGGCAGCGCCAGCTTGTTCGACGGGCGCCTGAAGCTCACTCGCGACGCAGGCAGCGGCATCACGATCAAGGTCGGTGACCAGCAAGAAGTCGTCGACCTGACCGTTCCAGCGGGCATCACGCCTTTCAACACCCTGCCCACTCCAGCGGCGCCCCTCTTGCCGTTACGCTTCGGCATTCAATCGCTCGGCGTCCGCAGCGGCTTCGACCTCACCGGGCCGACCACGGGCTTTCTCTTCTGGGTGAACGGCCGTGGCGTCCTCTTCGACGGGCCAGCGCGCACCCGGAGCCTGCTCGACAGCCAAGGCATCGCTTTCGCCGACATCGACGCGCTGATCCTCTCGCATTGCCACGAAGATCACATGAACAGCTTCGTGGAGCTGACCACCACGGGCCACCGGCCCCGCGTCTACACGACGGAAGCCATCTACCGAAGCGCCCTGATCAAGCTCGCCAACTACTTCGACAGCACGCCCGACGAGGTCGCGAAGCTCGTCGACTACCACCGCGTCACCCCAGGCGAGCCCGTCGAGATTGCCGGCGCCACCTTCGACTTCTTCTACACCGTGCACCCGATCCCGACCCTCGGCGTCGACGTGGGCCTGCGTGACGAAGCCGGTCAGGCACATCGCATCGTCGTCAGCGGTGACACCATCCACCTCGACGGCCTCGCCAAGATGAGCGAGGCCGGCGTGGTTCCGTCCGAGATGGCGGACCGATTGACCCGGCTGGTGCCCGACGAGAAGGTGCCGCGCAGCCTCTTCTTCACCGACGTCGGCGAAGCGCTCATCCACGGCCATCCGAAGGACTGGCAGAAGAGCGCCAACCACGTGGTCTACTACCACTGCCCCGACAACGAGCACACGCGCGGGTTCGGGCAGGAGATCGGTACGCCGGGCAAGGTCTACACCTTGATCGAGGGGCTGCCTGCCGCCGCTCTCGCTCCGCAACGGATCGTCGCCGCGCTCGGCGAGATGACCTTCTTCGGGCCTGGGTTTTTGGCCGAAGGTTTGTTTCGCGGCAGACTGCGCGAAGTGCCGGCGGGCGGCGTGCTTGCCACCGCTGGTCAAGCTTCGGGCTTGCGCGACACGCTCACGGTGATCGTCGCGGGCACCGCGTCGTCGTTGGTGAGCGACGCCACCACCCCCGCCACGGGCCAGGCGCACGTGTTGCGGCCCGGCGACTTCTTCGGAGTCTTCGAGAGCATCGACAGCGGCGGCCGCGCCAACGCCACCATCACGGCGATCACTCCGATGGTCGTCATCGACCTCCCGGGCGACCTCGTCGACAACGCTATCGCGGAGAGCGGCGCCGACGACAGCGTCGACCGCATGCGCACGGTCCGCCCGCTCCTCGACAGCGCGGCGCTGTTCTCGAGCCTGTCGATTCCGGACCGCTCGCTGCTCGCCAAGAGCGGCATCGAGGAGCGCTATCCGGCCGGCGAGATCATCATGCACCAGGGTCAGATGGCCGATGACTTCTTCGTCCTCGTGCAAGGGGACGTCGAGCTCAAGCGCGGCGAGCGTTTGGTCGCTCAAGTAGCGGCCGACTCACGCGACAACTTCTTCGGCGAGCAAACCGCCGTCTACTCGAGCAAGGCGCGCGAGATCACCGCGCGGGCGCTGACTCCAGCCCGGGTCGTTCGCATCCCCGGGCGTGAGCTGCGCAAGATGTTCTTTACGCGCAGCATGGCGCTGCATCAGACGCTGGCGCGGACGATGGATGAGCGCACGCGCCGGGCCGGCGCCTAATTTACCGCGCCGCGGGGGCGGCGCGAAGGTCCCTCCGCGTGCCGGCGGCTACCGCATGTTCGCGGTGAGCACCGTCGACAGCTCGCGCTCCGGTAGGTCACTGACCACCGAATAAACCAACCCCTGCGAGTACCACTGCGCCGTCGTGTAGCCGCGCACTTGGCGGATGAGGACGCGCCGATCGCCGATCTGGTAGCCCGGGATCACCTCGGAGAAGCGTGGATGCGCATCGGGGTACACGAACACGGACATGCGGCCGCCCGGCAGGTCGTAGCGGACATAGGCGGCTTCGCGGTTGGAGAGGTCGATGACGCGGCCGCCGAGCTCGACCGAGATGGGTTGGTTGCGGACGATGTCGGGGACGTGGACCGCGAACGGCAGCTTGCCGTGGAAGTACTGCTCGACCTTCACCAGATCGCCCGCGATGACGTCCATCGGCAGGTTGCGGGCGTGGCGGACGGCGGCTTCTTCGAGGTCTTGAGCTTCGGCGTTGCCGGTCGTGCCCTGCCAGATGAACGACGCCAAAATGGCGGCGGCGGAGACTGCGGGCCATGTGCGTTGCCAGGCGAGGTGGCGGCGCCTCTCGCGAGCGCAGGCCTGGCCCACCTTGTTACGCAAGCTATCGGGACACTCGTCGACCTCGCCAGCGCGGCGCACCGCGAGCCGTAGCTGGCCTTCGCGCTGCAAGTCTGTCCGGCATTGCGGACAGCCGTAGAGGTGATGCTCAACTTCGGACGCTTGTTGGCTATCGAGCTCCTCATCGAGGAGCCACGGGATCGCCCGTTTCACTTCGTCGCACGTCATCATGCGATTGTCCGACGCAGAGCTCATCGCTTACCCACTCTTGCGCCGTCTGAAGGCTTGGAGATCGAGCACTTCGCGTTCCTCTGCTCGTGCCCCCGGTTTGATGATACCCCGCTCGACCGCGAGGCCGGCGAGTTTTTGTTCTAGCAAACGGCGTCCGCGATAGAGGCGGCTCATGACCGTGCCGACCGGTACGTCCACCGCCTCGGCGATGTCCTTGTACGGCAGCCCTTCGAGGTCGCAGAGCACCACGACGCTGCGGAAATCCTCGGGCAGCGAATCGAGCGCCTTCACGACGTCGTCGGAGAGCATGTGCTCGACGTACGCCGCCTCGGGATGCGCGGCGAGCTGCCGCGAGGCTTCGCTGCGCAGCTGCGACGCGACGTCTTCTTGGGTCGCTCCCTCGAGGATCTCGCGCTCACGCTTTTGCCGGCGGTAGCGGTGAATGAAGGTGTGCGTCAGGACCGTGTAGATCCAAGCCTTGAAGTTGGTGCCGCGCTCGAACTTGTCTTGGAAGCGCAGCGCCCGCACGACCGTGTCATGGACCAAGTCTTCGGCGAGAGCCTTGTCGCGCGTATAGCGCAGCGCGACGCGAAACATCCCGTCTAGGTGCTGCTCGATGAGGGCTTGGAACTCATCGAGTTGCTTGGCTTTTTTGCCGAAGCCGAGAAAACCCATGTGATAGGAACGTGCCTCCCGGTGGGATTATTCCCGACCCGGGGGCCTACGTCTATGGCTGCCGATCCCGCCTAGATGGCGGGCCGGTATTCGAGCTTGAGGGCCTCGGCGACCGCCTTGTAGGCGATGAAGCCGTTGTGGGTCGTCAGACCTCCCGCAAGGTGCGGATCGCGCTTGCAGGCCTCGATGGCGCCGAGGTCGGCGAGCTGGATGGCGAAGCGCGAGGTCACATTGGTGAGACCATAGGTCGAGGTGTGCGCCACCGCGCCCGGCATGTTGGTCACGCCGTAGTGCAGAACGCCGTCGACCACGTAGGTCGGCGCCTCGTGCGTCGTACCCTTGATGGTCTCGATGCAGCCGCCCTGATCGATGGCGACGTCGACGATGACCGAGCCGTCTTCCATCTCGGACACGAGCTTGCGCGAGACCAGCGACGGCGCGCGCGCACCCGGGACGAGGACGGCGCCAATCAACAGGTCGGCGCGGCGCACTTCCTCCGAGATGGTGTCGGGATTCGAGTGCAAGAGGTTCACACGGCTGCCCAAGATGTCGTCGAGGTACTCGAGGCGCGGAACGTTGATGTCGATGATGCTGACGATGGCGCCGAGACCGATGGCGATCTTGGCCGCCGCGAGGCCGACGGTACCGCCGCCGAGGACGACGACGCGACCACGGCGCACCCCGGGCAGGCCACCAAGCAGGACGCCCTTACCGCCGCGCGCCTTCTCCAGCAGCGTCGCACCGATCTGCGTGCTCATCTTGCCGGCGACGATCGACATCGGCTGCAAGAGCGGCAACGAGCCGTCCGCGGCGGTGATGGTCTCGTACGCTACGGCGGTCACTTTCTTTTCGATCAACACCGGCGCGAGCTCGGGCACCGCGGCCAGGTGGAAGTACGTGAAGATGGTTTGCTTCGGCTGGATGAGCCCGTGCTCGGCGACGATCGGCTCCTTCACCTTCATGATCATCTCGCCGCGCTTCCACACTTCGGCGGCCGAGTTGATGATGGTGGCACCCGCTTCTTCGTAGTGCTTGTCGGTGATGCCGCTGCCGGTGCCCGCGTTGGTCTCGATGAGGACCTGGTGGCCGCGCGACTTCAGCATGCGCACGCCGGCTGGGGTGATGGCGACGCGGTACTCGTGGACTTTGACTTCCTTCGGCACACCGATGATCACGGGCGACTCCTGAAATTAGCGCGGGCGATATATAGCGCGGCGTCGCGGGCGTCTAGCGTCTTCGGTTCAGGCGATCCAGAGCCTCTTGCAGCTCCTTGCGCGTCGACGGCTCGCTCGGCCCCGAGGTGCAGCCCTGCTTGGTGAGCCTGTCGAGCTGCGTCGTGATGACCTTGCTCACGTGCTCCTTCATCTGCGGGCTCTTGTCGGCCATGTCGCTCAGCGCCCGCACCAGGTGCCAGGTGCCCCGCTCCCGCATGAGCGCGGCGACCTTGTCTACTTGCGCCGGCGTCGGATCGGCGCAGTGCCCGAGCGCGTACGCGGCGCTCGACTGCACGGTCATTTGCTGCGACCGCGTGACGATCGAGGTGAGCACGTCGCACCTGCGGCCCTCCGGCTTCTGGTTGTCGCGGATCAGCCAATCCATGACCTCTTTCATGGTGCTGTGGTCGCGCAGGTCGGCGGAGTCGGCGTGCTCGAGGTAATCGTAGGCGACCGCCGCGCGGCGCTCCGGCGGCAAGATGCGTAAGAGGTCGTTCGCGCAATCGTACTTCTTCATGAAGAGCGAATTGCCTTGGCGCAGGCAGCTGGCGACCGCGACGTCGAGGTTCGGGACGTTGCCTTCCTTGCCGAGAACGTTCGCGATGTCGTCGACGGCTTCGGCGGGAGTACCCGGACTCGCGATGAGGAAGAGCCAGGTGTCGAGGGCCTCGGCCCGCGACAAGCCGGTGAACGCTTGCGACACACGCGCCAGCGCACCAAGCACCTTGTCGTCGTACTCGTTGCGCATGGCGTAGAGGAGCACGCGTTGCGTCTGCACGTTGACGCGGGCGACGGGCTCCAGCTCTTGCAGGCAGTGCAGACGCACAGCCGGCGACGGGTCGCGCAAGACACAGCGCTCGAGGGCTTTGCGGGCGGCGAGCTCGTCGAAGGCCGCCGACGACAGGCCGGTCACCGCCTTGAGGCGATCGCTGTCGTGATTGCGCGGATCGATGAGCGTCGCCAGCAGCTTCGAAGGCTTCGGCACGTCAGGCGTGGTCAGCTTCGGCCATTGCCAAAGCTGGGGCACCTGCGGCTCGCCGACATCGTTTATCTGTAGCGGCAAGGCGACCTGACGTAGCTCGGGCGCGAGCAACTGGTTCAAGCGGTTCGCCACCTGATTGGCGAGCTTCTCCATCACGCGCTGCATCTCCTGCATGCCGCGCTTGCCCACCGGCTCCGTGCCCGAAACGTGGAAGCTCGGCAGGTCCTGCCGCTTGCCGGGACCGAAGGTCATGTAGATGGAGAAGTCTTCGGCTTCCTCGATGAAGCGGCCCGACACGAGCAGCGTGTAATCGCCCTGCTTCAAGCCGGCGAAGTCGCTCTTCACGAGCTGCATGTCACCGCGCTGCAAAAGCGGACTGACCGCGGCGTTGTCGAGGATACGCTCGACGTCCTTGAGCTCGATGGGCTTCCACGTCCGGGTCTCGACGCTGACCACGTATTTGACGACCGGCGGTTGGAACGCCGCGACCAGGGTGGCGAGGATCAGCGCGTTCATCGGCTCCGCTCCTTTCGATCTTGCTCGCGGCGATCTATCTGCTCGAGCTCTTTCTCGAGCCAAGGGACGTCGGCGGCCTTGTCGTAGTTGCCGGTGGCGCTCATCTCGGCGACGCGGTTCTTGATGAGCGTTCGCAGCTCGGGGTTCTGCTCGTAGAGGCGCCGCAAGCCGGCGATGCCCGCGCGCTCGCCGCCCGTCTGCACCGACTGCGCCAGCCGCTGCACCAGCTGCTCGCTGGGCACGCCGTAGTCCGCGATAGCGTCAATCGCCGAATACGAAAGCTCGCGCAGGTAACGCTGCCACAAGACGTCTTCGAGTTGTGGATCGAGCTTGCACGCGGGCTTGAGCACCGCTTCGAAGCCCCACTGCCAATCGGTGCCGCTCGAGCCTTCACCCTTGCCCGCGCCCCGCAGGTAAGCGGGCGAGTGCTGATTGGTCTCCTTGAGATACGGCCACAAGATGGCGCGGCGGCGCTTCACATCGAGCGGCTCCATCAGCTCGATGCAGTCGCGATGGGTGCGCTGGTACTGCTCCATCTTGTGCACGGCGGCGAAGCAGCGCGCGATCGTCGCGTCGAGGTTCGGGACATCGCCCAGCGACTTCAGTGGGCCATGGGCGCGTCCGGTGTTGCCGGTGCGCTCGAGCCAGGCTTGAATCGCTTCCTGCCGCGACATGCCGCTGAAGTACTCCATCTGGCTGCTCGCCTCCTGCATCACCTTGCTGTCCTTGTCGGTGCGGAAGACGTTGATGACGACACGCTGGGTGGGGACGAGCTTCCGCGATGACGGACGCAGGCCGATGAGGCACTCCAAGCGCACCTCGGGGTCGGGGTGTTTCGTCGCGCAGTGCTCGAGACCATTGCGGCGCGACGGCGTGACCAGCGCCTCCGAGATGAGGAGGCGCAGCGTCTGCGCGCGCCGCTCGCTGTTCTTGCCGAAGAGCTCCTGGGTTTCGGCTTGCGGCGGCTCGGGGACGCGCAGCTCACCCCAGCTCCACGGGATCGTCGGGACCTCGAGCGTTGCTTTCGGATCGTCGGGTTTTGGAGGCGCCGTGTCGAGCGTGCCGGTGGGGGTGAGCCGCGACAGGGCCGGCTTCAAGACGGCGAGCAGCTGCTCCGCCGCCATGCGCGTCGAGGCTTCGATACGCTTGCGCATCTCATCGAGCGGGATCTTTCCAATCACCACGGTGCCGGCGGCGCGAAAGCTCCCGACTTCGGCTTTGTCACGCGCTTCGAAGCCCAGCTGGATGGTGTGCGTCTCCGACTCGCCGACCATGCGCCCGGAGACGCGGAGCAAGTAGTCGCCGCGCGCGTTCGCGAGGTCCTTGGGCTCGACCTTGGTCAGGCGCAACACGCCGGCACGCGTAAGCACGTCGAGGGCGGTCTGTTCGATGACGCGCTCGATGTCGCCGCGATTGATCGGCTCCCAGTAAGTCTTCTCTTCTTCGGCGACGTAGATGGCGCTGACCGCGACGGCGCGCGCCTCGCCTGCCGCGAGCAAGAGGCCCGCGGCGACGAACAATCCCAGGGGGGTCTTGCACATGGCCGGCGAGCCTAGCCGATCATGGCGAGTCGGAGCGAGCTTCGCTCCGCCACGTGGCGCGCACGCCGTCGCGCAGACCCGCGAGGGCGGCGCTGTCGTAGTAGATGCCACGTGACACGACGGCATGGATGCGCCGTGTGTTGGCGATGCTCTCGAGCGGATTGGCGTCGAGGACCACGAGGTCCGCGAGCTTGCCGGGGGCGACGGTGCCCATCTCGCTCTCGGCAGCGAGGTAGCGCGCCGGATTCACCGTGGCGGCACGCAAGGCTTCGAGCGGCGTGAGCCCGGCTTCGACCAGGAGCTGTAGCTCGCCATGTAGGCCGGCACCGGCGAGGATGTACGCGTTGCTCTCGTCAGTGCCCGCGAGCAGCGGGACGCCGGCGCGCTGCATGGCGGCGACCAGCGGCACATAGTCGCGGTAGAGCTGCCGCATCGCCGCATACACCTCGGGTGTTCGGCCTTTGACCAGGGGATTCGCGCTCGGGTCCCAATAGCGGCGCAGCGCCGGCGACACGAACGCGAAGTCTTCGGGTGACACGAGACCCGAGGGGTCGTCGAGGTAGGCGCCGTGGTGCAGCATCGACAACGTCGGCACGATCCAGGTGCCGTTGGCCTTGAAGCGCGCGAACAACGCCGCGGCGCGGGCCGGGTCATGGCTCGCGACGGCCTCGATGGTCTGCAGCCGCCGAAACTTCCAGTACGCGGCTCCGTCTGGATTCGACGCCATGAACTCGGCCTGTCGCTGCTTGAACGTGTCCGCTTTGGAAGACAGAACGAGCGGCAGGCCGATCAAGTGCTCCATGCTCTTCTGGCCGGCTTCGCTCGCCTCGGCGATGGTCACCGACTCGGGCACGTGGCCGGCGAACGGCATGCCCAACTTCCTGGTCTCGTCAGCGATGGCGTAGAAGACCTCGCGCGGCAACAGCGAGTAGATCTTGATGAAGTCCGCTCCCTCGGCGCGGGCATCACGCACGGCGCGTCGAGCCTCGTCCGCTGTAGCGAGCGCGACCGAATGCGGCCAGATCACCTTAGGACCGTCGAAGATGTCGCTCGCCATGTGCATGCGGGGACCGACGGCGCGGCCGCTCTCGAAGGCGTCGCGCAGCTCGTAGTGACGGCGGTCTCCCGGTGCGTCGGGCATCGGTAAGGTGGCGCCCTGGGCGTCGCTCACGAAGTGCCAGTTCGACCACATGAGACGCACTCCGGTGACGCCCCTGGCGACGAAGAGCGGCCCGGAAGTCAGGTCGGCGAAATGGACGTGCATGTCCCAAAGGCCCGGGATGACGAACTTGCCCGTGGCGTCGATGGGGACAATGCCGTCGGGTACGGCGTCGGCCGGCCCCACCTGAGTGATGCGGCCCTCCTCGACGACGACGGCGCGATCACGCAGCAGGCCGCCACTTTCGACATCGACGACGTCGGCATGCATCAAAGCAAAGCGGCTGGCGTCAGATGCAATGGCCTGGCGCGGCGCCTGGGCGACCTTGGCGCAGGCGCCGAGGAGACAGAGGAGCGGCAGGAGGCGAGAGGTTTTGGGAGACATGGCCTGACAAGGCCACACTGGAAATCCGCCTGCAAACAAGCAACTCTGACCCTCGAGCAGCCGAGAATAGAGGCAGCTTTGATTCGATAACGGGGCGGCGTGTATTTGCGTCGCCAGGGTTGTCGAAGATCAGCGAAAAGTCGTGAGATTTGAGGAGCGTTCGATGTCCTTTCGCGTTGTGGCGCTAGGTAGCTTGCTCGCGGCTCTCGCCGCCTGTAGCGGCAGCAGCAAGGTCGGTCAGTGCAATGCCACCAACGAGTGCCCCGCCGGCGAGGTGTGCCAGAACAAGGTCTGCGCCCGCACGTGCGACAGCACGACCCCCTGCCCTGGCGGTTACAGCTGCCAGAACGGCCTCTGCGTGACCGGGTCGACCGGAGCTCCAGAGCTCTCCTCGGTCGCCGGCATGAGCACGGAGATCTGCGATGACGGCGTGCCCTGCATCGGCGCCGGCTTCGTGGTCAGCGGCGCGCACCTCGCGAACGCTATCTTCACCATCACCGGTCCCGACGCCGCAGCGAACTCGTACGAAATGACGCGCGTGAACGCCACGAGCGACGACAACACGGCGGAGCTCACCCCGGTCTTCCCGCGCCGCCAGGTCGATCTCGGCGAAGGCACCTACGTCATCACCGCGGTGAACCAATCGGGCACCGGCAACGCCAACGTCCAGCTCTTGCGCGGCGAGGCCGGCCCGGCGCTCACCGCCGACCAGCTCATCGACCGCATCAACACCGCGTCGACCGGCAAGAAGATCCAGGCGCGCTTCCTCGACGTCGTCGGGGGCGGCGGCAGCGGCGCGACCGGTACGCTCACCAGCTACGAGAACGGCGGCGCTCCTGTCGACTCGCAACTCCAGCTGCGCGAGATGCGCGTCGTCGTCAACGGCGGCACCACCAACGCAGCCTCGGTCGCGATCAACGAATCGAAGCTCGAGGAGCTCTGCGCCGACGCCAACGGCTGCTCGATCACCCTGGGCGCCACGCGCTTCCACGATCAAGCCGTGCCGTCCTACGTCATCGCGGCGCCGCTCAACGGCGGTGAGTGCCGCTTCTACCTCGATCTCGCCAACCACAGCTGGACGCTGTCGCAAGACTGCGTCGCGACGTACGGCGTTTACGCCTACAACGGCACCTCGGGCCAATACGAGTTCTCACGTGCTTATCAACGCTACGAGTACTCGAGCGCCTACGGCTTCGACGGCAGCGGCGCGACCGGCACGTACACCTGCGGCGGCACGCAGGGCGGCGACCTCGACGGCCAGCCGCTCATCGTCGCGAGCTTCAAGGGCGCGTGCTACTTCGCCGAGGCACCCGCTGATACCGCGGGCGCGCAAACCGGATGCTTCACCGCCGACAACAGCGCGGGGTTCTATCTGACCGCGTCGCACCCGGCGTGGGACTACCCGGGCTCGTATCCCAAGGCCGACGTCGATGCCGATGGCGACGGCGACCACGATGGAACCGGAGCCCCGGCTCCCCGCCCCTGGCTTGCTGAGGATGCGCAACGCCAATGCGTGCTCACTATCAAGGACTAGTCGTAACCACCTTGATGGTGTGCGCCGGTGCCGCTTGTGGCGGCACCGACGAGACCGCGCGTACCTGCAACGCTACAGCGGAGTGCGAAGACGGTTTCGTTTGCGCCGCCGGCTACTGCATCCTCGAAGATCGCGCCTGCAACTCCACGGCGCCCTGCCCCGGCGACCTCAATTGTTGCGGCGGTACCTGTAAAGAGGGCGGCTGCTGTCAGGCCGACGTCGAATGCAACGGCGGCTATTGCGTCGAGGGCGCTTGCGTCGACGGCACCCGCGGCGCCTGTGATTTCGACGGCGAGTGCGGCCAAGGCGCGCAGTGTCTGACGACGATTCGCCAGTGCGTCGAGTGCATCGCTTCAGCGGACTGTAACCCGGGCTACAGCTGCTCTCCCTCGCATGCCTGTGTCGTCGAGACCGGCTGCAACACCGGTGCGTGCGCGGACATCGGCAAGGTCTGCGCCCCCGAACAAGGCCAGTGCCGCAATTGCGTCGACGACGCGGAGTGCGGGCGGAAGATCTGCGAGAACGGCAGCTGCGTCGACTGTGTCGCCAGCAATCAGTGCGGCGGCGACCGCGTCTGCATGGACGGCAGCTGCGTGCGCGGCCAAGGCACGACGTGCAACTCCGACGGCGACTGTGGCGGCCTCATCTGTGTCACCACCGGCACGGACAAGACCTGCGAGCCCTGCTTCGACGACTTCGAGTGCCCGGTTGGCGCCGAGTGCATCGACAATCGCTGCTACGCGACCGACGGTGAATGCCAAGGCGATGCCGGCTGTGACGTGCCCAACGAGGTTTGCAACTACGACGCCTGCGTCCCGGGCTGCGCCAGCACGGGTTGCCCCACCGGCGACATCTGCAATCCCAACACCGGCCGCTGCGTACCCTTCACCGACGGCACCGAAGACCTCGGCGAGCCCTGCGAAACGCACGCCGACTGCATGAGCAACGTCTGCTGGCCCATCGACGTCTCACCGACCACCGCCGTCCGCCGTTGCGGACAAACCTGCACGTCGACCGACGATTGCCCGACCGGCTTCGTTTGCCACGAGCTCGGCGACGGCGGCACCTGTCTACCCGTCGACTTCTACCCCGACGGTGGCCCGCGCAATGTCGCGCCCAACGGCACCTGCACCGACACCTTCGTGAGTGAGCAGTGCGTCAGCGGTTACTGCAACGACTCCGCGAACAGCTGCTACGAGACTTGCGGCAACGACACCGACTGCAACCCCAGCGGCGCCGGCAACGTCTGCGTGATGCGGCGTCAGGTGAACGTCGACAAGGACGGCGACGGTGTCGTGCAGCAGGACGAGGTCGCTTTCACCGCCCTGTGCCAGCCACCCCTTCCTGGTGACTCCCTCGGGGCCGGCGCGGTGTGCTCCAACGCCGGCGTCACGCCGCAGCAACGTGACCACGACAAGTGCGACAGTGGCTATTGCGCCCAGACGCCCGACTCGACCAAGAGCGCGCGTTGCGCCGGAGGCTGCTGCACGCCCTCGGACTGCTCGCCGTCGGCGCCGATCTGCAAACCACTCGATGTCTGGGACGGCCTGCGCCAAGGCGTGAGTGAGCCCTACGGCTTCCAGAAGGTTTGCCTCTATCGTGAGTGGAGCGGCGGCAAGCAGCTCGGCGCCACCTGTAACGCGAACAGCGAGTGCCTGAGCGAGATCTGCGCCCAGGGCGCGTCCGGCGTGAAGCGCTGCACACAGACCTGCTGCACCAATCTCGATTGTGCGGGCCTCGGCTGGACCTCGGGATGCAGGCCGCCGTTCTTCGATGCCCTGACCAGCACCGGCGAAGAGTCGGTCGCCGATGCGCAGTTCGAGCAGCTGGTTTACGCCTTGGGGCGGCAAATCGTCGGCAACGGGTCGACGGGCACGTCGTTCGGGGTGACGCCGATCTGCTTCCCGGAGTAGCGGTCCGCGGTTACAGTGCGGCGATGGATTCGGTGCGCGCCCGTATCAAGGAGCTCTCCCGCGCCGTCGCCGAGGGGCGGCTGGCGCTCGCCGAGATCGCGGCCATTTCGCCGGACGAGCTCGACGCCATCTACGAAACCGCGGTGATGCGCCTCGATGTCGGTCGCTACGCCGACGCGGCACGCATGCTCGCGTCCCTGGTGGTGCTCTACCCTTTCGCCTGCGAGTACTGGCGAGCGTACGCTATCGCGCTCAAGCTCCTCGGTGAGACAGCCGCGGCGCAACGCGCTCAAGCGATGGTGCGGTCGCTCGACCCAGGTACACCCGAAGAGCTGGTGCGTGAGCTGTTGGGGGACCACAAAGTCGATGAGCCCACCAACCCGCGCATCGAGAACAAGCCCGAGATCACCGCCATGGTCGACCTCGGCGATATCTCACCTCGCCGCGGCGCCCCGGGCGAGACCACGGAGCCGCGTATCCAGGTGACACCGGTGCGGCTGGGCGACCACGGCACCACGACGCAATCGATGACGGTCCGTCCCGAGATCACGGTGACGGCGGTGCCGAACGCGCCCATGGTCCAGCACGAGCCGACCGAGCGCATCCACTGGCCCATCGAGGAGGAACCGACGGCCCTCAATATCCGACCCGGTGTCCCGACCCAGCCGCGTCCCATGAAGCGCGAGCGCAGCGTGACCGCTTTGGTGGACAGGCGGCCCCGACCCATCGAGAGCGGCGGCGACACGGCGCGCATCGACCGGCGCTTCCGCAGGCGCGTCATGGAGACCGGGCCGGCCGCCGACGATAGCCTCACGGCGGTCATCCGGCGCCGTAAGGGCCTGCCGCTCGGAGAAGACGCATGAAAGATCCTGCGCGCTACAAGGCCATCGTCCCCGAGGCGGATCGCAAGCTCTTCGACCCCGATGCTTGGCTGTCGGCGGCGGTGGCGCTCGATGTCCTGTCGACACGCTTGGGCGCCATCGACCCCAGGGCCCTGTACATCGACGAGGTCGTACGCGCCGCCGTCGAGGTCGGTATTCTCGGGGGGCTCGACGACGGCGAGGTCGACGCGCTGCTTGCCGAAGCCCGCGACGAAATCGGTGATGCGCGCGCGGAGGTGGCGCCGCTGCTCACTCAGCCGCGCGACCTGCAGCGCGCCGTGAAGCTCGTCCGCGATGGCGCACGCACCATGGTCCGCGAGGCTCGCCTCGAGCTCGAAGCGGGTGCGATGACCACTTACCGTCAGGTCTGAGGCAGGTCTACTGCTGCGGCGGTCCCGGGATCTCCATCGGGCGGTTCAACATTGCCCTGAAGCGGTCGTAGATCCGCGCCTCGTGGCTGTCGCGCAGGCGCTTGATGAAGCCGGGGCTCTCCAGCGTCGCGTCGAACTGGACCGCGCTCATCATCTGGCGCATGGCGGCGCGGCCGTTCTCGGAGCGATTCATCGCGGCGATCAGCGGCGAGAACTCCGACGGCGGCGCCTGCGGTGTCTCGGCGAGCTGGTCGTAAGCCGTTGCCACCGCGAGGTCGTCCTGGCGACGCCAATCGATGCGACGGATGATCTCGGCACGCCACAGGGCCGAGGCCAGGTCGACGGCGTACTGCTGGTAGCGCGCATCTTGAGTCGCCGCGAGCGACTGCAGGACGCGACCAACCCGGTCGGCACGCCCCGCGTTGGCGAGCTCGACGAACTGATTGATGAGCAGCGCCTGGCCGCCCGGCACCTGCTGCGCCGCGAACGCAACCATGCTCAGGAGCTGGGGTGAGCCGTGCAGGAGCGCGAAGCGCAGCTCGTCGGGAACGACCTTGTTGATCTCGCCGGCGTTGAGGAGCCGGGCGATGCTCACCAAGCGGAGTTGGCGCGCCGCCTCCTCGTAGCCCGGCGGCTGCGTGAGAGGCAGACGGTCGAGGCTGCGCAACACATCGACGGAGATCGCGTTGAGGTCGAGCGGGATGGTCCCGGCTGGAGCCGGCGCATCGGCAGCGCGGATGTTACCGGCGATCCCCATCGCGATCGCCGCCTTCTCCTCGTTGGAGAGCTGCGCGTAGATGCGGTTCCAGACCTCGCGCGCCATGACCTGCGAGCCTTGTGTACCCATGAGGAAACCGGCGACGCGGGTCGCTCGCGACTGCGGCTGCTGACCCAACACAGCCTCCGCGATAGCGTTCACATCGCGGTCGCGGTCTTGGTCGGGCATGTTGCTGCTGTAGATGAGCTCGAGGATACGGACTGCTTCCCCGGAGCGGGCGGCGACTTGGTCGTCGGGCGCTGCGCGAAGGGCTTCGAGTGCTTGGTCGAACGCTTGGCGGCGCTGCGCGGGAGCCTGAGGCAAGGCGTCCGGGCCGGCAACGCCAGCCGCGCTTTGATGAGCTTCCAGGGTTCGATGATCGATGATCGGTCCTTGGGCGGCGCCTTGCATGATCGCGGCCGTGCGCGGCTGGGCCGCAAGACGCTGCTTGTAGCCCTGGATGGCAGAGGCTAGCGCTGGCTCGTCCAACTTACCCATCTCGGCCGGCGTGTTTCCAGTCGCGGCGGCCATGAAGTCGCGCAGTTGCGGCAAGCGCTCGAAGAGCTGAGGCACGGTGAGCGGCTGGGGTGCGTCGCGTGTGCCGCCGAGATGCGCCACTTGGAGAGCGCGGGCGCGCGCCGCCACGAGCCCTTCGCTGACCGCCTCTTGGCGATTGCGATCCGTGGGCATGTTGTAGCCGAAGGCGCGTAGCGACTCCGCGTCGTCGCGAATGACGTCGGGGAGGCGCTTGTCTGGCAGGCGTCGCAGGAGCGCGGTCCAATACTCGACCCCGCCATCGGGGAAGCGCTGCACCTGCTCACCGGTGCGGAAGGCGAGCGCGCTCTGCAGATTGGCATCGATCCAAGCGCGGCTAACACGGTCGAGGCGCGGGCGCGTCGCTTGCGCGAGCTGCTGATAGAACTGAGCGGGCGCGCGACCGGGGCCGGCTGGAGCGCGGGGCTCCTCGCTCCCCGGAACCTGCGGCACACTCGGATCGCGCTGGTTGGAATCACGCGGCGCTGGCTGCGGCTGAATCGGCGCGTCGGGCTGCTGGTAGTAGTGGGTAACGAGCTCGCGCACCTTGGCGGCGCGTGACACCGAGCGCGGATCACGCCCATTGGCGACACCGGCGTCCTGCCAGGCCAGATCGAGCAGCGTATTGAAGTGCGTCGGCTCGCTCTCGGGCCCCGGCAAGCCGCCGGTCGCCTGCAGGTACGCAAAAGCGGAGAACACGAAGCCAGCCGCGGCGTTGCGCATGACCTCGCGATTCTCCTCGCGGCTCATCGACTGCAGCGCGTTGCGCACCTCGACCAGCGGAATCGGAGTCGTGGCGATACGCCGGCCCATCTCGTCGACGGCGGCGCGCTGCGTGGTCGACAAGGTCGTACCGAAGTTGGTGACGCCGGCGGTGGCCACCGCGCCCCAGTGCATGATGCCGATGTTCAGCGCGGCGCCGGGATCGGTCGTCGAAAAGGTTCCGGTGTAGCCGGTGTTCGGGATCGCCGCGGAGCGCATGCCGACGCGGCCACCCGTGACTCCACCGATGCCGGTGTTGGTGCTCGGTAGGCGGCCTGAGGGCGGTACCGCGCCCGGCGTCACCGAGACGTCGCGCGGAGGTGTAACCGGCGGACGCACGTTGCCGCCGTCGACCGGAGGTCGCGCCGTCCCCGTACCGCCGGTGACCGGCGGGCGCATGTTGTCGCCTGGGTGGACGATGGGGCCGACGCCGGGGCGTCCAGGTGTCGGGCCGGTCGGCGTACCGAGCTGGCTGTCTGGTCGGCCGCTCGGGCGGCCGGGAGTGGGCCCGCCGGGCGTGCCGAGCTGACTGTCTGGGCGGCCGCTCGGGCGGCCGGGAGTGGGTCCGCCGGGCGTGCTGATATTGCCGTCGGGACGCGAAGGACGGGTGGGCGTGCCGGGAGTTACGGGGCGGTCGGGCCCGGGCGTCACCGGACGATCGGGACCGCCGGTCACTGGGCGATCGGGATCCGTGGGTCGACCCGGCTGGGTACCGGGATCCGGATTCGGCTCGGTTGGCCGATCTGGCGGACGCGAGTTCCGCTGCGCCTCGCGGCGGATGTAGCCAAAGATGAGGCCGCTCGCGGCGCCCCAGGCCATGCCCGAGTTCGTGGCGTTGGCGAAATTGTATTCGAAGTCGCTGAGCGCCTGCGACGGATCGATGCGCCACAACATCGGGTCGGTGATGAAGTTCGCGACCGAGGTGATGGCGCCGTGGTTGTAGCCCGCCGAAGCGCCGGCCGCCGCGTGCCACAGGAGCGGAGCGTCCGCCGGCATGTACGACATCATCAGCGCCGTCTGCTGCGTCGCGAGACCTTTGGCAGCGTCGCGGATGAAGATGCCGAGCGCCTGTGTCGCCGTATCGACCTGCCCCAAGGCCATGCGCGTCGCGAGGCCAGTGCCGCCACCGATGACCGACATCCAAATGGCACCGATCTGCGGTTGCAACGCCATGGCGCCGACGAGCGCCGCGGTGACGGCGATGTTCGCGACCAGCTCCGTCGCCTGATCGACGTCGCGGCCGCGGTCGATGAAGCGTTGGCGCAAGTCGCGCACGAGCAGCCCCATCTCGCGCTGCGTATCGGGACTCACCGCGCCGGTCGCTTCGATGTCCCGCTGCGCGCGCGCCGTGAGCTCTTCGAGAGCGCGGCGGCGGATCTGGATGCCTTCGCGCGAGTTGCTGAGGAAGTCCTGGATGCCGCGGGTCAGCCCGTTGCCGAGGGCGGCGCGGGTGGCCGCGTCGATCGACGCATGCAGATCTGCCGTCGAGTCGACGGCGCCGATCGAGAACTGCGCCGCCCCACCCCTGGCGTTGACCGTGGCGCGCATCGCGTCGAGGCCGGCCTGATCGTAGAAATTGCGCGACCAAAAGTCGGTGAGCACTTCTTGGTTCACGCCGAGGAGCTGGGCGCGACGCGCCTCGAGCGCCGCGTCGGTCGTCGGCGCGTTCAAGTAGATCATCGCCTGCGCGCCCAAGAGGTCGCGCTCGTGCGGATGGATGCGTAGCGCCAGCGAGGCCATGCGCGCCTCACGGCCCGGATAGGCGTCGACGACGGCGCGCAGATCGGTACCGGTCAGACGCGTGAACTCCTCGCGCGCGATGAATTTCTCCAGCGGCGAGAGCTCACTCAAAATCTGCGAGACCGCTTGGATGTTGTCGGCGCGCACGACGCCGAACAGGCCAGGCTCGTAAAGCGAGTAGATCACGCGCTCGGCGTTGCTGAGCACACCGCGCTCCACCAGCCGCGCGGCCTGCGACGGAATCACCGCGCCGTTCGGCAGCGTGATGGACGGGCCGAAGGCCTGCTGCACGTCGGCGTTGAGCATGCGGCCGCCGCTGAGCTGGTAATAGGCGGCGCGCATCTGCGCCATGAAGTCATTGCGCTGCCCCTCGGGCACGTTGCGCATGTCGAGGAACGCGTAGGTGCGCTGGCGGTACGGGCCGCTGAACATGCCCATCGAGCCTTGGAGCGCTGCCATGAGCTGAACGGAACGCGACATCGGCGAGTCAGCGCCGTCGCCCGCCATCAAGTTCCAGGTGTTCTCCTGCTCGCGCGTACCACGCACGGAGCGATTGGCGGCGCGCACCATGGCGATGAGCTGCGCTTCTTCCGACGGCTGGATCTGCTGCACCCCACCCATCTGCTGCCAGAACGCGGACACCTCGCCGACGAACGGTCGGCCATTGGCGTCGAACGGCTGGCCCGGCGGCGGGGTGCGGCGGATGAGCGACAAAGCGAACTGTGTGTCCGCCGTCGTGAGGTGGCCATGGCTCGCCGCCGAGAGGGTCGCGGCGACGTACTGGGCGACGAGCGTGCGGTGCGGCACCTCGGCGGCGTTGATCGCGGCGGTGACACGCTCCCGGTAGTCGTTTTCGGTTTCGCCCGCCTGGCGCGGCGGCATGTGTTGCTGCGGGTCGAAGCGCAAGCCCTGCAAGGCGATGCGCGTGCGGAGGTCGTGCGCCTGACGCGACGGCGCGAGACGGGTGACGTGCGCCTGAGCGGCGAGCACCGCGCGGCCGTAGGCACTGTCAGCGACGTTACCGGTGAGCCCGTCGCCGCCTTCGACCTGGCGTCCCGCCGCGACTTGCTGGCGGTGGTAGGCCGCGGCGACCTGCCGAACTTCCGCGTTGCTCATCATCGCGAGCGGACGGAAGACGTCGTGCCATTGGACGCTGCTGAAGGCCTGGATGGCGTTCGCGGCGTTGCCCAGGAAGCCGCGCTCGAACTCGTCGAGGGCGACGCGCATGTTCCAAGCTTGCAGCTCGGCCTGCGGGACCTCGCCGAGCCCCTGCTCGCGGCCGGGCAAGTCGTGGATGAACAACAGGCGCTCGCGGCCCTCACGGACGTTCACGAGCTGCAAGACTTCGCGCAGTGACTTGCCGTAGGTCTCGCGCATCTGCGCGTCGAGGCGCTGCAGCTCGGCCGGGCTGCGGAACATGAGGATGCGCTCGATGGCCTGGTGATTGGGCCCGCCGATGCCGGTGAGCCGCGAGAGGAAGCCGCCGCCGGTGGCGTCGGAGTAGATGAGGATGTGCTCCGAGGTGATGCCGCTGGTGTTCTCGGGGCGCAGCAAGTCGCGGAAGATCTGCGCGTTGGTGCCGGTGCCCCGACCGGCCATCTGCTCGGACAAGAACGCCAAGGCTTGCTGTCCTTGCAGCGACTGTCCGCGACGGCGGGCATAGGCCTCGGCGACCGCGACGCGATCCGGGAGACGCAGGCCGTGCAAGACGTCGATGCGGCGCTCGTCGTTGGTGTTCTGCTCGATGTATTGGGCGACCGCGTCCGGCGTCCAGGCGATGTCCGTGCCCTTGATCCGCTCCGGCGGACGGTCACGGTGCTGAGCCGCCGCCGCGGGTGCCATCGGGGCGTACGGGTCGGCGCCGCTGGCTGGGCGCGGACCACTCCGGGTCAGCGGACGAGCCGCGACGGGCGGACCCATGGTGAAGGCACGCGGACTGCGGCCGTTATGGCGGACAGACGCGATGTCGCCGGCCGTGCGTACGACGGTAGCGGACGGGAAGGTCAGACCTTGGACGGCTTGCGCAGTGGCCCGCGGGGCCGGGGCGCCGGCGGCCGCATCGGCGAAGGCACGCTGGCCCTGCGGCGTCAGCATGTGGTTGCGCGCGGCGTCCATCGCCGCTCTGAAGGGTTGGCGTGCGTTGATGTTGCGGTGGAACTGCTCGACGAACGCGCCCAGGCGCTGCTCGCGGGACATGCCGTCGAAGGTCGGGCGTTTGACGTTGGTGCCGCGCCAAACTGTCGCCGCGCTCTGCAGCAAACCATCCATGAGCTGTCGCGACTGCTGCGCCTGCTCGCGTGGGACGCTCGCGCCGTTGGGGGCGGCTTCGGCGATGAACGCGTAACAACCCGCGCCCAAGAGTTGAAGGTAGAGGCGAGCGGCGGCGAATGATTGATCGGCGGTGCCGTAGCGCGGGTCGGTCGCGATAGCGCGGAAGGTGAGAATCTGGCGATCGTCGAGCCCGGCGCGGCGAGCCGCTTGCTGCAGGCGGGCGGTGGCGCGCTCGACCGATTGCGGGTCGTTCACGTTCAAGAGCGCGCCCACCTCGGCGACATCGGGCGCTGGTAACGTGGGTCGCGGCAGCCCTTCGAGTGGGGCTCGTTCTGGGGCGGCGCTCTGAACGGTACGGGGCTGAGTCATCAGCAGCTCCCCGACGCCGGATCACCGACGTCGTCAACGACAATTCGATCGACGGTACAAGCACTTAGCTCGCTTTGTCGATGACCCTTCGTCAGGATCGCCCGACAAAACGCGCACTTCTCTCATTATCATTTTCGTGTTAACTGCCCCGAGCGTTCGGTCAACAGGCGCGAGGGAGGCATGACGGGATGGCATTAGACCTACGGGACCGGATAGCGGGCCGCTTGAGGAACCTCATGACGGCGGCCCCGGAGAAGGGTCACCGGGCAGCAACGGTGCTCGCCGTCGCCTCGAACAAGGGCGGTGTGGGCAAGACGACCACAGCCGTGAATCTCGCGGTCGCCTGGCAGCGCTCGGGCGCCAAGGTGCTGCTCATCGATCTCGACCCGCAAGCGCACGTCAGCGCCGCTCTGCGCGCCTCGCCCAACGGCAGCCTCGCCGACGTCTTCAACGGCAAGCTCCGCGACGTCTGTGAAGCCGCCTACGCTTCCCCGTGGGCCGACCTCGACCTCGCCGGCAGCGAGAAGACACTCGCCGAGACCGAGGTGATGGTCGCCGCGAAGATCGGCAAGGAGCTCCTGCTCGACGGCGCCCTCGCGGTAGCGCGCACCCGCTACGATCTCATCGTCATCGACTGCCCGCCGAACTTGGGCACGCTCACGCTCAACGCGCTCTGCGCCGCTGACCACCTGCTGGTACCGACGGACATGTCGGTGCTCGCGCTCGAGGGCGTCTCCGACATCCTCACGGCGGTGGAGACGCTGCGCACGCGCCTCGGTCGCAAGCTCGAGGTTTGCGGCATCGTCGCGACGCGCTTCGACAAGCGCACGACGCAGCTCAACTCCGCCATCGAGCAGAGCTTCGCGGACCTCTACGGCAACACCGTGCGTCTCCTGGCGACGCGCATTCCGCAGAGCAGCATGGTCAACAAGGCGCACCTCGCGGGGGAGCCGATCTTCGACCACGCCCCGTCGTCTCCAGCCGCTATCGCGTACAAGGAGCTGGCGGTCGAAGTGGCGCCGCTCATCGGTCTGTCGCGCGTCGCCGCCGAGGCCGTCCATGCCAAGGTCGGTCAGGCCGGCTGACCCTTCGATGCGCGCCGTGAAGCACTGTGCGTTGCCGCTCGCGTCCGTCGCGGCGTTGATCACCGCTTGTTCCGGTAGCGGCGCCGGCCCAGCCGCGGCACCGGCCCCGCCGGACACCCTGGCGAAGCTGCGCGGCCAGCTCTCGGCGGCGGTCATCGCGAGCGAGGCATCGTGCTCGGCCGGCTGGCTGTCATCGCGGACAGAGCCGCCGTGCGCGGCCGAGCCCAGGCGCGCTCTCGTCGACCCACAGCACGCCTGGATGTTGGAGAATCAGGTCGTCGCTTCGGTAGCCGCGGCCGCGGCGCGCGACGCCAGCGTCAACGGCTTGCGCAGCCGTCTCACGCGCGAGCGCCTGTTGCGCGACGCCACCGATGCGAAGGGCGTCTCGGCTGTCGCCAAGGCCCTGGGCTATCCCGACGCTCCCGCGCTGCTCTCGGCCATCCACGGCTTCGACATACGCAGCACCGTCGCGAGCGCGCAGGAGCTGTTGAACGCCTCCGAGGGCTTGTACTTGGTCGCGCGCAATGACGTCGGCGCGAGCACCAGCGAAGCAGAGGGCGTCACCAAGCGAGCCCTCCCGTCCGCTAAAACGTCCGATGTCGCGCGCGCGTTGGTCGACGCCGTGCTCCCGCCGCCGAGCCCTGCCCTCTCGGTCATCATCGACGCACCGGGCAGCAGCGCTGGCGTGTTCTTCGTCGCTCCGTCGGAGCAGCGGGTGGTCGCGGCGCTCGCGGGAGGCGCGCTCGACGTCGAGCTCACCGGCAAGGCGCTCGCCGCGGGTCGCGTGCGGCAACTCTTGGGCGACGCCGACGCCAGCATTCCGCCGATGCTCGGCTTCGTGGCGACCAGCCCCATCCAGACACCCGAGTGGATGGCGGCGACGCTGTCGCTGCCGGAGCCGGCGCTCACGCAGGTGGTCCGCGCCCGCGCTTTCCTCGCGCTCGAGGCAGCTCGCGCCGAGGCCGCCCGCAGCCTCGACACCCTGGCCCTCTACGATGGCTCCGGCACCGATCTCGGCGCCGCCGACCCGTGGATGACGGCTATTGTCCGCTTCCGCGGACGATTGCTCGCGGCGAACGTGGTTTCCGCCTTGGCGCAGAAGCTCGGCCCCACCTGGTGGCTGCGGCCCGAGACGCCCACCGTGCTCACCGAGCTGCTCGGCGCCGGCGGCAGTGACGCCGTGCTGGCCAAGCTCAAGGTAGGCCTCTCGCCGGAGACGTTGCTGGTCGAATCGGCTCGCACACTCGCCCGCAGCGACGCCCTCGTGACCAGACGATGAAGTATGGCGCGGCGATCCTCGCCGTATCGTTGTGGTGCACGTCGGCAGGCGCGCAGGTCGAGGAGCAAAACATCCCACGCGCGCCGAAGCCGGCGGCGCCGCGGAAGCAACCGCAGCTCACCAAGCCCCCTGAGCTCGTCGACTACGTGAGCCCCGAGTATCCGCCCGAGCTCTTCGCCGAGGGCATCGCCGGGGAGGCCGTGCTGCTCATCGACGTTGGTGCCGACGGCAAGGTGGCCAACGCGACGGTCAGCCGCGTCTCGCATCCAGCCTTCGCCGAGCCGGCGCTCGTGGCCGGCCGCAAGCTCACGTTCACGCCGGCCGAGATCGACGGTACGCCCGCTCCCATCCGCATCGAGTATCGCTTCGTGTTCGAGCCCGTGGTGATCGAGCCCGACGCCATCGTCGGCGCGCCGTCGGAGATCCGCGCCGACCAGTCACCCGTCAACTATCGCGGACTGGTACGCCAGGCGGTCGCGCGCAAGCCCATCGAGGGCGCCACCGTGATGATCGGCGGCCGACCGGTCGCCGTCACCAACGATCAAGGCGTGTTCGAGGTGCGCGGCGCGCCCACGGGCAAGTTCGAGGTCCGCATCTCGGCGCAGAACTACAAAGTCTACTGGGTCGACGAAGAGCGCGCCGACAACGAGCTCATCGAGGGCAAGTATTACCTGCTGCCGCTCGAGAACAATCCGTATGAGACCGTGGTGACCACGCGAGCGCCGAAGCGCGAGGTGTCGAAGGTCGAGCTCAAGCGCGGCGAGGTCGAAAAGAGTCCCGGCACCTTCGGAGATCCGCTGCGCGTCATCGAGAACCTGCCGGGCATGGGCCGCGCATTCGGCGGCTTCGGCGGGCAGCTCATCGTGCGTGGCGCGAACCCCGAAGACACCCGCGTCTACGTCGACGGCATCGAGGTGCCCTTCCTCTACCACTTCGGGGGCCTCACCTCGATCATCCAAGCGCAGTTCCTCGACCACATCGATTTCTACCCGGGCGGCTTCGGCGCCAAGTACGGTCGCTCGACCGCCGGCATCGTCGACGTCGGCACCCGATTGCTCGACTGCGATGGCTTCCACGGCCGTGGCAAGGTCGACCTCATCGATTCGGCCTACTATTCGTGTCACCCGCTGGGCGGCGGCTGGACCTTGGGTGTCGCGGCGCGGCGTTCCTACATCGACCTCTTCATCCCGCTCATCCAGGACGCATTCACCGATAGCGCCGACGAAGGCAGCGCCACCATCTCGCCGCGCTACCTCGATTATCAGCTCAAGGCTTCGAAGGTGCTCGGACGCAACACCTTCGAGATCTTCATGTTCGGCTCGGCGGACGACCTGTCGTTCTCGCAGAGCGGCTCGCTCGAGGACGTGAACTTCTCGTTCGGCCTCGACCAGTACTTCAACCGCACGATGTTCCGACATCGCTACAAGCTCGGCGAGACCGCGAGCCTCACGTCGCAAGTGACCGGTGGCTTCACGCGCCTCCAGTTCAGCGGCGAGTCCGAAGAGCTCGACCTCGAGAATCGGCTGAAGGTCGACTATCCGACGTTCGAGTGGCGTGAGCAGCTCGACGTGAAGCTCTCGGAACAAGTGTCCTTGAGCGCCGGGCTCGACCACTTGTTCGGCTCGGCCAAGGTCTTCCTGAACGCCCCGCTCGACAACCGCATCCGCACCTACCCATCGCCCGTCTTCGACTTCGCGGACACGTCACGCTTGGAGACACGGCTCGGCAACTACAGCCAAGGCTACTGGGCCGAGGCCCAGATCACGCCGGGGGCCGGGCTCAAGATCATCCCGGGCTTCCGCTTCGAGCGCATCGATTTCTATCGCTCGCAGGGCTACGAATACATGCCGCGGCTCAACGTGCGTTGGCAGGCGCTCGAGGGCACGTCGTTCAAGGCCGCCTTCGGCCTCTACGCCAAGCTCCCCGAGCCACGCTACTTCACGCAGACCATCGGCAATCCGTTTTTGAAGACGGAGCGCTCGACACAATACGTCGCCGGCGTCGAGCAGAAGATCACCGAGCTCATCAACGTCGACGTCCAGGGGTTCTACACCTTGCGCTCGCGCTTGCGACAAGACGCGAGCGGCCTCGTCGAAACCGAAGAAGGCGTGCAGTCGCTCATCTTCGACAACGGCGGACGCGGGCACACCATCGGCCTCCAGCTGTTGCTGCGCCACGAGCTCGAACCAGGCGGCCGTTTCTTCGGCTGGGTCTCCTATACGCTATCGCGGTCGGTGGTCACGGACAGCAGCATCGACTTTTTCGAGGACAACGACACCGCCACCGACGACGGCTTGCTGCGCGAGCGCCGTGACACGTTCACGTACCTCTCGGACTTCGACCAGACGCACATCCTGACCGTGGTCGGCCAATGGGTGCTCGGAAAAGGCTGGGAGGTCGGCTTCCGCTTCCGGCTCACCTCCGGCAACCCCTACACACCGCTCAACCGCGGGCGCGTCGGCTTCGACGCGGACCGCGACGTCTACTACGTGAACATCGACGGGGTGGGCCGCAACTCCGGACGCCTGCCGATCTTTCATCAGCTCGATGTGCGCGTCGACCGCACCTGGACCTATTCGCTGGTCAAGATCGGCCTCTACCTGGACATCCTCAATGTCTACAATCACCGCAACACCGAGCAATACAGCTATGACTACCGCTATCGCGGAGTCGCCCCGCTGCGCACCATCCCCTTCTTCCCGAACCTCGGCGTGCAGGTGAACTGGTGATGCGACGCTACACGCTCATGGCTTTGCTCGCGGCTGCCGCCTGCAGCGACGGGCTCGACGAGGTGGAAGACGTGCGCGACCTGCGCGTCCTGGCGCTACGCGCTGACCCGCCGGAGGTCTTCGTCGACCAAGACCCGCAAGCGATCGTGACCTTCTCGGCTCTGGTCGTCGACCCTCGTCAAGCGCCGTTGGCCACAACGCCGATCGACTATGCGTTCCAATTTTGCCCCGTCGAGAGCAACGAAGGCTGCCTCGACTACGACAAGCGGCGCGCCGAAGCCTCGGAGGAATCGCGGCCCTTGCTCGACGGTCTGCGCGGACTCGCCGAGGACGGCATCGCCAACAGTGAAGCGGAAGCCCGGAGCTTGACGCCGGCGGAAGCGAGCGAGCGCGGCGCCTGGCCGTATGCGATCTTACCCTTCACGCTGGCGCTCACACCGACCGAAACGCAGAACCTCGCCATCTACTTCTTCGAGACCAACCGCATCGGGCTCGGCATGGGCTCGCTGCCGTCGGTCAGCCTCGCGGTCTCCGGCGCGGATGATGCTTTCACCGCGGAGAAGCGTTTCGTGTTCAACGTCGCCAATCCGGGCGCCGCCGCCGCGCAGCTCGGCGTCGACTTCGGTTACCCCGTCTGCGAAAGCGGCGAAGACGAGA
The DNA here is from genome assembly GCA_041288095.1 of Myxococcota bacterium. Classification (GTDB taxonomy): domain Bacteria; phylum Myxococcota; class XYA12-FULL-58-9; order XYA12-FULL-58-9; family JALHOP01; genus JALHOP01. The sequence continues at coordinate 76,405 of JBGGMJ010000082.1, forward strand.
GCGCCGGCTGCGTCGCCCTACGTCCGCGTGTCCGCAATAGCAATCCATCGTTCGACCGCATCCAGGTATCCCTGGGCGCCCTCGCCAACGGAGAGTTCGCGGACGTCCAAAGCACCGGATTCACCATGCGCGGCTCTTCGGTGATCCGCATCCTGCCAGTGATGACCGGTGACTCCTACGAGCCGTTCCAGGAGCTCGTGACGAACCCATCGACCGGCCGGATTTCGGCGCGTGACCTCACCGAAGTCATCTCGGTGTCGTGGTTCGCGACCGCCGGCGACCTGCAGGACCCGCTGACCACGCCTCTCTACACGAAGTCCCTCGACACCGAGTACCGCTCGCCGCCGATCGACGCTGTGCCGCCCGAAGGCATGATGGTCTCCGTATTCATGGTGGCGCGAGACCAGCGCGGCGGCGTTGCGTGGCAGAACCTCGAGATCTTCGTTACGAAGTGATGCTGTCGACGAAGAGAGCATGCAGGACACGCACGGCGTCCTGCGATGTCCCTGCCGGCAGCACGAAGCTCACCGCGAGATCGGTCGCCGCGGTCGCGAGCGGCGTGAGCCCCGCCCCACCGAGAGCCACCATGGCTCGAGGCATGGTATCGCGGGCCAAGAGCGCATTACCGACCAGCGTGACCATGCTGCTGTCCGCCAAGTCGTAGCCCGCGAGGGTCTTCTCGAGGGTCGCGTGCGAGGCCCCGGCGATTCCGGTGCGGTCGATGATCGCGCTCACCTTGCCGTCGACCTGCATGGCGACGATGCGCCCCCCGCAATGACGGACGAGAGGCACCAGCTCGGCGGCGCGCGCGGCGTCGCAGCGCGCCAAGCTCACCGCTTGGGCCCCCACCACGGCGACCACACCCGACGGTTCTTGGGCGCGCTCGGTGATACGCGTCTCGCGGCCGCTCGGGTCGCTGGTCTTGCGTGCGTGGATGACGATGCCCGCCTTGCGCGCGAACTCGACGGCATCGGCGTTCAGCACCTTGGCGCCGGCGCCCGCCATTGCTTGCATGGTCACGTAGCCGAGCTCGGCGAGGAGCTTTGCTTGCGGCGCGACGTTGGGATCGGCGGTGTAGACGCCATCGACGTCCGAGTAGATCTCGCAGGCTTCCGCCCCGAGCGCCGCCGCCAAGGCGACTGCGGTGGTGTCGCTGCCCCCGCGGCCGAGCGTCGTGATCTCGCGTGAGCGGCTCACGCCTTGAAAGCCGGCAACGATGACGATGCGCCCTCTGTCGAGCTCCTCGACCAAACGGTGCGGCTTGACCTCGAGCACGCGCGCGTTCTGGTGGCTGTCGTCGGTGATGATGCCGGACTGGCTTCCGGTGAACGAGATGGCGGTGAGCCCGAGCTCGTGGATCGCCATCGACAGGAGCGCCATGCTGATGCGCTCACCCGCGGTGACCAGCATGTCGAGCTCGCGGCGCGGCGGCTGCGGAGCGACCTCGCGGGCCTGGGCGATGAGCGCGTCGGTGGTCTTCCCCATCGCGCTCACCACGACGACGACGCGATTGCCGGCGCGATGCCGCTCGGCGACCAAGCGCGCGACCTCGCGCAAGCGTTCGACCGTCGCTACCGAGCTGCCACCGTATTTCTGCACGATGATAGGCGTCACGGGTCCATGCCTATGGCGCGCCGGCCGAGCCAGCGCAAGAAAGCGTCGGGTTCGCCTCGAGTGTACGGCGCGCGAGCCCCCGCACCTCTGGATAACCCGGCCGCAGGCGCAAAGCTTCCGCGAGCTGGACGAGACCCGCGCAAAGATCACCCGTATCGATGAGCAGGTGTCCCAGCTGATAGCGGTAGACCGGCGCTCGCGGCGCCTTGCCCACCGCGCGCCGCGCATACTTCTCCGCGACCTCGAGCTTGCCGGCACGGGCCATGAGCACCGCGAAGTTGTTGTCGGCCTGCGGGACGGACGCCTGGTCGACGACCGCACCCAGCTCGTCGAGCGCCGTCCGCGTATCGCCGCGCAGCATCGCCGCCACGGCGCGGTGGTTCACGTGGTGAGCGACGAGCTCGGCATCGGACAGGGGGCGAACCTCGCTGCCCTTCCCGAAATTGTGGTTCTGCAAGTCGACCTGCACGCTTTCGCCGTTGCCGAAGTCGACCTGTGCGAGCACGTGGCCGATGGCGCCGGTATCCGTGGTCGCGAGCGGCTCGACGCCTCGCGCCGAGAGGCCCAGCGAGCGAGCCATGCCGAGGTAGAGAACGGTCAGCTCGTAGCACCCCGCCGCCGGCGAGTCGCCGCGCTCGACCCGCGCCCACAGCTCGGTCGCGGTCAGAGGCTCGCGCGCCTTCGGTGTGTTGTCGCGGTCGGGCGCGAGGCGACCGTCGCGCATGATACCAATGAGCTCATCGTAGAGCGCGCGCGCCTTCGCCTCCGCGGATTCACGGCCGGCGACTGCTTGCCGCGCGAATGCCGCCATCTCCCGGCTGGCTTCGAACGGCGTCGCGGTGCTGACCGCGATGGCGAACGCTATGATCAGCGACGTTGAGCGCGCAGCTGATGATCGCGCCAGGCCTTGCGGCCGTCGTTGAAGCTGCTCGTCAGCTCCTTGGCGTCGTCGTTGCTGTCGGGCAGGTCGGGATCGATCTTGCGCACCAAGTTGAGCAAGGCCTCGACGACGCGGATGCTCTCGGTGGCGAACTGATCGAGGCGGACGGTGGTCGGCTCGAGAACGTAGTCCTCGACCTCCATCTCGGCGCCGACGTAGATGCTGAACTCGACGCCCTCACCCGCCGGCACGAACGCGAAACAGTGCTCGCTATTGCGGTACTGCACGGTCTCGGTGTCGCCACCGATGATCCATGGCAGCTTGCGAATCCACTGATCGGCGAGCCGCAAGACCGGATCGAAGAGGTCGTTGCAGTACTCGACGCCATCGAGGGTACAAACCAACGCGCCTTCCCAGGCACTAGGATCGCCAAGGTCATCGCGAAACCGATCGATGTCCGCAACGAGATCAGCAACGGCCTTCAAGTCGTCGCCGACTCGAATCCGATGTTGTAGCGAAAATTTCATGGAGTGAGAGAGAGTGAATTTTGGGGGTACCGGTTTGCGTCCCCACGTAACATAAAGTGTATTTTAAACGGTAAAGGCCCGTCAAGCGCGCTTTTGGCGCCCGAGCCCCCCATCAATGGACTAGCTCATGGAATTACGCCAGCTGCTCGCTGCACTTTTCGTCAGTGTTTTGTCACCGGCGACCGCATTAGCCTTTGGTGGCGCCGCCGCCGAGTTCGGCCACGAGGGCCAGTGGGTGCCGAACGGCAAGGTGAACTTCACCTTCGAGTCGCAAAACGACGCCGACACCACGAGCTTCCTCTTGGCGCCGACCTTGCTCTACTTCATCACTGATCACTGGGCGGTAGGCGGCGGTTTCACTCTCGGAATCGTCAGCGGCGATGGCGGCGACATCACCGAAATCGGCCTACAGCCGACGGTCGCCTACAACCTACCGATCAGCGACAACTGGAGTTTCCTACCGCAGGGCTCGTTCTATTTCGTCGCCCTGGGCGGCGATGCCGACGGCCAGACGCTCGGCTTGGAGTTCTACGCGCCCTTCCTGTTCCACGCGGCCTCGCACTTCTTCCTGGGTGTTGGCCCGGTGCTACGCGCCGACGTCAGCAGCGATGCCGGCGAGGTTTTCCGCTTCGGCGCCACCTCGATCGTGGGCGGGTACTTCTAGAGCGCGGGCTCGTCGACGACGATCGCGCGGAGACGGGCGAGAGCCGCCTCGCTCTTCTCCACCCACGGCATCGCGCTTTCGGCGCGTTTGCCGACGAGCGCGGTGCGTTCGTAAACACGAATGGCCTTCTCGACCAGCACCCGCAGGCGCCGTTTGACCTCGTCGCGATAGGCCGCGCGCTGCTCGGCGTCGAAATCGACCGGCACCTCGAGGCCCATGATGTCGTCGTAGAGGCGCTCGTACATGCCGCCAATACGGTTGCCGGCCGCCGCGACCGTGTGGGCGTCACCGAAGTGCATCGCCCGCAGATAACGGCGCTGCGCGGTGAGCAAGCGCGCGCACTTCTCGTCGAGACGCCGGGCGAGCATGTCGCTCGGAAACGCGAGCATCACGCCTTCGAAGCGCCCGAGCTCGATGTCGGCCCAGTGAAACGCCGCCTCCGCGACGAAGGGTGAGAGTCCTTGTGCGCTATCGCGGTCGAAGTCGCGAGCCAGGTGCAAGACCTGGCTGAAGGCGATCTCCGCCGCGGCGGCCTCGCCCCGCTCCTTGTCGGCGATGCCGCGACCAACCAGCGCCTCGATGCGGTCGACCACGGAGAGCCCGGGCACGTCGAGCACCACATCGAAGAGCCGGCTCACCTCTTGCCAGCCGCCACCCTTCGACAGACACGCGGCGCGCCGGAAGTGCGCGTCGAGCCAGGTTCGCCGGGCGTCCTCGTCGCTCGGCATCGGCTTGACGATGATTGGCTCGTAGACCGCCGCGGCGCTTGCGTAGTCGCCGCCATGCTCGAAGACGAGCCCGAGGTTGAAGCGCGCGGCGTCGGCGAGGCCACTCGAGGGTCGCTCGCGCAACAGCTCTTCGTAGTAACCCCTGGCCGCCGCGGCATCGCCGACGCGCTCGGCCTCGCTCGCGGCGTGAAAGAGCCAGGCATCGTCGCGCTCAGTGGGCGGGCCGGGCTTTTCGGCCCTCGGAGTCACCGGCAAGGCGCGCGGCCGTACCCGCACGGGCTCGGCGCACGCCGCGGCCACCAACAGCACCATGAGCGCGCGCGTGGCCACTACTTGCTGTTGCGCTCGCGGCGGATGCGCTCGAGGTTGTAGTGCATCTCGAGGCCCTTCTTGGCCTGCTCGTTGTCCGGCTCGAGCAGCATGACGCGGCGGAAGTACGGCACCGCCGACTCGAGATCCTGCTGCAAGAAGTAGCGGTTCGCGGTCTCGAGGTATTGTTGCACGAGCTCCTGGCGTTTGGGCTCGAGCTGGGCGAGCGCGGCTCGGGCCGTCTCGTTGCCACGGTCGAGCTCGCGCGCCCGCGAGAAGTCGACGATGGCGTTGAAGTACGCTTTGTTCTCGAGGAACGTTTGCGCTTCCTCGAGCAAGTCGCGGAGCCGATTGCCTTCGCTCGCCCCTTCGCTCTCTGGTTCGTCGGCGGCCGCGGCCGTGCCGGCGCTCGCGACCGGGGGGCTCACCGCGGCGGGCTCCTTCTCCCCGCGGCGGCGCTTGCGTCCACGCTTTTCGCTAACCGGCGGGCTCGGCGTCTCTACCGCTTTAGCGGTCACGGCAACACGTTGTTCCAGCGCCGCGATGATGCGCTCGCGGTCGAGCAAGGTGTCCGGCGCGATGTCCCGGGCGAGTCCCATGGCCCGCCGCAGGGTCTTGAGAGCGCCGGCGTGGTCCCCGGAGGCAATCAAGGGCGCCGCCTGTTTGTCGAGCTCCTCGAGGTTGGCGCGCGCACCCGCGACGCCCTGGTCGGCGACGACCAGCCGCTGCTCGACGGCCTGGCGCGTCGCTTCGTCGAGGTTGAAGTTGTTGAAGAGGTATTCGAGGCGCTTGCAGGCGGCCTGGAAACGCTCCTGTTTGATGTTGCGATCCACGTGCCGCAGCCACGTCTGCGCGATCGCCGTCACGTCGGGCTGCACGCCCTCGAGCGCCTTTTGCGCCGCCGCGTGGTCGCCGTCACTCTCGGGGATCGCCGCGAAGATGCGCGACGCGGCGACCAGGTCACCCCGCGTCTGCGCGGCGTTGCCCTTCGCGAGCGTCGCGTTCTTCGGGGGTGGCGGCAGCGGCCGGGGGTGATTTTCGGCGGGCTTCGCCGGTGGCGGCGTATTGCGCACGCAGCCGGCAGCCAAGCAGAGGACGACGACGAGGCGTCCTGCGCTCATGAGCCCTGCGGTTTATTGCTTCCCAAGCGCGCCATGACGTTCTGCAAATCTTGCCACACGGGTCGCTTCTCGGCGGGATTTCGTAACAGATAGGCGGGGTGGTAGGTCGGCATCAGCGGCGTGCCTTCATACTCGCGCCATTTGCCGCGTTGTCGCGACACTGGTGTGCTATCGCGGAGAAGCGTCTGCACCGCGTAACGTCCCAGGCCAACGATGATCTCGGGCTTCACGGCCTTGATCTGCGCCTTCAAGAACGGCTCGCAGGCCGCGACCTCATCGGGCTCGGGATCGCGATTGTCCGGCGGGCGGCATTTGACGACGTTGGCGATGTAAACGTCCTCGCGCGCAAGGCCCATCGCTTCGATCATGCGGTTCAAGAGCTGCCCCGCGGCGCCGACGAACGGCTCGCCCCGCAGGTCCTCGTCCCGGCCGGGGCCCTCACCGACGAACATCAGGCGGGCCTTGGGATTGCCGACGCCGAAGACGATGTTCTTGCGTCCCTTGCAGAGCTTGCAGCGCCGGCAGTCGCCGAGCTCGGCGCGAATGCCCTCGAGCGAGTCCGCCCCAGCGGACATCGGCTTTAGGTCTTCGGTGATCGGCAATCGGCGTTCGGCAGTCGGCGTTCGGCCCTCGGCTATCGGCAATCGGTTCTCCGCCCTCGGCACTCCGCGGAGCTTCAGCTCCCCTTGGAACACCAAAAACTCTCGAACCTGCTCCAGCAAATCGCCGCTCACCCCTTAGCCTCCGTGCACAATCGCGCGCAGCTCTTCGGGCAACAGCCCATACCGCTCGGCGAGCCGGCTCCATACCAGCTCCTGCAAACGCCCGTAAGGCGGGTCGGCGATCCTCTCCAGCTCCTCTTCCGTCACCGCCTCGCCTCGTCCTCGTGCCCCTTTGATCGCGAGCAATCCTCGCAGCTCGCCGTGAAAGTCGTCGACGACGCGCATCCACCGCGGCGAAGCCTCGCGCGCGCGTCGCAGCGCCAGCTCCTCCTCGATCTCTTGCAGGCGCGCGAGCAACCCCTTCACCGTGGCGCCGTCGAGCTCACGCAAGGCACCGGGGAACCGCCGAGCGAGACTCCGAGTGCGAGCATGGCGCGCTTGACGGCCGGGGCCGTCCAGCTGGAAAACGCCATTCCTTTCCAATTCGTCGCGCTCGGCGCACAAGCTCGCAAGCTCACGGTACTTCTCCGCGAGCCGACCCAGCGCCTGCCACCACTCATCCATGACGCACTGCGTACTCCAGCTAACGCGCGAGTGCCGCGCCGCCTCTTCTCTGGCTTTGTCGGGTTTAGTATGGTCCACAGCCAACGCGAGGCCGGAAATTGATTAGCACCGTCGAGAAAGTGCTGTTTCTCAAGGGCGTGGACTTGTTCGAGACCATCGCCGGCGAGGAGCTCTCCTCGATCGCCCGCATCACCGACCAGGTCGACGTCGCGCAGCAGCAAATCGTCTTCAACGAAGGCGATGAAGGCGACGCCATGTACCTGATCGTCGACGGCAAGGTGAAGGTGCACTCCGGTGAGCACGTCTTCGCCGAGCTCGGCGAGCGCCAGGTCTTCGGCGAGATGTCCATTCTCGACGCCGAGCCACGCTCCGCGAGCATCACCGCGCTCACCGAGCTGACCCTCCTCAAGATCGCCCGCGACGACTTCGCCGAGATCCTCGCGGAGAAGCCCGAAATCGCGCAGGGCATCCTGAAGGTGCTCACGCGCCGCTTGCGCGAAGCCAATCGGCGCTGATCATGACCGTGATGCCCGCAGGTGACTCGCGACCGGTGCCGCTTCGTGCCGCGAAGGTAGCGGCGATCGTCGTCGCCGCTTCGGCGATGCATGACCGCTACGGCAGATTCGTCCGCTGGGTGTTCGCGCGTCTGTTCGGCGGCGTGCCCTATCCCGAAAGCAGCGCCGCGCTGGTCCGGCAAGCGGCCGTGCAAGGCAGCGTCGTCTACGTTGCTCGCGCGCCCACCACCTGGGCAGCGCTCTACTTCAACTACGCGCTGCAGCGCCTGTCACTGCCGCTACCCGAGTTCGTGGGCGGCTACGACATGCGCTTCTGGCAGCCCCTCGAGCGCCTGTGGCGCGCCATGAAGACGCGCGGCATCGAGGCCCGCGGAGCCTGGCGGGCCCGCTTCACCACGCCCCCGCGTCACGACGAAGTGGTGCTCGGCGAGCTCGCCACGGTCGGCGCCCCTGCCTTCATCTTCATGGGCCAGCCGCGCGGCATCGCCGGTTCGGGCGGCATCATCCCGGCCGGCGCGGAGCAGAACGACTACTTCCGCACCTTGGTGGCGGTGCAGCGCAGTCGCGAGCAGCCAATCACGTTGTTCCCACACGCGGTCATCGACAAGGGCCAGAGCGGCTCGGCCACGCGCACGCTCGCCGACCGCATCTTCGGCGACCGCCGCCGGCCGGGGCGCTTGCGCCTCCTCGCCATGCAGCTCTCGCCGTGGCAGCGCACCGTGGTGCGCGTCGCCGACCCCATCGACCTCAAGGCCTTCATCGCCGAATCGGGCGAACAAGACGACGACGTCATCGCCAAACGCCTGCGCCACGAGCTGCAGCGCCGCATCTCCGACGAAGAGCGTGTCGTCGCCGGTCCCGATCTCGCCCAGCATCAGCTCATCGAGCGTCACGTCTTGCGCTCACCGGCGCTCAAGGACGCCGTCGAGAAACAAGCCGCGGCCACGGGCAAGCCGGTCCCCGAGCTCGAGAAGAAGGCCAAGCGCGACCTCGAGAGCATCATCGCCAAATACAACGTCCGCTATGTCGGAATGGCCGGCCAGCTGCTCTCGTGGGTGTTCAATCGCATCTACGACGGCATGGTCATCGACGAGCCAGGTCTCGCGCGTACACTCGATGCGGCGCGCCGCGGGCCGCTCATTCTCTGTCCAACGCACCGCAGCCATGTCGACTACCTAGTGCTTTCGTACGCCCTCTGGCGCTACGGGGTGAACCCGCCGCACATCGCCGCGGGCGCGAACCTGTCGTTCTTCCCCCTGGGCGCGTTTTTTCGCCGCGCTGGCGCCTTCTTCCTCAAGCGCAGCTTCAAGGATGATCCGATCTACGCCGCCGTCTTCGAGCAGTACGTCATCGAGCTGATCCGCACCGGCACCTCGCTCGAGTTCTTCCCCGAAGGCACACGCAGCCGCACCGGCAAGATGCTCATGCCACGCTTCGGCATGTTCAAGATGATCACCGACGCCTACCGCCAGGGTGTCGCCAACGAAATGATGTTCGTGCCCATCTCGATCGACTACGAGCGCATCATCGAAGCGCGGTCGTACGAGCGCGAGCTCGCGGGCGGCGAGAAGAAGGCGGAAGACGTCGCCGGCGTCTTGAAAGCAACGAGCGTTCTGCGCTCCCGTTACGGTCGCGTTCACATCCAGTTCGCCGAGCCGATTTCGCTGGCGGAGCTCGCCGCCAAGAGCAACCTACCGCGCAGCATGGACCCCGCCGGCAATGAAGCTTGGCGCGCCGAAGTGGAGCGGCTCGGCTATCGCATCCTGCACAGCGCGGCGATGGTCGCGTCGGTCACGCCGACCTCGATCGTCAGCACCGCGCTCCTGGGGCACCGCGGTCGCGGCATGGCGCAGACCAAATTCCTGCAGCGCTCGAACGACATCATCGACTTCCTCGAGACCGGTGGCGGCCGCCTGTCGGAGTCGCTCACCGGTAGTGACGATCGCACGGCCACACGCGAGGATCGCAACGCCGCGGTGCTGCAGGCCGTCCAGACCCTCGTCGAAGATGGCCTCGTCTCGGTCGATCGTGCCGGCCGCAGCGATGCCGAGCCCATCTATCGCGTCCCCGAGGATCGCCGCCTCGCGCTCGACTTCTACAAGAACGGCGTCATGAACCAGTGCGCTCCAGCGGCCTTGGTGGCGCGGGCGGCGCAGAAGCAAGCCGGCACGCGCCTGCGCTACGAGCAGCTGCACGACGACACGCGCTTCGTCTCGCGCCTCTTCAAGCGCGAGTTCCTCTACCGCGCGGACTCGGGTTTCACGACGTACTTCGACGACTCGCTGGCCCAGCTCGCCATTCGCGGCTTCCTCGATGTCCATGACGACGGCACCGTGGTCATCCACAACCCGGCCGCCATCCGCCTCCTCGCGGCCCTCTTGGACGGCTACGTCGAGGCCTATTGGGTGACCTGCCGGACCCTCCAGGACCTGCGTGAGTTTCCTCTCTGGGACAAAGAGCTGGCTAGCCGAGCCCTGGAGCGGGCACGCCGGGCCTATTTCGAGGGCGAAATCACCCGCCCGGAGGCCGCCAACCGCACGCTCATCGAAACAGCGCTCGCCTATTTCGTCGGCAGTGGCGTCATTTCACTGGCTCCCGACGGAAAACGAAAGACCGCGCGCCTCGCGGCGGGGTATGAAGGAGAGAAGCTCGATCGGCTCTTGGCCGACGTTGGCGCCTACCTGTGAGGGTACGTGGCTACTGGGCCGATTTCATTCGCGATCCATCTGACACGAAAAAGTCATAGTGTCACTCATCTGCGCGCAACCATTGCCAAATCGCGCCGATAAGTTGCCACAAGAGACTGTAGACAAGACTTTGTGAGAGATTCATCCCAATGACGAGCTGGCCAACATTCTGGGGATCACGAGGGGTCGAGCCCAATCCTCCCGACGGCGGTTCCGGCCAATACAAAGCCGACCTCACCCTCAAAGTCGGCAACCAGTCGTGGATGTTCGAACGCGACCAAGCGAACTCGACCCTCTACCAGGTCTACACCACGCCAGGTCGCAGCTACGCGGGGTTCGTCAACGCCTCCTACCTGCACGACAAGCAAGAAGTCGCCCGCGCTCTCGACGGCATGCGCGATCGCCTCCCATCATGGCTCCCGAACGGAGTCCTACTCGCCATGCTCCAGCAGCTGAATCAGCAACAGCGGGGCGGTTGACGCCAGGGGTGACCACGACCCTTTGAGAGGACCATTCTGATGTCGAGTGTCCAAGGCAGCAGCTCCACCATCTCGTCCGGTGCGGTTGAACGCGTCAGGAAGCTCCTCGACGAGCTCGATGGTCGGCCTGCTCTCAACAACCTGCCCGCGGCAATGCGCTTGCGGGAACAGCTCGAGAAGAACGTCAAGACGACCGATTCAGCGGCGGCGCTTGTCGGCCAGCTCTCCGGCACCCAGCGCGACGTCCTGCGCGAGGCGCTCCCGAGTCTCCCCACCGTCAAGGCGTTCTTCAAGGACGCCTTCGATCGCGCCCCCGGTCCGCAAGACAACGTCATGAGCGCCCAGCACGGCCTCGAGCGCGACGTCCGCGGTAGCGAAGGTTCGAGCGAGAGGGTCAACGACGCTCGCAGCCTCAATCCCGCCGACGTTCAAGGTCGCCTCCGCAAAAAGGGTGAGCCAGCAGCCGCGGACGCGCCTCGGACGCGCCGCCGCCGCGTTGAAGAAGAAGGAGCCAGCGCCGTCGGCTCGCAGACCGCGCAACCGGCGACGCCCGGCAACGCCGCCAACAACGACCCGAAGGCTGCGACCGACCCGAAGCCCGTCACCGGTGCGGCTCGCAAGGCTCGCGCGGACGGAGCCGCGCCCGTTGGCGCCGCCGCGAACACCGACGCGCCAGCCGCGGTGGGCGAGACCGAGAAAGTCGATGGCGCCACGGCCGCCGATGGCTCGAAGACCGCGAGCGGTGCGCCCGCCGATGTCCCGCGCGACATTCATCAGCTTCTCGACGACACGCTCGACTTCATCAAGATGCACCTGAGCCCGCAGAGCACCAAGCTCTACCAAGAGGCGATCGGTATCGCCGAGAAGCTGGCGCAGGACAGTCAGGCGCTCGGGCAAGATCGCGCGCGACAAGCCGAGCTCAATGCGATTCCCAAAGAGAAGCGCAAGCCGGAGGAGGTCGCCCAGCTCAAAGAGCTGAACGCCAAGCTACGCGGCGCCAGCGATCCCAAGAAGCTCGGTAAAGACTTCGAAAAACTCGCCAAGCAATGGGGAGAGATCCCCAACCACGCGGGCCTCTTGCAGGCTTACTACGGCCTCGAGAAGAATCGTCCGTCCATCGACGAGGACACCCCCGAGGGCAGGAACACCCTCGCCTTCTTCGACGAGCTCGTTGGCCGCGACACGAACCTGCCGCCGGACATCAAAGAAAAGATCGCCGCCTTCCGTCAGACCGACGAAGGCAAGCGCATGCTTTCGATCAAACCGAACATGGACGTCCTCAAGGCGTTGAGCGAAGGCAAGCTCAACACCGGCAATCCGTTCGTCAAGGACGTGTTGGAGCGCGTGAGCAACGGTCAGCTCGTTAGCGAGGCGGAAGTCCGCGCCGTCCTCGGTATGCCGCCTCCTGAAGGTGCCGCGCAGAACCCCGGCGCCGGCGATCCCACCGTGCCGCCCGCGAATGGAGCCCCGCCCAAGAAGCCGCCGCATGGACCAGATGCCGGCGGCAATGATCACTTCGATCCGGCCCGCTCGCCACACAACTCGAACGCCGCGGCCTCAGCGGCCGCGATCAACGACAAGTGGTTCAACCCGCTCAACCGCAACTGGTTCGGTCTGTCGCGCATTCGCCATGACCAGTTGAAGAACGACGGCCACCACGAGCTCTTGCACGCGATCCAAGAGTACAACCACAAAACGCAGAGCATGCATGTGACCGC
>JBGGMJ010000083.1:0-36559 GCA_041288095.1 Myxococcota bacterium
CCCCCGAGACCTTGCTCAAGGTCGCCGACGGTTGGGTCGAGACGCATGCACTGGCGGGTACCGCGCCACGCGGAGCGTCGCCGCGCGAAGACGACGAGCTCGCCGCGGCGCTGGTCGCGAGCGCCAAGAATCGCGAAGAGCACGATGTCGTGGCTCACGCTCTGCGGGCCCGCCTCGCGGCGCACTGCACGGTGATCGAGGCCGCGAACGAGCAAGCGCCGCACCTCGTGAAGCTCACCCACGTCCAACACCTCGAGACCGTCATGCGCGGAAAGCTCGCGGGCGAGCGCCACATCTTGTCGCTTGCCGCCGAGCTCCACCCGACTCCCGCCGTCGGCGGCTTTCCCGGTGATCGCGCCGCGCACTACCTCGCCGAGAGCGAGCCCCTTGCGCGCGGCTGGTATAGCGGACCGATCGGGGTCGTCGACGCGGTGGGTGAAGGCACGCTCGTCGTCGCCATCCGCTCCATGATGTTGCGTACCGATCGCGCATGGGCTTTCGCGGGCGGCGGCATCGTCGCGACCTCGAACCCGCGCGACGAATGGCGCGAGACCGAGCTCAAGCTCGCCGGCATCACCGATGCCGTGAGCCTCGAGCTCGAAACCGGCGAGCACGACAGCCGCCAGGCGAGCAACGCATGAGCTCGCGGCTCGACGGACCGCGCGAGGGCGACGGCATGGCTCTCGTGCACGCGCAGCGCAACGCGACCTGGTCGTCGCATCTCGCCTCGGCGCTCGTCGCCAACGGCCTGCGCCACGCGGTGATCTCACCGGGCTCGCGCAACACGCCGCTGGTGCTGGCGCTCGACGCCGTCTTGGGTGATCGCGCCCTCGTGGTCCTCGACGAACGTAGCGCCGGCTTCGTGGCACTGGGCCTTGCCCGCGCCAGCGGACAGCCGGTCGCGCTGCTGTGCACTTCCGGGTCCGCCGCGGCGCATTACTTCCCGGCGATCATCGAGGCGCACTACAGCCGCGTGCCGCTCGTCGTCATCACCGCCGACCGCCCGCCCGAGCTGCACCACAACGGCGCCGGCCAGAGCATCGAGCAAGAGAACCTCTACGGCAGCTACGTGCGCTGGTCAGCGAGCCTCGGCGCGCCCGGCGACAGCGCCGCGCCGCGGACCTGGGGCCACATGGCTGCTCGGGCGATCGGTGTAGCAACCGGCGTCAATCCGGGCCCGGTCCACTTGAACGCGGCTTTCCGAGAGCCACTGTGGGCACCCGGCGTCGGCTATGGTCCGCCGTCGCAGGACGCGATGCTCGTGCAACGCGGCGGCAACACAGCCATCTCGCTCGAGCCAGTGCGCGAGCGTGTCGCGAAAGCCAAGCGCGGCATCATCGTCTGCGGCCCGCGTGCCTCCGGCGCCGCTCTCTCCGCCGACGTGGGCTTCGCGGCCGCCGTCTCGAAGCTCGGCGAGCGCCTCGGCTGGCCGGTGTTGACGGACGCCATTTCGGGAGCGCGGCGCGATGGAACCATCGCGACCTACGACGCCCTGCTGCGATCGTCCACCTTCGCGGACGCCATGCGTCCGGACCTGGTGCTGCGCTTCGGCCAGCTGCCGGCCTCGAAACCACTCGCGGCCTGGCTCAACAACGCGAGCACCAGCACCATTCTGGTCGAGCCGAGCGGCGCTCTCCACGATCCAGCGAGCGTCGCCGACATGCTCATCGCCTGCGATCCGACCGCTCTATGCACCGAGCTCGCGAAGACGGCCGAGCGCGGCGTCGATGGTTGGCTCGCACAATGGCAAGGCGCCGAGCGCGAAGCCCGTCGCGTCCTCGCCGACGCGGTAAGCGACGGCTTCTGGGAAGGCGCCATCGCCGCCTGTGTCGGCCGAGCCCTTCCCGCGAACGCGCTGTTGCACGTCGCGAGCAGCATGCCGGTGCGTGACCTCGAGAGCTATGCCGCCAGAGTACCCGTCGTCACCGCCAATCGCGGCGCCAACGGCATCGACGGCACCATCGCGACCGCGTGCGGAGCGGCGCTGGCTTGGGATGGGCCGACGGTCGCGCTCTTGGGAGACCTGGCGTTTCTCCATGATGTGGGCTCGCTCGCGACGGCGCGCGCCTTGAACGCCAATCTCACCTTGATCGTCGTCGACAACCACGGCGGGGGCATCTTCGACTTCTTGCCGATTGCCGCGCACGAGCCGCGCATCTTCGCCCGTTACTTCAGCACCCCGCAGGAGATCGACATCGCGGCCACCGCCGCGGCATTCGGTTTCACCACGACGAAGGTCGGGTCGCTCCCCGAGCTCGAGCAAGCACTGGCCGGCGCCGGCCATGGCCGCCGCCTGATTCACGCCGTCGTCGATCGCAGCCGCAACGTCACGCGCCACCGGGCGTCCGCTAACGCGGTCGCGCGCGCGCTCGAAGCCATCAAGTAGAGGAAGACATGAACGCAGCGCTACCCAACTGGATCAAAGTCAAAGCCTTCGAGGACATCGAGTACCACAAGGCCGAAGGCATCGCGAAGATCACCATCAACCGCCCCGAGTGCCGCAACGCATTCCGGCCGCAGACCATCTTCGAGCTCTCGTCGGCGTTCTACGACGCGCGTGAGGACCCGGAGATCGGCGTCATCATCCTGACGGGCAAGGGCGACATGGCCTTTTGTTCGGGCGGCGACCAGCGCGTGCGTGGCGACAAGGGTTATGTCGGCGCCGACGGCGTGCCGCGCTTGAACGTCCTCGATCTGCAGCGCTTCATCCGCACCTGCCCGAAGCCGGTCGTCGCCATGGTCGCGGGCTTTGCGATCGGCGGTGGTCACGTGCTGCACGTCTGCTGCGATCTGACCATCGCCGCGGACAACGCCAAGTTCGGCCAGACCGGACCGCGCGTCGGCAGCTTCGACGCGGGCTTCGGCGCGGGCCTCTTGGCTCGCATGGTCGGCCAAAAGAAGGCGCGCGAAATCTGGTTCCTCTGCCGCCAGTACGGCGCGCAAGAGGCGCTCGACATGGGCCTCGTCAATCACGTGGTGCCGGTGGCCGAGCTCGAGGAGGAGACAGTGAAGTGGTGCCGCGAGATGCTGGAGCTCTCGCCGATGGCCCTGCGCCTGCTCAAGGCCGGCTTCAACGCCGACGTCGACGGCATGACCGGCGTCCAGCAACTCGCCGGCGACGCGACGCTGCTCTTCTACATGAGTGAAGAGGGTCAGGAAGGCCGCAACGCTTACGTCGAGAAGCGCAAGCCCGACTTCAAGAAGTTCAAGCGAGTGCCTTGAGAGAGCCATGACGAGCACCACGCACATGCCCGCGCAAGCGGACATCGAGCTCGGACCGGCGCAGGACGCGCCGCCTGGGCTCGCGCGCACCTGGTTCCTGGCGGTGCGCCCCCGCACGTTGCCGGCCGCGGTGACCCCGGTGCTCGTGGGCTCCGCTTTGGCGTACAGCGACGGAGTCTTCCACGCCGGCTACGCGGCCTTGGCGGCGGTCGGCGCGGTGCTGATCCAGGTGGGCACCAACCTTTTCAACGACTATGCCGACTTCAAGCGGGGTGCCGATACCGCGGAGCGCCTCGGCCCAGCGCGGGTCACGCAGCGCGGTTGGGTGACACCACGCGCGGTGCTCATCGCCGCTGTGCTCGCCTTCGCGCTCGCCATGCTCGTCGGCGTGGCGCTCGTCGCGCGCGGTGGTTGGCCGATCGTCGCCATCGGGCTCGCGAGCGTCGCCTGCGGCTTCCTCTACACCGGCGGCCCGGCCCCTCTTGCCTACCTCGGCATCGCCGACCTCTTCGTCTTCGCCTTCTTCGGCTTGGTCGCCGTCGGTGGCACCTACTACGTGCAGGCGCTGCGCCTCGCCGAGACCGCGCTCTATGCCGGGGCCGCGCTCGGCGCGCTGTGCACCGCCGTCCTCGTGGTCAACAATCTGCGCGACCGCGTCGGCGATGCCCGTGCCGGTAAGCGCACGCTCGCTGTCCGCTTCGGCGCACGCTTCGCGCGCGGCGAATACGTCTTCTTGCTCGCTGTTGCTTACGCCATCCCGGTCGTCGGTTGGGCGGTTGGCGCCACGCCGGTCTCCTGGCTCGTGGCCCTCCTCACTTTGCCTCTCGCGGTGGCGCGCCTGCGCGGCGTGCTCGCGAACGACGGCGCGGCGCTGAACCGCTACCTCGGCGGCACCGCGCAGCTCATGCTCGTCTACGGCGTTGTGCTCGCGGCGGGGGTCACGTTATGGCGCTGACCGGCATCCAAGTTCGGCCCTACCGGCTGGCCTTCGTGAAACCGCTCGTCACCGCGGCCGGCACCTTCTCGCACCGCGAGGGCTGGGTCGTCCGGGTGCGCGACACCGACGGCCGTATCGGTTACGGCGACTGCTCACCGTGGCCGGGCTTCGGCAGCACGCTCTCGCGCGTGCGCTCGCACATGGCCGAGCTGACGGCGCTGGAGCGCTCGGAGCTGCCCGAAGTGCGCAGCGCCGTGGCGTGCGCGGTCAGCGATCTCGAAGCGCAGCAGGCCGGTGTCGCTCTGGCCAAGTGGTTGTCGCCGTCGGCCCGTGACGACGCCGCGACCCACGCCTTCGTGAGCGACGTCGCGACTAGCGTCGCCGCGGTGGGCGCCGGCTACACCGCGCTCAAGGTGAAGGTCGCCGCTGACTCGGTTGCCGTCGACTGCCGGCGCGTGCGCGACATCCGTGAAGCGGTCGGTGGTGGTGTTCGCTTGCGCATCGACGCCAACGGGGGCTGGACCGTGCGGGCCGCATGCGACGCGCTGACCGCCATGAAGGACCTCGAGCTCGATCTCGTCGAGCAGCCGGTCACAGGCCTCGATGCGATGGCGCGTGTCCGCGAAGCCACCGGCGTTCGCATCGCCGCCGATGAAGGTGTCACCGACGCCGCGAGTCTCGAACAGGTGGTGAAGCTGCGAGCGGCGGACGTCGTGGTCTTGAAGCCTGCCTTTCTTGGTGGGGTCCGCGCCACCTTCGAGCTCGCCGAAGTCGCGCGGCGGGCAGGGCTTTCGGTCATGGTCACGCACGCGCTCGAATCGGCGATCGGCCGCGCCCACGCCCTGCACCTAGCGTGTGCTTTGGCGGACGACGCGATCTGCGGACTCGGCCAACCGCTCGCCGAGGATGTCGCGACGCTTGCCGATCCCGTGGCTGGCCGCATTGCACACCCGCGCGGTCCGGGCTTGGGGCTCGTCCCTGGAGGTGTCGCATGATGGACGACTGGATCATCCCGGATAGCGGTGCCATTCCGCACCCGTTGCGTAGCGCCGCCATCGCACGACCGTCGCACTGCGCGCTGGTCGCCGACGACGGTGAGTGGAGCTACGCCGCCCTTTGCGACCGCGTCGCCATCGAAGCGGCTCGGCTCACGGCTCTCGGCATCGAGCCGGGTATGCGCGTCGTCCTCTCGGGTGTCGCGAGCTCCGCATGGGTGGTCGCCTTCCACGCCCTCGGTTGGCTTGGCGCCACGGTCGCGCCGCTCTCCTATGACGCCTCCGACGCCGAGTTGCTGCGTGACCTGGCAACGCTCGCCCCTGACGCGGTCGTATTGACCCAAGGCGCCCCCGAGGCACTCGCGAGCCACGCCAAGGTCGTTCGCGTCGATCTCGGAGCGGTCGCCGCCGACGCTCAGCGCGCCCCCGAGCGCTTCTGGCCGTGGAACGAGACCCGTCTCGTGCTGCTCACCTCCGGCACGACGGGCACACCCCGCCCAGTCGCGCTCAGCACCCAGCAAATCGCTCTGCAAGCCTTCGGCTCGGCCATTCGCCTCGAGCACCGCGCCGGTGACCGCTGGCTCGCGTGTCTGCCACTGCATCACGTCGGCGGCTTGTCGGTGATCACCCGCTGCGCTTTCTACGGCACCACGGTCGTCCTGCACGCCCGCTTCGTCGCGGCCCGCGTGGCGCGCGCTCTCGACCTCGGCCAAGCCACGATGGTCTCGCTGGTCCCGACGATGCTCGAGCGCGTGCTCGAAGTGCGTGACGCAAAACCATTCCCGGCGAGCCTCCGTGTCGCGCTCATTGGCGGCGCCAAAACGCCGAGTGACTTGCTCGCGCGCTGCCGCTCCCTCGAAGTTCCGGTGGCGCTCACCTGGGGCATGAGCGAAGCCGCGTCGCAGGTCGCGACACGCGCCGTCGGCGACACCAGTGAAGACGGCGGCGCCGGCGCACCGCTCGCGTTCGCGCGCGTGCGCACCAACGACGGTTTGCTCGAGATTGCCGGCCCGACCGTCGGCGGTGTGCTCATCACCCGCGATCGCGGACACGTCGACGAGCAGGGCCGCGTGCAAATCGAGGGTCGCGACGACGGCGTCATCGTTTCCGGCGGCGAGAAGCTCGACCCACTGGAAATCGAGCGCGTCCTCGCCGACCACCCGCAGGTACGCGACGCATGCGTAGTCGGCGTGCCGAGCCCCCGCTGGGGTGAGCGGCCCGTGGCGCTCCTGGTGGCGCGCGGCACCCCGCGACCCGCGGACGCTGACCTCGACGCCTGGTGTGGCAAGGCTCTGTCACGCTTCAAGACGCCCGACCGCTACGTTTGGGTCGAAAGCCTCACGACCAGCGTCATGGACAAGCGCTCGCGAGCAGCCCTGTGCGACCTACTGCGCGTCCGCGCTCCCGATCTTTTCGTGGCCGTCGATGCCGGCGCCCCGCAAGGCGTCCGCGAAAGCGGACGGGAACATCACCGGGCGAAAGGTCCCGAGGTCGACGAACGCATGCACGGTGCGGGCCGTGGCGCGCAGCACTTCGTCCTCTCCAAGCAGTCGGTAGGCGATGGTGATGGTCTTAGTGCTCGCCGCCTCGATAGCGACCTGGACGCGCACGCGCTCGCCCAGGCGCATGGGCTTCACGAAGTCGGCGTCGGCATGAACCAGCGGCGCGCCCCAATCTTTGGCCTCGAAGAGAGCCTGGATGCCGCCCGCCGTCACGGCAAGAAGCTCTTCGAAAGCCTCGTGGCAATACTCGAATACCCGCGCAAAGAAGACGATGCCCGCGCGGTCGACGTCGCCAAAGCGGACGGTGAAAACATGCTCGAAAGCCAAGGCAAGAACCCCCGGAACGAGGAGGACGTATGAGTGACGCAAGCAACGTGCCTGCGCTCGTGTCGGTCAGTCGCGAGGATAGCGTGTCGCGACGGTCGCGCGAAGCACGACGTGAGCCGGTCCTCGATCCGCTGGCCAATGTGGCGCGCGCCAATGGTGTGGATGCGTTGGCGGAGCGCTTGGAGGAGCTGAAGGCGCTTCTCGCGGATGACCTGATGCAGATCGAGCTGGCGATTCAGGGCATCGACGCCGAGGTCCGAGAGCCGATGGCTGATCGGCGAGTGCCTACCGCCGATGGTCTGCTTGCCCGCCGGGCCGCGCGGCAGCTCCTCGATCGACCGGGCAAGCGCATCCGGCCGCTGTGTGTCCTGCTCGCCGCGCGCATGGGTGGGCGCAGCCTCGACGGCGTCGTGCGCAATCTCGCCGTCGCCTGTGAGATCGTTCACGCCGCGACTCTGCTCCACGACGACGTCTTGGATCAGGGCGACGAGCGCCGCGGCGCCGCGACCGCGCGCCTCATTTACGGCAACAGCGCCAGCATCCTCGGCGGCGACCACCTGCTGGTCGAGGCTTTGAAGCTCGTCGATGGTGCCAACGAGCCGACCCTCTTGCGCTCCCTGTTGCAGGTCATCTCCGAGATGGTGCACGCCGAGGCCATTCAACTCGAGCAGCGCGGCCGCTTCCGGCCGGAGCGCGAGGTCTATCTCAAGGTGATCCACGGCAAGACCGCCGCGCTCTTCCGCTGGGGCCTCACGGCGGGCGGCGTGGTCGCCAAGCTCTCCGCTGACAGTCTCGGACACCTCGCGCGTGTCGGTGATGCGCTGGGCATGGCCTTCCAGCTCATCGACGACGTCATCGACCTCGAGGGCACGATTGCCGAGACCGGCAAGACGCCGCTCGCCGATTTGCGCGAAGGCAAGCTGACCTGGCCGGTCATCGTCGCCGCCGAGCGTGACCCTGCGCTGGCGCGCGATCTCGAGCAGCACGTGCGCGGCAACGCGAAAGACGAGCTCACCTTCGCCAAGAGCTTGGTCGAGCGCATTCGCGCCACCGGCGCCTTGCAGATCACGCGCGCCTACGCCGAGCAGCAAGGCGAGTGCGCCGCCGAAGAGCTCGCTCATTTACCCGCGGGTCCCGCCCGCGACGCCATCGCCATGGTCGTGCGCGATGCCATCAGGAGATCGAAGTGACCGAAGTCGCAGGAGCAGCAGCCGGCAGTGGCGCCATGTTCGACCGCATCGCCGGTCGTTACGACCGCTTGAACCGCATCATCAGCCTCGGCATGGACCGCGGCTGGCGCGAGCGTTTGGTGCTCGCCATGAAGCTCCCGGCCGGCGCCCGCGTGCTCGACCTCGCGACCGGCACCGCGGATGTCGCAATCGCTGTAGCGGACATGCATCGGGACGCGCGCGTGGTCGGGCTCGACCCGAGCGCAAACATGCTGGACGTCGGCCGTGTGAAGACCGCGGCGTACGGCGAGCGCATCGAGCTCGTCCTCGGCGACGCTCAAGCATTGCCTTTCCCCGACGCTACCTTCGACGCCGCCTGCATCAGCTTCGGCATTCGTAATGTGCCCGATCGCGCAAAGGGGCTTTCGGAGATGCGTCGCGTCGTGAAGCCCGGCGGCCGCGTCGTCGTCCTCGAGCTCGGCGAGCCCAAGGGTGGTCCGCTGGCGTTCTTCGCCCGCTTGCACGTGCATCACATCGTGCCCCGCCTCGGCGCTTACCTGTCACGTGCTCCGGAGTACCGCTATTTGCAGCGCTCGATCGCGGCGTTCCCGCAGCCGGAAGACTTCGCGGTGATGATGGCGGACGCGGGTCTATCCGAGGTCGGCATCGAACGGCTCGCGTTCGGCGCCGCGCACATCTATTGCGGCCGCGTCGCCTAGCGTAAGCTCCGGGTCATGAGCATCGAGGACCTGCGTCTCGAATACGCGCGCGGCACGCTCGACGAGAACGACGTCGACCTCGACCCGTTCGCGCAGTTCAACAAGTGGCTCGACGAGGCCATTAAGGCGCAGCTCCGCGAGCCCACCGCCATGACGCTCGCCACTGTCGACGCGGACGGCAGTCCCTCGGCGCGCATCGCGTTGCTCAAGGGCGTCGACCGCGACGGCTTCGTCTTCTTCACCAACTACGACTCCCGCAAGGGCCGCGCCATCGCCGTCAACCCGCGCGTCGCAATGTGCTTCTGGTGGAACGAGCTCGAGCGCCAGGTGCGCATCGAAGGCTTGGCCACCAAGGTCAGCGACGAGGAATCGGCGCGCTATTTCGCGACGCGCCCGCGAGCGAGCCAGCTGGGCGCCTGGGCATCACCGCAGTCGAGTCCGGTTCGCGACCGCGCCGAGCTCGAGAAGCGCCTCGAGGACGTCAAGGCACGCTACGGCGACGGCCCCATCGAGCGCCCGCCGCACTGGGGCGGCTACCGCGTCGCGCCCACCCGCTTCGAGTTCTGGCATGGACGACCGTCGCGCCTGCACGACCGCATCGCTTACGTGCCCCATGGTCCGGTATGGCGGACGGAACGCCTGGGGCCCTGAAGCGACGAAGCCGTCGAGCCTATGGGCGCGTGAGCTCGGCCCAGCGGCCTTCGAGATGTTTCACGAAGACCGGCGGCGCGTCCTTGTTGGTCGTGTCCAGAGCGTGGGTGCCGCCCACCTTCTCGCCGGCGCCGGTGTCGACGACGGTCTCGCCGCGCATCGCGTATTTCGTCGCACCTTCGTACATGAGGACCTTCAGGGTGCGTGGGCTCACATCGCTCGTACAGGTGAGCTCGTAAGCGAACGTGACCTCCGCGACGCCGTCGTCGTCGAGGTCGGTGACGGCGAGGCTCTTCGCGCGGTATTCGAGCACCTTGTCGAATTCGCAATCACGGACGAAGTCGCTCGCCTGCCATTGTTTGGTCCAGCCGCTGCCCTTCGTGTAACCGAAGCCGCGCAGCTCGAGGTCGCCCTTCTTGGTAGCCGCTTGCTCGACGTAGGCGACGTGGCTTCCGTCCTTGTCATCGAAGGTCGCGAGCGCGACGAGCGCCCCAGTCGCCTTGAGGCCCGCGGGCAGCTTCTTGGGGCTCTCCTCGACCTTCACGTTCAGTGGCGCGGCGACGAGCACGGCGAGCACGAGGGTCTGCATGGGCGCGAACGTTACGCGGGGACGTGGTCGCCTTCAACATTGTAGGCGCCACGGACTGAGGCGTAAGGTTCGGAACGCATGCTTGCCTACGCTGCAGTGATCCTTTTGTCGGCGTTCGACCAACCCGTGAAGATCGACACCGTGAGGACCGATGGGAGCCGCACGCTGACGTGCTGGCTCTACTCCTCCTTCATGGTGAAACAGCTCGCCGCCCCTGACCTCAAGGGTGCCGAGCGACTGTCGTTCGTCCGCTTCAACGGCGGCGCTCCCACCTGCGACCGCACCATCGCCGTGGGCGTCGAGAAGGTGCTCGACGACTGGGGCGGCTACTACGCGGGAGCGTTGGGTGACCTGGTGGTCTTCAACGGCGACGACGGCTGGAACGGCGGCATGGGGTTCGCCATCTACGACACCACGAACGGCAACCAGGTGTTCAAGGACGCGCGGCTCGGCGACATGACGGTGAAGGACAACACCCTGACCTACAAGCGCGTGACGCTGCTGGACTGCAACGCTTCAGCGGACAAGAAGTGCGCCGCCAAGGGCATGAAGCTGGCGAGCTCGAAGCAAGACCTCGGCGCCACGTGCAAGAAGGGTTACGCGAAATGGCTGGGGCAATTCCAAGCGAGCGTCGCCAAGATCGAAACGGCTTGTGACGCCACATGCAAGAAGGAGCGCAAAGCCCAGCTCGACAGTTTCAAGAGCAGCGACTCAGTGGTTGCCTATGCCGTGAGCGTCGATCGCGGGACCTTTGCCATCACACCCAAGAGCGGCAGCGTCGATTGCTGGCCCGCGAACTGACGCTCACGCCTTCTGCTTCTTCTTGAGCGCGTTCCGCAGCGCCGTCATCGCCTTCTCCGCCTTCTTGCGCTCGGGTGATTCCGCGCAGGCGCGGATGAGCGTGAGCTGCTCGTCGACTTGCTTGATGATTCCCGCGATGTCGGCGCCGTCGAGCTCGTCGATGAAGGCGTTCTCGACCTTGTATTCGCCATACAGCTTGAGCGCCGCGCCAACATGCGCGCCGGTGGTGTGGCGCTTCAGATATTCGCCCTCTTCCATTTCCGAGTACGCGAGGTAGCAGCCGAGATAGCCTTCGCACTCGCCGGGGTGATTGGTGCTGGCGGCGAGCCAAGCGAGCGGCTCGGCGCTGCTGGTGGCGTGATACTTCGCTTCCATGTCCCAGATCGACTTGGCGTTCGCGAACCATTCTCCTGCTGGTTCGCTATAGACGACGTCGTCCTTGTGCTGGGCGAGAAAGCCCTTGTACGGCTGTTTTTCGCTTCCGTTACCGACCGCCGACAATGCATCACGCAGGACCGTGAAGCGGGCCAGAGCCAGCTTGCCGCCGCGCTCCGGGTCCTTGCTTTCGGCTGACGCACGCTTGAGGCAATTGTAGAGGTCGGCGCGCTCGACGAAGGTCATGTCCTTCTTGCCGGCGCGCTCGGCGGCCAGCGCCACGTAGGTCTCGTCCGCTGTAGCGGCGTCGAGCACGCGAAGTCCGGGACTGAACATCCACCCTTGTTTACCGTCGCTGCTCTCGAGGTGCTCCCAGACACCGTCCTGGCCACCGACATTGACCTTGGCTCCGGGGGCTTCCAGCTCCTTGAGCACCGTGCAGATGGGCAGGCGCGTCACTTCCGCGGCGTTAGCGGCCGCCGTGGCGCGCAAACGCATGCCGGAGGCGGCGGTGATGAAGGTCTTGGGGGAGTCGGTGACCACTACCGCGAGCACGACCAGCACGTTGAGCATGCGAGCATTGTCTCAAAATCGCGTCGCAAATTGCGACACCCAAAACATCGATCGCCGATTCTCAAGCGTTCCGCGCGGCTTGTGCGCGGGTTCGCGCTGGTACGGAAGCTGCTTCGTGCTCGGCCAGGAGATCACACATGCCCGCTTCCAGCATTTCCATCCATGACCGTACCAAGAAGAGCACCATCGTCGACGCGTCGTTGCGCAATCCCATCTCGGCGGCCCTCCGCCGTGGCCTGGTGACGCACAATCGCGTCCTCGAGCAGCAGGCAAACGATCCCCGCACCACTCGGGACGACGCCGCACAGGCGCGGCGCGACATGCGCGAGGCCGACGTCCTCATTCGCGCGCTCGAAAACGGCAAGCTCGCGGGAGGCGACCTCTATAGCGTCGATCCCGAGCTCACGCGCCGGAGCATCTGCACGGCGTCGGTGGGCCTTACGCCGAGCCACTTTCCCTTCGCGGGCATCGCGCCCGAGTCGGTGGCCCAGGCGGCGGTGCTCGGCGAGCTGCGCGGCGCGCGACAGCTCGATGCGACGACGGCCGCGCGCTTGCGGATCGCGGCGCGGACGGCGCGCATGACGCCGCCCGACACCCTCGAGCTCTCGGAGCGGACGTGTCGCTAGACCAAGCTAGCGACGGTCCCGCGTCCTCAGCCTTCGTAGCCGCTGGTCGTGATCTTGATGACCTTCACCGGCGTCATCGGCCGATCGCCGCGATCGGTCTTGGTGCGCTCGATGGTCTGGACCACGTCCATGCCCTCGACGACCTTGCCGAAGACCGGGTGGCGCGACGGGCCTGGCGTGAACCAGTCGAGGCGCGCGTTGTGCACGGTGTTGATGAAGAACTGGCAGCCGCCGCTGTCGGGCTGGCCGGTGTTGGCCATCGACAGAGTGCCGGGCTCATTCGAGATCTTGGCGTCGGCTGGGTGCTCGTCCTTCAAGCGCCCGTGCGGGCTGTCGCCAGTGCCGGCGCGGGGGCTCGACGGGTCCTTGCTGTGCGGACAGCCGAACTGGATCATGAAGCCTTCGATGACTCGGTGGAAGTGCAGTCCGTCATAGAAGCCTTCCTTGGCGAGCTTCAAGAAGTTGCCGGCCGTGATCGGCATCTTGTCGAGGAACAATTCAGCTTTGAACGTCCCGAGGGACGTCTCGAACGTTGCGGTTGGATTTGCCACGGCGGTATTCCTACGGCGACCTCAAGTCGCCAGTTAGCGAAGCGATACACCAAGCCGCGAGGCGGCATAGACGTGTCGTCGGGCTCCATGCCCGACAGACGTCCTAGTCGGGATCGCGGGGCGGTGCCAAGAGGCCGGAGCACCTTGAAAGTCGAGGGTCAGGGCCGCATCATCCGCGCGCTTGCATTCATCGGAACAGAGCAGAGGGTCCTGGGGTCGGCACGTCTATCGCGCGCGCCGCGGCATCTTGCTGGCGAGCGCCGTCGTTCTGGCCCTCGCGGGGGTCGTCTTGGCGCGCGGAGCGCGACTTTCCATCGGCGACTTCGAGAACGAGGAATCGAAGCGGGCCGGGGAGCTCATCGCTGGTCTCGAAAGACCGGGCGATTCGTCGTTCCTTTTGGTGCTTTCGTCGAAGCAGTGGACCGTCGTCGACGACGCATTCCAGAGCGAGCTGGCCGACACGGTGAGCGCATTGAAGGCGAGCCCCGAGGTCGTCTCGGTGATTTCGCCGGTCGGCCTGCCCGGCCCGGCGGCACAGCGCTTCTACGCGCAAGATGCGCGACACGCGCTGGTGGCGGTCACCATGCGCGGCGATCTGCCGACCGCGGCGAAGCACTACCCCGAGGTGCGCGCGCTCGTGCCGAGCGGAAGGCTCGACGCGAGCTTCACCGGCAAGCTCCCGCTCATGAACGACATCGAGGTCGGTCTACGTCACGACCTGCTGCGCGCCGAGGCTATCGCCATCCCGATCTCGCTGCTGCTCCTGCTCTTCGTGTTTCGCAGCTTGGTCGCCGCGCTCTTGCCGGTGGTGGTCGGGGGTCTGGCGGTGGCGGCGGGCGTCGCGGCCGTCTTCGCGCTGTCGCACGTCGCCGACGTGCCCAACTACGCCATCAACATCTGCTCGCTCATCGGCCTCGGGGTCGCGATCGACTACTCGTTGTTCATCGTCAGTCGCTACCGCGACGAGCTGGCGCTGGGGCGGTCCGTCGAGGACGCGCTCGCCATCACCCTGCACACCGCTGGGCGCTCGGTGGTGTTTTCGGGGCTGACCGTCGCTACAGGGCTCACGGGCCTCCTCTTCTTCCACGGCTCGTTCCTCGCCGCCTTGGGGGTCGCTGGAGCCTTGGTCGTGGGCTTCGCCGTGATCGCGGCGCTCACCACCTTGCCGGCGCTGCTCGGCGTGCTCGGCGCGGCGGTCGATCGCGGTCGTTTCTGGCCGCGGCGCCCCGGCCGCTCGAGCGGACGCTGGCACGCTTTCGCCCTGACCGTCACGCGGAGACCCTGGCTGTTTTTGGTGCCGGCGATGGCCTTCGTCGGTTTCGCGGCCTGGCCTTATTCGCGACTCGAGGTTGCGACGACGGACGTCAGCGTGCTGCCTCCGGACGCGGAGGCGCGCGTCGGCTTCGGTGTGTTGCGCGAGGCCTTCCCGGAGATCGCCGCGACACGCATCAACGTCGTGGTCGAGTTTCCGTCGTCACCAGCGTTGACCAGCGAGCGTGTCCACGCGCTCTACGCGACCAGCCGCAGGCTCGCCGCGTTACCGCACGTGCGCTCCGTCGAGAGCATCGTCGACTTGTCGCCGGGCCTCGACGCCACGACCTACGCGATGATGCTGACCCTCCCCGAGGCGATGCAGCCCCGAGACCTGGGCTACGCCTCGCGAACCTTCGTCGCCGAGCGCGCGACCCTGATGACGGTGGTGAGCGATGCGCGCCCTTCGAGCCCTGAAGCGCGCGAGCTGGTGCGGTCCTTGCGCGCGGACCGGGCGGTTGCCGATGGCGGCATTCTCGTCGGTGGGCAAACGGCGCGCGATCTCGACAGCCTGGCGTTGGTCGCGGAGCGCAGTCCGTCCGCGGTGGCGTTCATCATCGGCATAACCATCGCCATTCTGTTCGTGCTGCTGCGGTCGGTGCTCTTGCCGATCAAGGCAGTGCTCATGAATCTGCTGTCCATCGGCGCGTCGTTCGGCGCGCTCGTCTGGGTCTTCCAAGAAGGACACGGGCGCGACATTTTGATGTTCGAGCCCGGCTTCATCGATCCGACGTTGCCGGTGATGCTCTTCTGCCTCGTCTTCGGTTTGTCGATGGACTACGAGGTGCTGCTCTTACACCGCATGCAGGAAGAGTACGAGCGCACCGGCGACAACAGTCAGGCCGTCGCCGAGGGCCTTTCGCGCACGAGCGGCCTCATCACCAGCGCGGCCGCCATCATGGTGTCCGTTTTCGCGGCCTTCTCGCTGGCGAGAATCTTGGTGGTGAAGGCGACCGGCGTCGGCATCGTCGTCGCCATCATCATGGACGCGACCATCGTGCGGCTGCTCATCGTCCCGTCGACGATGGCGCTGCTCGGCGATCTCAACTGGTGGGCGCCGAAGTTCCTGGCCCGGCGCCGTGCTCCGAACGGCGGCGCTGCGAGCGACTCAAAACGCCTGGCAAGCTGACCGGGAGCACGAGGCGCCTCGGCATACGCGACGCCTGCGCCTTCAAGTGGCCGGCCGTGTCGGACAACGCGCCGACCAGTGCGTCGCGGGCGTGCGGCATGATGGTGCCGATGAGACGGGCGATTGGTCCGAGCTCGGCGACCGTGCCCACGGGATTGCGCTCCGCGATAGCGGCGCGACTCCAGTCGACCAAGGCGTGGGTGACGACCGAGCCATATTCCTTCGCCATGGCGGTCATGCGCAGGTCGCGACCGGCGAGCAGTGCCAACGAAGCTTGTTGGTTCTCGATGGAGGAGCCCCAATAGCGGCGCATGCCGCGACGGAGGAGCCCCATCTCGGCGCTCGACTCGGCAAAGCAGCGATAAAGCGCCGACGACAAAGCGATACGTGTCCGCTGCGGCGCACGACGGGCACGCGCATAGCCGCGAAGCGCCGACTTGACGTTGTTGGGTGAGGCGATGAGCGCCTGGCGGAGGGCCAAGGCATCGCGAATCGCCGAGGTCATGCCCGAGACCGACAGGGGGTGGCAGCAACCCGCGGCGTCGCCCACGAGGCAGACGCGTCCACGCACCGACGTATGCGGCAGGCGCACGTCGTTCGAGGCGAAAAGGGGCTTGCCGCGCTTCAACGCCTTGCGCATGGCGCCGTGGAGCGGCTCGGGCACGGCGCGCGGCCACGCGGGATCGTCGGCGAGTGTCTTCCAATCGACGGTGTCGGGGACGTCGACGAGGATGCGGGCCAAGCCGTCGCCGGTCGCGTAGCCGAGGATCGGAGCGTGGCCGTCGACGAAGACATGACCAAGATCGGCGAACGGCAAATCCGCCGCGCTCACCGTCAGCCCCAGCATGGTCGAGATCTTCTCGTGGCGCTCGCGGATCCCGAGCTCCTCGCGCAGCGCGCCGGCGCGACCGGTGGCGATCACCAGCATGCTGCCGCGCGCGATCACACGCGTGCCCTTGCGATTGATGCGGACGGACACGTCCTGCGCGTCCTGGCTCACGAGCCC
Organism: Myxococcota bacterium; assembly: GCA_041288095.1. Classification (GTDB taxonomy): domain Bacteria; phylum Myxococcota; class XYA12-FULL-58-9; order XYA12-FULL-58-9; family JALHOP01; genus JALHOP01. The sequence continues at coordinate 16,484 of JBGGMJ010000083.1, forward strand.
CTCGACCCGGGCGTTGGACCAGAAGGTCACGTGCGGCCGGCGCAGAACGTCGTCTTGGAGGGCTTCGACCAGCCGGGCGTGCTCGATCGTCACCCCCGCGCCCAAGGTGTCGTACGACAGGAGCATAGCCGGTTCGTCAGGCTCGAGGACCGCGAAACCCTTGACCGGCAGGGCGCCGCACTGCTCGAGGGCGGTCAGAAAGCCGAGATCGGCAAGGCCGGAGACCCCCACGGGGTGCAGAAGCTCGCCTGAAAACAGCTTCTTACGGTCGACTCCAGAGTCGACGAGGAGCGTGGTCTTGCCAAGACCAGAGAGGGCCGCGGCCACGGCGCATCCGGCCGGACCACCGCCGACGATTACCGCATCGAAGACGCAGTCTGGCAGCTCTTCCATGGCGTGGTGGTCGTATAGTAAACGCCCGGCCAAAGTCTACGATGGAATCGACCCGCCCAGAGAACGCCGCCGACGCCCAAGTCTCGGCCGCGACGGCGTTTTGCCGCCGCATGTTGCCGCGGGTGTCGCGCACCTTCGCGCTGAACATCCCGGTGCTGCCGGCGCCGCTCGATATCGTGGTCACCGTCGCCTACCTCTTGTGCCGCATCGCGGACACCATCGAGGATGAGAGCGCCGCTCCCGACGAAGAACGCGCCGCGCAGCTCGCCGAGCTCACACGTGTCGCCGAGCTCGGTCCGTCATGGCAGCCAGCGGCTCGCGCGCTCGCCGCGCGTATCGCCGGCAGTCTGCGGCAGCAAGCACCCGACGCCGAGCGCGATCTCTGCCTCGGTCTGCCGCACGTCGTCGCTTGTTACGCCGCGCAGCCCGTGTGGTCGCACGGCCACGTCGTGAAGTGCATCCGCGCCATGACCACCGGCATGGCCGAGCTCACCGCCTGCAACGGTGCTCCCCAAGGGTTGGCCGATCTCGACGAGACCCTGCTCTATTGCCACTACGTCGCCGGCACCGTCGGCGAGATGCTAACCGCGCTGTTCATCGGCTATTCGCCGGCCTGCCATGAGCACAAGGAGTTCCTCGAAGCGAGCGCCGGCTCCTTCGGCCGCGCACTGCAGCTCACCAACATCCTGCAGGACGTGCGCGCCGACCTCGAGCGCGGCAGTTGTTGGCTACCGCGGACCGCCCTGACGCGACACGGGCTGACCCCGAAACAGTTGGTCGAGCCCGAATACCGCGCCCAGGCGCTCGCCTTGCTCGAAGACTTGATCGCGGTCGCGCACCGCGAGGCCAAGGCCGCTTTCGAGTACACCCTGCGCATCCCCAAGTCCGAGCCGGGCATCCGCACCTTCTGCCTATGGCCGCTCTTCAACGCCGTGCTCACGCTGCGCGCGCTCCAAGGCAACCACGAGGCCTTCGGACCCAAGCGGGTCAAGATCCAGCGCAGCATGGTGAAGCTCGTCATGTCGGTCACCTCGGCGCTCGTCGGTTTCGATCGTGCCCTGCGTCTCACCTTCAAGGGTGCGACGATGGGCTTGTCGCGCGAGGTGTCTCCTGCACTCGACTGAACGGCCGCGCGACGTCGACGCCGCCATTGCCCGCGGCCTCGAAGCGATGATGTCGATCACGACGCCGTCGGGATCGTTCCGGGGCGAGTACGCCGGCACGCTGTTCCTCATCCCCTACTACGTCGGCACCTATCACATCCTCGGCGAGCCTTTGCCCGCCGAGATCCGCGACGGCTTCATTCGTTACTTGTGGAGCCAGCAGCACGAAGACGGCGGCTTCGGCCTCGACATCGAGTCACCGAGCTACGTGGTCTCGTCGGTCACCAACTACGTGGGCCTGCGGCTCATGGGTGTTCCGGCGGACGACCCGCGCATGGTCCGCTGTCGCGAGTGGTTTCTGCCGCGTGGCGGCGCCCTCAAGGCGTCGTCGTGGGGCAAGTTCCTGCTCACCATCCTCGGGGTTTACGACTACGACGGCTTGAACCCGCTGGTTCCCGAGATGTGGCTCCTGCCGCCGAAGCTGCCGCTGCATCCCTCGAACTACTGGGTGCATTGCCGCATCGTCTATCTGCCGATGAGCTACTTGTACGCCAAGCGCTTCGTCACGCCGCTGACGTCCGTTCTGGCGGACATTCGCGAAGAGATCTATCCGACGCGCTACGCCGACGTCGACTGGAAGAAAGCGCGCGGCGCCGTCGCGACTTCCGACGCCTATGCGCAGTACAGCAAGACGTTGATCTGGTCGTTCAAGCTGCTCGGCGCGCTCGAGCCCTACCACTCGCCAAAGCTGCGCGCTAAAGCGGTCGAGATGGTGCTCGAGCACATCCGCGTCGAGGACGAGTCGAGCGACTATTCGTGTGTCGGCCCACTCAACAAGGTGCTCAACGCCATCGTCTGGCACGTCGAGGAAGGGCCACGATGCGAGCGGGTGAGGCGCCACCTCGCGCGCATGCCCGAGTACCTCTGGTTCGGACACGACGGCGTCAAGGTGAAGAGCTACTACTCGTCCGAGGTTTGGGATACCGCTTTCGCGGTCCAGGCGATCGACGCGGCGGGCGCTCTCGGCGCCTACCGCAAACAGCTCACCGGCGCGCAGCGCTTCCTCGAGGCGGAGCAAGTCATCGATGACGTGCCGAACGGCGCCAAGTACTTCCGCAATCCGCAACGCGGGGGTTGGGGCTTCGGCCACCGCAAGCAAGGCTGGCCGGTCACCGACTGCACCGCCGAGGCCTTGAAGGCGCTCGATATCATGCGCCCGCATCGCCTCGAGGCACCACAGGTCCCCGATGATCGCATCGAAGCCGGCATCGACTGGATCCTGGCGATGCAAAACCCCGAGGGCGGCTTCCCAACCTACGAGCGCACGCGGGGGCCGCGCTGGCTCGAGCTCTTCAATCCCTCGGATTTCTTCGCCGAGATCATGATCGACTACAGCTACGTCGAGTGCACCTCTTCGTGCATGCAGGCCCTTGCCCGCTATCGCGCACAGCCGGGTGTGTCGCGCAAGCGCCTCGCCCGCATCGACCAGGCCATGGCGCGCGCCGTTCGCTATCTCCTGCGCGTCCAGCGCAAAGACGGCTCGTGGGAGGGCTTCTGGGGCGTCTGCTTCACCTACGGCACCTGGTTCGCCATCGAAGGGCTGCGGGCCGCCGGCCTCTCCACGAAACACCCGGCGATCCGCGCCGGGGCCCGCTTCTTGCGGTCGAAGCAACGCGAAGACGGTGGCTGGAGCGAATCCATCGAGAGCTCGCGGCAGCGCAACTACGTCGAAGCCGAAACCAGCCAGACCGTGCAGACCAGCTGGGGCATCCTCGGCCTCGTCGCCGCCGGTGAAGGCGACACTGCCGCTGTACGCCGCGCCATGCAGAACCTCTGCGTCAAGCAACGCACGGACGGCGGCTGGGAGAAGGAGCACGTCGCGGGCGTGACCAACCGCAACTGCGCCATCGACTACGTCTCGTATTGGAGCGTGTTCCCGGTCTGGGCGCTCGGCGCCGGCCGCGCCGCGCAACGAGAGGCCGTGTGAGCGGCTGGCCCGATACGCGGCTTACGGAGCTGTTCGCTATCGCGCACCCGATCCTCCAGGCCCCCATGGCCGGCGCCAGCACGCCGGAGATGGCGATCGCCGTAGGCAAGGCTGGTGGCATGGGCTCGCTGGCCTGCGCCATGCTCGGCGTCGACGAGACGCGCGCGACTCTCCGCAAGCTCGCGGAGGCCGGCGCCGGGTCGCTGAACGTCAACTTCTTCTGTCACGCGCGGCCGCGGCCCGAGGCCACGGCGCTCAGCGGCTGGGTCGACCGTTTGCGCGAGTACTACGACGAGCTCGGTCTCTCACCCGACGAGGTGCAGCCGGGCGTCGAACGCGCGCCGTTCGACGAAGCGTATTGCGAGGTCGTCGAAGAGCTTCGCCCCAAGGTCGTCAGCTTCCACTTCGGCCTACCCGAGCAGAAGCTACTCGATCGCTTGCGCAAGGTTGCCTGTACGATCATCGCGTCCGCTACGACGGTCGCCGAAGCGCGCTGGCTCGAGCACCGCGGCTGCGACGCCGTCATCGCCATGGGCGTCGAGGCGGGCGGCCATCGCGGTAGCTTCCTCACCCGCGACATGAGTCGTCAGGTGGGGACGATGGCGCTGGTACCCCAGGTCGTCGACGCCGTGAAGGTGCCGGTGATCGCCGCTGGCGGCATCGCCGACGCGCGCGGTATCGTCGCGGCGTTCGCCTTGGGCGCGAGCGCCGTCCAGCTCGGCACCGCCTACTTGCACACGCCGGAGGCGAAGATCTCGGCGTTTCACCGACACGCCCTGACCGCCGCCGCGGACGACAGCACCGCCGTGACCAACGTGTTCACCGGCCGGCCCGCGCGTGGCTTCGTCAATCGGCTCGTCGAGGAGGTCGGTCCCTTGAGCGATGTCGTGCCGCCCTTTCCGCTCGCGAGCGCGGCGCTGGCGCCCCTGCGCGCCGCCGCCGAAGCACGCGGTGAGTCGCACTTCACGAACCTCTGGGCCGGCCAGGCCGCGGGCCTCGGCCGGGCAGAGCCCGCCCAAGCGCTCACGGAGCGCCTCGCCCGCGAAGCGCTCGCCCACTTTTCCAGCCTCGCGATGTCGCAAAAAACGCCCAATTCAAGCGGAGCTCAGTCGTGACCGATGGCCAAGATCCTCGACTCGGCCGCTGGCCAATGGCCATCGACGTCCGCGTCGCCTGGGGCGAGATGGACGCCTTCAAGCATCTGAACAACGTCATCTATGTGCGCTACATGGAGTCCGCGCGCATCGCCTACTTCGAGCGCACCGGCCTACCACTCGATGGTCTCGAGAGAGGGCCAATCCTCGTCAGTCAGACCGTCCACTATCGCAGAGCGGTGCTCTATCCCGACACCCTGAGCGTCGCGGTCACCACCATCAAGCTCGGCAACACCTCTTTCGTGAACGGCTACCGTATGGTCAACGGCAAGGGCGAATTGGTCTGCGAAGGCGAATCGACCGGCGTCTGGTTCGACTACAAGCTCGGCGCCAAGGTGCCGCTCGATGATGCGTTCCGCGCCGCCATCTACGGCCTCGAGGCAAAGGCGAAGGGATAGAGCACGGTCGCGGTGCCGCTTCGACCGTACGCGCGAGGTCAGCTACTTGAAGACGACCGTGCGATGGCCGTTCATCATGACGCGGTGCTCGAGGTGCAGGCGCACTGCACGGGCCAAGCAGATGTTTTCGCAGTCATGGCCCACTTCGGCGAGGTCATCCGCCGACATCGTGTGGTCGACGCGCTCGACTTCTTGGTCGATGATCGGCCCCTCGTCGAGATCGCTCGTCACGTAGTGCGCGGTCGCGCCGATGAGCTTCACGCCCCGAGCGTGCGCTTGGTGGTAGGGCTTGGCGCCCTTGAAGCTCGGCAGGAACGAGTGGTGGATGTTGATGATGCGTCCGCGGAAGCGGTCACACACGGCGGGCGACAAGATCTGCATGTAGCGCGCCAGCACCACCAGGTCGACCTTCTCCTCTTCGACGAGCTGGACGAGCTGCGCTTCGGCCCGATCCTTGGTGGCCGCGCTCACCGGCCAGTAGTGGAACGGTACGTTGTGCCACGCGGCGAGCTGGTAGAAGTCGCGATGGTTCGAGACGATCGCCGGGATCTCCATGTGCAGGATACCCGCGCGGTAGCGATAGAGCAGATCGTTGAGGCAGTGTCCGATGCGCGACACGAGGATCAACACGCGTTGCTTACGCCGCGCGTCGTGTAGGCCCCAGGTCATGCCGTTCTTCACGGCAAGCTCTGCCAGGCTCTCGTTCAGCGCCGCTCTCTCGGCGTCAGTGGTCGCGCCGATGAACGACACGCGCATGAAGAAATGCCCGGTGTCGGGATCGCCGTACTGGGCACTATCGGTGATGTTGCATTGCCGCCCCGCCAAAAGACCGGTGACGGAGTGCACGATACCGATGGCGTCGGGGCAATCGAGGGTCAGAACGTAGTCGGACATCACCTGCGAAAACCCTACGAGACCGGGGGCGACGGCGCAACCGTGCCCCGACATTCGCCAAAGCCGATGCTGGCGCGGCCCGGCGCGTGGGCGCGGCCGCGCATGATCACCGTGTCCCCGTCCTGGAGGAACAGCCGGGTCTCGCCGCTCGCGAGCTCGATGGGACTTTTCCCGCCGCCGGTGAGCTCGAGCAAGCTGCCGTAGCCGTCGGCTCGCGGCGCCGAGATGGTCCCGGTGCCGAGCAAGTCGCCCGCCTGCAGGTTGCAGCCGTTCACCGTGTGGTGCGCCACCAGTTGCTCGACGGTCCAGTAGAGGTTCGTCGCCTCGGTGCGACTCAAGCGGTGCGGAGCCAGCTTCTTCTCGCGCATCGTCGGGGTTTCGAGGAGGACGTCGAGGTCGATGGAGTACGCCTGACCACCCGCGAGATACGGTAGAGGAGCGGGATCACCATCGGGGCGAGGCGGCTGCGGCACGCGGTAGGGCTCCAAGGCCTCGCTCGTGACCACCCACGGGGAGACCGTGGTGATGAAGCTCTTGGCGAGAAACGGCCCGAGGGGTTGATACTCCCAGGCTTGCAGGTCGCGGGCCGACCAATCGTTCAAGAGCGACAGGCCGGCGATGTGCGCTTCAGCGGACGTGATGGGAATGCGCGAGCCGAGTTGGTTCCCAGGACCTATCCACACGCCGAGCTCGAGCTCGTAGTCGAGGCGCTGCGAGGGCCCGAAAACCGGTACGTCACCGTCAGGCGACTTTCGCTGGCCGGTCGGCCGCACCACCGGCGCGCCGCTGGGCCGCACCGAAGACGAGCGTCCGTGATAGCCGATGGGCACGTGTTTGTAGTTCGGCAGGAGCGGATTGTCTGGGCGGAAGAGCTTACCGACGTTCATCGCGTGATGGATGCCGGCGTAGAAGTCCGTGTAGTCGCCGATGAAGGTCGGTAGATGCACGATACCGTCGGCGATGGGCTTGAGCGCATCGTCGGGGGCGCGGTCGCGGCCGTTGGCCGAGAGCAGCTCGAAGACCCGCGCACGCAAGGCGCGGCGTGGTCCGGTGCCCGTCGCGAAAAGCGCGTTCAACGACTGGCCGCTCGCCATCTGAGCCGCGAGCGCCGCCTCGCCCTGGAGAAACGCGCCGTTCAGCAAACGGCCGATGTCGAGCGCCATGTCGCCGATGGCGATGACGACGCGTGGCGAGCCCGTACCGTACGAAAGTACGCCCAGCGGTAGGTTCTGGATCGGAAAATCTGGGTGACCGTTGGCGCTCGTCACCCAGCTCGTGGCTTGAGGATCGTGCGTGGCATCAATCATCGCCTACCCTCTCGCACGACGGCCGGAGGCAAGCTAGGGTCCCGTTTCGAGTGGACGCAGCCGCAGCACAAGAGGCCGTTCTGGCCGTTGCCCGCTCTCAGGACCGGGCAGCCTTCGCGGCGTTGTTCGCGCATTTCGCGCCGCGCGTGAAAGGCTATCTCATCAAGCGTGGCGTCGAGAACGCTTCAGCGGACGAGATCGTGCAGGACGTCATGCTGACCGTCTGGACCAAGGCGCGCTACTTCGACCCAGCGCGCGGTGGCGTCAGCACCTGGCTCTTTACCGTCGCTCGTAACAGCCTCATCGATCGCGTCCGCCGCGAGCGTCGCCCCGAATACGACCCACTCGATCCGGCGCTCGTCGACGAGCCCGCCGGTCCCGATGTAAACGTCGAGCGCTCGCGCTTCGCCGCGCTCCTGAAAACCGCGCTCGCCGAGCTCCCCGAGGAACAAGCGCAGGTCGTCGCGCAGGTCTACGGCGAGGGCAAGTCACTCAGCGACGTCGCCACCGCGACCAACACACCGCTCGGCACGGTCAAGACACGCATGCGTCTCGCGCTCGCGCGTTTGCGAACGCGCATGCCATCCGATGATGGAAAACCCGGCTAGCGCAGCTTCGCCGGGGCGTACCCCGCTGTCGGCGTTCGTGTCGGCTCTGCTCGTCATCGCGGCGGCACGCGCGCTGCGTGTCGGCTTGAAGGCCTGGCTCAACGTCGAGGCATTCGCGTTGCCGGCCCTGCTCCGCTTCTGGGTGTGGTACGTGCTCGCCTTCGCGTGCATCGTCGTCGCGATCGCAGGTCCACCTCGGCTGCTCCTCGAGCCCGCGCAGCGGCTCGCCGATGTGCTGGCGCGTGCGGTCGGCCGTCTTCCGCCGAGCGTGCGTCGCGCCCTCGCGTTCTGCAACCGCTACGCGCCAATCGTCGTCGTGCTCGTCATCGTCGCCCGTCGCTTCGTCGCGCGCTACGGCGTCGACTACTTCGGCACTGACGGGCTGCTCTTCTCCCAGTTCGCCGTCGACAGCCTGCTCGAAGGCAAGAATCCCTATTCGTTGTCGATGGCTGACGCGTTCACGCGTTACGCCGCCGATCCCGCGTTCGGCACCTATCGCATCGACGGCACGCTCGTGACCGAGCTCTCCTATCCAGCTCTGTCCGTTTTGGCGTTCTTGCCGCAGCGGCTGTTGGGCGTACCGAATATCGACCTGACCTCCCTGGTGGTGCTCGCCGTCGTCTTTGTCTGGCTCGTCGCGAGGTCGCCGGCGCATCTACGGTGGTTCCCCGTCGCCATGTTGTGGGCGCAATGGGACCTCGTGAGCTTCAGCGCCGGAGGTGTCTTCGACATCCTCTGGGTGCTGCCGTTGCTCGGAAGCATGGCGTTCTTCGCGCGCGGCCGCTTGGTGTTCGCCGGCGCCCTCTTCGGCCTCGCCTGCGGCGTCAAACAGACGCCGTGGTTCGTGGCGCCCTTCTTGGTGTTGTGGCTCGCTCTGGAAAGCAAAGACACGCGCACCTGGGTCATGCGCCTCATGCGCTCGGGTGGCGCGGCGGCCGCGGCTTTCATCGTCGTCAACGCGCCGTTCATGGTGAGCGACCTGTCCGGCTGGTTGCGCGGCGTGCTGGTGCCGGTGGCCGGCGGCGCCCCGCTCGTGGAGATCGGCACGGGTCCGATCATGGCGAACATCGCCGGCGTGACTCACCTGCCGAAGGTCTTCTTCTCGCTGCTGATGGCCTGCGCCTGCGCGCTGATCGCGCTCGCCTACACGCTGTGGTTTTCGCGCTTGAAGTGGCTCGCCTTCACGGCGCCGATGATCGTGTTGTGGTTCAACTATCGGTCGCTCCAGAACTACTACATCTTCCTGCTGCCAGTCGCGTTTTTCGGTCTGCTATTGCAGACAGATGACGTCGCCAGCGAGACACGACGTTTCCGCGCCAAGAGGCCGGCGACGGTCTTCGCGATCGCTTGTGTCGTTTGCATCGGCATGCTCGCTAGCGCCGGAGCCTGGCTCGCACCTCGCACGACGCTCGCCGCCCATGCCGAGATCCGCGGCCTGCGCGATCCCGAAGGTCTGGGCCGGGTTTCGGAGGTCGATGTCCAGCTGACCAACGACGGCACGACGGCGATCACGCCGACGTTCGGCATCGTACACTCGCGGCATCAAACGCCCGTGCACTGGACGGTTGCGACGGGACCAGAGATCCTCGCGGCCGGCGCTCAGGCGCTCTACACCCTCGCCGCGCCGATCCCGACGGCGACAGTTCCCTACCGCGCATCGATGCACCTGCGCATCTACGACCGTGGCACCGAGCGGCGAACGGCAATCGTCCTGAAGCGCGTGCTCTCTGACCCGCCGCCGCTGATTGCGAACCCGCGGTATCGCCGATGGAGCGTCAGCCACGACGTCGGCGCGCGCGTGCCCTTCCTCTGGACCGCTCGCTTGCCCGCCCAGTTGCCCAAGGGGGCCGCGAGCTTCGAGGAGACCGAGGACGGCATGCGCATCAGCGTCAGCGGCCAAACGTCTCGCGTCGAGCCCGGTCGCCTGGCGGTCGCCGGCATCGAACAGCAGCTGGACGGCGCCATCGAGCGGCTCCACGTCGACGCCACACCGGGCACTACGATCGACGGAGCCAAGCCCATCGATGGCCAGCCGCTCACGGGTCTCGAGCTGGTCGTTCCCCGCTACTGCCTGGCCGTGGTCTTCGCCGCACAGTCCGCCATCACGGTCGAGGACGCGCAACTCCGCGACCAGACCTGTCGTATCGTCGCCCTGCCTGCGAGCGCCGGAACGCGGCTCGCGCTGGACGTCCCTCTTCGCGAGGTCGTCGGCACGGAGTTCTTCGCCCGCTTCGAAGGTCGCCACAAACCGAAGCTACGCTTGTTCGCGGCTATCGCGTCGGATGGGCGAGCAGCGGCCGCGTCAGTGACGTTCCATGACGTACACGCAGCTGCGCGTCACCCTTCCGAGGACGCCAGAAACTGACGTCCCCGCCGGGAATCAACCGAGAAAAGGGCGGAGGATTCTCCCCAGCCAAGTCAGCGGTATGGGCGCTGAGTCGGCTATGAAGAGACAAATACAGGTCGCGTCCTTGGTGATGCGTAGCTCGTGGCGGTGCGCTTCATCGCGGACTTCGACGTCGCCGCGTTGCATCTTGTCTTCGCCGTCTTCGAAGGCTCCGGTCAGGACGATCGTGAGCTCGGGACCGGGGTGCGTATGCAAGGGCACGACATAGCCAGGTGGAAACTTCACGAGGCGGGCCGGATAGTCGTTCCAGCGCAAGGTCAGCTCGACCTGCTTCACGCCCGGGGCGAGGAAGCGCCACTTCAGGCCCTCGGGCATGTACGGCGCGAGCACGCCCGGCATGCCCGCGTCCGCGAGCTGCTTCTGAGCGGAGGCGACCTTTTCATCGACCTTCGGCTTGTCTTCTTTCGCGGACGGTGAAGCCTCGACCCGTGCCAGCAGGGTCTCGACGTCGACGCCGACGTTCATCGGCGTGATCGTCTCGATGGTGTGACCGCCGATCGACTCGAGCACCGCGAGCGAGTCGCGGCATTGCTTGCACAACGTGAGGTGCGTCGCGACGAAGAGCGCTTCGGGCTCCCCACACGTCCCGGCGGCGTAAACCGCTAGCAAATCTTCGGGAAGGTGGTGCGTCGGAGTCATGGGCGTGTCGACCCTCGGAGATGACTACGCACGAGGACATCCAACGGATTTATGCACCCGTCAATAAGGAGCTGAACTTGTGGCAGCGGCGGCGGCGACCGCCAACGCGAGTGACACGATCGCGATGGTTACTACGACGCGCACGCTATCGCGTTTCCAGAAAGCCAAGGGCGCGAGCCTAGGGACATCCCCGGCAAGCATCCCAAGCGGCGCGACGGCGACGAGAAGACCAACGAATACGGGCACATCGACATAGGCCACGCCGGCCACGACGAGCATCGCCAGAACCAGGTAGGCAACCCAGGCGGCGCCGTCGAGCAAGCGCGTATCGCGGCGGATGAGCCCGAGAAGGATGAGCGGGGCCATGACGCTCGCGATCGCGCCAGCAAGCTGCCCGTAGCGCGCGCTGCCACAGAGGGCGAGCCCGACGGCGACACCGGTGGCCGCGATCAATAGGACAGCGGGAGCACCAGGTCCGGGGGAAGCACGGCGGTCGACGAGCCAAGCGCCGCTGCCCGCTACGGCGGTCATGCCGATCACCCAGCCAATCGCTTCCGGCCACGACCAGAATTCACCGACCAGCGGGTGGACGATGACGATGACGATCGCCAGGGCAGCAAGCAGGCATACGAGCCCCCAGACGGTCGAGGACACGCGCGGCCTGATGGCGATGGCGAGCACGGCCAAGACCATGGTGACAATCGAGAACCAACCCGAGGCCTCGATCGGCGGGACGCGGGGCACACCGTCGATCATGGTTTGCGCGGCGACAAAGCCGGCCGCGACAGCGAACGGTACCGCCCAGCGCAGGCAGGTTTCGCAGCCCGGGCGCCAGGCGCGAATGGCGGCGAGGACGACCGCGCAGATGACAGCCGGCAAGAGCGCGATGATGAGGCCGACGATCACCATGGGGGAACCTCCGCGAGCGCGAGGAACGGAGAACCTCCCGCTCCTCGCCCACGCGTCCGCGTTACTTCTTGTTACCTTCGAGGCTGATGATGAGCTGAACCTCGTCATCGATCTGCGGGATCCAGTAGGTGATGCCGTAGTCGCTGCGCTTCACGGGGAACGACGTCTCGAAACCGATGATCTGCGCGCCCGTCGGATCCTTGCCCGTGCCCGTGTGCGTGACCTTCGCGGTCACCGCCTTGGTGACACCGTGCAGGGTGAGGTCGCCGGTCACGCTCAGCGTCTTGTCGTCTACCTTGGTCACCGACTTGCTCTTGAAGGTGATCTTCGGAAACTGCTTGGCGTTGAAGAAGTCCGGGCTCTTCAGGTGCGTGTCACGCTGGCTGTTGTGCGTCGTAAGGCTGTCCGTTTTGGCGGTCAGCTCGATCGAGCTGGCGGCCGGGTTGGCTGCGTCGTATGCGATGCTGCCGGAGAGCTCGGTGAACATACCATAGACCCAGGCGGCGCCTAGGTGGTGAGCCTTGAAGATGAGGGCCGAGTGCACCTGATCGATGGCGTAGGTATCGGCGGCCCGTGCGGCGACCGGTAAGGCGAGGGCCAACAAGGCAGTGAGAGCAAAGCGGGACATATTGATTTTCTCCATTCACGCAACGGCATGTTTACCGTGCTGCTATCGACCACGAGATGATGGGTCGTTTGAAGCCCTTCGGCCATCGGTATGCCGAATGAGTCGAATCGGTCCGCTGAATTGCCTGAACGCAAGCGCCGCGCTATGCGGAAGACATGCGAGCCCTGGTCACCGGCGCCAACGGACTACTCGGTTGCAATCTCGTCCGCGAGCTCATCAACTCGGGCCACGAGGTGCGGGCCATGGTCCGCCGCACGAGCAAGATGCAGGGCCTCGAGGGGTTGGCGTGCACGTTGGTGTACGGCGACGTCCGGGACGCCGCGGAAGTGCTCGAAGCGGCCAAGGACTGCGAGGTCATCTTCCACTGCGCGGCGGTCTTTGCCTACTGGGGCTACTCGCGTGATGTGATGATGGACACGGCCAAGAAGGGGTCGGTCAACGTCTTGGACGCGGCCAAGGCCGTGGGGGCGCGTCGCGTCGTCATGACATCGAGCACGGCGGTGTTCGGTGGCAGCGACGGGCCGAAGGTGCTCGATGAGCGGGCGCCGACGGTCGGTGCCGGTGTTCCCGACTACTTCGTGAGCAAAGCGGAGCAAGAGCAGGCGGCACGCGAGCACGCCGCCACCATCGGCGTCGAGGTCGTCTTCGCGAACCCCAGCGTCTTCATCGGCCCCCACGACCACCGGCCGAGCGCCTCGCTCAACACCGTGACCGGCTACCTCACGGATCCGATGAAGCTCACGTATCCCGGCGGCGCCAACGTCATGCACGCCACCGATGTCGCGCGTGGTCACCTCTTGCTCGCCGAGAAGGGCATGCCTGGTGAGCGCTACATCCTCGCCGCCGAGAACGTCACGTGGCGCGACATGCACGAGATGCTGGCCGAGCTCGCCGGCGTCTCCAGGCCGCGCTTCACCGTGACACGCGGGCCGGCCGTGCTGGCCGCGTCGATCATGGAGCTGGGGGCAAAGGTGACCAAGAGGGAGCCTCTCGCCACCGTCGACCTTGCCCGCCAAACCGGACGCTACTTCTGGTACAGCAACGCCAAGGCGGCGCGGCTCGGCTTCAGCCCACGCTCGATGCGCCTCACGCTCACACAGACGCTCGCCTGGCTGCTCGCCGCGAGCCCGCACTTCACCGACAAGCAGCGGGCCAAGATGTCGCCACACGAAGACGTGTTGCAGGCCATGCGCGAAGCTCGCATCTCCGAGCGCGTGCGTCGCGACCAACCCGCGTAGCTAACGACCGTGCCCGGGCCCCAGGATGCGCGGGCGATAGGTAGCGAAGTCGAACTTGTCCGAGTGCTGCGGGTTGTGACAGGTCACGCACGTGGTGACTCCGGGATCGCGGACGAAGGACGCGCTCCAACCACTGCGATCGGCGGGGTTCATGGCATGCCCTCGCCCCGGCCCGTGACAGTTTTCGCAGCCGACGTTGGTGAAGCGCTCGACGTCATCGAGTCGGCAGTAGCCACCCGGCTTTTCCCACCCGACACTGTGGCAACCGACGCAGGTCAGGTCGCAGCTCTTCGACGCTTTTTCGAGCGTGGCCCAGGCGTGAGCGTGCGAGGTCTTGTTGTAGACGTCCATCTCCTCGACGTGGCAGCCCTGGCAGACAGCAGTGCCGACATAGTGATCAGCGATGCTGGGGGCACGCTCGCATGTACGCTCACGGGTCGCGGTGCGCGTGATGTCGCAGAGTGATCGATTGAAGCCCTGCAAGGCATCGGTCGCCCACTCCGCGGGCTCGACATCGCGGTCAATGGCTTCGAGCCTCCAGGTGACGTAGCGGCCGTGCGGTTTTTCGCTGGTCGTCACCTCGGCATCGAGGGCGGCGAGCTTGGCGCGTCGCGCTTCCTTCGCGGGGCCGTCTTCGAGAGCCTCGAGCTCGCGGCGCAGGCGCTCACGCTTCGCATCGTGGGTCAGGCGCGCGCTCTTGCCCTCGTCATAGAACGTCCACGAGCCCGGTGGCCCCATATGGAAGACGAGCTGTCCGAGATAACGGCCGCGATCGGCGGCGTCGATCCACAGGGCGCTCCCGGCGACGGTCGGGATGCGTGTCTCTTCACCGCCCGGCACGAGCACGATATCGACTCCGCTTTCGCAGGCCCGCGCCGCGGGACTGTCCGTGCCGAGAAGGAGCACGCGCGCATCGGCTTGCGCCCGGGCCGTCTCCGCTCGCAAGGCGCCACACGATTTGCCATCGAGCTCGGCTCGCTGGAACAGAGCAACGGTCAGCCCGCCCAGCTCGATGGTCCGCGGCACCGGCTCTTGTTTGCGTCCACGCCCGAGGTCGGCCGGCCCCAAGACCAACGCCGCGGGGCCCAAGCGCTCGAGCACATCGCCAATGACCGAAGCGCGCGCCTCATCCTGGGCGCGGGCGTGGTCCGCGGAGGTGGGCTGCTCGAAGAAGGTGTCGCCGACCATGAGCAATGCCCGCGCTCCAGCCGACCGGTGCGCTCCCACCCGCGCGGCCAGGCGATCGAGGCCACCCAAAGGATGTGAAGTGCAGCCACAAGGCTCGGTCGTGCCCCGTAAAGCGCTGACCACGAGGATGCTCGAGGCCTCCGCGAGGTCTTCGGCTCGGCGCGCCTTGCACGCCGACACGAGGACGACGAGCAGCGCTGCGACTCTGGTCACGGTATTCACGGCAGGCTACTCTAGCCTTGGAGCGTCCGTTCGGAAATGGCCGGCAAAGAAGATAGCAAGAGCGGCAGCAAACCTCGCAAGCTCGAGAAGACGAGCTCGAGCAGCGGCAGCTCATCCCTCGTCGACCCGCACCGGCCCGAAGCCGACGGCCTGGTCGGTCCCGCCGGCCACCTGCGCAAGAGCAGCGACCTCATCTACGATTCGATCATGCGCGGCGGTGGCGAGCCTTTCGGGGAGCCCTACGAAGTGTCGGCGCAGTCGCTCACCGAGCGCATCGTGAAGTTCTTCAAGCAAAAGGGCTTCTTCGGCTTCGAGTTCTTCGAGCGCCGGCGCAAACGCCGCACGCGCAACAAGTTCACCCGTTACGGCGCCGCGCCCTTCCGCGGCGATCACGACAACAAGCGTCGCTAGCGCATCGGGTGCGTGAGCACGACCATCGAGCGGCCGGGCAGCTCGTAGGTCGGTTCGTCGACTTGTCCGCTTTTGCGGTCATCGCTGCTATCGAGCACGATGGTCCAGCGCACACCGTTGGTCGCGTCGGGGAGGTTGAACGTCACGGCTTCGTAGTGGGCGTTCATCAAGACGAGCACCGCGTCGCCGGTGATGTCTTGTCCGCGCTCGTCACGTAAGCCGGTGGCGTCGCCGCCGAGCAGCCAACCGAACGACCGCGTAAACGGTTGCTCCCAATCTTCCTGGCCCATCTCGCTGCCGTCCGGCCGGAACCACTGCAGATCTTTCTGCTGCGAGTCCCAGATGAAGTCGCCCTGGAAATAGCGGCGGCGCTGCAGCACTGGTTCGCGATGGCGGAAGGCGATGACGCGCTTGGTGAATTCGAGCAGCGCCTTGCGACGGTCATCGAGCGTCCAATCGATCCACGAGATGGCGTTGTCCTGACAGTAAGCGTTGTTGTTGCCACCTTGGGTGCGACCCATCTCGTCGCCCGCCACCAGCATTGGCACGCCTTGCGACAGGAACATGGTCGCCAGGAGATTGCGCTTTTGCCGCTCGCGCAGCGTGATGATCTCGGGGTCGTTGGTCTCGCCCTCGGCCCCGTGGTTCCACGACTGATTGTCGTCGGCGCCGTCACGGTTCGCCTCGCCGTTCGCTTCGTTGTGCTTCTCGCCGTAGCTCACGAGGTCATGCAACGTGAAGCCGTCGTGGGCGGTGACGAAGTTGATCGATGCCTGCGGGCGCCGGCCTTGCTGCTGGTACAGGTCCGCGGAGCCGGCCACGCGGTAACCCATCTCCCCCGCCAAGTTCTCATCGCCTTTCCAGAAGCGGCGCACGGCGTCGCGATACTTGCCGTTCCATTCGCGCCACGGCGAGCGAAAGCCACCGACCTGGTAACCGCCGAGGCCGACGTCCCATGGCTCGGCGATGAGCTTGACGCGCGAGAGCACCGGGTCCTGTGCGATGATCTGGAGAATCGGCGCATGGGCACTGAACCCGCCTTCGCCGATGCGGCCAAGGGTGCTGGTGAGGTCGAAGCGAAAGCCGTCCACGTGCATGGTGTCGACCCAGTAACGCAGACTGTCGACGATGAGCCGCGCCACCTGCGGATGTGCCGCCCTTACGCTGTTACCCGTGCCGGTGAAGTCCAAGTAGAAGCGCTGCTCGGGCATCAGCCAGTAGTAAGTCGAGTTGTCGATGCCCTTGAACGAGAGTGTCGGGCCGAGATGGTTGCCTTCGCAGGTGTGGTTGTAGACGACGTCGAGAATGACCTCGATGCCCGCCTTGTGCAGGGTCTTCACCATGGTGCGAAACTGATCGACCTGGCCGCCGGCGCGCCTGTCCGCTGAAGCGAACCCTTGATCGGGAGCGAAGAAGCCGAGCGTGTTGTAGCCCCAGTAGTTGTGAAGCCCCTTCGACATGAGGAACGAGTCGTCGACGCTCTCGTGCACCGGCAAGAGCTCGATGGCGGTGACTCCGAGCTGCTGCATGTGCTCGATGACAGCTTCCGCACACAGGCCGAGATAGGTGCCACGGTGCTCTTCGGGCACCTCTGGGTGGAGCTTGGTGAGCCCTTTGACGTGCGCTTCGTAGATGACGGTCTTGCGCCACGGCGTCTGCAGCGGCTCGTCGCCGTCCCAATCGAACTCGCGCGCAACGACGATGCCCTTGGGCACCCCGGCGGCGCTGTCTTGGTCGTCGATGGTGAGGTCGTCGCCACCGAGCTTGTAGCCGAACACCGGCTGCTCCCAGTCGACGCGCCCGTGCAGCGCCTTGGCGTACGGGTCGACGAGGAGCTTCGCGGGATTGAAGCGCAGCCCGCGAGCCGGATCATAAGGTCCGTGCACACGCAGGCCGTAGAGGGTGCCGGGCTTCAGATGCGGCACGTAGCCGTGATGAACGAAGTCTGTCGTCTCGGGCAGGGTGAAGCGCCCGGTCTCCTTCGCGGGATCCTGCGGGTCGAACAAACAGACTTCGACCTTCTCTGCCCCCTGCGAATAGACCGCGAAATTGACCCCTAACCCATCGAACGTCGCCCCTTGCGGATAGGGCTTCCCCGGCCAAACCTCGACCATCCTATTGCACCCCCAGCCCTTGAGGGTAAGCACGCCCCTCCCCCCAACAAAGGTCTGGACAACCGCCGCGCTCCCTTGCTACACGCGCGGCTCTTCAGAACGGCAAGTGCCTCCTGGCACGCAAACGCGCCCGTAGCTCAGTTGGATAGAGTATCGGACTACGAATCCGAGGGTCGAAGGTTCAAATCCTTCCGGGCGCGCCATGCCTCCCATCCATCCCGCCGAATGGTCTGAACTGGCGCTCACCGCACCGATGCGGCGTCGGCCATGAACGTCCTCTTCGTTTGCAGCCGCAACAATTGGCGGAGCCCTACCGCGGAGCAGGTGTTCGCGGACTACCCGGGCATCGAGTGCGCGTCGGCTGGGCTCACGAAGGATGCGGACACGCCGCTGAGCGATGAGCTCGTTGCGTGGGCCGACATCGTGTTCGTCATGGAACCCGAGCACCGGACCAAGCTCACCAAACGCTTCAGCGCTTCGCTCAAGGGCAAGCAAGTCGTCTGCCTCGACATCCCCGACCGCTATCAGTTCATGGACGAGCGGTTGGTTGAGTTGTTGGAGGCAAAGGTGCGACCGGTGCTCGAGCGAGCCCGCGCTGTCTGACGCTCCGGGCGGCATGTCTGAAGCAGGGCCATACCGATTGGCCCGCTGAACCCCGTGTGCTACGCAGATGCTGTCGGCACCGCCCGCACGACCGCTCGAGGCACCGCCCTCACGGTTACTCTACTCCAGTAGGCGACCATGAGTGCTTCCGCGTCCCAGTTCAATCTCGGCCGTTGTGCGGCCACAATCCCTGTAAGTGACATCAAGCGTGCACTGGCATTCTATTGCGACGCGCTTGGGTTCGAGGTGACGTTCGAGAACGGTGCTCCCGTCGGATTCGTCATCTTGAAAAAGGACGATGCGGAGATCCACTTGACGCTCGTTCGTGGCCACGAAGGCGCGACGTGGAATGTGGCCCACCTTCTCGTCAGCAACGCGCCTGCTGTCCACGATCGCTGCGTGAGTCTTGGACACCGCGTGATGAAGGGACTTCGCGACAAGGACTTTGGTTTACGCACGTTTGTCATAGCGGACCCCGATGGCAATCGGATCGACGTTGGCGAGAAGCTCTGACTGTTCCCCTGGTCGGGGTTCATCCAGGTACAACTGGGGCGCGCCACTTGTCGTTTCGATACGGCTCAGTTGCCGTCGCTGTCGCCCGCTTGCGAGCCGATAGTCGCCGCAAGCCCATTCGCCAACGACCGCTTCTGCTCTGACGTAAGGCGGGCAGCCGGATGTAGCAAGACATACGCCGCAGGTGGCATCTCGCCTTCGAGCACCGTTTCCGCGGACTCGTCGGCTTCCTCGTGTGGGCGATCCCATTCCGAGAAGTTTACGACTCGCCGCCCGACATCGACGTCACGCTGGACTAGCCACGAGAACGGCGCGACGTGCGCGTACCATGGCCAGTGTGTTTCGTTGCTGTGGCAGTCGAAGCATGCACGCGCGGCGAGGGCGCGGGTCTCTGGATGGTTCCACGCCGGCTCCTGCTTGACCGGCGGATTGGTGTGGTGCCGGCCGTAGGGCACGAGCTGCACGACA
This sequence comes from Myxococcota bacterium, assembly GCA_041288095.1. GTDB lineage: Bacteria > Myxococcota > XYA12-FULL-58-9 > XYA12-FULL-58-9 > JALHOP01 > JALHOP01. The sequence continues at coordinate 35,668 of JBGGMJ010000083.1, forward strand.
GCCAACGCCCCGATTCCGGTGACGGCGACGATTCGCGCTGCTTTTCGGAAAGGTGTGGTCATGGCTATCCGTTGTTCGCTTCGAACATGGAGCATCTGCCGTGCCAGCGGTCCACGAACTGCGTGCGGCTCAAGGAGCTACGAGCGCCGCGCAAGACTTACGCGCATCCCCAGGAGGCGCGCGCTTTTTTCGCGATGGTCTCTCGATACGCTGAGCGCGGCCGGGCCGGCACTAGCCGACCGCGACCCCGAATAAGTGACCAACGCCCGCGCTGATGCCCATGGCGATGACACCGCCGATGGTGACGCGCAAGGCCGCGCGCAGGCGCAGGGCGCCGCCGAGATGAGCACCGAGCGCACCCAAGCTCGCCAGGGCCGCTAGAGAGATGGCGCCGATGGTCGGGATGCGCAGGGTCGCCGGAGCGATGAGCAAGGCGAGCACCGGGACCGCCGCGAACACCGCGAAGCTCGCGGCCGAGATCCACGCTGCTTGCAGCGGCCGCGCCAGCGTCTGCCGATCGATGTTGAGCTCGTCTCGCAGGTGCGCTTCGAGGCGATTGCCTTGGCTCAGCTGCTGAGCGACCTGCCTGGCCAGATCCGCGTCGAGCCCGCGGGCCACATAGATCGCGACCAGCTCCTCGAGCTCGGCCTGCGGCTGTTCGGCGAGCTCACGCGTCTCCTTGGCGATGTCGGCTCGCTCCGCGTCACGTTGCGAGCTCACGGAAACATACTCACCCACGGCCATCGACATAGCGCCCGCGACCAAGGCGGAAACACCCGCAACGACAATCGTGGCACGCTCAGCAGCCGACGCCGCGACGCCAATCATCAGGCTCGATGTCGAGACAATCGCGTCGTTGGAGCCGAGCACAGCGGCACGCAACCAGCTCGAG
>JBGGMJ010000084.1:0-21125 GCA_041288095.1 Myxococcota bacterium
GGTGAGCAGGGCGGCACGCAGGCGAAGATGGTCTTCGTCGGCTTCTTCGTCGGCCTCGTCTATTCGGTGCTGAACCTCATCAACAGGCTTTGGGCGGACGTCTCCGCGTTCAGCATCACCTTCTGGGGCCGCTTGAAGGGCGGTTCGGTCGCCTTCGAAGTGTCGCCACCGATGCTCGGCGTCGGCTACATCATCGGACCGCGCGTGGCCTCCAACATGATGGCGGGCGGCGTGCTCGCCTTCTTGGTGCTCGTGCCGCTGATTCACTTGTTCGGCGACGGCATGACCGCGCCGCTCTATCCCGAGGCGAAGCGGCTCATCAGCTCGATGACGCCCGGCCAGATCCGCAACACGTACATCCTCTACATCGGCGCCGGCGCGGTCGCGACCAGCGGCTTCATCGCCTTGGCGCGGTCGCTCCCAACCATCATTGGCGCGTTCAAGGGTGGCCTTGCGAGCATGAGGGCCGGCCGCGCCGGTGCGCCCGTGGTTGCGGCGCCCAAGCGGACCGAGCGTGACCTCCCCATCATGCTGGTGCTCGGCGGCTCGGCCGTCCTCATCATGGTCATCTGGCTCGCGCCGGTGCTCGAGATCAACCTGCTCTCGGCGGTGCTCATCCTCATGTTCGGTTTCTTCTTCGTCACCGTCTCGAGCCGCATCACCGGCGAGATTGGCTCGTCGTCGAACCCGATCTCCGGCATGACCGTCGCGACCTTGCTCATCACTTGTGGCCTGTTCGTGCTCATCGGTTGGACCGGCGTCGACTACAAGCCGATGGCGCTGACAACGGCGGCGCTGGTGTGCGTCGCGGCGTCGAACGGCGGCACCATCTCGCAGGACTTGAAGACCGGCTTCCTCATCGGTGCGACGCCGAAGTACCAGCAGATCGCCATCGCGGTCGGAGTCGTCGTCAGCGCCGTCGTCATCGGCTTCGTGCTGTTGCTCCTGAACCAGGGCCACACCACCTACAAGCCGGTGAGCATCCCCGGTGTCACCGTCGACGTCTCGCGCGACGCGATGGCGACCGGTCCAGACGGCAAGAGCTACCACGTGCATTACGTGCGCGAGGAGATGGCCGGTGTCGACCGCGGCAAGTATCTCGTCGACGAGAGCGGCGCCTTGCAGTTCCTCGTCGACCCCGGCGTCTGCGGCACCTTCCCGTTTCGCCTCGAGGAGAAAAACTTCGCGGGCGCGGCGTTGACCGTTCCAGCGGACGCTCCGACCGAGCTCGGCATCGACCATCAGAGCTACCGCGTCGTCGATCTCAAGGAAGGCGAGGGCGCCGTGCCGGCGGGCCGTTACCTCACGACGGAGACTGGCGAGGTGCACTACGTCGCCGCCGACCTGTGGAAGTTCGACGCGCCGAAGGCGCAGCTCTTTCGCCTCATCATCGACGGCACGCTCGGCGGCAAACTGCCGTGGGGCCTCGTGCTCATCGGCGTGTTCTTCGCGCTGCTCTGCGAGCTCCTGGGGCTCGGCAACTCGTCGCTCGCCTTCGCGGTCGGTCTCTACCTGCCGATCTCGACCTCGGCCGGCATCTTCGCGGGCGGCATCGTCCGCTGGCTCGTCGATCGCAAGCGCAAGGACATCTCGGCCGCCGAAGCGGAGTTCTCGCCGGGCGTCCTCATGGCCTCGGGCCTCATCGCGGGTGGCGCCATTGCCGGTGTCATCCAGTCGGTGATCACCTTCTACGAGAAGGACAATGCCTTCGACATGAGCGGCCTGCTCGGAGGCCTGGCGCGCAATCACGATTGGTGGCCGATGGCCATGTTCCTCGTGATGGCGGGGGCGCTGTACTGGGTCGGCGTCAAGCGCGAGAAGCCGGCGACCAAGGCCTAACGGCTAGGGAGCCGTCGGCGGGCATACGCAGCTCGGGGTTGGCTCCAGCTCGACGTCGGGTGGTGTCTCGAGCGCCGCCAGCTCGGCTGGGCTCAGGCGTGCGCCGGCGCGCCACTGCTCGGCGCCTTTGGGATCGTTCTGTTGCCATGCGGCGTACATGCGCGCGCGCATCGCATCGCGCGACGTCGCGTCACCGATCTGCTGGACGTAGCCCATCGCCGTCTCGGGATCGTCGTAGAGCGTGTTCTCGCTGAGCTGCTCGTAGGCCGTGTCGCGGTTCTTGCCGCGTGGAAGACTGCTCGCCCAGGCCGCGGCGCGGCGTGGGTCGTTGGCCGCCCAGGCGCTCACCGCTTGATCGAAAGTACCTTCGCCGCGTCCCCCGTGTTGCATGGCCCACTCGACGGCCGCTTGCGGATCACTCGACGCCCAGGTGAGCGCGAGGTCGCGCTTGGTCGCCTCGTCGCCGCGGGACTCCACCCATGCCGCCGCCGCCACGGGGTCGTTCTCCGCCCAAGTGGCCGCGATCATGCTCGACGCTTGCTGCTTGGCCTCGCCTTCGGGCAGGCGCTCGACCCAGCGCACGGCCGCCTGCGGGTCGACATCGGCCCAGGAGCGCGCGATCTCCCCGGCGGCGCGTCGCAGCGCGGGCGCGTCCTCGAGCTCGGTGAGGGCATCGGCGGCGGCCATCGGATTGGTCCGCCCGAGCGAGCCAATGACGCTGGCGATGACTTCGTCTTTCTCGCGTCCGGGAGGAAGATCCTGCGCGGATTTCCACGCGAGCTCGGGCTCGCGGTCCGCCCAAGCGGAGATGACGCTCGCCATGTTGCGGCCGCGGTGCTTGGGATCGTCGATGGACTTGGCGAGATCGAGCGCGCTTGCCGGGTCGTCATATTGCAGGCCGCCGACCAAACCCTCGAGCGCCAAGGTGCGGTCGTTGTCATCGAGGCCGAGTGCCCAGCGCTTGGCTGCTTCGCGATCCTGTCCGGCCCAGCGGATGGCCAGGGTGCCGATGATGCCGTCACGGTCCTTGCCGTCGTCGAGCTTGGCGATGTAGCCGGCCGCGAGGTCCGGGCGCTCGACAGCGACCGAGCTGAACGCGGTTTGCAGGACGTCGCCCATGCCGCGCTCGGCGTTGTGCTTCACCGCCCAGTCGAGCGCCGCGGCCGCGTCTTTTTCCACCCACTCCGTCATGATGGACTCGACGGCCTGGTTGCGGTTCTTGCCTTCCGGCATGGTCATGGCCGCTTTGAGCGCGCCGTCGAGGTCGTTTCTCGCCCAGGTCGCGTAGATGACGCGCGACTCCGCGTTGGCGTTGGTCGGCGGCAGGGTGGCCGCCATCTGCAGGGCGCGCTTCGGATCGACCAGCGCCGTGGCGCTGAGCACGACTTCGCTACATTGAGTGCGCAGAGGCCCCTGGGGCAGACCGTCGACGAACTTCGACGCGGCGGTCAGATCGGCTTGCGCCCAGGCATGGAACGTCGAGGACACGCCGAGCATCTGCAGCGTCACGTCCTTGAGTGCTGCGCTGTAGCGGACGGCCGCCTCGGGGTCGCCCTCGGACCACATGCCGAGCACGGTCAGGTACAAGCCCTGGATGGCGCTGTCGTGGGCGAGGGGCGCGAGCTTGGGAGCAAGCTCGGGGCTATCGGCCGTCTCGATGTGCGGAATGATGTCGCGGACCGCTTCGGCGCGCTTCGTCATGCTGGGGAGCCGCGACAGCTCGTTCACCGCTTGCATGACCCGCTCGACGGTCCAAAGCTCGGGCGGAGCTTCGGTCGGTGTGCCGTCGGGTCCAAGCACGGGCGGCGCCCGCCAGCGGCTCGCGTGAGCCGCACCCGCCTCGCGAACGATCTTACGCATCGGCCAGAGGAAATGGCCGGCGACGAAGCCTACCGCGAGCGCGGCTGCGGCGAGGACGACGTGCTTCATGCTCGAGGGACGATAACACGGCGGAGCACGCTTGACTCCTGTCGCGACGGCGGCCCAGATCCGGACCGCGATGATGAATATTCTACTGCCGCTAGCGTTGCTTGCCGCGCCCGATGCCGGGGCACTGAACAAGATGTCCTCCCGTTTCGCTCCCGTCGAGCTGAAGGTCGACGTGAGCGCGCTACCGGCCAGCGAGCGCGCCGTGATCGGCAAGCTGGTACAGGCCTCGCGGATCGTCGACGCGTTGTTCTTGCGTCAGGTTTGGGCTGGCAACAGCGGCTTGTTGCTCGAGCTGATGCGCGACACGTCCGCCGCGGGCAAAGCGCGCCTCGACTACTTCTTGCTCAACAAGGGGCCGTGGTCGCGTCTCGACAACGAGGCCGCTTTCGTCGACGGGGTGGGGCAGAAACCGCACTCGGCGACCTTCTATCCGTCACGGGCGACCAAGGAAGAGATCGAAGCCTGGCACAAGGTGCTGCCCGACGCCGAGAAGCGCGCCGCCCAGGGCTTCTTCACGACGATTCGCCGGCTGCCAAACGGCAAGCTCACGAGCATTCCCTACAGCGTCGAGTACCAACCCGAGCTGCAGCAGATCGCAACGCTCCTCACGCAGGCCGCCGATCTCACGACGCAGCCGTCGTTGAAGAACTATCTGACGACCCGTGCCACCGCGTTGCTCTCGAACGACTACTACGCGAGCGACGTTGCCTGGATGGAGCTCGATGCCAGCGTCGAGCCGACGATCGGTCCGTACGAGGTCTACGAAGACGGCTGGTTCAACGCCAAAGCGGCGTTCGAGTCGTTCGTGACCGTGCGCGACGACGCCGAGACGGCGAAGCTCGCCAAGCTCTCCGGTGAGCTGCAAGGGCTCGAGAACGAGCTGCCGATCGACGCCAAGTACAGGAACCCGAAGCTCGGCGCGCTCGCGCCCATTCGTGTGGTGAACTCGGTCTTCGGCGCCGGCGATGCGAATCGCGGCGTGCAGACCGCTGCCTTCAACCTCCCCAACGACGAGCGCGTCACCAAGGAGAAGGGCGCCAAGCGCGTCATGCTCAAGAACGTGCAGGAGGCGAAGTTCGCCAAGGTGCTCACGCCCATCGCGAAGATCGCGCTCGCATCGAATGACCGCTCGCGCGTCGCCTTCGATGCGTTCTTCACGCACATCTTGATGCACGAGCTGATGCACGGCCTGGGGCCGCACGACATCCAGGTAAACGGCAAGGCATCGACGGTGCGCGCCGAGCTCAAGGAGCTCTACAGTCCCATCGAGGAGGCTAAAGCGGATGTCTCGGGTCTTTGGGCCATGCAAAAGCTCATCGACAAGGGCGCGCTGCCGAAGGAGCTCGAGCGCACGATGTACGTCACGTACCTCGCGTCGAGCTTCCGCTCGGTGCGCTTCGGCTTGAGCGAGGCGCACGGCAAGGGCGTCGCCATGCAGCTCAACGTCTTGCAAGACGCCGGTGCCTTTATCGTGAAGGGCAATGCGTTCACGATCGACGACACCAAGATCAAGGACGCCGTGCGGGATCTGACGACCAAGTTGATGACGATTCAGGCCACCGGAGACCGGGCCGCCGCGGCCGCGCTCCTCGAGAAGCAGGCGGTCATCCGCCCCGAGGTGAAGAAGGTGCTCGACCAGCTCGCCGCCGTCCCGGTCGACATCGCGCCGAAGTTCGTCACCGCCGAGAAGCTGGTCGCCGAGGCAACGCCGAAGTGATCTACGGGAACGCGCGCCTGTGGCTCGGGGGCCGTGCGTTCACACCAGGTACGCTGGTCGTCGAGGATGGGGTGATTCGCGCCATCGAAAGGGCGGGCGCGCGCGCCGATATCGATCTCGGTGGAGCCTGCGTCGTCCCTGGTCTCATCGACGCGCACTTCCATCTGCAACAGACGGGCGCGGCGCTACGGACGGTGCAGCTCGCCGGCGCCGGCAGCGAAGAGGATGCGGCGGCGCTCATCGCGACGGCGGCGGCGGCGCTGCCCGCCGACAGCTGGGTCATCGGCGGCGCCTGGGACGACAACCTGTGGCCGCAGCGGCGGCTGCCCACGCTTGCGAGCGTGCGCGCGGTCGCGCAGCCGATGGTCATGACCCGTGTCGACTTCCACGCGGTTTGGGTGAACGCCGAAGCGCTCGCCCGCGCCGGCATCACGCGTGACACGCCCGACCCGGTGGGTGGTCGCATCGTCCGGGACGCGTCTGGCGAGCCGACGGGAGTGCTCGTCGATGCCGCTTGCGACCTCGTTAGCAAGCACATTCCGCTTGAGCGGACGGAGACACTCGAGCAAGACGTGCGTCTCGCTTTGCGGCGCTGCGCGCGCGTGGGGCTCACGTGCGTCCACGACATGATGATGAGCCCGGAGGTGCTGCGTATCCTGCAAAGCCTCGAGGCCGCCGGAGAGCTCACCCTGCGTGTGCGGGCGTACATGTTCGGCGCCCAGCCCGAGGTCGACGAGCTCCTGCGTCACCCGGCGAGCAGCGACCGCTTGCGCGTCGTCGGGCGCAAGCTCTTCGCCGACGGCGCCCTCGGCTCGCGCGGCGCCGCCTTGCGCGCTCCCTACAGCGACGACCCATCGACCAGTGGCTTGCTCATGATGAGCCAAGAGGAGCTCACCGCCGCCGCGGCGCGCGCGCATGCCCTCGGACGGCAGGTCGCGATTCACGCCATCGGCGACCGCGCCGCCGAGCTCGCGGCCACGGCCATCGTCGAAGCACAGGGCGCGCCGGCGGATCGCCGCCACCGCATCGAGCACGCGCAAACGCTGACGCCGTCGCTCTTCGAGGTGTTTGCTAAAGCGGGCATCATCGCCAGCATGCAGCCTTCGCACTGCACCTGTGACCTCGGCTGGGCGGTGGCGCGTCTCGGGCCGGCACGCATCCAGGGCGCCTACGCCTGGCGCAGCTTCCTCGACGCCGGCGTGCGTCTCGCTTTGGGCTCGGACGCCCCGATTGCCAGCGAAAATCCTTGGGACGGCATTCGCTCCGCAGTGGTCCGCACCGACGGGCATGGCGCGACGCTCACGCCCGAGCAGCGGCTGACCCTGGAAGAGGCGCTCGCGGGCTACACCAGCGGGGCGGCGTTCGCGGCGCACGACGGCGGCTTGGGGGAGCTCGCCCCAGGAAAGCTCGCCGACTTCGTGGTCCTCGACCGCGACCCGTTCGCGGTGGAGGTCGAAGACTTGGCGAAGGTCGGAACCCTCCGCACCGTCGTCGGCGGTGTTACAGTGTTCGAGCAGGACGCATGATGCCGATCGCTTTGTTCGCCGTTGCCATCGCCACGACCACCGCGGGTGTCGCCGCTGGTTGGGTCGCCATCGGCTACGGTGCACACTGGCGCGCCACCGCGAGCGGACGTCCTAAGCTCGGCAAGTATTTGCGCGCCTTCGGCCCCGAGTGGATCTCGACCATCCGCACCTGGGTCGGCTACCCGAGCGCGTTGACGCCGGTCGGCCCCTTCGCGCCGTTCGTTCCAGCCGGCGGTCCGCCCATAGCGCTCATTCACGGCTACATGATGAATCGCAGCTCGATGGCGTGGATCGGCAAGCAACTGCGCGCGCGTGGCTACGGCAACGTCACCAGCCTAGAGGCTCGCCCACACGCCGCGACCATGGAGGTGCAAGCCGACGCGCTGGCGCACGATATCCGCCGTTGGTCCGAGCACGCGGGCGGGGCCAAGGTCATCGTCGTCGCGCACAGCCAGGGCGGATTGCTGACGCGGGTCGCGCTATCGAAGGACCCGACGCTGCCGATCTCGGGCGTCGTCACCATTGGCTCACCGCACGCAGGCACGGTGATGGCGCGGGTCGCTCGCACCGCGAACGCCAAGCAGATGCGCTACGGGTCCGAGTTCTTGCGCGACTTGCCGAAGGCCGAAGTGCCGTTCGTCTCGATCTACTCGGACCTCGACAACATCGTCTTTCCCAAGGAGACGTCGCGGTTCGGCCGCTGCGTCGAGCTACCAGGCATCGGCCATCACGCGCTGTGCTTCAGCCCCGAGGTCTTGTCGGCGGTCGTCGAGGCGTTCTCCGACTTTCGCTTGTCGTAGAGCAACTGCAGCACCGCCGCGAGCACGGTGAACGAGACGAGCAGCGTCGTCGCAAGACCCAAGCAAGCGACGAAGCCCATCGACTGCAGGCCTCGGTGGCTGGCCACGAAGAGCGAAGCAAAGCCCGCGATAGCGGTCAGGGTCGAGCTGGCAACGGCGGCGCCCACGGAGCGCAACGCCACGATCGGTGAGACGCCCTCGAGGAAACGGTGGAGCAAATAGAGGCCGTGACTCACGCCGAAGCCCAGGAGAATGGGCAGGATGACCACGTTCATGAAGTTCAGGTTGTGGTTGGTGATCGACAGCAGCCCGAGCATCATCAAGAGACCGACGCCGAGCGGGATGACGCTCGCGGCGGCAAGGGTGACCGAGCGGAAGTCGAGGTAGTGCATGAGCAAGATCCACAGCGTCGCCAGGATGACCGTGAGCTTGCCGTCCCAGAGGACGATGCGTGAGAGCTTGGCGTAGAGCTGGGCCAAACCCGCCGCGCGGTATTCGCCCTTCGACGTCTGGATGACCGATGTCTCATCGGCGAACTTGGTGAGCAGCTTGCTATCGCGGAGATCGACCGACGGATACACGAAGGTGAGCCAGCCACGGTTCTCGGGCTGCGCCTCCGGCTGATTGCGGAACTGGCTGGCGTAGATCTCCGGTACGTCCTCGACGCCGTACGGTTTGGCATCGAGCATCTTCCAGAAGAGCGGCAGCTTCGCCTGCACGTCATCGGGTAGGAGGCTCGTGTCGATTTCCTTGAGCTCGTCTTTCCATTCGGTGAGGACGCGGGCGTTGGCCTCGGCGCGCTCGCGTGGCGGCACGAAGGAGTAGATGCTGGCGACGGTGTCCACCGAGGGGAACTCCGCCTTGTTGACCGACGGATAGGTCTTCTGGTCGCCGGAGAGCTTGTCGAAGACCGCCTTCGCCTCCTCGATGGTCGGGGTGTAGATGCCGATCGGGTCGCTCGAGATCTGGTAGCGCTCGTTGATCTCCTCTTGCAGAAGCACCGAGTTTTGCTTCGCCGGCAGGAAGGCGCGGGCGTCGTAGTCGAAGCGCACGCCATTGCGGAGGCGCTCGATCATGGACGGTGGCCGGTCCTTGGGGAGATCGGTGACCGACCAGGGAACCGCGAAAGCGCACACGGCCGCGACGACGACGGTGCAGACCAGCAGCATGCGGCCGGGCCGCGGGATGCGGAGCTCGCCATGCGCGCCGACGGCTTTTGGTGGGTCCATGTGACCGATGAGCTTTTCGACCCACGCCGGGTTCGCGCGGCCGACGAGGGCCAAGACCGCGGGGCAGAAGGCGAAGAGGGTGAAACCCAAGATGAGCGTGCCACAACCCGCGAGGAAGCCGAACTGCGAGAAGCCACGGAACTCGGACACCATCAGCACCATGAACGAGCCGCCGGTGACCACCGCCGCGATGAAGGCGGGGCGGCCGGCGTTCACCAAGGCATCGCGAATGGCGAGGTCGTAGGACTTGCCCGCTCCCAGCTCGATGCGGGTGCGGAAGGTGAAGTGGATGCCGTAGTCGACACCGAACCCCATCAAGATGCCGCCCAAGATGCTGGTGATCATGTTGAGCTGGCCGACGGTGATGTAGACGAAGCCCATGGTCAGGATGGTGCCGATGGCCGTGCCGATGAGCACCAGGAACGACGGGACGACCTTGCGAAAGAACAGGAGCGTGATCACGAAGATCGACAAGAACGCCGCGATGGTGACCGGCTCGAGAGAGTCCGCGATGGCGTACGAATCGTCGACGTTGGTCTTGTAGGTGCCGGTGTACCCGTACGCGATGGTGCCGCCTTGGCCTATCGTCTTGTAGTCCTCGACCAGCTTCACGCCGTGGGGATTGCTGGCCGAGTAGTCGGCCAGCATCTTGTCCATCTTGACGATGAAGTCCTTGGTCTTGCCGAGCTGGTTGCCGTCCCACATCGGCTTCATCAGCAGGATCATCATCTTCTGATCGGGCGAGATGTAATATTCGTCGACGATGCTCTTCTTGCCGACGCTCGTGTATTTGCCGATGATGTCGGAGACGTCGAGCTTCACCGGCTCCGTCTTGCGTAGCTCGATGTAGAACGGGTTCGCCTTGCGGATCTGGTCCTTCACGAACTTGTTGACGCGCGTCTTCACCTCGATGAGGTCGCTCGTGTCCACGAACAGGACCATCTTCTCCTGCATGAACTCGACGGGGATGCGGTAGGTGACGTTGCGCACGTCGTCGGTGTCGGCGCGCAGGAGAGCCGCGAGGTCGTCGGCCACCAGCTTGAGCTTCGCAGGATCGTCGGCGCGCATGCCGAGCACGAGGAAGCCGACGCCGCCGATCATGTCGATCATGCGGTTGACTGCCTTCACCTCGGGCAAGTCCTGCGAAATGAGATCGAGCTGGTTCGAGTTGATCGTGAGCTTGCTGGTCGCCCAGGTGGCGGCGGCGCACAGGACGAGCAGCGTGAGCAGCACCGCGAGCGGGCGTTTCACGATGAAGTTGGCGTAGGCGGTCGGGATCCGGGTGGCGAGGCTGTCGGGGCTGTGACTCATTTTGCTTGGTCGGGACTTAGCGCAATCCCCAAGGCGCCGCCACTGGGTCTTGGATCCACGCCGCTGTCAGTGCTAGGCAGGCCGCTATGACGACGAGCACTACGCGTAACGTTCGCGTTTCCTTCGTGGTTCCCGCTTCCCCCGACGACGTCTATGGCGCCTGGCTCGACAGCTCCGCGCACGCGGCGATGACCGGTGGTCAACGTGCCGAGATCGAGCCCCGCACGTTCGGCCGCCACATGGCCGGCGACGGCTACATCGAAGGGGTCATCCTCGAGCTCGACACCGGCCGCCGCATCGTCCAGACCTGGCGCTCGAGCGAGTTCCAGAAGAGCTCGCCGGACTCCCGCCTCGAAGTGCACTTCGGGCACGCGAGCGGTGGCACCCGGGTCGGCATCGAGCATGAGGACGTGCCGGTCGAGCTGGCGGACGACATCGAAGCCGGCTGGACGAAGTTCTACGCCGAGCCGATGCGCGCTTATTTCTCCCAGCAAGGCAAGCGCACCAAGGTGAAGTCGCCCATGGCGAAAGCCAAGAGCGCCGGCAAGGCCGTGAAAGCCAAGGCCGCTAAAGCGGGCAAGAAGGTCGCCAAGGTCGCCAAGGCGGCGGTGAAGAAGGCCAAGGCCGCGGTGAAGAAAGCGCGCGGTAAGACCAAGGTGAAGGCCACCGCCAAGAAGAAGGCGAAGCCCGCCAAGAAGGCCAAGCCGAAGAAGGTGGCGAAAGCGCGGGGCGGCAAGAGCAAGAAGAAGGCGCGCAAGCGCTGAATGCGCGCCCGTCGCCGGCACATCAGCGGCGTCATCCTTGCCCTCATCGTCGCTAGCTGCGGCGGCGGGGGCGCCGGCTCCAACAACGACGATGACGAGGAAGACTGCGAGCTGAGTCAGAGCGAGATCGAAACGCTCTGCAACGACGCGCGGTTTTGTCTCACCTGGACCTTCAACTGCGCGACCCGGACCTGCAGCTACCTGAGCCGTAACTGCGACGACGGCAACGCCTGCACCAACGACAGCTGCGACGAGAGCGCCGACACTTGCGTCAGCACGCCGCGCGGGGCCATCGGCAGCGAAGGGTCGCCCGGTAGCACTGCTTGCAGCGACGGCCTCGACAACGACTGCGACGGCTATCCCGACACCCAAGACCCGAACTGCGGCGGCTGCGCCATCAACAGCCACTGCGACGACGACAACCCCTGCACCACCGACGTCTGCGCGAGCAACGTCTGCTCGAGCACACCGCTGCCCGCGAGCAGCACCTGTGACGACGCTGATGATTGCACTCTCGACGACACCTGCATCGCCGGCGCATGCGTTGGTGCAACGCGCGATGATGACGCGGATGGTTTCGCGTCGATCGCCTGTGGCGGCTTGGACTGCGACGACGACGCTGCCGGCATCCATCCGGACGCGCCCGAGAATCAGGCGACGACCAACTGCGACGACGGCATCGACAACGATTGCGACGCCACCAAGGACGACCTCGACCCGACCTGCGGCAACCAGGTCTGCAATAGCGATGGTTGGTGCTGGCTCTATCCGCGCGCCTTCGGCTCGGTCATTCGCGGCGGCTACGGTCTCGCCGCCGACGACGTGTGGTTGGTCGGCGAGCTGGGCACGGCGATCCACTGGGATGGGGCGTCCTTCGAGCAGCACCCGACGGGGACGACGGTAACGCTGCGCGGCGTTTGGGGGGCCGCGACCAACGATGTCGTCGCGGTCGGCGACGACGGAACGATTCTGCGCTGGGACGGCGGTGCCTGGACCGCGGAAGCCGACGCCGACGTGCCGACCGACGTCCATCTCTTCGCGGTCACCGGCACATCCGCTTCAGCGGTCTGGGCCGTGGGCAACGCGGGGACTATCTTGTTCTCGAGCGGCGGTGCCTGGGTCGCCGAGACCAGCAATGTCGTAGCCCCGCTTAGGGCAATTGCCGTCGGACCGGGCGGTGAGGCCTGGGCGGTCGGCGACAGTAGCACGGTCACGCACCGCAGCGGTGGAGTCTGGGCGCCGGCCAACAGCGGCGTGGTCTCCACCGCCCTCGTCAGCGTGCATCGCTTCACCGACGGTACGGTCTGGACCTTCGGCAGCAGCTACTTCGCGGCCTCGTGGAACGGCAGCGGTTGGGTCGACCTGCCCGAGCCGTCTCCCTTCCGCATCGTCTACGTTGTCGGCGACACTCCGAACGACGTGTGGCTCGGCAGCACCTTCAACGCGGCGCCGCTGCATTGGAACGGCAGCGACGTCGACATTGCGACAGCGTTGCCGAACGGCGACACCCTGGGCCTGCTCATCGAGGCGGGGAGTGACCTCTGGGCCCTCGCCGACCGCGGCGAGCTCTGGGTACGTCGCGCCGCCGCGTGGGAGCAAGCGCACGAGGCGCTGCCCGTCGAGGGCTTCGGGGTGACGGGTGCCTTCGCGCGCACGGCCGAAGATCTGTGGCTCGTCGGCGGCAACGGTCTTGTCGTGCACTGGAACGGCAAGCACTGGGCCTACGAGATCGTCGACGATGCGCGGTGTGATCTCGACGGCGTTTGGGCCGCGAGCGCCGACGATGTTTGGTTGGTGGGCTACGACGGCACCCATGGCTGCGTCTTGCGTCGCACCGGCGGCGGCTGGACGCGCGTCTACGAGCCGGCCGGGCACCACCTGCGCGCCATTCACGGCTTGTCGGCCGGCGGCATCTACGTGGTGAGCGACGATCGAGGGACAAATCCCATCACCGGCGCCTTGCACCGCTTCGATGGTGCGACGTGGACGAAGGTCGTGCAGCGCAACAGCCCGACGTGGTCCGTTTTCGCGATCAGTGACGCGCTGGTGGTCATGGGCGGCTCGAACGGCGCGTCGGCGTGGAACGGAGTCCAACTGACGAACCTGTTGGGTGGCACTCTCCGCGTCAACGCAATCTACGCGGCGTCACCGACGCAGGTCTTCCTCGCGGGCAGGGGACCCATCGGCGACCCGGCGGGGACGGTTTGGCTGTGGAACGGCGGCACGTCGCCGACCGTGGAATTGCAGGGCTTGCCGGTGGCCATCAACGGCATCCACGGCACCTCGGCGAGCAGCTATTGGATTGGTCTCGCCGACGGCACGACGCGCTACTGGAACGGCGGCACCTGGGAGACCAGCGCCGGTCTCGAGAATCGCCTCACGACGATCACCGGTTCGGGCAGCACGGTCTTCGCCGTGGGTGGGGGCGTGTCGCTGCATCAGCCCTGAGCCGCGGCGCGATTCGTGTTTACCCGCGCGTGTCGCCGGGGCGAGCTCGGATCTGCCCCTGTTCGGCCTGGAACGAGCGGGTGTCGGCGTTGATGCTGTTGACGATGCCGTCGTTGACCCTGTCACTGGTCAGCGGTCGTCCGGTGGCGGTGCCTTCCTTGCGAACGTCACGGAGCACGGCGTTCCCAGCGTTTTCGAATTGCGACACCATCTGCGGGCCGGTCTTGCCATCAACCTGACCACTCCAGACCTCGCGGTCGCCGCGCATGATTTGCATGCGTCCGGAGTTCTCCGGATCGCGTTGCGCCGTCAGATTCGGATCGGCGCTCGCGGCGCCGCGAATGCCCGCTTCAGCGGTGCGATCTGTGGGTACTCCGGCTTCGTGAGCGCCGCGCACGGTACGACCTTGCTCCTGAATGTGCGATTCGGTGAGGGACCCGCGGGCCCCGGGTTGGGTGCCACCGCGTGAGGCGGAGACGCTCCCGGCGGGCGCGACGCCCTGGTCGCTGCGAAGAAATGCCTGGCGATCGAACGACCCAATCGGGCCCGATCCCTGGTAGTCGCCCTGAATCGGCTTGTGCTCGCGAGCGGGAGCGCGCTGCTGCGCCCCGCCGGCATTGCCAACGCTGCCGTCGTTGGACGGCGCACGTACGGTGCTGGCTGCGGTGGTGCTCGAGCCAATGGCGGTCATGGTGGTCCAGCCACATACCCAGACACACCAAAAACCGGCTAAGGCGTGACCTCGAACTGGGCTTCGAGCCCGCCAGCACTACTGTTTCCGACCCAGAGGGTAAACGTGCCCGGCTCGACCAAGGGCACGCCGTTGGCGTCGATGATGGCGAGCTCGCTGATGGGCACCCGTAGGGTCACGTCGCGTGATTGGCGCCTAGGCACGTCGACGCGGACGAAGTCCTTGAGCTCCTTCGAGGGCCGCGTAATCGTCGCATAGTCATCCCGCACGTAGAGCTGCACGACCTCGATGCCGTCGCGCTCGCCGACGTTGGTGATGCGCACTTTCACGTCGAGGGTGTCCGCGGGCGTGAGCGTCGTAGACGAGAGGGCAAGCTGCGAGAGCTCGAAGCGCGTGTACGTGAGCCCGTAGCCGAACGGGTAGAGCGGAGCGTTCTTCTCGTCGATGTAGCGCGAGAAGTAGCGCTCCGGATAATCGGCGAGGAGGATGCCGCTATCGGCGCCGCGCAGCGGACGTCCGCTCGGGCGCATGCCGTAGTAGAGCGGCTCTTGACCGACGGAACGCGGCACCGTCGCCGCGAGCTTCGCCGTCGGCGCGAAGTCTCCGAACAGGATGTCGACCACCGAATGGCCGTGCTCGATACCGAGGTGCCAGCTCTCGACGATGGCAGCGGCTCCATCGTCGAGCCACGGCAGCGCCAGCGGTCGGCCGTTCACGAGCACGGTGACCAGCGGCGTTCCGGTCGTGAGCACGGCGCGCAGGAGCTGCTCCTGCTGCTTCGGCAGCCCCAGCCATGTCTTGCTCGCGGCTTCGCCGCTCGACTGTTCGGTTTCGCCGACCACCGCGATGACGAGATCGGCGGCGCGCGCGTCGTTGACGGCGCGCTCGATGGCGTTCATCGGCTCCTCGTCGGCGCCGGGGCGCTCGTCGATACCGGGCGTGTAGGTGAGCGTGATCTCGTCGCGGGTGACGCGCTCGGTGAGCGCCTTGAACAGCGTCACCACGTCTTCGGGGCGTCCCTGACCATGCCAGGGGCCCAACATGTCGACGCGCGAATCCGCCAGCGGCCCGATGAGCGCGACGCGCTTCACGCGGCTCTTGTCGATGGGCAGCACGCCCTCGTTTTTCAGCAAGACGATCGATTTGCGCCCCGCCTCGCGCGCGAAGGTCCGATCGAGCGGTGGCGCGGTGCGCGGGGTGTAGTCGCGATTCCAGCCGTCCATGGAGAGCTTCGCGCGCAAGACGCGACGCACGGACTCGTCGATGAGCGACTCGGGGATCTCACCGCGCAACACCAGCTCGGCCAAGGTCTCGGCGTAGACCGCGCTCTGCATGTCGACGTCGACGGATGCTTGCAACGCGATCTTGCCAGCCTGTACGCGATCGCGGGCAACCCGGTGGGCCATGAGCTCGCTGATGGCGCCGTAGTCGCTGACGATGACGCCTTCGAAGCCCCAGGTGCCGCGCAAGACGTCCCGCAACATCGGCTTGTTGCTGGTCATCGGCACGCCGTTCACGTCGTTGAAGGACACCATGATCGAGTCGACGCCGGCCTGCACCGCGGCGCGAAACGGCGGGAAGTAGACCTCGTAGAGCTTCTCGCGCGACAGATCGACGGTGGCGTAGTCGCGACCCGACTCGGCGGCGCCGTAGGCGACGAAGTGTTTGGCGGTGGCCATGATGTGGCCGCGGAACCCGCGCACGCTCGCGGAGGACATGCGCGACGCGAGCAGCGGGTCTTCGCCGAAGCTTTCGACGATGCGCCCCCAGCGTGCGTCGCGTGAGATGTCGACCATTGGCGCGTAGGTCCAATCGATGCCCGCGTAAGCGGACTCGAGTGCGCCGATGCGCGCGGCCCGCTGCGCAAGGCCGACGTCGAACGAGCCGGCGAGCGCCAGCGGCACCGGGTAGGTCGTGCGGTAGCCGTGGACGGTGTCGTAGCCAAAGAGCAGGGGAATGCCGAGCGGCGAGTGATCGCGCGCGATGCGCTGCAGCTTCTCCACGAGGTTTGCGTCGGCGACGTTGAAGATCGAACCGACCTCGCCGCGAGCGATGAGCTCCTCGTAGCCACCGGTGATTCCGATGGCGGGACCGGTAAGCGCCCCCCACGTGTATTTGGTGAGCTGCCCGACCTTCTGCGCCAGCGTCATCTTCCGCAGGATGGTCGCGATGCAGCCGTCGACCTTGGCGGCGGGCAAGGCTTCGCCCAAGGCCGGCACGTCGATGGTCGCGCACGCCAGCTCGACCTCGGAGTCACGTGCCCATGCCGCCTCGGGGACGGCTAACAGACCCGCGACAACCACCAGCGCTGCCGTCAGTTTTTGCATCCTGCTGGGCTGTGCGTGCCCGACAACTGGGTGACAGGTCAACCCAACAAAACGGGACACGACGCGGCAGGGGCACCCGATGATCGCACCGTGGACAGAGTATCCGCTATCGGTGCACCGCGTCTGGCGGGTGTCGGGGTCGAATCGACCCTGCGCGGCATAGCGGCTCTTTCGCCCCCCGCGGTGCAGATCCCGAAGGTGCCGCGCCGGGGACTTACCCTGCCGCCCGACAACCCGGTCCCGCAGCTGGCGGTGCCGGGTTTCCGCTTTCCGACCACCGCCTCGACCGCGGAGCGTCGCCAGGCAGCTCATGATCTCTTGCAGTCCGCGGTCATCATCGTGCGCCAGGGGTATGGCCCGAAGCCGTTTCGTCGGGAGCAGGGCTGGAGCCTCGAGCAGGCCGAGGGCGCCGCCCGGCGTTCCATCGATGCTCTCAGCACCATCAATGACCGCGATGTTCAGCGCATCATCAAGGAGTTCATCGACGCGATGCGCGACGGTCACACCGACATCACGGTGGCCGACCGGCGAGCCCGGGCGCTGCCCTTCGATGTCATCCGCACGATCGACGGTGCTTACGCCATAGCCTGGGTGGACACCGAGCAGCTCCCGCCCGGCGTCGCCCTGCGCGTCGGCGACGTGGTCACGACGTTCGACGGCCGCCCGATTGCCGAGGTCATGGCCGAGCTGGCCCGTGGCGAGCGCCAGACGAACCCCGATGCCGCGATGCACTCGGCTTTGGCGACGCTCACCACACGCTCGGGTGCATCGCTGCACGACGTGCCTGAGCTCGGCGCGAACGTCGTGCTGGGCTTGGTTGGCGCCGACGGCAAGCCGCGGGCTCCGGTGACATTGCAGTGGCTCCAGAGCTCGGCGGTGAGCGAGTCACCTTTCGACGCGGGCGCCACCGAAGGCTACCCGCCGCGGCTCGGTCCTATCGCCCAGGCGCGGCGCGAGGGCGATCCGTTTGCTTCCTACGTCTACACGCACAACGGCCGGCGCATCGGCTACGTGCGCATCTCGACCTTCTCGCCCACCGACGCCAACGGCAACGAGGACGCGACCGGGATCGAGGTCGCCTTCGTGAGAAGGTTCCAGGCGCGTATTCGTGAGCTCGCCGAGACCACCGACGCCCTGGTCGTCGACTTGAACGACAGCACCGGCGGCGCGACGACGGTGGAGAATTTGCTGTCGGCGAGCTTGTCACCGGTGCCGCTGCGCTCGGCCGTCGACGCGCTGCGCAATACCGCGCGCCTCAAGGAAGAGACGCAGGCGCGCCTCGCCGCGCTCGAAGCCGGAGTGCCGCGCGATGACCTGACCAACCTCTTCAGCAACCCAGAAGCGGTCCGACGTAAGGAGCGAGCCTATCTCACCAAGCTCCTGGCGCAGCTGGAAGCGGGCCGGCCATGGTCGGAGCCGATGGCGCTCGATGGTATGGCCGAGATCCCACCGGCACGGCATCCGTACCGCCGTCCCGTCATCTTCCTCACGAACCCAGGAACCGCTTCGTCGAGCGAGACCATGCCGGCGAAGTTCCAGGACAACCGTGATCGCAGGCCCTCGGCGGTCGTCGGCACGCGCACGGCGGGGTGGGGCGGGACCATCGAAAATGTCTCGATTCCGAACCCATTCGGCATCTCGAGCATCAGCTACACCGAGTCGCTGTCCATCCGCATGAACGGGACGCCGCTCGCCGAAGACATCACCCCGGAACGCCTCATCGAGAGCCGTGGTGTGATCCCGGACCGTCACCTGGCGTTGACGTTGAACGACCTGCGCAACGACTTTGCCGACTACCGCCGGGGCGTGAACGCCGTGGTCATGGAGCAGATCCACGCCTACGAGCGAGTGCACGGCCGGCGTCGACCACGATCGCAATAACCCCTTTACGAGAGTCAGCTCTCGCTGGTATTGCGCGCGCGCCGAAAACCAACTGGCCGGTTAAGGCCTTTTGAAGGATTACATGCGCGACGTATTTTCGCCCCAGCTGAAGAACAAGCTCGCAGCTTTCTTCGGCTTTCTCACCACCCTAGCCATCTCAGGTGTCGCTCGCGCGAGCGAAGCCGACCTCATCCTCCCGGACGTCGGAACGCAATCGTTCATGGGCGTGGACGGTCGCACCTTGTTGCTCGCGGGCCTCGCGGTCTGCGTCGGCGGCATCCTCTTCGGACTCGTCTTCTTCATGCAGCTCAAGAAGATGCCGGTTCACAAGTCGATGCTCGAAATCTCCGAGCTCATCTACGAGACCTGCAAGACGTACCTGCAGACTCAGGGCAAGTTCATCCTCTTGCTCGAGGTCTTCATCGGCGCGGCGATGATCTTCTACTTCGGCTTCCTGCGGCACATGGAACCGGTGAAGGTCGCCATCGTTCTCGTCTTCAGCTTGATCGGCATCGCGGGCAGCTACGGCGTCGCCTGGTTCGGCATCCGCATCAACACCTTCGCCAACTCGCGCACCGCTTTCGCGGCCTTGAAGGGCAAGCCCTTCCCGGCCTACGCGATTCCGCTCAAGGCCGGCATCTCGATCGGCATGCTCCTCATCTCGGTCGAGCTCGTGCTGATGCTCGCCATCTTGCTGTTCATCCCCTCCGACTTCGCGGGCCCGTGCTTCATCGGCTTCGCCATCGGTGAGTCGCTCGGCGCCGCGGCGCTGCGTATCGCCGGCGGTATCTTCACCAAGATCGCCGACATCGGCTCCGACCTCATGAAGATCGTCTTCAACATCAAGGAAGACGATGCGCGTAACCCCGGCGTCATCGCCGACTGCACTGGCGACAACGCCGGCGACTCGGTCGGCCCGACCGCCGACGGCTTCGAGACCTACGGCGTCACCGGCGTCGCTTTGATTACGTTCATCCTGCTCGCGGTGCCGAACCCCGCCACCCAGGTTCAGCTGCTCGTCTGGATCTTCGTCATGCGCGTCATGATGATCATCACCAGCGCCGTCGCTTACCTGGGCAACGAAGCCTTCGCGAAGGCCAAGTACGGTAACGCGGACAAGATGAACTTCGAGATGCCGCTGACCTCGCTGGTCTGGGTCGCGTCGATCATCTCGATCGCCATGACCTACGGCGTGTCGATGCTGCTCATCGGCGACATCGGCGACGGCACCTTGTGGTGGAAGCTGTCGACCATCATCAGCTGCGGTACGCTCGCCGGCGCCATCATCCCCGAAGTGGTCAAGGTGTTCACTTCGACCGAGTCGGCGCACGTCAAAGAGGTCGTTACCGCTTCGCGCGAAGGCGGCCCGTCGCTCAACATCCTCGCCGGTCTCACCGCCGGTAACTTCAGCGCCTACTGGATGGGCCTGGTCATCGTCGCACTGATGGGCGTTGGCTACCTCGTGTCGACGGCTGGTCTCATCGAGATCATCCCGCTCGCGCCCGCGGTCTTCGCCTTCGGCCTCATCGCCTTCGGCTTCCTCGGCATGGGCCCGGTCACCATCGCCGTCGACTCGTACGGTCCGGTCACGGACAACGCGCAGTCGGTTTACGAGCTCTCG
Source organism: Myxococcota bacterium (assembly GCA_041288095.1). Taxonomy (GTDB): domain Bacteria; phylum Myxococcota; class XYA12-FULL-58-9; order XYA12-FULL-58-9; family JALHOP01; genus JALHOP01. Next base: position 20,084 of record JBGGMJ010000084.1, read on the forward strand.
GTCATCGAGACGCTCCCGAACATCAAGGAGGAGCTCAAGAAGGACTTCGGCTTCGACGTGAACTTCGAGAAGGCCAAGCACTTCCTCGAGGAGAACGACGGCGCTGGTAACACCTTCAAGGCGACCGCCAAGCCCGTGCTCATCGGCACCGCCGTCGTCGGCGCCACGACCCTGATCTTCTCGATCATCGTCGTGCTCACCGACCGGCTGACGCACAACCTTGAGTATCTGTCGATCCTGCACCCGCCGTTCATGCTCGGTCTCATCACCGGCGGCGCGGTCATCTATTGGTTCTCGGGTGCTTCGACCCAGGCGGTCTCGACTGGCGCTTACCGCGCGGTCGAGTTCATCAAGGCGAACATTCGACTCGACTCGACCGCCACCAAGGCGTCGGTCGCGGACTCGAAGAAGGTCGTCGAGATCTGCACCAAGTACGCGCAGAAGGGCATGTTCAACATCTTCTTCGCGGTGCTCGCGTCGACGTTGGCGTTCGCCTTCTTGGACTCGTACTTCTTCATTGGCTACCTGGTGTCGATCGCCGCCTTCGGCCTCTACCAGGCCATCTTCATGGCCAACGCCGGCGGCGCTTGGGACAACGCCAAGAAGATCGTCGAAGTCGAGCTGAAGGAGAAGGGCACGCCGCTGCACGCGGCCTCGGTCGTCGGCGACACTGTCGGTGACCCCTTCAAGGACACCTCGTCGGTCGCGATGAACCCGGTCATCAAGTTCACGACGCTCTTCGGCCTCCTCGCCGTCGAGCTCGCGGTCGAGATGGACACGACCACCCGCTTGGTAATCGGTGCCATCTTCTTCGCGGTGTCGCTGGTCTTCGTGTGGCGCTCGTTCTACGGCATGCGCATCGGCGCGGTCGTCGAGAAGGGCGCGGCAACTAGCGCTCAGGCTGCGACAGCGGCTCGTTGACAGTCGTCCGCTTAGGCGGATGAAATAGAATTGTTCGAAGGGCCCGCGCGAACCATCACTGGAACGCGCGGGCCTTTTCGTCTCTCAGGGGGATTCATGTGTTCGCTGGCTCGTGCAGGGT
>JBGGMJ010000085.1:0-10155 GCA_041288095.1 Myxococcota bacterium
TTTCACACAAGCAGATCCTCCTCGGCGGGGCGCTCATTCTCGTGGCCTACCTGCTCTGGCAGATATTCTTCGCTAAATGGGGACACTAACCATTTTCTCCGGCATGACCTGTGGCAGCCGTGGCCTGCCCTTCGAGCGAGCCAGGTGAGTCCGCCCGGTCGTCGCTTCGATGCTAGAGACGAATGCGTCACCACCCAAGGGTCGGCCAGTGCGAGTGTGGCTCCTCACGCGATCCAGCGCGTCGTCGGAAGCATCGAGTGCAAGCAGTGCGGCCCAGTCGTCAATCAGGCCGGTATAGGCAGTCGGTTCGACGATCTTGTCATCAGCGAGACCAAGGTGAGTGCGCGCACTCGAGTACGGCCAATCAGCGGGGCGAGTCACGAGCCCGGCACGCACAGGATTCATTGCTACGTATCGTGCGGCCGCAATAGCGTGCACCCCGTCCATCACGGTCGAGTGAAACCTGCCCTGCCACAGATAGCCGGTCCAACCACGTTCAGCGTTGATCTGACGGCTGTAGCGTCGGTGAACGTTGCTCATACAGTCGGCAAGTGCATCGACATCTTCGGGCACCGCCACGACGTGTGCATGGTTTGGCATCAAGCAGTATGCCCAGATCTTCACGCCGGTGCGCGGTGCCCACCATCGCAGTAGTGAAAGGTAGACTCTGTAGTCGTCAGCGGTAAAAAACGTTGTTTGACGGCGGTTCCCTCGCTGAGTGATGTGATGTGGCAGCCCGGGAACGACGACGCGAGCGATGCGAGGCATGGCAACTCCTCCTACGGCTCGCTCGCGAAAAGTGTGCCGTCGACGCAGCGAGTACGCAGCGAGAGAGCGCTCCGGTCCGCCGTATTGCGGGCCTCAAAATGGACTAGTTCTTCCTCTGTCTCAAAACGCGACGCGAAATCGTGCGGCGGGCGCGAGAGAGACGGAGAGAGAAAATGGTTGATGTCCCCATTTTTAACTGACGTGACGTCACGTCAGACCGAGCGCTTGTCGTCTTCAGCGGACTAGGCGCACCCGACCGCAGGCCGTCTCGATAACGTGGCGCTCCCACTGCTCTCTCGAGCGAGGTAACCCATGGCGACGTCATCACTTCTCTACACTGCGCCGTACAAGCAGATTCAAGAGCCCGTCTACAAGATGCTCAAGGAGCGCGGCGTCGATACCAGGGGCATCTCCTACGATGCTCGCCTCAACGTCTACATGGCTCGCACCGCTCAAGCGGACGGGAACCCTCGGTTGTCGTGGGAGGAAGCAGCGCGCGCCGTCGAAGACATGGTAGCCGGCCGCCCCGCTCAGCCGTTGCCCGGCAGCGGTCAGCGCATGTCATACCTCGTCGAAGACCAGCTCGATCTGGGCGGATGGCATGGCGAGCAACGAGGTCGCTGGGAGTCCGAGATTCGCGACATCGCGGCGAAGAGCGGCGCGGAAGCCAAGCTAGAGGTGGTGCCTGGCACCCTGAAGCCAGTCTCCCGCCTTTCGAAGCTCTTCGGAGTCACCGATCGAGCCACCTACCGGATTACCGCGGCGGGAACACGCGCCCAGGTAGAGGCATTCTTCGATGCCTATCACGCACGACGCGTGTACTGGTTGGACCAGTTCAGCGCGTGAGCTGAAAAGCCGCTTTGGCGGACTGCGGGGATCATCGCCGATGCATCCGACGTCGCGTTTCGCCGACGCACAGCCGAGCGTCGTGTCACAGAGCGTGGCCGAGCACGTGCTCGTAGCCCTGTCCCTCGCAAGTGTCGGACGGCGAGACGAAGTGATCTCCCGTCGCAATGACGTAACACCGGTAGATCGGATGAGTGTTGGTTCGGGCTTGCGTGTAGATCCAGCCTTCCGTGCGGACGAGGCTGGTGCCCTCGCAGCCGGGGTCGCCCGACAGCATGTGGTCCCAGCCGCCGACTAGGCAGTCGTAAAGGGCGCTCGTGCCCGGGACGCTGCTCGTGAAAATGGTGCCCATCGAACCCTCGAGGGTGTAACCCGCGGACACGCCTCCCGTTGTCGTCCAGTGGTCGGGGCTCCCCACGTAGCGATTGAGCGCGATGAGGTTCGTGCATCCGCCGGCCGCCGCACCGACAGCGGCGCAATAGCCCCCGGCGTATTGTTGGCAGCTCTGGTAGGCGCACGCTCCCGTCGTGCACATGGCGCATGACGCCGGATCGCACGATGCGCCGTCGTTACGCGTCACGGCCGCGTTACACGCGCCATTGTTGCAGGTGTAATACAGACAGGTGCCGCCGTCGGCGCAGTAAGAGCCGTTGGGGACGAAGGAGTTGCCCGGGCACACCGCGCTGCCGCCAGTGCAGACCTCCGCCGGATCACATGGCCCCGCCGAAGCGCGGCATTGAGTGCCGCCGGTGACCAAGCGATCCGTTGGACACGCGGTGCCGCCATCGCAGCTCTCGGCGACGTCACACACGCCCGCGGCGGCGCGGCAGGCGGTGCCCGGCGTGACCCGGGCGTCCCCAGGGCACGCGGAGGAGGAGCCGCTGCACCTGTCCGCTATATCGCACAATCCGGCGGCGGCCCGACAGACAAGATTCGAGCCCTGGAAAGCATTTGCCGGGCACGCGGGGGAAACACCGGTGCATAGCTCGGCGACATCGCAGACGCCGGCCGATGCTCGGCACTCCGTGTCCTCATCGACGAAGACGTCGACTGGGCAAGCGCCCGAGGCCCCGGTGCAAGCCTCGGCGAGGTCGCAGGCGCCGTTCTGCGGGCGACATACAGTGCCGGCGGTGGTGACGGTGTTGGGCGGGCATGCGGGGCTCGTGCCGTCGCAGCGCTCGGCAATGTCGCAAAGTCCAGAAGTGGCGCGGCACATCGTGTTGGCCTGGAGCACAGCGTTGGGCGGGCAACCGTCGGAGACTCCGTCGCAGACCTCGGCCACGTCACAGGCTCCCGCCGCGACACGGCAGACGTAGCCGGCGCCCCGGCCAGCGCACGCCCGAGGGTCATTGCAGTTGGCCGCGCAGACGCCGTCGCAACACTGATGTCCGCTGGCGCAGACGGGGGTGTGCACACATGCGCCGCTCTCACAGGCCGTGGTCTCGCATGGCAAAGCAATGCAGTTTTCGTAGCTGCACGGGGCCGGCGTGCAGCCAGTGGAGGGGTCGGCGGTTTTGACCGAGGGATCGCAGATGGTGTCGCCGCAACGCGTATCGTCGCGGATCGCGACGCAGCGGCCGTCGTTGCAACGCTCTTGCGTACATGACGTCAAATCGTCGCACTGCAACTCGAAGTCGCACTCGTGCTGCTGCGCGACACAGCCAACGCCTGGCATGCAACGCTCGTCGGCGCCGCAGAGACCGTCTTCGCGGCGCTCGAGACAGCTGCCACCGACGCAAACTGCCTGGATGCAAGCCGCGCTCGCTTGGCAATCTCCATCGACCACACACATGGGCGGCGGGCAAAGCTCGGGTGCGAGCGCCGAGCAGCGAGAGCTCACGCACTGCCCACTCAAACATTGGTCGGAGCCGCTACATCGGACATCGCGGCAGTCGCGCGTCACGATCACTGGCACGGTGATGTCCGAGGCCATGGTGAAACGCACCGTTCGCGCCGCGACTAGCTCACCGCCGCGTTGGAGCTGCACCACGACCTCATGATCGCCGGCCGCCATCTCGGTGAACTGCGCCACCGGCCGTGGGTTCACCAGCTCGGTAACGGCGTTGACATTCACGGTACGTGAGCCGCTGCCGATGAGCACGACGAGCTCGTTGAATTCGTAGCCCGGCATGAAATCGGTGGCGAAAGTCACCGTGGTCACGAGCGTGCCGCCGGCACAGGTGGCGGCGCATTGACCGCTACAGCAGACCTGCGTGTTGGGGCAGTTGATGTCGTCGAGGCAGGGCGTTCCCGACGAACGGAAGAGGTTGCCGAGATTGCACGATCCCAACAGGACGATGGCGCCCAAGAGGGCGACGAGCTGTGGGCGCGCGATCGGCACGGTCTCGAGAATGATAGCAGCCAGGGATGCTTTGCGCGCGCACCTGTCACGCGGTCAGGCTGCCCGGCGGCGGATTCGCGAGGCAAGCAGCGACGTTCCGCCGAAAACTCCTCTGCAAACGATTCTGGGCGGGTGCTACGCGCACGAGCGCCAGCGGGGAGAGCGACGATGAACGCAGCAGGTGGTGTGGATGGGACGCGTGGGGCTGGTTCGGTCGAGGCTCGCACGGGCATCGTGACGTCGCAGCAAGTGGACGCTGCGACACGCGCGCTGCAGGCGCCCGAGATGGAGCTGTTGATCGCGAAGGCAGCGCAGCTCTACCCGCAGGAGCGGGTGAAGGCCGAGAACGACCCGTCACGTCACCTCGAAGGCGGGCGTTCCGTGACCGCGAACGCGATCATCGGGGCGCTGAACGCCGCGACTTCACCCAAGGCGGATGCGATGCGCGACGCCATCAAGACGCTGCTGCGTTATCAGGGGCAGCTCGACATCCAGGAGCGCACGCCACGCGGTCTGAACGCGGCTGAGCGTGAAGACTTTCGGGATATCTCGGTGCTCGGCGCCGGCTTGTGCAGCGCCATCGCGAGCTCGGCGTCGGACGGAGTCATCTCCGCGTTCATGCGGGACTTCGCGCGCTAGGGAACGCGATACGGCGGTGTTTCGAGCAACGAGCCGAACACATCCGCAATAGCGACGCCAGAGACGCTGAGCACCTCGCGCTCTATCCGCGCTTTTCGTCCGCCAAGCCGTCCAGCAGCCTTTGCAGCAGGGCCGCGAGCGTCTTCTGATCGTCCTTGTCGAGCGCTGAATCGAGGATGGCGGCGGTCTGATTGACCGTCTTGGCGAAGGTGTCGCGAAATAGCTTTTCTCCGGCGGGCGTGAGGCTGGCGATGACCTCGCGGTCGCTCGCCTTGGAGCGCTCGCGCTTGAGCAGGCCCTTCTCCTCCATGACGGCGCACACGCGCGTCACGTTCGAGGGCGTCGTGATCATGGCGGCCGCCAAGTCTTTCATCTTCAGCCCCTCGGTATTTCCGAGGGCCGAGATCAAATCGAACTCGATCATCGGCAGATCGAGCTCCGCGAAGTGCGTATCGAACTTGCCGCGGAGCGCCGCTCCGGCCTTCCAAACTCGTCTAAGTATTTGAACTTGTGGCCATGTTTTTGGTGGCCCCGGGTGCCTGAACTTCTCGGACATGGTCACTACCCCTACGTTCCTAGTTTGTTCCTGTCAAAACTATTCGTCAACAAAACATTTCAAAATAAACAGTTGCAAAATGAAGTGTTCACCGATAATCAATTGGTATCACCCTCAAGGGGAATAGAATGAAGAGCTGGTTGGCGCGTGTGGCGGTCTTGAGCAGCGTTGTCGTGGCGTGTGCTTGCGGCGAGGACGTGGGACGAGCACCTGACCTCACAGATTCGGGCGACATCGATTTCGCCGCTGCGCGACCCTCGCGGCCGCCGCCCACCTGTTTTGCTCAAGACCCGGCCATGGCGTGGATGCACGGTGATACGGGCGCCTCGGCTCCGGGTGCCAGCCAGAAGCTCGCGACCGGCTTCGCCCTGTGCTCGGACGCGGTCGGCATGGCGAATGGAGTCGACAACTTCTACTGGGTCGGTCAGGGAACGCCGGCTGACTTCACGCTGACGGCCACGTTGACACGCCTCGACGCGGGTCAGGCCTCGGTCGTGTTCTCGCCGCAGCAAGGCTCGACGGTCGGCGCGCGTTTGCGTCTCACGGTGGCCAAGGCCTCCAAAGGCTTCACCCTGACGGCAGCGAGCCGCTCGGCCCAATACGCCGCCGAGACGGTGTTGGCCACGAGAACGATGCCGAAGTTGCCGGTGACTCTGAGCGTGAAGCGCGTCGACACGCTGCTGCAGCTCTTCGCCGACACAGGGACCGGCCTCAAGCCGATCGCGCAGCTGGACGCGACGAGCGGCGAGCTCGCGCAGAGCGGCATCGCCATGCTCACCCAAGCCTCGGGGGCGCAGAGCAACTTCGCGCAGGCTGTATTCGAGCGCATCCTCTTTCAGAGCGCGCCGGAGAAAACCGAGGGTGAGTGCACCGAGGGCTTCGTCGCCACCATGGGTGAACCGCTGCGCATCTTCGGCAGCGATCTGGGCCGCGTGAAGAGCGTCGCCATCGGTGGTCAGCCGGCGGCCATCCAGAGCCGCGCCGACGACCACATCGTCGTGACCATGCCGACGATCCAGGACGGTGCGACCACGGTGATGCTGCGCACCGCGACGCAGGAGCATTACGTGCCGGCCGCGCTGACCATCGCGCGACCGGCCCCGACCCCGCCGGCGCTGAGCCTCGTCGTCGACGCGACCGGTAACCGCGTCATCGAGCTTCGCGAGGGTGACCACGCCTACTTCGAAGGTACGAATCTCCCCAGCGCGGGTGCGGTGCGCATGTGGCTCGGGAGCAGCGAGGCCATCATCGAGGCTGACAGCACGCCGCAAAGCCTGCACGTGCGTGTCGGCGCGGTGAGCGCGAACGAAGCTGGTTGCCCGCGCTTCTTCGTCCCTTCCGGGCCCGCTGCTGACCGCGCCAGCTTCGGCGACGTGTACAGCGTACGTGCGAGCTTCGCGCCGCACCTCTGCCCGGCACTCGTAGCCGGCACCGCCACCGCGACCGCGACTTCGACGACGAGCTTGCCGCGCTTGACCCAGACCACGAGCCGCGACGGTACGGTGACGGTCTCTGTTCCCAACACGCTCGCGGGTGGTGAGCAGTTGTCGGTCCTCTGGTCCGCGACCGCTGGACGCACCGTCTCGCGCGGCTCACGCTTCATCGAGCTCGAAGTGCCGACTCTCGTCCTGAGCAGCGCGCAAGATCGCTACCGTGAGACGCTCGGAGCGCTCGGCAAGATCCTCGAGGAGAGCATCAATGGCGGCGGTGACGAGGAGCTCTGCGACTGCGAGGTCGAGGTCACCGCGGACCCCGACGCCGGGCTGTTGGTCCTCGCGCCCTGCGTGGCCATGCCCGTCGAGCCAGAAGAGCCCGAGCCCGCAATCCCGGGTCTGCCCACGGATCTCGAGAGCAACAAGCAGATCTGGAGCTTGCTCGGCCTGTCGCAGCCCTATTACCCGCCGCCCGCGAACTGCAACGACGTCTCGCCGTATCTCCACCCGCGTCAGTACTCGTGGTGCGCGTTCCTGCGCATGGTGCTCGAGGTTCAGGGCGTGCCGCAGTTCGAGAAGCTGGTGCCGCTCAATCGCGTCGCCGATACCAACGACCCGACGCCGACCATACCGGAACCGATGCAGCGCGCTATCGCGGACAAGGGCACGATCGTCGAACAGGGCCTGGCGAACCGCTACGTCTCGCTCGGCTACGCCGATCCGCAGAGCATCGCCGAGCGCATGGACTATTGCGGACCTTCGTTCGACTCACACTGGATGCCGCGCTTCAAGACCGAGGACCGCATGCTCAAGCTGTTCTGGGCGGTCGAGTCCGAGCTCGGCGGCGTCGACAAGACCAAGCTCTACACCTATCAACCGCCGAGCGGTCCGCGGCAGTACCTCGTCGGCATGCACATCGCGGTAGCGCGTTACGACCAGTACGCGGAGCTCGACCCCACGGACAAAGGGTACTTCCGCTGGATTACCTTCTGGGTGCCGAATGTCGGCAACCCCTCGCAACGCTACAACCAGCAGTGCGCCGCCGACCTCGGTCACAACGACGACAAGCCCGACGCCCTCCAGGGCACCAAGTGGGGTGAGTTCGTCATGTGCAGCGAGCTCGACGGCTTCAGCAAATGCGGCAATCCGTGGGGACCCCACAACGAGTGCACCGTGAACAGCACACCCGGTTGCGCCACTTGCCACGCCGGGCCCACGGGCGGGCGCCTCAACCTCCCCAACGACGACTCCTTCGGCCTGCGTCTCGGCTGGCTCTTCCTGCCGAAGTACAAGAGCGCGCAGATCGAGGCCCACGTGAATGAGTTCCAGTCGGGCCAGGTCGACTACCCGGGTCTCATGCTGTGCGAGTGGTCGACTCCCCTTGCGCCGGACCCGCCGAACTGACGGCGGTGCGAGGAGACGAGCGGCAGCACTACCAGGCGTAGTGTTGCCGCCAAACGCCGGTCGTCACGTCGTTGGTGTAAAATGCTCCGCCGGCGCGGGCAAAAAACTCCGGCAGGTACACGTCGCGAGCTCCGTCCAGTTGATGAGCGCTGAACCCCTTCAGGCTCACGGGGCGGCTGACCACCTCCGAACGGTATGCAATGCCGCGGCTGACTTTGTCGCGTCGAGACTCAGGCAGCGGCTCCGGACGAGATGTCGCGGCATTCGCGGCGATAGGCAGCACGGAAGAGGCGTCACGGATCACAAGACACTCCTTGGTCAACGCGCCGTTTTCGTCACATCCAGCGGAACGTTGCGGCCACGGCAGCGCCGCGCCGGCACGCCCTGTTGGCTTGGCGCCCTGCCCTGTGCACACTACGAGCCATGGCCAAAGGGAAAGCACGCTCGAGCAAGTCGAGCGCGACCGGAGATCTCCTGGAGACGTTGAAAGCGCGCTTCGAGGCTCATCCGCATCGTCACCGCGGGCTCGCCTGGGAAAAGGTCGCGCAGCGCCTCGACGCCGGCGTGCTCGAGAAGCTCGCGGCCATGGAGGCAAGTGGCGGCGAGCCCGATGTCGCGCTCATCGAAGGAAAGAACGTCATCACCTTCGTGGATTGCGCGGCCGAGAGCCCCTCGGGGCGACGCAGCCTCTGTTACGACCGTGACGCATGGCAGGCGCGTAAGGAGGCAAGGCCCGCGAACAACGTGCTCGATGTCGCGTCATCGATGGGCATCGAGCTGCTGACCGAAGACGACTATCGCGCCCTCCAAGGCATCGAGGCCTTCGACACCAAGACCTCGAGCTGGATAAGCACTCCAGCGCCGATCCGCGCGCTCGGCGGCGCGCTCTTCTGCGACCGCCGCTACGATCACGTCTTCGTCTACCACAACGGTGCGCAGTCCTATTACGCGGCGAGGGGCTTTCGCGCGAAGCTCCGCGTGTGAGCGCCGTCGCTAGTCGCTAGTCGCTGCTCTTGCCCGTTTTGACGGACTTGAACACGCTGTCCTTCAGCGTGAACCGCTCGCGTGTCGCCACACTCGCCTTCTCGCCGCCGCTGCCCTCTTCCTCCGACCAGGTCTTACGAACCACCGTGAGTTGCTGCTTCTTCGGCGCGTACTCGAAGGATACGACCGAATAGTTCGGCGTGTCCCGGAGCCCACCGCTTTCCAGCGCCGCGAGAGGCTCGCCGCCTTTGAACGACACGAGGGCGCTGTTGTAGTCGCCGCAGGCCTCCGCGTCCGAGTCGATCCGCAACAGGGTCAAGCCCGCTACTTCCTTGCTCACCAAGGTCACGTGGATCGCGCCACCACAGCATGCATACGCCTGCCCACCCGCCTGGAGATCCAGTTGCTTGACCGCGCCTGCGTCGCGATAGCGGACACGCACTTTGTAGTCCGGCGACCACGCGACGGTCGCCGCCTCGACGTCTCCGTCGTCATCCAAGTCCGCGACGAAACCGGCGGGTGTGAGAGCCGCGCCGAACACGAAACCACGGGCTCCGGTCTCGGTGCTGACCTCGTACCAATAGTCCGCCCGATCGCCGCTCTTCGACACAGCGCTCGATCGCTTGATGATCGTGACCTTGCCGGCGAGTTGCAAGCGAGCCACTGATTCGGCCTCCGCCGAAGCAGCCTTGCGCAGGTTGGTTTCGTGCTCGGCAACGAAGAGAGTCGCGCCGCCGTCCCACTGCGGCACGGTGAAGTCTTCGGCCTTCGCGGCGCCGGGTTCCTTGGGACCGTGGTACACGACATCAATCGGAGCCGCGACGACGAGCAGGCACGAGAGCAGCATCGCCGAACAGCATAGCCCATCCGCCCGTTCGCCCGCGCTTCTACGCTGAGCCAGCCTGCGATATGCCCGGATCGTGAACACCCCGAGACGCAAGACGCGCCGCGACCTTCTCACGGTGTTCCTCTACGCCCGCGCCGTCCTGCGTCAGTTTCGCACGACGTTGATTCTGCTGGGCGCCGCGGTTCTCCTCGGCGGAACACTGCACGTGTTTCTCGGGGATCCCAGGCCGTCGTCGCTGCTGACCTCTTACTATGACGCCTGGATGGCGATGCTCGGCGAGAACGTCATTTCGCAGACGGACTCGTGGGTGCTCGTCCTGCTCTTCGGGTCGTATCCC
>JBGGMJ010000086.1:0-49715 GCA_041288095.1 Myxococcota bacterium
GTATACGCCGCGCGACACGCCAATCAGCATCGACGCGAGGCTCGATGGTCGCGCCGTAGTCGTCGAGGTCTCCGATCGCGGCCCCGGCTTCTCCGTCGAGAACCCGCACATGCTATTCGAGAAGTTCGTGCGCGGTGGGCAGCGCGACCGAACTGGAGTCGGCTTGGGTCTCGCCATCGTCCGTGGCATCGTTCAGGCGCACGGCGGTGAGGTGCACGCCGAAAATAGGCAGGACGGCGGCGCCATCTTGCGCTTCACGATCCCTCTGGTCGGCGAGCCTCCAACAGTGCAGCTCGAGGAGCGCACGGTATGAGCATCCGCACCCACGTGCTCGTGGTGGAAGACGAGGCGCCCATGCGCAAGTTCTTGCGCACGGCGCTCGTTGCCCATGACTTCGACGTGAGCGAAGCGCAAAGCGCCAGCGAAGCCATCGAGCGCGTCACCACGCAGCCACCTGACATCGTCTTGCTCGACCTGGGGCTCCCAGACGGCGACGGCATCGAGGTCACGAAGAAGCTGCGGGAGTGGAGCCGCGTGCCGATCATCGTCTTGTCGGCGCGCGGGCTCGAATCCGACAAGGTGCAAGCCTTGGACGCGGGTGCCGACGACTACGTCACCAAGCCGTTTGGAGTTGCCGAGTTGCTCGCACGCATGCGCGTTGCTCTGCGACACCGCTCAGAAGCCTCCGGAGAGGCCAAGCAAGTCATTAGCGCCGGGGACGTCGTCATCGATCTGACTCGCCGCGACGTCAAAGCGCGCGACGTTGACGTGAAGCTTACCCCTCTCGAGTACCGACTGCTGGTCATGCTCGTGAAAAACGCCGGCAAGGTGCTCACGCATCGCCAGCTCCTCGTCGAAGTCTGGGGCGCAGCGTACGCCAACCAGACGCATTACTTGCGGGTCTACACCGCGCAACTCCGTCGCAAGATCGAGATCGATCCGGCGCAACCCAAGAATCTGCTCACCGAGTCGGGGGTTGGCTACCGCTTCCGCGCTCCGGAGCGTTGAGGACCCATGCTCACCGGTCTCATCACCGCCTGCTTGCTGACCGAACCGTTCGCTTTCGCGGACTTTACCTGGGTGCCAGGGAACGGCCGCACCCACGAGTCACCACTCGCTAGCGAGCATTTCACGGGCGAGCTGCGCGTCGACACGTCTTATCACTATAGCTTCGCGCGACCGGTCGACGACACCATCTCCGGGTCGAGCGAGGTCTTTCGTCACGGCGAGCTGCATCTCACCTATCTGGGCGTCGGCGGCGACTTTCACTATGAAGGCGTGCACGCCCGCCTGATGACGCAGTTCGGTCTCTACTCGCAGACCACACCGCGCAACGACACGAGCACCGCGCGGGGTCAGTGGCGCCTCGACGACGCCTACCGCTACATCTCGGAAGCGTACGGCGGCTACCACCTCGCCGTGCTCTCCGGCATCAACATCCAGGCCGGTATCTTCATGTCGTACATCGGCCTCTGGAGCTACTACCAAGCCGACAACTGGACCTATCAACCGTCCCTCGTGTCCTCGAACACACCGTGGTTCTTCAGTGGTGCGCGTCTGCAGATCTTCGTGAACGACCACCTCAAGATCGAACCGTGGCTGGTCAACGGGTGGCAATCGTACGGACGCTTCAACGACGCCCCGGGCGGTGGCGCGCAGATTCTCTGGCGACCCACCGGCTCGCTGTCGCTGGTCACCAACAACTACGCCGGCAAGGACACGTTGGGGGTCAAAGGCCGTCGCCGCTTTCACACCGACAACAGCGTCATGGCCAAGGTCTACGACGCGCCCGGTGCCGGGCTCAGCAAAGTAGCAGTCTCACTCACCGCCGATGCAGGTTGCGAGGATGGCGGTGGTGTCCGCTGCAGCGATCAATATTTTCTCGCGTTCATGTTGTACGCGCGCGTCTGGTTCCTCTCCGATCTCTTCGCGGTTACCGCCGGCGGCGGCGCCCTCACCAATCCCGGACGCTACTTGGTGCTGCTGCCGCCGATAAACGGTGCGACCGCCTTTTCGGGCACTCCGTATTTCACCACCCAGCCCGGGGACACCTTCAAAGCCTGGGACGTGCAGCTGACCCTGGACTTCATGCCGCGGGACCAGATCACCTTCCGCTTCGAGTACAATCACCGCCAAGCCAACGTGCCCTACTTCACCGGCCACGGCGGCGTCACCCCGCCCGGGGGTAACAACGGCCCTCCTGGATCCGTCGTAGCGGACTGGGTGCCGGACCTCGACGTCGCCGAGAATCGCCTTACCATAGCGCTCCTAGTCAAAATCTAGTCGTAAAGCGGATGCTCGTAACCGCCGACTTCGTAGGCTTCCGGGGCAATGACCGCCATCCGGGCGTCGTCATTGTTGTCGATGGTCGTGAAGTTGCCCTCGACGCGGCGTGCGGCGCGGGTGCAGAACGTTTCCGCGACGTGATGCTCACGCGAGGAGAGCTTGTCGCCTTCGGCGGACGCGCGTGAGACCGTCGCGATCTGCGCGAAGATGTCCATGGCGGCGTGCGCGAGACGCCGCTGTTGCCACTGACGATCCTGCACCTTCTTGCCATGTTTGCGCAGCATGCCTTCGGAGGCCTCGCGGAGACCCTTCACTTGACCGGCGACTGGATCCGCTAAAGCGGTCACTCTTGCATGCGCCATGCGAATGGCGTCTGGTCGCAAGCCACGGGTGATCCGCCCCCGCAGGTAGTCGGCGACCACGCCGATCGAGCGGATGGGATCGTTGAGCTCGACGCTCGCGAGATCCTTGAGCTCGTCCGCCAGCGGTTTCAGACCAGTCAGCGCGATAAAGCAGCGCATGACGTCGTTCGACCCCTCGAAGATCGGGAAGATGCGCAGGTCGCGCAGCAGCTTCTCGTACGGCTGGTCCTTCATGTAGGCGAGGCCGCCGACCAGTTGGAAGACCCGGTTCGCCGCATACCAGATGAACTCGGTGGCGGCGACCTTCACCATCGCGGACTCGATGGAATAGTCGGCGACACCGCGGTCGACCATGCCGGTGGTCAGATACGACATCGACTCGAGACCGTAGAGCTGGCTCACGAGCCAGCCGATCTTGTCCTGCACGAGCTCGAAGTCCGCGAGCTTGTGACCGAACTGCCGGCGCTCGTGGATGTGCCTGATGACCATGTTCAAGAGCAGCTTGGTCGCGCCGACGCAGCCGGTCCCCAGTGACATGCGTCCGTTATTGAGGACGTGCACGGCGATCTTGAAACCCTCGCCGGGTCTGCCGAGCAAGTTTGCTTTCGGTACCTTCATGTCGCGATAGCGGAGATGGCAGAGGTTGTTGCCGTGCAACCCCATGGTCTCGTAGCGCTTCACGAATTCGAAGCCGGGCATGCCCTTCTCGATGATGAAGGCGACGTGACCCTGGGCCGAGCGCGCGAAGGTTACGAGCACGTCCTTGTTGCCGTTGCCGATCCAGCGCTTCTCGCCGTTCACGACCCAGCTGCCGTCCGGCTTTTCGTCGGCCCAGGTCTCGATGTTGTAGGCGTCGGAGCCGGCATTCGGCTCCGTCAAAGCGAACCCCGCGAGCTTCTTGCCGGTGGCGAGATCGGGCAGCAGCCGCTCCTTCTGCTCCTTGGAGCCGAAGAGGTGGATGCCCTTCATGCCGATCGACTGATGGACGCCCATAATGACAGCGAGCGTCGCGTCGATGCGGCCGAACTCCTCGGACACGCGGCAATAGCCGGTCTGCGTGAGACCTGCCCCACCGAGCTCGCGCGACACGTACAAGCCCATGAGGCCGCGTTCACCGAGCTCGCGGATCTTGTCGTCGCCGATCCAACCGTCGGCTTCGACCTTGCGAGGGTCGTAGCCCTTACCGAACTCGCGCGCCTGTTGGACCAGACCGCGGACGCGCGCGTCCTCGTCTTTTTCCATCAGCGGAAACGGAAACACGAGCTCGTCGTGAATCTCGCCGAGAAACAGGGACTTGCTGAACGACGACGGCTGCTCGTTATTCGTATTGGCGGTCATACCGCCAAAGTAAGCTCAGACCGCGAGCTTGGCAGGCCTGCCGAAGAAATAGCCCTGGAAGATGTCGCAGCCCAGATCGACCAAGCAGTCGCGCTCGGCTGCGTTCTCGACGCCTTCGACGACGAGCATCCAACCGAGCTCGCGACCCAGGGCCGCGACACCGCGAACCAATTTCTGCTTGGTTGGGCTCAGGTGAATGTCGCGGGTCAAGGCCATGTCGACCTTCACGACCTCGGGCTCGAGATCGACGAGCGAGCCTAGACCTGCGTATCCCGCGCCGAGGTCATCGACGGCGATGCGAAAGCCGACGGCGCGCAGGCGCTTCAATCGGTCGCGCATATCGGAGACCTCGTCGAGCGCCACACGCTCGGTGATCTCGAGGACGACACGCTGCGCATGACGGGTGAGCGGAGAGTCCTCTTGGTAGAGCTGCTCGTCCATCAGCTCCAGCGCGTGCAGATTGATGAAGGCGTCGATATCCGCGGTGCGCGTGAGCTCGTCGGAGACACGCTGGCGCACCGTGCGGCCCAGCTCGCCAACACCATTCAATCGTTCGGCGGCGTCGAGAATCGTCGCGGGATTCGATAGCTCCTTGGCGGTCGAGCGCAACAACGCTTCGTAGGCGATGGTGCAGCCGCGCGAATGCGAAATGATGGGTTGATAGGCCATCCACAGATTCGATAACGCGGAGTCGAACTGGGCCTCGAGCACACGCTGCTCGTTGGCGCGCTCCTCGGCCTCATGATTGCGCTCGCGGCGGCGCGCTTTGAACTCCTCGCTCGCCTCCCGCACGGTCGCGACGATGCTCTCGGGACTCGACGCCTTGGTCACGAAGCGAAAGACGTTGCCCTCGTTGACCGCGTTCACCGCCACCTGGAAGTCCGAGTTGCCGGTGAGCAAGAGGCGGACGGTGTTTGGCGTGCTAAGGCGGACGAGGCGGAGAAAACGAACGCCGTCGACGGAGCCCATCTCGTAGTCCGAGAGCACCACGGCGAACTCGCTGTGGCCGAGCAGCGTCAACGCTTCGTTGGGACCGCAGGCGACGGTGACGTCCCAACCATCGACCTCGAGCAAGCGGCGAATCGAGCGCGAATACGTCGGGTCGTCGTCGACCACGAGGATACGACGCGAAGGGTCGGTCACTTGTGTCACGCGGCGTGGCGTCCCAACGTCGGCATGTATGCTTTCCACCGTCATCATGGGCCTACTCCCGTTCGAGCCTAAGGAGAGCAGATCACGTGCCAGTGCGATCAGAGGCTAAAACGGGCAAGACACACCGATCGCCATAGCGGATCACCAATGGCCATCGGGGTGAGCTTCGACCAGGGTCAGACAGACCCTGTATAGTCTACTTAGCCTGGGAAAGCTCTAAAATCAGCTTCCAGTAGAGCTCGAGACCCTGGCGGATGGATTTGACCGGGACCCGTTCGTCGATGCCGTGCGACCTTGGTCCATCCGCCTCGAGGCCGGGGAATGGCGAGAAGCCGTAGGAGGCGATGCCTTTCTCGCGGGTGAAGCGCGAATCGGTGGTGCCGACACCGAAGACGGGGATGACGGGGACTTTCGGCCAAGTCTCCCCAACCACCTTTTTCAACGCATCGACGAACTCGCCGGTCAGCGGCGACGGCGGTCCAGCACCCCAGCTGGCCTCGGGTGTGATGGTCACTTCGGGATCCGCGATGACGGCCTTCAGACGCTGCTCGAGAGCCTCGACGGTCTCGTCGGGAAGGATGCGGCAATTGAGATTGGCGCGCGCCGACGGCGGCAGTGCGTTCACCTTGGTGCCGGCGGAGAGCATCGTGGCGACGCACGTGGTGCGCATTTGCGCGGCAAGGATCGGATTCTTCTCGACCTGCGCCAGGGCATCACGCGGCAAGGCGTTGTCGGGTGCGTCCGCCAAAGCAAGCATGGCTTTGGCCGTCTGCGGGTCCTCGAGCGGCGCACGGGCCTTGAAGTAGGCGCGCATCACCGGGATGAGACGCGGCGGGGCGTCGGCTCCTTCGACACGCGACAGAGCGCGGGCGAGCTTGTAGATGGCGTTGTCTTTGCGCGGCACCGAGGCGTGGCCGGTAGTGCCCGTCGTGGTCACCGCGAAGTCGCGATAGATCTTGTGCACGACCTCGTAGGAGACGAAGAACGGCGTGGAGCCCGGTTCCTTGGTGATCGTCGAGCCACCCTCGTTGAGCACCAAGCCCGTGTTGGCAAGCTCGGGCTTCTGCTCGAGGAGCTTACGCAGCCCGAGGCCGCCTGACTCCTCGTCGCCAGTGAGCACCAGCAGCACATCGCGGCGGAGCTTCACGCCTTGGCGTTTGAGCTGGATGAACAGCTCGAGATTGCCGACGACCAGCGACAGGTCATCGCGGACACCGCGGCCATAGAGATAACCGTCCTTTTCGGTGACGGTGTGCGGTGGTGTCGACCAGGCTTGCCCTTCGACCCCAACCACGTCGGTGTGCGCGAGCAACATGAGCGGCTTCTCGTCACCCTTGCCGGGCAAACGAGCCACTAGATTCGTGCGGCCGGGCGCGAAGTCGGTCACTTCGACGGCGATGCCCTCCTTCTTCAACCGCGCCGCTATGATGGACACGGCTCGAGCTTCGTTTCCCGGCGGATTGGTGGTGTCGGCTGCGACGAGGCTGCTCATCACCGCGCGGTAGTCGGTGGCGAGAGCATCGAAGTCGGGCGGCGCGGCGAGAACGACGAGAGCGGCTAGGATCATCTCGCCGCGGTTAGCTCACGGGCCATGGCTACCGCAAGCTCGAGCGACTGAGCGTAGTTCAGGCGCGGGTCACAAAGCGTCGCATAGTTGCGATTCAAGTCATCGTCGGCGAGGCCCATGGCGCCGCCCACGCACTCGGTGACGTTCTCGCCAGTGAGCTCGACGTGGACACCGCCGAAGACCGTGCCCAGCTCGCGATGCACGGCGATCGACGCGCGTACTTCTTCGATGACGTCACCCACGTCACGCGTCTTCATGCCGGCCGTGGTGCCGCGCGTGTTGCCGTGCATCGGATCGCAGACCCAGAGCACGCGCTTCTTTGCGTGCTCGATAGCGCGCACCCACCCCGGCAAAACGTCGCCTACCTTCGCCGCGCCGATGCGGGCGATGAGCACGAGCTTGCCTGCCGCGTTCGACGGGTTGAGCACCTCGATGAGGCGAAGGACCTCGTCGGCGGTGGCCTTCGGGCCGATCTTCACGCCGATGGGATTGACGATGCCGCGGAAGTACTCGATGTGCGGCCCGTCCAGAGCGCGCGTGCGCTCGCCGACCCAAGGGAAGTGGGTGGTGAGATCGTAGTAGCCCTGGCGGCGCGGTACACGGCGGGTCTGCGCGGCTTCGTAGTGCAGATTCAGTCCTTCGTGACTGATGAAGAACTCGACGCCGGTGAGTGCGGCATCGCGGACATCGAGCGCCGCCGCGAGGTCGAGGACACGACGCAGACTCTCGCGGGCGCGGCCGTAGGCGTTGCGCAACTCGGGAGCGAGCTCTTGAGCGCGGTCACCGAGCTCCCAATTTTCGGGATGGTGCGGATCAGCGAAGCCGCCGTGCACGAGCGAGCGTACGAAGTTCAAGGTCATGGCGGCGTGCTGGTAGCCGTCCACTAGGCGCATGGGGTCGGGCTTGCGAGCCGCGGCGGTCGCCTCGTGCCGGTTCACCAAGTCGCCCTGGTAGCTGTGCAGCTCGACGCTTCCGCCGTCGGCCGTCTTGACGGTCTCGA
This sequence comes from Myxococcota bacterium, assembly GCA_041288095.1. GTDB lineage: Bacteria > Myxococcota > XYA12-FULL-58-9 > XYA12-FULL-58-9 > JALHOP01 > JALHOP01. Next base: position 7,706 of record JBGGMJ010000086.1, read on the forward strand.
ACGGGTTGCTGCGCGGCTTGGCGTATTGCCCGGCCAGTCTGCCAACGCGGATGACCGGCTTCTTGGTGGCATCGAGGAGGACGAGGGACATCTGCAGCAGGATCTTGAGCTTGCTGGTGACGATGTCGCTCGTGCAGTCGGCGAGCGACTCGGCGCAGTCTCCGCCTTGCAGCCAGAGGCGCTTGCCGTCTTGGGCTTCGGCGATCAGCTCGCGCAGGCGCTCGACCTCCCAGGAAGTCACCAGGGGCGGCAGGCTCTCGAGCTTCGCCTTGGCGACGGTCAGGGCCTCGGCATCGGGGTAGAGCGTGCTCGTCGCTTTCGCGGTCCAGCTGTCGGGGGTCCACTCCATGGCGGGTGGATATGCCCGAGCGGAGGCGGTTTGGCGAGCCTAGGCGGCGACGGAGCGCTCCGCGATGATGGCGTGAAGCCGCTCGATGCTTACGGGCTTCTGCAAGACCGGGACGTTCCATGATTCACCAGCCGCCGCGAAGCGGTCACTGCCGGTGACGAAGACGAAGCGCTTGCGCCAGCCGTCGCTCAAGCTGACGGCTCGGGCATAGAGATCGAGGCCGGACATGCCGGGCATGACGATGTCGGCGACCACGAAGCTCGGTGGATTCCCGGCGTGGATACGCCCGAGCGCGTCGAGCGGCGAGGTGACGAAGGCCGCGTCGATCTTGTTGGCGAAAAAACGCTGATAGCTGCGGAGAATGCTGGCGTCGTCGTCGACGAACAGGAATTGCTTGGAGGTAGGCATGGTGATGCCGGGCAGCGTAGGGCTCACGATGCCTGGGCGATCGCCGTAGACGCAGCGCTCGATCTCGGCAAGCAGCTCGCTCACGTCGCGCTTCTTGGGCGCGCAGCCATTGACGCCATAGCGGACAACCGCATCCTGCAGCCGGCGCAATGGTTGACCGGAATAAATAATGACAGGGACGACGTGGTTTGGATCGTTGGCGCGCACGCCGCGAATCACTTCGCCACAGTCGACGTCGGGCATCATGATGTCGACGATGATCGCGGCGGGCCGACAGCGCGAAACCTGCTCAGCGGCTTCGGCGGGGCTACTCGCGGCGACGACATCGTAACCCACGCCCTCGAGCTGAGAGCGCAACCAGGCAATCACGATGTCGCTATCATCCACGATCAAGATCTTGCGACGCATCGAACGACGCTCCTCGGTGAAGGCATCGACACGATCGCATTGTAGATTAACTGCGTATGAATTCAGCCTCGAGATTGATGGACACTTTGTCACCCACGGCCACACCACCCTTGTCGAGGTTGGCGTTCCAAACGAGGCCGTAGTCCTTGCGGTCGATGGTGGTGCTGGCGCGGGCGCCGCGGCGGACAATGCCGTAGGGGTCGGTAATCGCCTCGGTCAGCTCTTCCACGGCAAGCTTCACCTCGCGCGTCACGCCGTGAATGGTGAGGTCACCGGTGACTTCGATGTTGGCGCCGTTTTTGCGGACCGCCTTCGAGGTGAAGGTCAACGTGGGGAACTTGGCCACGTCGAAAAAGTCGGCGCTCTTCAAGTGAGCGTCGCGCTTCTCGTCGCGGGAGCTGATGCTCGCGGCGTCGATGGTGACGTTCACCTTGGAGCGCTCGAGGTTCGTGTCGTCGATGACGGCCTCGCCTGAGAGCTTCGTGAACTCGCCTCGGACGTTGCTCACCATCATGTGGCGGACCGAAAACTGTGCGTGGGTATGGGACGGATCAACTTTGTATTGAGTGCTCATGAGCCAACGATGCCTGCGTCGCGAGTATTTGCAAAATCGATAGTGCGGATACTATGCATAGGGTTCATGAATATCAGCGACATGGACCTCAACCTGCTGCGCGCCCTCGATGTCCTGGTACGCGAGCGGAACGTGACGCGCGCCGGCCGCGCTCTCGGATTGTCACAACCAGCGATGAGCAACGCGCTCACGCGTCTGCGCCAGGTCACGGGCGACCCGCTCCTCGTACGCAGCCCGGAAGGCATGTTGCCGACGCCACGGGCGCTTGAGCTAGCCGAGCCGGTTCGCCAGGCGCTCGCTCTTCTATCGCGGGCAGTGAGCGAGCACGAGACCTTCGTCCCGGAGCGTGCGACCGGCAATTTCCGCATCGCCCTCCTCGACCATAGCGCCTTCGTGTTCATGCCGCTTATCGTGAAGCGCCTGGCGGCGGTGGCGCCGAAGGTGAGCGTCGAAGCGTTGGCGTGGCGCGGCGACGACCTCAACTATCGCGAGCTACAAGCGGGCGAGATCGACTTGCTGCTGAGCGTCGGCAGCTTCTCCGAGGCCCCCGCCGGCATCTACCGCCGACGCCTGTTCGCCGACCGCTTCGTCTGTCTGGTGCGCCAAGGCCATCCGCTGGTGAAAGACGAGCTCGATCTCGAGACCTACTGCGCCCTCTCGCACATCTTGGTGTCACCGCGCGGCGGCCGGCGCGGCATCGTCGACGACGCGCTCGATGCGCGCGGGCTCGCGCGACGCGTCGCGGTCGTGGTGCCACACTTCATGATCGCGCCGTTCCTGGCGGCGCAGACCGACTTCATCGTCACCATCTCCGAATACGTGGCACGGCCTCTGGGGGCGCTCTTGCCGCTTGCCTTCCACGATCCGCCGCTCGAGTTCGCAAAAGGCTCGTGGTTCCAACTCTGGCACGAACGCACGCACTACGATCCGGCCCACAAATGGTTCCGCGACCAAGTGGCCGCTTTAGCGGCCGAGGTAGAGCAAGAGATCGAGAGCGGCCGCTGTCCGCGACCCGCGAAGAAGCCAACGCAGCGCCGCAAGCGAGCTTAGTACGCTCACATGAAGCGCGCCGCGCCCTGAGTGCCGCCGATGGTGCCGTCGGAACGGTATTCAGGATCGAGCAGCTCGCTGATGCGCGCCATCATCACCCTAGTCGCGCCCTCGAACGCGTCGCCGTGTCTGTCGGTCGCCTGGCGTGTGAAGGGCGTGAACTCCGCGCGGACGCGGTACGGGCCGAGCTCGGGCCCGTCGAGCGAGAGCGGCGGCGCGATGCGGTAGACGATGCGGCCACCCTTCGCGAGCGGACTGTTTCCCGGGTACACCTTGTCGGCTCCGTTGCTGCCGACACAAACGATGTCGACACCGACGTGTTGAGCCATCTGCATGAGGCCGGTGAAACCGCGCTGCAGGCGCACCGACCGCGTTCCTTCCGGAAACACCAGCACGTTGCAGTCGTGGGTGAACAACGCGGCGCGATTGAGGCGAACTACCTCCTGCATCATGGCGTCGAAAAGCGCATCGAAGCGCTCGCGGAAGGTCGCGGTGTCGTTCGCACGCTCGCCGTCGCCGAAGCGCTCGACCATCTCGCGCACCTCCGGCTCGAGCTCGGCGATGTCCGGTAATGCCTTGCCGTCGACGATGTCGCGCAGCGTGCGATAGCCCGACTCGCTGGGCGGCCGCTTCATGAGCTTGCGAAACTCGGTGGTGATGACGTAGCCGCGCGAGGGTACCGGGATGTTGTTGGTGGCGTCGAAGAACCGCGCCATCACCGCGTTCTCGTAGTACTTGCCCTTCACCCAAGTGGCCGTGAAGCGCGGGAGCCCCTGGCGATACATCTGATACTGGAAAGGCCAGTAGTTGTAGCGATCGGTGTGATTCATGGCGAAGAACACGGGTCGATCGACCGGGATGTTGCCCACGCCCTCGAGGATGATTTCGGTGGGCCGCGGCCAGTTGTAGTCGACGCGCATCACGGTGTCCGCGAGGACGACCTGGCCGAACGGCCGGCGGTGCAATCGCAGCTTCTTGAGACGTTTCAAGTCCAGCATCGGCCGAAAGATTACGTCGGCGACGCGGCCGGAGTACAGTCGCCGTGATGGTAAGCTTGGGGCTCTTTGCGCTCCTCGTGACACTGGCGAAACAAACGCCGCTCGAGCAGATGACGTCCGCGTACGAGCGTGGAGAAATCAGCCGCGCGATGCGCCTCGCCACGACCATCGCCGAAGACCCCGCGAGCGACCCCGAGGCGCTCAAGTCCGCGGCGCTGGTGCGGCTCTTCGCCGCCGTCCGCCGCGGCGACCACGCGACCGTCATCGCCGAGCTCCAGCGGGTCGCGCAGGCCGGAGCCGACCTGGGTGACTACGCCATGGTGCTCGAGGTCAACGCGCAGATGGGCGTGCGCGACTGCGCCACGGCCGACGCCAAGGCCGAGCAACTCGCGCAAAGCTCGCCCTTCGCCGCCGCCGCGTGGTCCCGGGTCGCGGCCTGTTGGCTCCGAGCCCGCGATCTGGCTCGTGCCGATGTCGCCGCCACCAAGGGGCATGCGCTTGCGCGCAACGACGGACAGATCGCCGAGATCGACGTCACCCGTGCTCGCCTAGCCCTGGCCACCGGCGATCGAAAAGCCACCGTGGCGATGCTGCGCCATACGGCCGCCACGTACCCACACACCGCCGCGGGGCACACGGCCCGGTCGCAGCTCGAAGCGCTGGGGGCTCGCGCGCCGGCCCCCACCGCCGAGGACTTGGTGGAGCGCGCCGATCTCGAGCGCATTCTCGCCAAATGGCTGGCGCGCCGCACCTACCGCGCCGCCCTCGCTTTCCCGAAAGCGCCGCCGCTCATCCGCGCCCGCGCGCGCTTGGGTCAGATCGAGCTCGATGTGGTCGACAAATACTACTGGCGCGCCATGACCTCGCTCGACGCGCTGCTCAAAGGCGAGCGGCATCCCGAAATCCGCGCGCACGCGTTGTTCATTCGCGGCGATATCCACGCCCGCAACGGCAAGCTCACGGCGGCGCTGGACGACTTCGCGACAGCTTGTACCGAGCAACCCGCCGAGCCCTACAGCCGCGAAGGGGCGCTCATGGGCGCGCGCATCGCCTATGTCAGCCGCGATCTGGCACGCGCCACATGGTTCACCGAGTGGTTGCTCAAAGCAGAGAAGGCCGACCGCGCGCCGGCGCTCATCACCGAAGACGGCGCCATCGGCCCCGGCCACACCACGAGCGAGCTGGTGGACGCGGCGAGTTGGTACGCCGCTTGGACCGAACGCCGCAAAGGCGCGCCCCGCGAGCACATCGACACGTTGCTCGCGGCCATCGACGTGCGCGGCTCGATGGGCCCGGCGGCGCTCTATTGGCGGTTGCGCTATGCGCTCGATCAGAAGGACGACGAGCGAGCGCGGCACTTCGCGGCGACGCTCCTCGAGGTCGCGCCGACGTCGTATTACGCCCTCGCCGCGGCGGACCTCACCTGCGGCGCAGATCCCACGTGCCCCATGCGCCTCACCATCGGCGAGGCCGCGCGCGTGCCCGGCGCCGACGCGCCGCCTCCGCGGAATCCGAGCCGAGCGTTCGTCGGCGTCGTCACGCTGCACGTAGCCGGCCTCACGCGTGAAGCGGAGAAGCTCGCGAGGTTGGTGCCGCAGAGCTCGCTCGAAGGGCAGGACAAGCTCGTCGTCGCCTGGCTGCACGCCCGCGACGGCGACGTCCGCCATAGCGCCATGGCGACGCGCAAGCTGGTCACCGGGCCGCTCGCCGAGCTGGCCGATCCGCTGGTGTTCGCTTTAGCGTACCCGCGTCCACACAAGGAGATCGTCGACAAGACGGCGGAGAGCTACGACCTACCCCCCGAGCTCGTCTATGCGGTGATCCGCGAGGAGAGCTCGTTCGACGTGCGCGCCATGTCTCCCCGGGCCGCGCGCGGCCTCATGCAGATGATGCGGCCGACGGCGATGCGCATCGCCAAGGATCTGAAGGAGCGCGGCTTCCAGGCACGGCAGCTCTTCGATCCACCGGTCTCGATCCGCTTCGGCACACACTACCTGTCGAGCTTGCTCGAGATGTTCGACGGTGACGTCGCGGCGGTGGCGGCGTCGTACCACGCGGGCGAGACCGCCGTTTCGCGCTGGCGCAACCGACTCGGCGAGCTGTCACTCGACGAGTTCGTCGAGGAGATCCCGTACGCCAGCACCCGCCGCTACGTGCAGAAGGTCATCGCCTCCTACGGCATGTACCGCCTGCTCTACGGCCACCCGGGCGGCACCCTGCTCAAGGTCGAGAACAAGCAGCTCTAGCTGGAGCCGCGGTGGCCAATCATGATGACCACGTAGACGGCGTTGTCACCGAGCTGCGGATGCCGCCCTTGGGCCACCCCGATGCCGATGGCCGTGGCGCCATGGCGAAGCAGCCGCTCCGACGAAGCCCGATCGGCGTCCGCGACCACGACGATCTCCGTGGTGACGGTGGCATAGCGACGCGCCGCCCGCTCGAGTGACGGCGGCTTGGCCTCGCCTCCGGAGCGTGCGAGAGCGACGGCGAACGACTGTGCCAGCGAGTCGAGCGCCTTGTCGCTCGCCAATGGCGCGAGCTTCGAACGGGAGCGCTGCGCTTCCAATGCGCGCTGGACCGCGGTGCGGGCGCTGCGCAGATCGACCGGCCCCACCACGCGCGTGAACAGCTCGGTGGCATACAGCTCGGGATTGGAGCCGCCCGCCGCCATGACGACGCCGATGCCGACGTGCGTGACCTCGGAGTTCAAGATGTTGGCGCGGTGGCCGGGACTGTTCATGAGGCCGGCATGCGCTTCGTCGGCGGAGTGGGCGAACGCGACGTTCTCGAGCAGCAGCGGCGACGCGAGCCCCGCGGCGCGAGCGCGATCGCTCGGTCCACCCGTCGATGGCGAGACGTGGCCCACGAAATCGTTGTCGCGCATGTCTTCGCTGTGACCGCGCGCTACCTCGGCGGCGCGCTCGTCCCAGGCCACGGGCGGCAAGCCGAACTCGCGGCGCTCGCGGTTCACGAGGTCGAAGATCTGTTGTTCGGTCTCGGCGACTCCGACATCGCCGGTATTGGGCATCTCGATGCGCACGCTCGACGGTGCATCGATGCCGCACCACACCGGAAAGTTGGCGAGCACTTGGGGGCCGCGCGCGCCGGTGCCGATGAGCTCGACCTGCTGGCGTCCTTCCGCCGGGCAGTCGACGCTGCCGTTGAACGCGTGGCCGGCACGCGCCGACAGCGTTTGTTTCACGGTCGAGCCGTCCGGGCGGGTCACGAAGAGCTCCGGCGTGCCGTAAGGGTCGAGGACCCGTCCGCGCAAGCGGACACGCGCGCCCATGGCCAGCTCGCGCGGCACGGGCTCGAGATCGATGAAGCTCTGCTGCAGCACCAAGACGACCACCATCGAGCCGTCGCCGATGCTCACCGAGCCCGCTCCAACTCGGCGCGGCGGCATCGAACGCAGCGGCGAGTCGATTTGGCGCTCGAGCTCGGCGACAACGTGGTCGAGGCTCTCGCCTTCGCGGGTGCGGAGAATAACGAGCTGCGGGGACGGTTCCACGACGCCGTAACGCGCCAGCGCGAACTCGATGGCGCGATAAGGGGGCGGCCGGCCGGTGCCCGACAAGCGCGCCATGTCCTCGGCGACGGTGCACAGACGCGGATCGAGGCCCGGCGGCGGTTGGCCCAAGGCGTTGGCATGTCGCTGCACCATGCCGGTGAGCGCGTTCACGAGGTCGCTGGTGGGCTCCGCCGACGCCGGGAGCTCGCCGTTGTATTGCAGGGACGCCCGGCTGCGCGGGGCGTAGACCACCGCCGGCGAGACCTGCTCGGGCGTGACAATCGTCGCGGTGCCCGAAGGAGCGTCCGAACGCCGGCCGTGGGCGCAGGCGCAGAGGGCCACTGCCACAAGCAACGCATGAGGGGCCCGGACGGACATCGCGATCCGAGGATAGCGCGCAAATTGCCGCGAGCAACTGCTTCCCGTAGTCTTCCTCGTACCGATGACGCATCCCCTGGAGAACGAGGCCCTGAAGGTCGCGCGAAGCGCCCGGCAGCGCGCCTATGCACCCTATTCCAAGTTCCGGGTCGGCGCCGCCGTCATCTTGAAGAGCGGTCGCGTCGTCGCCGGCTGCAACGTCGAGAACGCGACCTATGGAGCGACGGTGTGCGCGGAACGGACCGCCCTGTGGACGGCTGTCGCGACCCACGGTGAGCGCGACGTCGAGGCCATCGTCATCGTCGCCGAGGGCGATGGGCCGGTGGTGCCCTGCGCGCTCTGCCTGCAAATCATGGCCGAGTTTTGCGCGCCGTCGATGCCCATCGTCCTGGCCGACATGAACGCCGTGCAAGAGCGCACGACCTTCGGCGCCTTGTTGCCGCGACCATTCGGCCCGGGGTCGTTTACTCCGCCGTAGCGGACGGGAGCGAAAACATCGCGCCCTTGTTGGGTCCTTCGTAGGCGCGCACCATCAGCCGTCGGGCGTCGAGCCCCTGGCCGCGCACGAGCTCTTCGAACGCGAAGTGGGCGATGTTTTCGATGGTCGGCTCGACGGGTAGCGGCACGATGCGACCCGCGGGCAGGAGCGCCGTGAAGTCCCCTTGCGCGGCCCGATAGGCGACCGCGTCACCGCTGACGTCGCGTCCCGACGCGAAATGCGCGCCGTCGAAGCGGCGCACCAACAGGCTCTCGAGCTCGGGATCGCGAATGCCGTCCCAGATCACCACGAAGACCCCGCGGTGCCCGTGTAGGAGACGCTGGCAGTTGCCGTCGTGGTGACGCAGCCCATGGGTGTACGCGAAGCTCGCTTGTTGTTCGGCACGGCCGTCGCGGGCGAAGTGGCAGCGCAAAGCGCTGACGTTCGGTGGCAAGTGCGGCGCGACCAGCTGCTCGACGCGCTGCGAGATGATGTCGTGCGTGATGGCGATGGCGTCCAACCGGGCGATGGCCGACGGCGGAGCTTCGTAAGTCAGGTTGCCGTAGCGGACGATGACGCGTCCGCCGATCTCCTCGACGATGAGCTCGCGGTCGCGGTCGGGCAGCAGCAAGCGGTGGTCGAGCTCGCCGTCGACGAGTTGCTTCACCATCGGCTTGAGCTTGCCGAAGTCGACGATGAAGCCATTGTGATCGAGCTCGCCTCGGAGCTCGATGGTGAGGATGAGGCTGTCGCCGGCGATGCGGACGTCCGGTCGCAAGTAGGCGTAGTCGACGACGGTGACGTTTTCGACGAACAAGGTCACCGGCATGCGACGTCTACCTCACGCTTCAATTCGGCCGAGGCCCTGCTCCAAGCTCGGACCTCCGCACGTGCCTGCTCGGCTCCCTGCGTGAGTCGTGCCAGCACCTCGGCATTGTCGCAGACTATGGCCAAGGCGCGAGTCATTTCATCGACCTCTCCGGCACGCGCCAAAACACCGGCTCCCTCGGGCAATAGACGCCCGGCGGCGCCGGCGCTGGTCGCGAGCACCGGGACACCGCGGGCGAGCGCTTCGAGCACGCCGGTGCCATGTGGGTCGTAGTGCGCCGGCAAGGTGACGAGATCGGCGCCGTGATAGGCGCTTTTCACATCGCTGGCGCTGGCGGACGCGATCCAGCGAATCCGGTCCGAGAGCCCCGCGCTGTCCGCTTTAGCTTGCACATGCGCGAGCCACGGTGGGTCGCTCTCGGAAGCGACACACGTCAGATGCCAATCACGGCTCGCGAGGGGCGCCAGAGCGTCGATGAGCGCATCATGGCCGGCGCTCCGCACGACCGGCGCAGCGCAGACCAGGGACAGGCGCTCGCCACGCTTGCGAGAGCCTTCGGCGAGTGGCGCTCGATCGGCGCCCGGCATGATGACCGCGAGCTGATCCGGGAGCACGCCGATGGCGCCGAGGCTCATTGCCGTATGCAAGCTCGGAACGATGATGCGCCGAGCGTACGGCAAGGTGCCGGCATCGACGGCGGCCAGCTCGCGCTCGTCGATGCCCGTAAAACGCGGGTCACGGTGACTGGGTCGATGGGCGATGACGACGAGACGAAGCCGCCGCGCTTGCGCCCGGAATGCCGGTCCGACGAGCGGCAAGATGGTGCTCGAAGCGAGCACGCCAGTCGCGTCCGGGAGCGCCGCGAGCGTCGCCACCAAGCGGGCATGGGTTTGGGCATTTTCCGTCGCACTTCCAAGGGTGAAGCGCTGGGTGTCGACCCCCAGGGCAGCGGTGGCGCGTTCTTCGTAGGTTCGCGCGTCGACGTCGCCGCGCGCCATTGCGCCCGTCAGGAAGAGCATGCGCAGGCTTCTCCGCGAAATCGCGGGCGAAGAGAAGCGTCGCTTGCACTGACGACCCTGGCGCGAGCGTGACGTAGATCGCACATTGACCGGTGACCGGCGCGAGCCCGGACAGCACAAGTGTCCGCTCCACCGTCACAGTTGTCCGCTTGGTAAGGCTTGGCGGACACTCCACTAGGCTAGAGATCCCTTGAGTCAGAACCCCGCGTATTCCTTAGGAAATGCGCGAACCTGTCGGATTCTCGCAATATTTTGGGCTCGCCGCGCGACCCCGCCGATAATTGGCAGCCTTCTTGAATAGACTAGTGGCTGCCGAGTCGGCAGAAGACTCGGGCAGAAAGTGCGAGTGGAGAAGAACGTCATGAGCAAGCGCATCTACACCCTGTTGACCTCGCTGTTGGTCGCTTTCGGCGTCGCGGCTTCGCCCGCCTACGCGACCGGTGCTGGCGAGTTGAAGACGCAGACTTCGCGTTTGCTGCAGCAGTGGACCAGCAAGAGCAACGCCGGTGTGTTGCCCGCGGACGTCGTCAACAGCTTCGACTACGAAACCTTCGCGAGCGAAGCCATCAAGACTCACGCGGCCCAGCTCAACACGCAGCAAGCCGCCAAGTATCAGCAGATCTTCCAGGCTCTGCTCAAGAAGACGGTGCACCGTCAGGCCGGTTCCGCTTTGGCGGACACGAAGTACACGGTCGGCGAAGCCAAGGTCGACGGCACCAAGGCGACCGTCGTGGTCGACGCGACGATGCCGAAGGACGACACCCAGACGAGCGTGGTCTTCACCTGGCGCAAGAAGGGCGAAGATTGGAAGATCGTCGACCTCTCGATCGATGGCGGCTCGCTGGTGCGCGACTACAGCAATCAGTTCGGTCGCATCATCAAGCGTGACGGCGTAGACGCGCTCATCTCGCGTCTCGACAAGCGCCTCGCCGGCACCAGCGAAGAGTCCGCGCGGCTCTAAGCGCTACTCGTAGCGCCGCCGCACGCCATCGTAGAAGAACTCGACCGCACGCCGCGCGACCGCCTCGACATCGAGGTTGGCGCGCGGCTCGGCTACGTAGTGACCCTCGAGCACGAGGACGCTGGTGCCGTGCACGTTCGCCCAGGCCGCGAACGCGAGACGCATCGGGTCGCCGTGAATCACGTGGTTCGCCGCCTGCGCCGCTTTGACGGTGTCGACGAGCACATTGAAGGCGTCGCGCGAGGCTTGCTTGAGCTCGGGGTCGGCAAAGGAGCTCGGGATCAGACCGCCCAGCATCAAGCGCATCAGGTGCGGGTGATCGTGCATGAAGCGCACATAGGCTATGGCGCTGGCGCGAAACTGGTCGAGCGGATCCGTGAGATGCAGCTGGGTGGCGTCACGCATGACGGCGCCGAGTTGCTTGAAACCGTCGGCGGCGATGGCGATGAGCAGCGCTTCCTTCGAAGCGAAGTGATGCAACGGCGCGCCGTGGGAGACACCGATGACCCGCGCCACCTCGCGCAGGCTCAGCTTGGCGACCCCGTCACGCTCGAGAACGGTACGTCCCGCAGTGACCAGCGCATTGCGCAGGTCCCCGTGGTGGTAGCTGCTCACCTTCGCGGTCGATTTCCTCGGCATCTCGAGGGCCCCTCTACTCGAAAACGGCGCGAAAAGGCCAGCGGGGCTCAATCAAGGTCTGATCGCGCCGATCACGCGCAGCGCATTGCCGCCCAAGATCTTGCGAATTCGCGTCTCCGACCACCCGCGCTCGAGCATCTCGGCGACCAAGCGCGGCTGATGCGTGATGTCGGGCAGGTCGCGCGGCAAGGTGATGAGCCCGTCGTAGTCCGATCCGATGGATACGAAGTCGTCGCCAACCACTTTGCAGGCGTGCTCCATGTGATCGACGATCCGCGACAGCGAGCACGTCATCACGACGTCCGCGAGAAAATGCGGATGAAAGACGATGCCGACGGTGCCGCCGCGGTTGGCGATGGCGCGGAGCTGCGCGTCGTCGATGTTCCGCCATAGTGGGCGGACGCCGCAGACACCCGTATGAGTGACGATCGGAGTTACGTCCTTCGGCATGACCGAGAGCGCGTCGAAGAAGCCGGCGCGGTTGATGTGCGAGAGGTCAACCAGGATGCGCTTGTCGACCAAGCAGCGCACGAAGTCGCGACCGAACTCGGTGAGGCCCACGTCGGCTCGCGATGGCTGGGTGTTGGGAACGCCGATACGGGACTCGGTCATGTGGACGATAGTGATGCGATGCACCGTGTCGGGCAGAGCCATGACCGCGTCGAGCGACACGTCGACCGCCTGCCCTCCCTGCAAGGACACGAATGACGCCGTGAGACCGAGCTGACGCACGGCGCGGTACTCACTGGCGCTGCGCACCACCGCGAAGTCGTCTGGATGCGCCGCGAGTGTGCGCTCGATGAAGGCGATGTGCTCGAGCGTCTCTCGGGCGCGCTCGGCGGGCGGACGTCGTGGATTGGTGACGATGTCCCAGACCATGCCGGCCATGTGCGCCTCACGGGCCCGCGGCAGGTCGACCTGGTTCAAGAAAGCCGAGGCCGGCAACCACGGTCGATGGCGCGTGGTCACATCGTAGCGCTTGAAGACGCGCGGCCACGTGAAGGTGTCGACGTGCAAGTCGATGACGTCGCAGTCGAGGTACAGGTCGACGGCGGCGCGCGGCACGTTGAGCAGCCGCGCCCAGCGAGCCGGATCGCGCCGGTGATCGGTGAAGGTCAGGCGGTTCATTTACGGGGAATGAAGGTCATGGCGCGCTCCGCCAGCGCGGTGATGGTGAGAGAGGGATTCACGCCGGGGTTCGCCGAGATCGCCGATCCATCGATGACGAACAAGCCCTCGTAACCAAACACACGGTGACGCGCGTCGATGACGCCGTCGGCGGCGCTCTCTCCCATGCAACAGCCGCCGAGGATGTGAGCCGTCGTGGGAATGTCGAAGAGCGTTTCGTTGGCGAGACTCGTCGCCGTGCCGTCCAACTTGTCCGCGATGCGCTCCGCTAGAGCAGACGCCTCCGGGATCGATGCACGCGGCCGCGCGCCTTCTTGGACGCTCGTGGTTAGGCCGAAGCGCCCGAGCTTCAGGCGCAAGTGGCCCTCGAGGCTGCGCATGTACAGGAGAATCATCGTGAACTTGGCCCAGTCGGGAACGAGCAAGGCGCGCAGGAACTTCAACGGCCGGCGCAGGAGCGAGCGCGCGACTCCGAGCAACCTCGTGGCGATGGTATTTCCCGCGACATGCGGAGCCATGAGCAGACGGAAGAAACCCGAGCCCGCCGGATAGCGCACGGGCTCGAGATGGGAGTGAGCGTCGGTGGCGAGGATCGAGCCGATAGCGATGCCGCGCGAGAGATCGACGTCTCGCCGGCTGCTGGTGACCCCGATGAGCGCTTCCGAGTTGGTGCGAACGAAGTCGCCGAGTCGCTCCGATAGAGCGGGTAAACCGTCTGGGCTCGCCTTCAAGCGCAGCAGAAGGTCGACGGTGCCGAGGACGCCGCCCGCGAAGATTACATTGTAACCTAGGACGCGCCGCACGCTGTCGTCCTCGAGCGAGCGAACCTCGACTTCGTAGCCGGCCTCGACGGGCCGCACCCAAACCGCTTCGCTGTCCGCTTCGACAGTCACGCCGAGCCGCTCGGCCAAATAGAGATAGTTCTTGTCGAGCGTGTTCTTGGCGCCGAAACGGCAACCCAGCATGCAGGCGCCGCAGCCGACACAGCCGCTGCGCGCCGGTCCCGCGCCGCCGAAAAACGGGTCGGGGACCTCACGTCCAGGCTCCCCGAAGAACACGCCCACCGTCGACGGCGACCAGCTCTCCGGTTGTCCATTTTCGCGGGCGAGCTCGCGCAGAATTTCGTCGGGCCGCGTGACGTGCGGATTCGCCACCGCGCCCAACATGCGCCGCGCTTCGCGATAGTGCGGTGCGAGCTCGTCTTTCCACGCAGCGAGCGAGCTCCACTGCGGCGCCGCGAAGAATGCGTCCTCCGGAATCGGCAGGGTGTTGGCGTAGACCAGCGAGCCACCGCCGACTCCGACGCCGCTGACCACGGTGACATGGCGAAGGAACGTCATCTTGAAGAGGCCGCGAAAGCCGAGCGCCGGCAGCCACAGCCAGCGCTTGAGCTGCCAGTTGCTGCGGGGAAAGTCGCCCGGGGCGAAACGCCTGCCCTTCTCGAGGACGAGCACGCGGTAGCCCTTCTCGGCGAGGCGCATGGCGCTGACGCAGCCGCCGAAGCCAGAGCCAATGATGACGTAGTCCCAGCGCGTGCTCACGCGTCCTGATCTACAACAGGCTCCACAGAATGATCATGGCTATCGTCGCGGCCGCGAAACCGAAGGCGAAGGTGGCCACGGGGTTCACGTGGAAGAGCTGCTTCACCGGGCCGTAGTTGGCCGAAGGCCGCTGCGGCTCGGGCGCCGACTTCCACTCCTCGGCGCGCTTCAGCAATGCCTGGGCCTCGTCGCGCGATGCCGCGACGGTCTTGAGGTTCCAATCTTGGTTCGCGACGTTCTCGTCGACACGGGGGTTGGTGGTCTCACTCGACTTGCGCGCCAAGCTGGTTTCGCGCTGGCGAATGGCGCTTTCCCGCTGATCGAGCTCGCGACTCCGCTCGCGTATGCGCTCGGCTTCGATGGCCAACGTCTCGGCCTTTTCCTCGAGGTCGGCGCGCTCCTTGTCGACGTTCTCACGGTTGCGCGCCTGGATCGCGCGCTCCTGGTCGAGCAGATGCCGCTCTTCGTCGAGCTGCGCTTTGAGCTCGGCAAGGCGCTCCTTGCTGACCAGGGAGACCCCCGACTCCGAAACACTGGCTAGCCGGTCCTCGCGCTCGGCGGCTTCGAAATCGGTTGGCATGCGTACGGGAGAATTTTTGTCCAATTGCAGCGCTGCGTCTACTGGAAACGATGACGCGATGTCAGGGTTTGCCCTTGGCGGCGCGGGCTAGCTGCTTGCGGTAGGCGAGTCCGAGGTCCCGCGTCGCCACGTCGACGATGTGGCGAGCGGCGTCCGTGGCCGAGTCAGTCACGTAAAAACGCTCGAGATCGAGGGGATCGATGGTCCGTTCCGCGACGAACGTACCTTTGATGTAGGCCAGCAGCGGCTCCCAATAAGAGCGGCCCATGAGGACGATGGGAAAGTTCCGCACCTTGCCGGTCTGCACCAAAACCGCGATCTCGAAGAGCTCGTCGAGGGTCCCGAAGCCTCCAGGCAAGCAGACGAAGGCATAGCTGTACTTCACCAGCATCACCTTGCGGACGAAGAAGTAGCGGAAGGTGATGAAGCGATCGACGTACGGGTTCTCCTGCTGCTCGCGCGGCAGCTTGATGTTGCAGCCCCACGACGCTCCTCCCGCCTCCTTCGCGCCACGATTGGCGGCCTCCATGATGCCTGGGCCGCCGCCGGTCATGGTGGTGAAGCCGGCGTGGGCGAGCTCGCGACCCATCTCCTGGGCCATGGCGTAATAGCGATGGCCCTCCTGAAACCGCGCCGAGCCGAACACGGTGACGGCGGGGCCGAGCTTCCATAAGGTGTGAAAACCCTTGGCGAACTCGGCCATGATGCGTAGCAAGCGAACGCCGTCGTCGTGGGGGCGCTTGGGCCCTTCGAGGAACTTGCGCTCTTCCTGGTCGGGCGGGGTCTTGCCCCAATTTTTGGGATCGTCGGTCCGGGCCGCGGATGTCATTGGCCGCGAATATCAGGATGGGGACGCGGGTTTAAGGTAGACGGAGACGCAGTGAAATTTGCCTTCTCGACGCTCGTCGTGGCCCTCGTCGCAGCACCCACCGCCTCCCGAGCGGTCGTCACGCGGCCGTCGCTCGACGTCCCCAAAGGCGCGCATCAAGCCGGCGCCGAAGACAAGGGCGAGCCGCGCGTTCACGCGTATTTGATGACCGACGTCGCCGCGGTGACGCCCGGCGAGAGCTTCCGTGTCGGCGTCCTGTTCCTCATCGACGAGCACTACCACATCTACTGGAAGAACCCGGGTCAGGCGGCGCTCGCGACAGATGTCCGCTTCAGCGGCGATGGCCTGAGCTTCGACGCCTTGCAGTGGCCCGCCCCGGCGATCTTCAAGCAGGCGGATGGTTTCATCACCACCTACGGGTACGCCAACGAGGTGCTGTTGTTCACCCAGGCGACGGTGGCCGAGGGCGCGCACGGTGAGCTGACCGTCCAGGTCAAAGCCGATTACCTCGCGTGCAAGGTCGACTGCACGCCCGGCGAGGCGTCGCTATCGCGGGCGATTCCTCTGCGCGGCGAATCAACTCCGGCGGCGCACGCCGTCGTGCAGCTCTTCGACCGTCACGCGGCGCGGGTACCCAAGACCGCCGATGCGCTCGGCGTGCGCGTCGAGGTCGCCTACGACGTCTCCGCGGTGAAGCCCAACACGCGCTTCGCGGCCGCTCTCGGCATCGTCTCGTGCGCCGGCCCTTCCGCGCAGGCGGATCGCTGCCCGATCTATCAAGTCCCCGGCAACGCCATTGACGACATCTTCGCCCCGGAGCGCACACCCGGCATCGAGTGGAAGGCCGTCGCGGCTCGCGAGCATCCGAGCGCCTACAGCGGGCTCGTCGTCGACATTGTCGGCAAAAGCGGACCAGACGAACCCGAGGGAAACTCTGTCTTCGCAGGCGTGCTCGAGCTCGAGCGCGAAGATGGCACTCCCGCCCTGGTGCAGTTTTCGGTGCCGCTCGCGCGCGCGTCCAGTCAGGCCGTGGTTGCGGCACAAGCCCACCCTCTCCTGCCGGCGGCCGCGCTGGCGCTGTCGAGCTCGACCGGGCCACCGCCGCCCGCGATCGAGGTCCCCGTCTGGCAAATGTTGTTGCTCGCGTTCCTCGGCGGCCTGGTCTTGAACCTCATGCCCTGCGTCTTGCCTGTGCTCGCCATCAAGGTAACGGGCTACACGCAGCTCGCCGGCACCTCGAGCAAACATGGGCGGGCCGTCGTCTTCGGGCATAGCCTCGCCTACACCGGCGGCATTCTCGCCGCCATGGCGGCGCTCGCCTGCGCCGTCGTGCTGCTCCGCGCCGGCGGACACGCGGTCGGCTGGGGCTTCCAGTTCCAGGAACCACTCTTCGTGACTGTAGTGGCCGGCGTACTCACGGTGTTCGCGCTCAGCCTGTTCGGCGTCTTCGACATCGGCGCGGGTGGCGTCAACGTCCTCGGCGAAGCGGTGCACAAGACGCATGGGCCGTTGAAGAGCGCGCTCGAGGGTGTGCTCGCGGTCGCCGTCGCGACACCTTGCTCGGCGCCGTTCCTCGGCACCGCCGTCGGCTTCGCCCTCGCCCGCGAGGCTTGGCTCATCGTGGTCACCTTCCTCGCCATCGGCGCCGGGCTCGCGGCCCCGTTCGTGGTGTTGACCTCGATTCCGGGTGCCCTCTCCTTCATGCCCAAGCCCGGTCTCTGGATGGTGCGTTTGAAGCAAGTGATGGGGTTTGCCCTGCTCGCCACCGTCCTCTGGCTCGCGTGGGTCGTCGGTAAGGTCGCCGGCGTCGACGGTATGGCGGCGGTCATGGGTTTTGCTCTCGCGGCCGCCCTCGCGACCTGGCTCGTCGCCGGCGTCCAAGGCAACCGGCGCTGGCCGGCACGCGTCGCCGCGCTCGCGGTCCTCACCGCCGGCTTGGTCGTGAGCTTGCGCACCGGCGAAGCAAGTCAGCCCGAGGCGATGGCGCCGAGCGAGCTCGGCTGGCAGCCCTTTGCCCCCGAGACGGTCACCAGCGAGCTGGCCCGCGGTAAGGTCGTCTTCGTCGATTTCACCGCTGACTGGTGCATCACCTGCAAAGTGAACGAGCGTGCCGTGCTGTCGAGCGACCGCGTCGCGGCCCTGACCAAGAAGCTCGAGGTCGTCATGCTCAAGGCCGATTGGACGCGCCGTGACGAGCGCATCCGCAGCGAGCTCGCCCGTTACGGGAAGGCCGGGGTGCCCATGTATCTGGTCTACAGCCCCAGCAAACCCGATGAGCCGGCCGTCCTGCCGGAGCTCCTGACGACTGACCTCGTTGTCACCGCTCTGCAGCAGGCCCACGGCGGCTGACTCACGCACCGCGCGGAAGGGCGAGGCGATAACATTTTTCGGCGACTTCCCGAAGTCTGCTGGAAGGGTTCGTATGTTCTCGCCAAGCCTGCCCGCCGTCTTTCATAGCGGCCCGGGGCTCGCAACTTCCGCGACGCATAGCGTCAGCAGCGCGCCGCGGGTCGCGGGGCTGCCCTTCTCCACGCCCGAGCAGATGATCGCCTCGATGCGCGCCGGTCTGCCGCGCTTCGACATCGATGCCATGACGCGGGCCGGCACGGCCCTACGCGCCGGCAGCGGCCCCACGAGCGCCAGCGCCATCGGGTTCTTCCTGCCGCACGCCAAGGTGACGCCACCGCAGCTCATCGCCGCCCTGCGTCGCATCGACGTCGGTGGCGTGGTCCGCGCCGGCATCACGCCGACCGCCATCTTCGACTTCGACAACACCATCATCGGCGGCGACGTGTTCCGGGACTTCGTCGCCTTGCTGCTCACGCGCGCGGTCTTGCCGCAAGCGAACGCCGAGCGGGTCGCGAAGCTCCTCGTCGACGTCAGCGCCGGTAAGGTGTCTGCGTGCGCGCTCGAAGGCCAGAGCACCAACGACATCGTGGCGCGTGCCCTGCGCATGACCGAGACCGATTCGTTGTCGCTTGCGCACGTGTTCTTCGTGGTCATCGGCTCGCTCGCCGGTGTCAACGAAAGCAAGCTGACCGCTGTAGCGGACGAGCTTTTCAACAAAGGCATGCCGGGGAAGCCGCGCTATCGAACCAGGTTCTTCGGCCGACCGGGCGCCGACGTCGCCACCATGATGCGCACCTTGGCTCAGAAGGGCGTCCACTCGCACATCATCACGCTCGGCTTGCCCACCGTCGCCCGCGAGGGCGCCAAGATTCTGGGCATCCCGCCGCATCGCGTCCACGGTTTCGAGCTCGAGGTGGTGAACGGCGTTTGCACGGGCCGAGCCATCGATGCGCGTCTCGTGGGCAAACATCGCGTCGCCGACCTCTTGGTATCGCCGCGACCACTCTTCGTTTCGGGCGACTCGGTCGGCAGCGACACCCCGATGCTGGCGCGCGCCACGGTCAAAGCCTTCGCGGTCGACCCAGACAAGGAGTTCCTCGCTCACATCGAGAAGAACAACTCCGACGTGACCGTTTTAACGTACAAGGGCTGATGCGTTAGGTGCAGGGCTCCTGGAAGATCTCGCGATCTTCCAGCCGGTACGCCGTGAGCGACCCACCCCAGACGCAGCCGCTGTCCAGCCCGACGACGCTGGGCGTTACGTGCAGACCCAGCCCGGCCCAGTGGCCGAAGATGATCACCGCGTCGCGCGATCGCCGCGCCGGGTGATCGAACCAGGGCACGCACGACGAGGGAATGTCCGAGGGCGCGCCGCTGAAGTCGAGCTGCAGAGCGCCGTCGCGCGTCAGGATGCGCATGCGGGTAAAGACGCTGAAGAGAAACTGGAGGCGCTTCTTGGGGCCGAGCTCGGCGTCCCAGCGCTTTGGTCCGTCGTCGAAGACGTCGCGCAAGAGGTCGCGGCGCTTCCCGGTCTTCAAGGCGGTCGACGCTTCCAAGGCGAGCTTCTCGGCGTCGGCAACCGTCCACTCGGGGACCAAGCCGGCGTGAACCATGACGTGTTGGTCCTCGCGCACGAGAAACGGCTGCTGCGCCAGCCAGTCGACCATCTCGCCGCAGTCCTTGGCGTCGAGGATATCGTCGAGGGTGTCGCGCTTCTTGCCCGTCGTCGCTCCGTAATAGCGGGCAATTAGATGGACGTCGTGGTTCCCGAGCACGACGCTCAAGCGGTCGCCTTGGTCCATTGCCCAGCGCAGGACGTCGAGCGAGTCGGGTCCACGGTTGACCAAGTCACCGGTGAGCCACAGTCTGTCGACCTTGGGGTCGTACTTCACGCGGCGCAGGAGGCGCTTCAAGGGCTGGTAACACCCCTGAACATCGCCGATTGCATACGTCGCCATGGCCGCATTAAGAACATTCATCGGCATCGCAACAAGGGGTTTCATGCGTAAAGACGAAGGCGCCTCGCCGAAGAAGGGCCGTACCCCCGCGGGCGACACGTTCGCAGCCATCGACCTGGGCTCGAACAGCTTCCACATGATCATCGCACGGCAGCAGCAGGGTCAGCTGTCGATGCTCGATCGCATGCGTGAATCGGTGCGGCTCGCCGCCGGCCTCGACGACGACAAGAAGCTGACGCCCGAGGCCCAGGCGCGCGCTCTCGACTGCCTCGAGCGCTTCGGTGAGCGCATCAAGAACCTCGAGCACAGCCACGTCCGCGCGGTCGGCACCAGCGCTCTGCGCCAGGCCCGCAACGGCCGCTCCTTCCTCGCCAAGGCCGCCAAGGCCCTCGGGCACCCCATCGAAGTCATCAGCGGCCACGAGGAAGCGCGCCTCATCTACCTGGGCGTCGCGTCCGATTTCGCGGACGAACACGAGCGCCGGCTCGCCATCGATATCGGCGGCGGTAGCACCGAGTGCATCATCGGCGAAGGCTCGGACATCGTTCAGGCCGATAGCCTCCACATGGGTTGCGTGTCGTTCACCATGAAGTTCTTCAGTGACGGCAAGATCAAGCGTGACCTCATCAAGGAAGCGATGATCGCCGCCGCGCTCGAATTCCGCTCGATCAAGCGCCGCTACAAGAGCATCGGCTGGGAAGTCTCCGTCGGCAGCTCCGGGACCATCCTGGCGGTCGAGCAAGTGTTGCGCGCCAACGGCTGGAGCAAGGACGGCATCACGCGCAAAGGCCTAGAGAAGCTGCAAAAGGTGCTGCTCGACACCGGCCGCATCAGCAAGATCAACATCGAGGGGCTCGAGCCCGATCGCGCGCCTGTGATCATCGGCGGCCTCGTCATCTTGATGACCGCCTTCGACCAGTTCGGCCTGAAGACGATGCGCGTGGCGACCGGAGCGCTTCGTGAAGGCGCGCTCTACGACATGATCGGCCGCTTCAAGCACGAAGACGCGCGCGATCGAACGGTCAATTTCCTCATGCACCGCTACGCCATCGACCGCGAGCAAGCCTCCCGTGTCGAGCGCTCGGCAATGGGCTTCTTGCGGCAGGTCACCGGCGCCTGGGAGCTCAACAACACGCCGGCAAAGCAGTTCCTCGCGTGGGCCTCGCGCCTGCACGAGATCGGCCTGTCGATCGCGTACAGCGGCTACCACAAGCACGGCGGCTACCTGCTTACCTTCACCGACATGCCCGGCTTCTCGCGTGAGGAGCAGCAAGCTCTCGCAACGCTCGTGCGAACCCATCGTCGCAGGATCAGCGATGAGCTCTTCGAGCCGCTGTCGCCCGAATACGCCACCATGGTGAAGCGTCTGTCGGTGCTCATGCGCCTCGCGGTGCGCTTGAACCGCAGCCGATCGCCAAAATCCCTGCCGGACATCATGGTGACCGCGCACGGCAACAAGGTCGAGCTCAAGTTCCCGAAAGGTTGGCTCGCCGATCATCCCATGACGCGCACCGAGCTCCAGCACGAAGAAGAACGCTTGGCTTTCGTCAAAGTGAAGCTGGCCTACCACTGAGCACGCCCGGCCCTACCCCTCGCGGTGTCGCGCTCTATCGCTTCGTCATCGTCGCGGTCGTGCTCGGTGGCGTACTGGGTTGGCTCGCGCCGGCTGCCGGCGACTACGTGAAGCCGCTGGGTGACTTCTTCATCCGCCTCGTGAAGATGCTCATCAGCCCCATCGTGTTCACGACGGTCACGCTCGGTGTCGCCAGCATGGGCGATGTCCGCCGTGTCGGACGAGTCGGCGTCAAAGCGCTAATCTGGTTCGAAGCAATGACCACCGTGGCGCTGGTGCTCGGGCTCGTCGTCGCACGTGTCGTGAGACCCGGAGCCGGCATGCACATCGAGCCGGCGATGCTCAGCGCCGCGGGTCTCCCGGGAGACGCGGGCGCCGCGAAGTCGGCGAGCGAGCATTTCCTCAGCATCGTGCCCGACAGCCTGCTCGGCGCGCTCGTGCAGGGAAACGTGGCGCAGGTCGTATTCGTGGCGCTGCTCGCCGGCGTCGCTCTGGCAACGATGGGTGAGCGCGCGCGCCCCATCATCCGCGTGCTCGAGAGCTTCGGCGCCTTCCTTTTTTCGGTCATGGGGGTCGTGATGCTCGCCGCGCCAATCGGCGCGTTCGGTGCCATGGCGCACACCATCGGGAAACACGGGCTCGCGACGATCGGCAACCTCTTCGCCGTCATGCTGACCTTCTATGCCACGGCGCTCTGCTTCGTGCTCGTCGTGCTCGGCGCGGTGCTCCGGGCCTTGGGGCTATCGATCTTCAAGGTGCTCGGTCTCATCCGCGAAGAGCTCGTGCTCGTACTCGGCACGTCATCCTCCGAGTCCGCTCTGCCGTCCCTCATGGCAAAGCTCGAGAACGTCGGCATCCAGCCGGCTGTCGTCCGCCTGGTCATCCCCACCGGCTACTCGTTCAACCTCGACGGGACCTGCATCTACCTCACGATGGCGACGTCGTTCGTGGCGCAGGCGCTCGACATTCCCCTCTCGATTGGCGACGAGCTCGCCATCCTCGGCGTGCTCTTGTTGACCTCGAAGGGCGCCGCGGGAGTCACCGGCAGTGGCTTCGTTACCTTGGCCGCGACCCTCTCGTCCGTTGGCCATATCCCGGTCGCCGGCTTGTCGCTGCTCCTCGGCATCGATCGCTTCATGTCCGAAGCACGCGCGCTCACGAACATCGTCGGTAATACCGTAGCCACCATCGTCGTGGCGCGCTGGGAGAAAGCCGTCGATCCGGCCGTCATGGCGGACAAGCTAGGTGTCGGGCGACGGCCTTCTTAAGGGCACGCCGCGCCGATGCGGTCCGCGCCCGCATCAAGGCCCTGGACGTCGCGCTGCTCACCGTCGATGTCGACCCCGAAGGTGGTGTTGATCACTTCGGCGGCTCCGCGCTGTGGCCCGCCAGGATCACCGTGAATACCGTCGGGACAATAGAGCGCGGAAATCGCGGCGTTGCCGGTACCGGGTACGTCCGCTAACGCGTACGCTGTCATGGTCGACGGGAGCAGGATGGCCGTGGAGTCGCTCACCGTCGCGCACACGAAAGGTGCCTCATCGGCGACGATCTCGCTGGCGTAGAGATTCCCATCCACCCTGCCGACATCCGGCAGGGTATCGCCCAAAGGGGTGCTGTGACGCACGATCGCGGGCCGCTCCGAGATGTCGAGGGAGCTGAAGACGCTGACCGCGTTGCCGAGGATCTCGTTCTCGAAGGCATCGGCGTGCATCACGTAGACGCCGATGGCGTAGGGCGACGTGCACGTGGCATCGCACCCCGCCAAGCGCATGGAGTTCAGCGCCACCGTCGCCTGCGTGGCTTGCAGCAGGACGCCGACGTTCTTGAACCCGCTCTTGGCGGCGATGAAATTGTCGTCGATGATAGGATCAGAATTTTCGCTGCGTCCGCGAATACGAACACCGATCTGTTTTCGGTTGGCCTGGTCGAGGATGATGCGGTTGCCGCTGATCACGAGCTTCACCGAGGCGCGATCGACCTCGGTCGGTAGCAAGCCGCCGTCATGAATACCCACGTGGGTCGAGTCGTTCACGCCGCTGATGCTGGGCGCGCTGCTGACGAACAGATTGAGGTCCCTTATCTCGATGTCTTCGCCGCTGGTCGTGAGGACGCCGTAGGTGGTTGCCGGCCCGCTCGCGCCGCAGCGCATCGAGCCACTGCCACGCCCACCATAGACGCGCGCCGTACGGGTATCCACCAACAGGATGCACGCCGCAGTGGCGAAAAGGTCACCTTGTACCTCGGTGAGCACGTCGACGTTGCTCACGGTGACGTTCTCCGAGCCGACGCGTAACGGAACGCCGTCGACAATCCCGTCGCCGTCCGCGATGCCCGCGATACCGACCTCGGCGCGCAGCCCGCTCACCTCGACGGAGCTGTTGAGGATGGTGACGTTCTGGCTGGTCAGGAGACGAATGCCGGCGACGTTCTGCAGCATCGAGAGCGTGTGCGACAAACCGGTCACGCGAATGATGTTGCCGTGGAGGACGACGTTGTTGCTGCGGACGAGGTTCACACCCCCCGCCTGAGTGATCTCGTTGCCGACGACGTGAACATCGACTTGGGTGCGCGTGACGGTCAGCTCTCCCGAGCCGGCGGCGGCCGAGGTCGCTTCATCGAAGTTGTCACTGATGCCGACGGCGAACGCTTGGATGCCGTCGCGGAAGCGTCGCGTCGTCGCGTCGATGACGAGGTCGTCGAGGCTCGCGCTGTCGACGGCGCTCGTGAGCACGGCCCAGGCTTGTTGGCCGTCCACGGTGACTGACGTGCCGGTCACGGCCACGTCGTCGGTACCCAAGGCGTCGATGCCGAATACTTGATCGGCTCCGGTGACGGCGATGGTCGAGTTACCGATCGTGAGGGTCCGCGAGCTCCCACAGACCACTTCGGAGCCCGAGCACGCCTCGAGCGATACCGTGTCCCGGTTGCCGTCGAGGATGCCGAATCCTTGTGAGGTGGCCGCGAGCGGCGGCTGAACATCGAGCGTCGCGTCGGAGATGGTCACGTCGCCCGCGCTCAGCGTGCGGACAGCGACCGAGTTGAGGGCGCGCTCGTGGATGGTCACTCCGGCGAGGCTCACCTCGATGTTGCCAACCACGAGGACGCCAATCGAGGTGAGTGCGTTCGCCGAGCCGAAAATGGTGAGCCCTTCGGCGGCGAGGTGCTGCGCGGAGTCGCTGGTGGCGCGTAGCTCGACGCTCGCGTACGTGAGCCCAGCGGCGTCGTTGGCGGTGGGAATGGTGATGACAGACGAGGCGCCGAGCGTCACTGACTGAAGCTCGACGGACGAGTCACTCGCGGTCACCAAACTGCAGGCGGCCCGGCAAGCTCCGTTCCGGCGGACAATGAGATCCTTGAGCTCGAGAGTCACCCCGCCGCTGACCACGAGCTCGGCGTCGGCCGTCGTGAAGAGGGCCTGGCGGAGCTCCAGCGTCGACCGCCCGCCACCGGCGTGGGTCCAGTCGGAAGTAGCAACGGTGTAACCGCCGCGTATACGCACCGGGAAATCGAGCGCGGCCGGGCCAACCAAGGCGTGCAGGCCGACCTCGAGAGAGACCTCGGCGAGATGGTAAGCCTTCGCCGCGATCAGAGCCTGATCCACCGAGCAAAACGGTGTCGAGGATGTGCCTTGCGCGAGCTCACTCGCGGGATCGAACGTCGGGACACATTGAACCGAGCCGATGGTAACGTGCCCTCCGACATTGCGGACGATGAGCGTCGCCGAAGCGGACGCCGCAAGGCCGCGCCCGTCGCTGACGGTCAGGCTAACGTCACAGGTCGAGCCTATGGTCAGGTTGTCGAGGCGCAGCTCTTGGCTCGTGAGGTCCGAAATGACCGCCGTGTCGCAAGGCGCGCTCGCGGTCCAAACGAAGGAGAGCACGTCCCCGTCCGGGTCGCTGGACTCGTGCGCCGAGATCAACACCTCGCCGGCGCTACCGACGCGCAGGGCGCCGTCAGCGACATCGCTGATCACCGCGCTCGGCGCGTGATTGACGCACACGTCTCCATCGCAGGTGTCGCCCGCGTCGTAGGTGCACGCCCCGATGACGACCGTCGCCGCGGTAAGGAGGACCGCGTGACGGCAAATGACACTCACGCCAAAAAGAGTGCCGCAGCTCCGCCAAAAGCGCCAATAAGCCGCAAGCGCTACCGCGTCAGACCTACATGAGGTCGCGGTGTCGGTGCTTCTTCTTCTTCGACTTGCCGTTGGCTCCGTCCGCGTCAGCGGGCGCTTGCTTCTCGGAAAGCGCAGCCAGGAGCTGGGCTTGCGAGGTTCGGCCTTTGCCGCCACCGGTGGAGCGGACGTAGGTGGCGTTGGGCTGTAGCACCCACGCCTGCGTGTTGTCCTCGAGCGATCCACCGATCGCCTCCGCATAGACCCGCTGCTTCAGCACCGGGTCTTCGATGGGGAAGGCGACTTCGACGCGGCGGAAGAAGTTCCGATTCATCCAGTCGGCGCTCGAGCAATAGATCACTTCGGCGCCGTTGGCGTGGAAGTAGTAAACGCGGCTGTGCTCGAGGAAGCGACCGATGATCGAGCGCACCTGGATGTTCTCCGAGACGCCAGGGACCCCTGGGCGTAGACCACAGACGCCGCGAACCAAGAGATCCACCGAAACGCCGGCCTGCGACGCCTTGTAGAGGGCCGCGATGATGCCGGGCTCGGAGAGTGAGTTGAGCTTGGCGGCGATGCGCGCCGGCCTGCCCGCTTTGGCGTGCTCGATCTCCTCCTCGATGAGCTCCATCAGACGGCTCTGCAAGGTGAACGGCGACTGCAACAGCTTCTTGAGCTTGGTGACACGGCCCAAGCCTGTGAGCTGGAGGAAGATCTTGTGGACGTCCTCGCCGATCTCGCGCGAGGCCGTCATGTAGCCGAAGTCGGTGTACGCTCTAGCGGTCTTGACGTGATAGTTGCCGGTACCGAGGTGGGTGTAATAGCGGAGGCCTTTGCCCTCGCGCCGCACGATGTGCAGCATCTTGGCGTGCGCTTTGTAACCGACGATGCCGTAGAGCACGTTGGCGCCGGCGTTTTGCAATCGCGTGGCGAGATCGATGTTGGCGGCCTCGTCGAAGCGAGCGCGCAGCTCGACGATGGCGGTCACTTCCTTGCCGGCTTGCGCGCAATCGATGAGCGCGTTGACGATCGGTGAGTCGTTGCCCGTACGGTAGAGCGTCTGCTTGATGGCGAGGACCTCGGGGTCCTTGGCCGACTGGCGCAACAGCTCGAGCACCGGCGCGAACGACTCGTAGGGATGATGCAGGAGCACGTCACCGCGGCGCAGCGTCTCGAACATGTCGGTGCTGTACGAGAGCGCGCGAGGAGTCGACGGCACGAACGGTGGGTACTTGAGGTCGGCCCGATCGATGAGGTCGTAGATGCGCGCCAAGCGCGACACGTTCACCGGACCGTTCACCTGATAGACGTCTTCGGCCTTGAGGTCGAACTGCTCCTGCAAGAAGGTCCGGATCTCGGGCGGGCAGTTGTCAGCGACTTCGAGGCGAACCGAGTCACCCCAGTTGCGACGGGTGAGCTCGCCTTCGAGCGCGTGCAAGATGTCGTCGACTTCTTCTTCTTCGACCCAGAGCTCGCTGTTGCGGGTGAGCCGGAACTGGTAGCAGCCCGTCACCTTCATGCCGGGGAAGAGCTCGTGCACGTTCTCGTGGATGATCGACGAGAGCAGCGCGAAGTCGTAAGGGCCGCGGGCGATCTCGGGTGGCAGGCGAACGACGCGTGGCAACGAGCGGGGCGCTTGCACGACGGCGTAGTCGCAGTCGCGGCCAAACGCATCGACGCCTTCGACGGTCACCGCGAAGTTCAGCGACTTGTTCAAGACGCGCGGGAACGGGTGCGCGGGATCGAGACCGACCGGTGTCAGCACCGGCATGACCTCGCGCAGGAAGTGCGCGCGCAGCCAATCCATGCGCGGCCCTTCGTTGAACGACTCACGCCGGGACACGAAGATGCCTTCGCGCTCGAGCGCCGGCAGCAGGTCTTCGTTCAGCACGCGGTACTGCAGCTCGACGAGCTCGTGCGCGACTTCGCTGATGCGCTTGCCGATCTCGAGGGGTGAGAGTTGATCGGGAGACGGCGTCGCGACGTTGTAGCGTTGCTGCTCCTTCACGCCGGCGACACGGATCTCGAAGAACTCATCGAGGTTCGAGCTGCAGATCGTCAGAAATCGGAGCCGCTCGAGCAGCGGGACCGTGGGGTCCTGCGCCTGAGCCAAGACGCGGCGGTTGAACTCGAGGAGCGAGAGCTCACGGTTGATGTAGAGCTCGGCGCTGGCCGCGCTGATGTCCACCGCCTGCGCCTGAGGTGTCGGCTGTCTGGCCCGTAAGACTTGGGCCTTGGCGGCGTCTACAGCAGCGGCCGTCGGCGTTGCCGGCGTCTCGGTCGGTGCTGGGTGCTCCATCGCGGTCATCAGGCAAAGCCTTCTAGCGTGCGGGACTCAAGCTGTCACGTCCGGCCCATTTTCACCGGCATCCACGGCCAGAACACAAATTTTCGCGTTTTTAGAGTGACGATGTCGAAACCCAGAGGTGTTGAACGTCGTTCAGTTGAGGGAGCGACGGACGTGACCTCGAAAGGACAATGTGTCATGAACGCTAATGTTTTCGCGCCCTTGGGTGGTTATGGCGAGGCGTCGTTGGACGAGATTCGGCTGCTGACTTTGAGCGATGCGCTCAGCGGCCGAAGGGGGTTCTTGGTGCGGTTCCTAATGAAGCTTTTCGTGGCCTAACCCTGTAGGCAACCATGTCAGCAATTGCCGCAAGCAAAGCCGTCATTGCAGATCTCACGGTCGAGACTGCTCGGGCACAGCACGTTGCAGCTGCCGACGTCTTCGCAGCGCACACGGCATGGACCGGTGCAGGTCACGTTGCAGGTGGAGCCTTCGGCGCAGGTGACCGAGCTGCTGGCACCGACGACCACCGCGCAGGTAGCCGCGTTGGCGCAGCTATAGACACAGTTCTCGCCGCACTCGGCGTCGCAGAGTTGGGTCTCACGGCACGCGAGCAGACAGTCGCCGCCGCAGGTCATGTTGCAGGTAGGACCGTTGTTGCAGGTGAGATCACAAGCGTCGTCACACGTGAGATTGCAGGTGCCGGCGAAGTCCTGGCACGTCGAGATGCACGCGTCATCGTCCGCGCACGGGATGGTGCAGTTGGTGCCGCCCCGGCAAACACATTCGTCACCGTCGCACACGACTGAGCTGTCTTCCGGCTCGTCCCCACTACAAGCGACGAACAGACACATGACCGCGATAGCGTAGGGTTTATTCACGTCCGTAGGTCTAACCTCGAGAATTGACCAAAGCAACACCGCCGTGCCATCTGCGCGTGGCCCTCTGGAAGTCCCGCAATGTCATCCGCCACCGCCACGTATTCTCGTCCGACCTTCGGTGGATTGTTCAGCCTCGCCTGGCCGATCATCATCTCCCGCTCGACTCAGGTCGTCGCCGGCATCTTCGACGCGTTCATGGTCGGCTACCTCGGCGAGGCCGCGCTTGCCGCCACCACGACCGGCTCGTTCAACTCGTTCAACATCTTCATTTTCCCCTTCGGCATCGTCTTCATCGTCTCGAGCTTCGCTTCCCAGCTCTTCGGCAAGGGCGACCTCGCCGGGGCGCGACGCTTTGCTTGGTACGGCCTAGCGGTGGCGGTGGCGACGCAGGTCGTGTGCCTCGTCGCCGCGGTGTTCATCCACGAGCTCCTCTTGCCGTTCCAATACGCGGGCGACGTGCGCGTGCACCTCGAGACCTATCTGCGTATTCGCCTCATCGCGGGAGGAGCGGCGATCGGTCTCGAGGCCTTGAGCAACTACTATTCGGGGCTCGGCAACACACGCCTGCCGATGGTCATCGCGGTCGCGGTCATGGTCGTCGACGTGATCGGCAACCTCTTGTTCATCCGCGGCAACCTCGGATTTCCGGCCTTGGGCGTCGCCGGCGCGGCGTGGACCAGCTCGATCTCGACGATGATCGGTTTCGCGGCGTTCTTCCTCTATTTCGTCCGGGAAGGACGGGGTCTGGCGAAGACACCGCTCAAGCGGAGCGAGCTCTGGGAGATGCTGCGCTTCGGCGTGCCGTCGGGCCTGAACTGGTTCCTCGACTTCGCGGCCTTCAGCTTCTTCCTCAACGTCGTGCTCACCGGTCTCGGGACGAGCGCGCTCGCGGCCTTCATGTCGGTCATGAACTTGAACAGCGTCGCCTTCATGCCCGCGTTCGCGTTGTCCAGCGCCGGCGCGGTGCTCATCGGCCAAGCGATCGGCGCCGGCGCCAAGGATGACGTGCCGCGGACGCTGCGCATGGCCGCGATCAGCAATATCGCGTGGATGTCGCTCTGCGCGCTCGCTTACTTGTTCATCCCCGCCACCCTGATGGGCCTCTTCGTGAGCAAGGATGATCCGAACGCCGCCCTCTTGATGGCGACCGGAGTCACCATGCTCAGACTGTCCCCGCTATGGGCGATCTTCGACGCGACCTCGATGGCGTACGCCGAGGGCTTGCGCGCGGCAGGCGACACGACCTTCACCATGTGGGCACGCGCGGCCCTCGCTTGGTTCGTGTTCGCGCCGGGCTCGTTCATCAGCGTCCGCTACTTCGGACACGGCAACGTCGCGGTCATGCTCTGGGTGACCGCCTATATCCTGCTGCTTGCCGTCGTCCTCGTGTTCAGGTTTCGTTCCGGCGTCTGGCGCCGCATTGCCCTCACCGAGAACGTCTGATGTTGATCACCACCCTCATCTTCCTCGCCGCGGCGGTCGTCGCCGTCGTCATCTTCCAGCGCATGGGGCTGGGCTCGGTGCTCGGGTATCTGGCCGCCGGCGCCGCCATCGGGCCCTCTGGCTTCGCATTGGTGGGGGACGTCGAAGGCACCCTGAACATCGCCGAGCTGGGCGTGGTGCTCATGCTCTTCCTCATCGGCCTCGAGCTGCAGCCGGCGCGCTTGTGGAAGATGCGCGCTCACGTCTTCGGGATCGGCAGCCTGCAGGTGGGGCTCACGACCGCCGTCGTCTGCGCCGTCGCCGTGATGTTGGGCACGACGTTGCAAGCGGGTATCGCCATCGGCATCGCGCTCGCTATGTCGTCGACCGCCATCGCCACCCAGATCTTGGGCGAGAAGAACGAGCTTGCGGCACCCCACGGCCGCAGCGCCTTCGGCATCCTGCTCTTCCAGGACATCGCGGCGATTCCCGCCTTGGCGCTCATCCCGTTGCTCGGTAATCCGGCCGCGACCGAGGCCGCGCATCATCCCCTGCTGCGGATCGGTATCGTCGTCGCCGTGCTCGCGGCGCTGGTCGTCGTCGGCCGCTTCTTGCTGCGCCCGGCTTTCCGCCTCGTCGCCAACACCCGCAGCCAGGATCTATCGACCGCTTCGGCGCTGCTCGTGGTCATCGGCACCGCGAGCGCCGTCCACGCCGTCGGCCTCTCGATGCCTCTCGGCGCTTTCCTCGCGGGCGTGCTGCTCGCCGACTCCGAATACCGCCACGAGCTCGAGGCGGACATCGAGCCGTTCAAGGGGCTGCTCCTCGGCTTGTTCTTCGTCGCCGTCGGCATGTCGGCGAACCTCCGTCTGCTCGCAAGCGAGCCGCTGGTCGTCATCGGGCTGACGCTCGGACTGGTCGCCCTCAAGGCCGGCGTGTTGTTCGGCATCGGACGCTTCACCAAGCTCGACAACCGCAAGGCCGTGAGCCTCGCCATCGCCGCTTCGCAGGGTGGCGAGTTCGCGTTCGTCATCTTCGCGGACGCGATGAAGGCCGGTGTGTTGGGGCCGCACATGGGCGAGCTCTTGGTCGTGGTCGTGACGTTGTCTCTGGTGACGACTCCCCTCCTCTTCGTCCTCCGCGACGCTGTCTTCAAGCGCCTGGGCGACGGCGAGGAGAAGCGCGACTTCGACGCCATGCCAGACGATCACAGCCGCGTCATCATCGCCGGCTTCGGTCGCGTCGGGCAGATCGTCGGCCGCATCTTGCTGTCGCGTGGCATCCCATTCACGGCGCTCGACGCCAGCGCGCAACATGTCGACTTCGTCCGCAACTTCGGCAACCGGGTGTACTACGGCGACGCTTCGCGGCTCGATCTCTTACGATCCGCCAAAGCCGACAAAGCGGAAGTCTTCGTGCTAGCTATCGACGACTTCGAGGCCTCGATGCGAACCCTCAAGATCGTGCAGGAGAACTTCCCGAACCTGCACATCGTGGCGCGCGCCCGTAACCGCCAGCACGCCTTCGCGTTGCTCGGAGAAGGCGTCACTCAAGTCGTGCGCGAGAACTTCTTCGGCAGCGTCGAGATGAGCCGCCTCACGTTGGAAGAGCTCGGTTTCACCAGCCTCGCGGCGCGCCGCACCGCCAACACCTTCGCGGACTACGACGAAGCGCAGGTGCGCAAGATGTACCCGCTGCGCAACGACACCAGCGCGCTGATCGCTTCGGCGAAATCGTACGCCAAGGACCTCGAAGAGATTCTCAAGCAAGACGAACGCGAAGCGATCTAATATCGAGGCTCCGTGGACCTATTCGTCATCCGCCATGGCATCGCAGTCCCGAAAGGTGAGTTGCGGCACGATCCGTCGCGGGCGCTGACCGCCGAGGGACGGCGCGAGCTCACGCAGGTGTGCAAGGGACTCAAGAGTCTCGGCATCCGCTTCGACAATATCTATACGAGTCCGTGGAAGCGGGCATTGCAGACCACCGCGGTGTTGCGCTCCTTGTGCAAGAAACAGCCGGAGGTCACCGAAGAGCTGACCCGCGCACCCCGCGATAGATTGCTACGGCAGCTCGATGGCGATTCGGTGGCGGTCGTCGGTCACGAGCCCTGGCTCACGCAGCTGATCGCCTGGTGCTGCAACGGCAGCGCCCGCGGCGCCCACGTATATATGCTCGAAAAAGCTGGAGTCGCCCATCTCACCGGCAAGCCGCGCGCCGGCCGCTTCATGCTCGTGCATCTCTGGGGCCCCGAAGAGCTCGGCAAGCTGCGTCGCTGAAACGTCCGCGAATTGTCACGCACGCTGACGATCCGCGTCACGAGCCTCGACGACGCTGTCCGCCATGGAAGAGCTTCTGGTGCTCATCCTCGCGGCAGCGGCGGCGGCGGCTTCGATCACGACGCTGCTCTTGTCCGCTGTAACACACAAGGTGTTGTCGCGGCGCGCGACGGCGGGCGACGCCTTCCCGCCGATCAGCATCTTGAAGCCGCTGAAGGGCATCGACGACGAGCTCTACGAGAACTTGAGCTCTCTCGCGCGCCAGGATTATCCCGCCTTGGAGATCATCTTCGGCGCCGCTGACCATGATGACCCGGCGCTCGCGGTGGCGCGCCGTGTCCGCGACGAGCATCCGGCGGTCCGCATCCTCGTGGTCTCGGGTGCGCCCCTGCTCGGCGCCAACCCCAAGGTCGTGAACCTCGCGCACATGTCGCGGTTCGCGAGTCACGACTACATTCTCGTTTCTGATTCGAACGTGCGGGCCGGACCCGATTACGTGCGCGCGCTCGCGGCAGAGCTCGCGGATGCGCGCGTCGGGCTGGTCCATAGCGTTCTCGTGGGCACGCACGAGCGATCGCTGGGGGCAGTGCTGGAAAACCTGCACCTGGCGTCGTTCGTCGTGTCCGCGGTCTGCGCGACCGACGGCCTGGCCCGACGGCCCTGCGTCATCGGCAAGTCGATGTTGATGCGCAAGAGTCACCTCGAAGAGCTCGGTGGCTGGCATGCGGTGAAGGACGTGCTCGCCGAGGACTACATTTTGGGTGACCGCTTCCATCGCGCTGGTCACCGCGTCGCCTTGTCGGTGCAAGCGCTGCCGACGGTCACCTGCGAGCGCAGTCTGCGTGAGTTCTTGAACCGGCATGTCCGCTGGGCGCAAATGCGCCGCCGTATCGCTCCGGGTGTCTTCTTGGCGGAGACCTTCACCAATCCCCTGCCCTGGCTCTTCATCGCGGCGCTGGCGTTGGGCATGTGGGGGCGAGACCTTCCCTACGCTCGTGCTCTTGCCATCGCGCTCGTCGTTGGCACCTTGCTCAAGTTGGGTTCGGACGTCAGTCTGTTCATGCGGCTACGGAGACAGCGGATGCCCGTGAAATACCTGGCACTGGTGCCCGTCAAAGACTTCCTGGTGATGGCAGTGTGGTGCACAGCGGCAGTCAAACGCACGATTCTCTGGCGCGGCAACCGTATGCGTATCGGTGCTGGCAGCGTCTTGACCGCGTTAGCGGAGCAGGTGGCTTGATGTCCAACGAGCGCAGCATCACTCCCGAGGAGATCGTCGCCGAGACCGTGGCGGCTCCGCCCTCGTACTGGAAACGCCTGCATGCGTACGACGAGGCCATCTTGGTCCGCGTGCGTAAGTGGGAAGTGCCGCGGCTCACCAAGGTGATGCGAGCCCTGACGAACATCGGCAACGCTTCGAGTTGGTGGGTGATGGGGCTCGGCCTCATGGCCTGCGGAGGCAGCGCGCGTCGCCCGGCCATCTTGCTCGGCACCGCGGCACTGGTCGGCGCGGGCGTCTCGCAGGTCATCAAGCGGACGGCGCTGCGTCCGCGACCGAATCCGCAGGTCTTGGGCCTCGCGGCACTGACCGAAAATCCCGATCGCTTCTCATTCCCCTCGGGACACGCCACGGCCGCGTTCGCTGTAGCGGTCTCACTCACCGGAGAAGGCGCGTGGCTCGGACCGGCGAGCATGGCCCTGGCTACCGGCATCGGTGTGTCGCGCGTTTACCTCGGCGCTCACTATCCACTCGATGTGGCTGCCGGGGCGGTTCTCGGGAGCATCACGGGTCTCGCCATTCGCCTCATCCTCGCTTGATCATCGCCACATGACCGCTCCGATCGTCGTCACCATCGACATGGGCTACGGCCACTTGCGAGCCGCTAAAGCGGTCGCCGACGCGCTCGGTGTGCCTTCGCTACAAATCGACAAGCCGCCGTTGGCCGACGAAGACGACCAAAAGGCGTGGGCGCGCAGCCGCCGCTTCTACGAAATGACGTCGCGCATGTCGCAGGTGCCCCTCGTGGGTGGACCGTTCCGCGGCATCTTGGACTCGCTCACATCGATTCCGCACCTGCACCCGTACCGCGATCTCTCGGCGCCGCATGTCGGCGTCAAGATGCTCGACCGCGCCATTCAACGCGGCCTTGGCGCCGGCCTCGTGCGCTATCTGCGCGACACCAAGGCACCGTTGGTCACGACGTTCTACGCGCCGGCCATTATCGCGGACAGAGCGGGCCTACCAAACGTCTACTGTGTGGTCACCGACGCCGACATCAACCGCGTATGGGCGCCCATCGAGCCCAAACGCTCGCGCATCCAGTATTTCGCGCCGACGCAACGGGCGAAGCGCCGACTCGAAGCCTACGGCGTCATCAGCGACAACATCCACGTCACCGGCTTTCCCATCGCCGAGGCGCTGATTGGCGGACCGTCACTCGCGCGCGCCAAGGAGAATCTCGCGGCGCGCTTGGTCCGGCTCGATCCAGACGGCGTTTTCAGGCGGGATGCGGCGCAGGAGATCGAGCACTTCTTGGGGCCCTTGCCGGCGGACCAGCGCGAGGCTCCACACCTGACGTTCGCGGTCGGCGGCGCGGGCGCTCAAGCCGATGTCGCCAAGCACTTCTTGCCGTCGCTGCGCGGAGCGCTGGCTTCGGGTCGCCTGAAGCTGACGCTGGTGGCGGGGTTGCGCCAGCACGTCGCTGACATGTTCGCCGAGTGGTTGCATGAGTTTTCGATGAGTGACCTGGTCGGTCACGGCATCGACATCTTGCTCGCGGCGGACTTCGACTCGTACTACGCCCGCTTCAACGCCACGCTCGCGCGCACCGATTTCTTGTGGACCAAGCCGAGCGAGATGACCTTCTACGGGGCCCTCGGCATTCCCCTGGTGTTGTCGTGGCCGGTCGGCGTGCATGAGCGCTATAACAGACGCTGGGCCATCGAGAACGGCGCCGGCATGAAGCAGCGGGACCCGCGGTACGCGGGCGAGTGGATGCACGAGCTCCTCGCCGACGGCACCTTCGCGGCGGCCGCGTGGCACGGCTTCACGCGCATGCCGAAGTTCGGCACGCAGCGCATCAGCGAGATGCTCAAGGCGCTAGCGCCACTCGCGGTGGTGCGGGACGCGGGCTAGGAGCAAAGGCAGGGTGGCTTGAGCGCGTCACCGGGCCCGGGAGCTGGAGGTATGCGCGAATTCCTGTCGAGGGCGCGGCCACGAGTGAACGATTCGTGCTGCGAACGCCCTTCACGCAGCAGGCGCAAGGTCTCTCTCTCGCCGGCGGTCAGCTCGCCGCGGGCGTCACGCCGCGCCAGATCGCCGCGTTCCATGGCCGTGCTCACGCTCGTCGAGTTGTGCAGCTGACCGTTGCGCATCGCCGCGGTGAACTCGTCCATGTAGGCGCGGTCGGCGGGGTCGAGCCGGCCGAGGGCTTGGTCACGAGCCATGCGCGCCACATCGGGGGTGCGAAACTCGCGGAAACTTTCGCGAAAGGCGCGGTCCGCGGGATGCAGGTCGGCGTCCGCCGTGGCGTTCAGCTGGTCGAGATAGCCCCTGAGCTGTTCCGTCTTGTCCGGGGAGTTGAACATCCCGTCGACGATGGCGGGCTCGCGCGCCGGAAGGTCGAGGAGACGCCATTGGCGGCCTTCGGTGTGCTGGGTGGGAGTCACGTCGTTGGCTACGCTTCGCATCGGCGTTGAAACATACACGCGAGGGGCGTAGACGGGCGGCCGGTGAGCTCCGAACCCCGACTTCCTCAGCTTTCTAGCCTCGCTTGGACGGCAATCCTCCTCGCTGGGCTCGTCACCCTCGTCCTCGGGGTTTACCCGGTCGTGGCTTATCCGAGCGTGGCGCGCGTCCTCGCTCAACGCCCGGTCGGCACGCTCGCGGGGGTCCTCGTCACGAGACCCCTGGCATGGGTCTTCGCGCTGGCGACCGCCGGCCTGCTCCTCGCCGCCGTCACCGGGCAGCGCTCGAGTCGACTGCGCACGCGTCTTGCCTATGCGAGCTTCGCCATCGCGTCGGCCGGCCTCTGCGCGCTGATCACGGGCCTCTACGGACTCAAGAACGGCTGACCTACTTGCCGCCGTTCTTGCCTTCGACCTCGAGACCCGCGGCGTTGTAGGCGATCATGCCGCCCTTCATGTTGACGACCTCGGCGAATCCCATCCGCTTTAGCGTTTGGGTGGCGCGACCGGAGCGCGCGCCGCTGCGGCACACCAAGACCAGTGGCGCCAGCTTGTCCCACTCGTTCGCGGCGTGCGCGATGGTGCCGAGCGGCACCAGCTCCGCGCCGGGAATGTGCCCGAGCTCACCGGTGAACTCGTTGACCTCGCGAACGTCGACGATACGCGCACCTTCGGCCATGCCTTGCACTTGCTGCGGCGAGACCTCGGGGATGCCGTCGGGGCTGTCCACTGCGGCGGCGATGAGCACATGTGTCATGTGGGGTCTCCTTGCAGACGTCACGGCCGCTGTAATTCAATGCATCCTGCAAGACAATGCCAGGGGGAGATCGCGATGCGTGACGATTCGCGGCCGGTGCGCACCGGTGAAGAGCTCGATACGACGAAGCTGGGCGCCTTCATGCGCGAGCGCTTGGGAGTGTCGGGCGAGGTCGCGGTGCGGCAATTCGCCGGCGGTCATTCGAATCTCACCTACTTGGTGCAGGTCGGCGAGCGCGAGGTTGTGCTGCGGCGGCCACCCCATGGCGCTGCCGCGAAAGGCGGCCACGACATGCCTCGTGAGTACCGCATCCTCGAGGCCCTGGCGCCGACGGACGTGCCGGTGGCGAAGCCGGTGGCGCTCTGCGAAGACGCCGCCGTGCTGGGCGCGCCGTTCTACTTGATGGAGCGCGTCGTCGGCGTCGTCCTGCGCGACGCGGGCACGGTGACGGCGCTGACCGATGCGACGTCGATGCGCGCGGTCGCCGAGAGCTTCGTCGGCACCTTGGCGCGCATTCACGCCGTGAAGTCACCGGCGCTCGCGGCGCTCGGCAAAGGCGAAGGTTACTGCGCTCGGCAGGTGAAGGGTTGGACCGAGCGCTATGCGAAGGCGCGCACCGACGACATCGCCGACATGAACGCTATCGCGGAGTGGATGCCAGCGCGGATTCCCAGCACCGAAGAAGCGGCATTCATTCACAACGACTTCAAATACGACAACCTCATGCTGGCCCCCCGCCGCCTGCACGACGTGGTGGCGGTGCTCGACTGGGAGATGGCGACCGTCGGAGACCCGCTGCTCGATCTGGGGACGAGCCTCGGCTACTGGACCGACCCCGATGACGCGCCCGAGCTACGGGCTCTGAGTCTGTCGCCGACGTTGGCTCCCGGCGGCATGACGCGGCTCGAGCTGGCGCAGCGCTATCAAGAGGTCAGCGGCCGCAGGGTCGGCGACATGGTGTTCGCGTACGTGTTGGCGCTGTTCAAGATCGCGACGATCGCGCAGCAGATCTACGCGCGCTATGCGCTCGGCCACACCAAAGATCCGCGCTTTGCGGCCTTGGGAGGGGCGGTGCGGGTCCTCGCGAGTCAGGCGCGCCGAGCCATGGCGGCGAACCGCATCCACGGTCTCGCGCCCTAGCTGACGCTTCTTTCCTGGCGCTTGTCAGACCCGCTCTTTATACTGAACATCTGTATGGTAGTCATCGATCCACGCAAAGCAGTGCGCGGACGGGGCGCGGTCAGCAACCCGACCGGGCGCTTCGAGAAGCGACAGCTCACCCCCTTCGACGACGGTTGGGGCGACGACATCGACGACCCCGAAGGCGCCGGCGAGAACAGCGCGGTGGGCGAGCCGATGCGCTTGCCGACGACGGTCATCCCCGAGAAGACGCGCCGGGCAATCACACGGAACAACTCGCCGGATCTGTCGTTCGATCGGTCGCTCAATCCGTACAAGGGATGTGAGAATGGTTGTGTTTATTGTTTCGCTCGCCCAACCCACGCCTACGTCGGCCTCTCCCCCGGCATCGACTTCGAAACCAAGATCTTCTCGAAGCCCGATGCTCCCGAGCGGCTGCGTGAAGAGCTGCTGAAGAAGTCGTATCACTGCGCGCCCATCACACTCGGTGCGAACACCGATCCGTATCAGCCGGTCGAGCGCGAGCTGAAGATCTCACGGCGGTTGCTCGAAGTGCTGCGCGAGTTTCGGCATCCGGTGTCGATCATCACCAAGTCGGCGCTGGTGCAGCGCGACGCCGACATCCTCGCCGACATGGCACGAGACAATCTGGCGCAGGTGTTCGTGTCGACGACGACGCTCGAGAAGAGTCTTGCCCGCATCATGGAGCCGCGCGCGGCGACGCCCGAGAAGAGGCTCGAGACCATCGAGGTGCTCAACAAGGCCGGCGTGCCGACGCACGTGATGACGGCGCCGATGATTCCGTTCGTGAACGACCACGAGCTCGAGCGCATTCTCGAGGCGGCTTACACGCGGGGAGCACGCCGCGCCGGATACGTGCTGGTGCGGCTGCCACACGAGCTCAAAGACCTGATCGAAGAGTGGCTCGAGCGGCACTTCCCGGATCGCAAGCAACACGTGCTGAATACGATCCGCCAGACACGGGGCGGGCAGCTCTACGAGAGCACGTGGGGCGTTCGCATGACCGGCACGGGTCCGTACGCACAAGCCATCGCGGCACGCTTCAACGCCGCCTGTCGCAGATTCGGATTCAACCTCGAGCGCACGGAGCTCGATACGACGAAGTTCCGGCCACCCGAGGAGAAGGGAGCGCAGATGGGCCTATTCAGGTAGCTCGCTTGCGGCGGGCCGGTGCCTGAGCAGGGGTGAGACCCGCGGCACCGCGCACAGACGTGATGTACAGGCGCAACGTGTGTTGTTGCTCATCAGAGAGGTCGGCCAAGGCTGGGTCGTTCGCGAGTAACCGTGTCAGGCTGGAAAGCGCTTCCATGGGAGCGTGCCCGCCAGGGGCTGCGCTCGCGATGAGGACGTCGCAGGCGGCGCGCACACCGATGAGCGTCTCGGGGGCGCCACGCTGAGCGAGTTGCCGGTACAGGGCCTCGCCTTCAACACCGTGAGACTCCGAGCCCGCGAGACAGTTGCGCACCAAGGTTTCGGCGGATGCCTCATCGAGATAGGTCCCGACGTTTGGGGCGCGCCGTACCGCTTTCACTAGACGAGCGACGACCCGCTCATCCGGGCTCGGTGGTGGCTCGAACGGTGAACGATGGGGTCCCTCGTACTTCAACGCGTCCTGCAGATCGGGGGGCAGGAGGCCGCGAAGAGCGCGCGCGGCGATACCGCTCCAGAGCGGCTCCCCGTCTTTGCCTCCGCCTTCGATCAGGCCGAACACCTGGGCGATCTCATGCGGCGCGAGACGATACTCGACGTTGCCTTCGAAGAATCCGTAGCGCCCGATCAGCTCCGGCATCAGGCCCGAAAACGTCATCCTGAGGCCGCGCGACAGATTAACTACGGTGTAGTCATGCGGTGTCGAACATCCGTCGGCGAAGGGCGATTGCTGGAACCCACGGTAGGTCACGCGGTGAACCATGAAGGTGGCGCCGTTGAGCTCGAAGATACCCGCTCTCCTGGTGAAGTCTCGGCCGAGGGCCGCTACCGCATGGTCGAGCAGATGCGCCATCTTCTCGGCGGTCAGCCCGAGCGAGGCGAGGTAGGCACGATCACGCTCCAGCACATCGACGAGCCGTTCGTCGTGGCCGAGAAACCCAGACACCGAGGCACGTCCCGGGCGCAGCTGCTCCTCGACCGTGGCCACTCCCACACCGTTGATCGCGATCAGCTCGCCGGCGCGATTGCGCGTCAACGTCTCGGCTGGCCCCGGACGCGCGAGCGAGGTCAAGGGAGGGAGCTTGGAGAGCACATTCCTCGGCGGCTCGATGACCAGCGCTTCGGGTGAGACACGGGCACGCGACCGCACGGTGCTCGCAGCTCCTCGAGCGACATGGCCTTTCGTCGCAACGACCGGGGCGTGCTCACGGTGCCCGATCGGATCTTTGCTGACCCCACGGGTCACTCGTCATCCTGCAAGTACGACGAGCTCGTCTTCCCCTTGTTGAAGCGGCGCCAAGCGTCGACCCGCGACGGGTCGAGACGGTCGTCACCGTGCTGCTCGTAGTCACCGAGTCGCTTGGGTTTCACCAAACCCAGCTCGACGGCCTTGGTGACCGCGACGATGCGGATGCGGACGGCGAAGGCGCGCGTCTTCTGCCACGCGCGCACGACACCGGGCTTCATGCGCAGGAGGAAAGGCTTCACGCCTTGGCGGCGGAGCACGAGCCAGGAATCTCTCGTCGAGGTGACAATCGCATTCGAGACATCGCGCAGCGCGACACCGAGGCGCGACCATGGAGACTCGTCCGCGACGCGATCGATGGCGGTCGGTTGGTGCACGAGACCATGATCCGTACCTTCAGGTCGGCCGGCGGCGCGACGGCGGCCGGCGTCACGGTCGTTGCGGGCGCCTCGATCACCGCGGGCGCTGCGGTCGACGCGCTCGCTGACCGGATCGGTGTCACGCGGGGCGGGGGCGCTTGGCGTCGTCCGCTCCTTGCTGGCAGGGAGGGCGGGCTCGCGGGCCTCGGGGCGCTCACGGCGGCCGTCGCGCCGCTGCGGATCGCGGCGCGCCGCTTCTTCACGCTGGCGCGCGTCTTCGTCGGCGCGACGTTGGCGCCGTGCTTCGACCTCGGCGGCGACGCGCGCCCCGCTCGTCGACGCGGCGTCCGGGATGGGCTCGACGTCTTCGTGACGGCGCGGCAGCGGAGCGATGACTGTCCGCTCGGGCGCACCGACGACGTCGGGATTCTCGGCTTTACCTTCGCGGTAGACGTCGGTTCGGCGGGGATCGCGCCGGCTCTCGGGTCGCGCCTGCTTCTTCGCTTCGGGGTACCAACCTTCGGCGAACCCCGGATTCTGCGACAAGTCGAGACGGCGCGTCAGCTCGTTGTTCTGGTTCTCTTGCGGCTCGGCTGCACGTGGCATCGGCGCAACGGTCGTCGGCTCGAAGGCGTCGTCACGCGACGTCTTCGAATCGCTCGCCGGCATCGGCGACGCGCGGCGGTTGGGGTTGCGGTCGGCCGGTGCCATGTGTGCCTTGAGCATACTCAGCGAAACCCGAGCTGGCCAGCTTACCCGGTCCGGCTTCCCACCTTTCGGCCGTGCCACGACCAATGAGCCGCAAGCGTCTCAAGGAGAGAAGAGCATGCGTTGCGCTAGCTTGGCCGTCCTATTTGCCTTCCTT
The DNA here is from genome assembly GCA_041288095.1 of Myxococcota bacterium. Lineage (GTDB taxonomy): Bacteria > Myxococcota > XYA12-FULL-58-9 > XYA12-FULL-58-9 > JALHOP01 > JALHOP01. The sequence continues at coordinate 49,476 of JBGGMJ010000086.1, forward strand.
ACCACCACGACAGCGGTGTCCCACCCGGCGGTCGCCGCCGAGGTCGCGACCAACAAAGACCAGACCTATTCGCAGGTCATCCAACGCGTGGTCGCCATGCCCGGCGACGGCGAGCTGCAAGAGCGCGCCGGCAAGTTCGGCCTCAACGTTCTCGATGTCTTGTGGGAGGACACCGGCCGCGCCGGCGGCTCGGCGATCGGCCCCAACATCAGTGACGTGACCCTACAAGTGCGCGAGCCG
>JBGGMJ010000087.1:0-2936 GCA_041288095.1 Myxococcota bacterium
CCTCGGCAAAGGCGGTACCGGTGGTCGCGAGCACTGAGGTGCCGGGTACATTCAACATCAACTTGCTGACCATTCAGCCGCCCTCGCTCATTGAGACGTTTCCTTCTCGCGCTCCGCGGCGATGATTGCCAGGAGCGCCACCGGCAGCACGGCTTGCGCGCCGCCACGGAAGACATCGTTGGGGGTCGCGCGCCCGTCGGGGGTGAACATCGCCCCCATGATTCGATCGAAGTGCGGCCAGCGCTGGGCGACGGTCGGGTCGCCCGCGATGTACCGCTCGACAAGCGTGGCAAAGTACTCACGTGGGTTAACCTCACCATAGAGGCGGGCCGCGTGCGGAGAGGCGGCGGCGCGGTCGAGCACCGCGCTCAGGACCAACATCTTCATGAGCGTCGGTGATCCGCGCTCCACGTTGTGGCCGGCGATCTCGTGGCCCGCGATGACGTCGGCAAAGCCGCCCCGCCACGCAGTCGGGTGAGCGTGGAAGTTTACCGTGCGCGTCATGTCGGCGTACGAAGCCAAGCCAACTGTATCGGGTGAGAACCCAACGTTCTCGAGGCCGCGCAGCGACTGGAACGGGAGCCCCCTGAACCAGCGCACGATCTGTGTGTCCGTGGGATGCAGGCCGGGAGCGGCACCACTCGGGCGATCGCCGAACGGAATCGTGATGGTCTCCTCGCCTCGGCGAATGACGAGGTTCCGCGTCGCGCCGCCGGGTGTCCCTGGTTGGATGGCAACACTGTCCGGACGGGGCAGGTCGCGCCAGGTACCGCTACGGGTTCCAACCGCCCGATCGAAGGTCGTTCGCACCTCGCCGGTGGTCGCGGGACGCAGCGTGGAACCCTCGTTGACGAAAATGCCGAAGCGCTGCGGCCGGAAGGCTACCGACGGAGACCAAGCGTCCTGCAGGCCACGCAGCCCTGGCGGCACGTCCGACTGCACCGCCAGCACGAACGGCATGACGTCGCTCGGCGTAAAGCCGACCTCTGCTTCGAGCCGCGCCATGCCATCGCGACCGAGGGCGGCCTCCACGAGCGGGCCACGGCCGGCGATGAGCTCGTTTCGCAGCGCTGTCAATCGCGGCCCGGGTTCGCTGAGCTCGGGCCGTATCGCGTAGCGACCGTTGCTCTCCGGGAGCATCACGCGCGTCAAGCTGGCGACGACAGAAACGTCAGGAGAGACGGCGGCACTGCGCACCATTTCGTGAAACACACTGTCGGCGAATTGGGTGCGCGTGAGCGGCTCCGCGATCACGGAGTAAGCCGATCCGTCGTGATACACGCGCTGTGTCGCGCCAAAATCATTGACGACGCGCACCGTACCGCGAGGCTGGACCGGCACCGGAGTCGCCGTTGGCCCCGAGCCCTGAACGCGGAACAGGCCGTCACGCGTCGCGGATGTGGCGTACACGAGGTGCGGCTGGCCTTGCACCGAGCCTCCCGCCAAGAAGAGCTCGCCGTCGACGAGGAGGTGGGTCACGCGGCGCGCGGTGGGCAGCCCCACGGAGAGCACACCGGTCCGCTGGGGCGGATCGTCCGTGTTGCGCCGGAGAATCGCATGCGTGCCGTCGGCGGCGCGATGGATCGAGCCGTCGTTGCCCGACACCTCGGCCCAAAATGAAGTTTTGCCGCCGTCTTGGCGCACGGTGAACGGAGTGCCTTCGTTAGGTCCGATCCCCTGTACGCGGGACGGGGGCGGTGCGTCGCCCGGAAGAATTTCCACGGGAAGGCCGTTTACATCGAAGGCCACTTCGTGCGAGCCGCGCGACGCGACTTGCACGAGCCGCCCGTTGCGGACGCGCAGATCGATGCCAGGAACCGGTCTCGGCAGGAGCCCAGCGTCGAACGAGAAGCCCGGCATCGCGAAGCGTAAGATATTCGCCACCTCCGGCGACAAGCCGTCGAGCATTCCCCTCGCACGCATGTTCCGGATGAAGAGGGGCACCAGCGACGGCGGCGCCTCGCGCTGGAAGCCGCCTGCGAGACCATCTGCCGCGGCGGACGCCTGGGTGATCGGACGGTGGGAACCGTCCGCTTCGACGAGGTAGCCCGCGCCTTCGGCATCGACGACGACTCGACGACCGCGAGCGTCCTGCGCGAATGATCGGAGAACGCGGCCCTCCGGGGTCACGAAGTGTGTCGAGGACGTATGAGCAACGCGGCCGTTGGGCAGCGTAATCGCCGACAACGGCTCCTGGGCAGCAAGCAAAGAACGCGTGTAGGCGTCGACAGCGCCGAAGCGCTGCGCGAGGGTCGCCGGCCCTGCGCCCGCTCGCATGAGGCCGACCGGTGTCAATTCGGGGCTCACGAGGACGCCGTTCGGCAGCCGCGAAACGGGTACGCCATCGACCACCCCGACCCTGCCGTCCGCGGTGAAATCGATCGCGCCGGCGCGACGGAAGCGCGCGTTGCCGCTCGCCCCGGGCTCGAAAATGTACAACGCCCCCGTGGCTTCGTCGGACGCGACGAACGAGTTGGCGCTCTCGTCGGCTGTGCGAAGCCTGTAGCGCTGGCCCGAGTCGCTGACGATCGTCGCGTCGTCGCGTACGCGATAGCGGTCACCGCCCGATTGCAGCTCCACTATCGCTACAGGCTCGCGAGCGGTCTCGGGTTGCGCGATCGCCTGGCGCACGTCCGCGGCGTTGGCGCCGGTCTGGCGAATGAGCCTGGGCGCATTCGCAGCCGCCACGAGCGCCTGCGGTGATAGGCCCGGCATGAGGCGAGACAGACCAAGACCAACGCCCATGACCGACGTCGTGAGAATTGCGTTGCGCTGCACGCTCTCCCCGTACACCTCGAGATTGATCGGGCGGCCAGCCAGGTAGCGCTCGGCCATTTCCCAGTTCACCATCACGCCTGTCGTACCCGTCGCACCCACGCCGTAGAAGAGGGCTTGGCGACCAGCCGCGGCGGTGCGCGAAGATCCACGAGCCATCG
>JBGGMJ010000088.1:0-5642 GCA_041288095.1 Myxococcota bacterium
CACCAACGGCGGTGGGCTCTTCAACGTCAACTCGGCGCACCCGTTCGAGAACCCAACGCCGCTCTCGAACTTCCTCGAGTGCCTGGCGATCCTCATCATTCCGGCAGCCCTGTGCTTCACCTTCGGGCAACTCGTCGGCAACAAGAAGCAGGGCGTCGTGGTCTTCGCCGCGATGCTCACGATCTTCACGCCGCTCATGGTCGTGGCCGTGCGATCCGAGCGTCAGGGCAACCCACGTCTCGAGGCTCTCGGCGTCGACGTCAGCGCCGGCAACATGGAGGGGAAGGAGGCGCGTTTCTCAACCGACGAAGCGGCCTTGTGGGCCGCCGCGACCACGGCTGCGTCGAACGGCTCGGTCAACTCGATGCACGATAGCTTCATGCCGCTCGGCGGCCTCGTGCCCATGTGGCTGATTCAGCTCGGCGAGATCGTCTTCGGCGGTGTCGGCTCGGGTCTCTACGGCATGTTGATGTTCGCGATCATCGCCGTGTTCATCGCCGGCCTGATGGTCGGCCGCACGCCGGAGTACCTGGGAAAAAAAATCGAGGCGTTCGAGATGAAGATGGCGTCGCTCGTCATCCTTTTGCCCGCTATGGCGGTCTTGGTCGGGACCGCCATCGCTTGCGTTACCACGTCCGGCACGGCGCCCCTTGGCAACGGCGGGGTGCACGGCTTCAGCGAGATGCTCTACGCCTTCTCCTCGGGCTCGAACAACAACGGCTCGGCCTTCGCAGGTCTCACCGCAAGTGGACCGTTTTACGCCGTCGCTATCGGGCTCGCGATGCTCATCGGCCGCTTCTGGGTCATCGTCCCGGTGCTCGCCATCGCGGGCAGCATCGCCAAGAAGAAGATCATCCCCATGACCAGCGGCACCCTACCCACCGACACGCCGCTCTTCGCGATACTGCTCGTCGGCACCGTCATCCTCGTGGGCGCCCTGACGTTCATTCCGGCGCTCGCACTTGGGCCTATCGTCGAGCACCTACGGCTCGTGGGCGGCACGCCATGAACCAGCGACCTCTCTTCGAGCCGGCGATCGTCCGCGGCGCCGTCCGCGATGCGTTCGTCAAGCTCGATCCGCGGCACATGGCCAAGAACCCGGTCATGTTCGTGGTCGAGGTCGGGAGCGCCCTCACCACGGGTCTATTCGTGCATGCCCTGGTCAGCGGTCACGGCGAAGCGTCGCCGGGCTTCATCGGCGCGGTGAGCTTGTGGTTGTGGTTCACCGTCTTGTTCGCGAGCTTCGCCGAGGCCATGGCGGAAGGGCGCGGTAAGGCTCAGGCGGATACGCTGCGCAAGTCGCGCAAGGACGTCATGGCGAAGCGACTCACGGCGCCGCAGCGGAGCGCGGCACAGACCGCGGTCCCGTCGGCGCAGCCTCGCGTCGGCGATCACGTGCTGGTGGAAGCCGGCATGTAGATCCCCGGTGACGGCGAGGTCATCGATGGCATTGCCTCGGTCGACGAGAGTGCCATCACGGGCGAGAGCGCGCCCGTCATCCGCGAAAGCGGAGGTGACCGCGACGCCGTCACCGGGGGAACGCGCGTGTTGTCCGATTGGCTAGTGGTTCGCATCACCGTCAATCCCGGGGAGACCTTCCTCGACCGTATGATCGCCATGGTCGAAGGCGCCAAGCGCGTGAAGACGCCCAACGAGATCGCCCTCGATATCCTGCTGGCTGCGCTCACCATCATCTTCCTCATAGTGTGCGTCACCCTGTCGCCCTATTCGAAGTACGCGGTGCAGAGCGCGGGAGCCGGCAGTGTCGTGCCCATGACCATCCTCGTCGCCCTGCTCGTGTGTCTGATCCCCACCACCATCGGTGGCTTGCTCTCGGCCATTGGCATCGCCGGCATGGACCGCATGATCCAGGCGAACGTCATCGCCACGTCGGGGCGCGCCGTCGAAGCCGCCGGCGACGTCGACGTCTTGCTCCTCGACAAGACCGGCACCATCACCCTCGGCAACCGCCAGGCCACGGAGTTCCTGCCAGCACGAGGCGTCAAGGAAGTCGACCTCGCCGAAGCCGCGCAGCTCGCCTCCCTCGCCGACGAGACCCCCGAAGGCCGCAGCATCGTCATCCTCGCCAAGACCAAGCACAACATCCGCGGACGTGACCTCGAGGGTACCGGAGTGTCGTTCGTACCATTCACCGCGCAGACCCGCATGAGTGGTGTCGACACGCCCGGACGCAAGATCCGCAAGGGCGCACTCGACGCCATCGCGCTCTACGCTCGCGAGAACGGTCAGGAGCTGCCCGGCGACGTGCGCAGCGCCGCCGAGAGCATCGCGCGCACCGGCGGCACCCCGCTCGTCGTTGCCCAGCTCATTGGCGAGCGCCTACAAGTGCTCGGCGTCATTCAGCTCAAAGACATCGTCAAGGGTGGTATCAAGGAGCGCTTCGCCGAGATGCGCCGCGTCGGCATCCGCACCGTCATGATCACCGGCGACAACCCACTCACCGCGGCCGCCATCGCCGCCGAGGCCGGAGTCGATGACTTCCTCGCCGAGGCCACCCCGGAGGCGAAGCTCGCGATGATTCGCGACTATCAAGCGAAGGGCCACCTCGTGGCCATGACCGGCGACGGCACCAACGACGCGCCAGCGCTCGCTCAAGCGGACGTGGCGGTGGCTATGAACACCGGCACGCAGGCGGCCAAGGAAGCCGGCAACATGGTCGACCTCGACTCGAATCCGACGAAGCTCCTGTCGATTGTCGAGATCGGCAAACAGATGCTGATGACTCGCGGCGCGCTCACGACGTTCAGCATCGCCAACGACGTCGCAAAATACTTCGCGATCATCACCGCCGCTTTCGCGGCCACTTACCCGCAACTGGCCGTGCTCGATGTCATGCGACTCGGCTCGCCGGCCACCGCTGTCATGTCGGCGATGATCTTCAATGCCTTGATCATCGTCGCGCTGATTCCGCTTGCGCTGCGCGGCATCCGCTACCGGCCGGCACCAGCGGCCAAGCTGTTGTCACGCAACCTCCTCGTCTACGGCCTCGGTGGCGTGTTTCTGCCTTTCCCCTGCATCAAGCTGATCGACGTCATCCTCAACGCTTTGCACCTGGTGAGCGCATGAAGGTCGTCAAACAAGCAGCCCTGATGTTGTCGGTCATGACCCTGGTCACCGGCGTGCTCTATCCGCTGGTCGTGACCGCTATCGCGCACGCCATCGCGCCCACCAACGCACGCGGTGACGCGACCCTCATCGGCCGCTCGTACACCGACCCGCGTTACTTCTGGGGCCGACCGTCGGCGACGCCGGAGCAGCCCTACAACGCCAAGGCCTCGAGCGGCTCGAACCACGGCCCGCTCTCGGAAGCACTCGCCACCGCCGTCAAGGAGCGCATCGCTGCGTTGCATGCCGCGGGCGATGTCGGCGCGCCGCCGGTCGACCTGGTCACCGCGAGCGCCAGCGGCCTCGACCCGCACATCTCGCCGGACGCGGCGCACTATCAGGCGCCCCGCGTCGCGAAGCTCCGCGGCATGTCCCTTGCTCAAGTCGAGCAGATGATTGGCGCTGCTACCGAAGCGCCGACGTTCGCCATCTTGGGCGCGCCGCGTGTGCACGTACTCGAGCTCAACCAGAGCCTGGACAATGGAGACTAGCAAAATGAAACCCGCTGCAAGCGCAATTCTTGCGTTGCTTCTCTTGCCAGGCGCGGCCTCTGCGCAAGAGGAGGGCGACGCGGTCGCGACGCCGAGCTCGGCGTACGCGGAGCCGCCACCGGAGGTCGCGCCAGCGAAGAAGGAGAAGCGCGAGCCGTTCGCTTTCGCGGACTTCACCTGGGTCCCCGCCAACAGCCGCACCCGGGAGTCACCGCTCAAGTTCGAATACTTCACCGGCGAGCTGCGCGTCGACGCGGCCTATCACTACAGCTTCGCGCGACCGGTCGACGACACCATCTCTGGCTCGAGCGAGGTTTTCCGTCACGGTGAGCTGCAAGTCACGCAGCTCGGTGTCGGCGGCGACTTTCACTACAAAAACGTCCACGCCCGCCTGATGACTCAGTTCGGCATGTACTCACAAACGACACCGCGCAACGACGCGAGTCCGGCTCGCGGCCAGTGGAACCTCGACAACGCCTATCGCTACATCTCGGAAGCGTACGGCGGCTACCACATCGATGCGCTGCACGGCATCAACCTCCAGGCCGGCATCTTCATGTCGTACATCGGCATGTGGAGCTACTACCAGGCCGACAACTGGACCTATCAGCCGTCGTACGTCTCCTCGAACACCCCATGGTTCTTCAACGGTCTACGCGCGCAGATCTTCATCAACGAGCACCTCAAGATCGAGCCGTGGCTGGTCAACGGCTGGCAGTCGTACGGCCGCTTCAACAACGCGCCCGGAGCCGGCGGTCAAATCCAGTGGCGGCCGGCCGGCTGGTTTCACCTGATCGCCAACCAGTACGTCGGCAAGGACACCCTCGGCGTCAAGGGCCGCGTGCGCTACCACACCGACGATAGCATCGCCGTGAAGGTCTACGAGGGCTCGCCAGGCGACTTCGTGTCTCGTGGGGCGGTGTCGCTCACGCTCGATGCAGGCTGCGAAGACGGTGGCGGCGTGAAATGCGGAGATCAGTACTTCCTCGGCTTCATGGCCTACACGCGCTGGTGGTTCCTCGATGAGCTGTTCGCTATCACGGCCGGTGGCGGTGCGATCACCAATCCCGGGCGCTACCTCGTGCTCATCCCGCCGATCAACGGCGCGACCGCGTTCTCGGGCACGCCGTACTTCACGGCGGCGCCGGGCGACACCTACAAAGCGTGGGACACGCAGCTGACCTTCGACTTCGTGCCGCAGGAACAGATCACCTTCCGCCTGGAGTACAACCACCGCCAAGCGAATGTGCCCTACTTCTCGGGGCGCGGCGGCGTGACGCCTCCCGGTGGCAACCAGGGCTCGCCGGGATCCGCCGTCGACGACTGGGCGCCGGACCTCGACAAGGCGGAGAATCGCCTGACGCTGGCGCTGCTTGTGAAGATCTGAAAAGCCAAAGACGTGGATGGTGAACGACCAGATCCCGATCGCTTGCTCACCCGCCTCCGGCGCGACGAGCTGCGGAGCAATCGCGCCAAGCTCAAGGTTTTCTTCGGCTTCGCTCCGGGAGTAGGCAAGACTTACACCATGTTGCAGTCGGCGCGCCGGTTGCGCGACGAAGGCGTCGACGTCGTCGTCGGCTACGTCGAGACGCACGGACGCAGCGAAACCGCGGCCTTGCTCGAGGGGCTGTCGGTATTACCCCGGCGCGTTGTCGACTATCGCGGAGCGCGGCTCGAAGACTTCGATCTCGAGGCAGCACTGATACGCCGTCCGGCAGTCCTCTTGGTCGACGAGCTGCCACATTCCAACGCACCCGACGGCCGTCACACCAAGCGTTGGCAAGACGTCTTCGACCTCCTCGACGCCGGCATCGACGTGCACACGACGCTCAACGTGCAACATGTCGAGAGCCTGAACGACGTCGTGGCGCGCATCACCGGCGTCGCGGTGCGCGAGACCGTGCCCGACGCTGTCCTCGAACGGGCCGACGAGATCGAGCTCGTCGACATTTCGCTTGAAGAGCTGCTCACACGTCTGCGCGACGGAAAAGTATACATTCCCGAGCAGGCGAGCCGCGCCGCTAG
>JBGGMJ010000089.1:0-73516 GCA_041288095.1 Myxococcota bacterium
GCGCGATGACGCCCGCGCCGATGGTGCCGAGCGGCAACAGCGGCCTCAGCGTGAGCGCAAGTGAGCCGACGCCGCCGTGGCGCGCCGGGAACAAGCGGCTGCCGGCCTTCGGCGCGCCTTTGTCCACGACCGCGGTATCGGGGGCACGCCCGCAGCGCTCTCGCGAGGTCCAGAGACCGCAAGGGAGACAGCCGGACGCTCGAGCGGATAGGCCTCGAGCCGGGTCACCTCGGCCCAGACCTTGCCGCCGCTCGTATGCAGGCCGCTGACACTCCCCGGCAGCGCCACCAGGCCGAGGACGCGCGGTTCTTCACCCTTCACGTCGATGGCGAGCACGCCCGCCGCGGCGCAGGCCGCATAGGCGGTATCGTCGAGGACGACGACCGAAGCGGGATCGCACGCCACGTCCACCTCGGCGGTGCGACCATCGGGCAGCAGCAGCGCCGAACCAAGCAGCGCCACAGGGGCGAGGACAGCGAGGATCACGGGGGTCGGTCGATAGCGCGAAACCCTCCCGCACTCCAGATGGGAAGCTCGCCGACCGCGGCGACCGACCGCGGATCAGGCCGCACCGACTTCGCTTTATCGGGACAAATCCGCCGGTCAGCCGAAAAGGGAAATGCCCCCCTTCCTAGGGGCACTTCCCCACAATCCCTCCAACCAGAATGATTGGTACCCCGTGTATGTTCGGGGCCGCCAAGAAGAGAGCACGTCCATGTCGTCCGGTTTAGCCGTGGCCCCCACCGCACAGGGTGGCCGTGTCGAGCCAGTCGCCTCCCGTACCGAGCCTGTGCCGTTTTCCGAGGTTCAATCGGCCTTGAACGGCATCATTGGCCGTTGGACCGCCTCCCGTGGCCGTGAGCCTGACCTGAGCGACGTGCATTACGGCGACATCCGTTGGGGCACCCCCAACGAGCTGCTCAACTCCAACGCCTTCGGTTACCCCTTCATCGCCCCCGAGCTGCGAGGCAACGGCCGCGCCGATGAGACGAACCTCGTCCGCGTCTTGAGCGGCACGCATCCCGACATGCCCCGCATGCCGCTCGGCGGCCCATACGCGACGGACCAAGAGCTCGCGACCATCCGCAACTGGATCAACGGTCTGCCTACGACCCCCCAAAAGGCTGCCGCCGCACCCGACTTCGGCGGCGCTAGAGTCGCGAGCTGGTTGCGACCGGCGGCGACGGTCGGCGCGATGCCGCCGGCTCCAGGGAGTCATCGGCGCTTGGTCTAGCCCGGTCCGGGTAAAAGCCGTGTTGTTTTGGTCGCATCGCGGGGCGATGCGTGCCATTCTCATCGAGCCCTCCGGATACAGGGATGTCGACCACGGCCGCCCCGAGCACGAAGAACGGCAAGTCCAACGCGAGCCCCGCGCCTGCGGACGGTAGCGAAGGCCCAGCCAAATCGCGAAGCGCTGGCGCCAAGCCGGCCTTCATGGGGCGCCCGCGCGTCGACGCGACCGGCGACGACAAGCGGCAGCACCCGCGTTTGCGTGCCACGCGCCGGGTCAACTACACGGTCGCGGGCAAGCCTCGATGGGCCTTTACCAAGGACCTCGGGCCCTACGGCCTCTTCTTGCGCGCCAGCGAGGCGTTCAAAAAGGGAGACGTCCTCGATCTCACCATCGAGGTAACCGGCAAAGAGCCCCTCCCCGTCCGCGGCACCGTGGTGCGCGTCGAGACCCGCGGTACCGACAAGGGTTACGGCATCGAGTTCGACGCGAATGACGTCGAGCGTCGCGCCGCGATTGCTTCCCTCGTGCTCAACGAGCTCGAAACCCGCGTGAACGCGAACCTCAAGGTGCGTGCGACCAACGTGCGCGCCTTGGAAGAGCTCGCCGAGATCGCGGTGAGCCGCGGCAAGCTGACCGCGGCGATCGACTGCTACCAGCGTATTCTGAAAGTCGAGCCCGAGCACGCGATGGCGCACGGCCGCATCGCCGAGCACCTCGTGGACCAGGCCCGCGCCCGCAACGACTCCAGCCCCTACGAAGAAGCCATCGAGCACCTCGAGCGCTCGGGACTGCCGGAGCGCAGCGAACCGTGGAAGAAGTTCCTCGTCGAGAGCAAGCGCGCCATCGAAGAGCTCGCGCGCGCCGAAGCCGAGGAACGTGAGCGCCAGCAGAAAGCAGCCGAGGCCGAGCGCCGCGAGCTCGTCAAGCGCGCGAAAGATGCGGAGGAGACACTCCGCGAAGCTCTCGCCGCCGTCGACGCGGAGAAGAAGAAGGTCGAGCAACGCGCCAAGAAGCTCACGGTGGCCGAAGACGCGGTCGCCGAGCGCGAGCAGGCACTCGAGGACAGTCATCGCGCTCTCGAGGAGCGCGCGGAGCAAGAGCGCGCCGAGCTGAAGCGCCTCACCGACGCACATGAAGCCGCCGCCGAGGAGGAGAAGAAGGCCCTCGCCAATGCGCGCCGCAAGCTCAAACGCGAGCAAGCCGAAACCGAAGCCGCCCTCGCGGACCGCGAAGCAGCGACGCGACGCGCACAGGCGGCCGCGGAAACAGCGTTGGAAAAGGTCAGCGAGCAGCGCGCCAAGCTCGAAGCCGACCAAGCGAAACACAAAGAGCAAGTCGCGGCGCAACAAGCCAAGCATCGCAAGGCCGAGGAAGAGCTCGAGCAGACGCGCGAGAAGCTGGAGCGCGAGCACGCCGCCAAGATGAGCGCCGCGCAAGCGTCGCTCGACGCCAACAAGAAGCGGGAGAAAGAGCTCATCGCCGAGAAGCGCCGTCTCGATGACGAGAGGGACGCGGAAAAGAAGTCCGCGACAGCGGCCGCCAACGCGGCGGAGATGGCGCGCGTGAAGCTCGCCGCGGAGCACGCCGAACGCGAGGCCGAGCTCAACAAGGCCCTCAAAGCGGCCCAGAAGCGATTCGACAGCGAGCGCAAGGATTTCGAAGCGGCATTGCAAGCGATGCGCGTCGAAGCCGATGGGCTGGCGAGCGCTGCCCAAGCCAAGGTCGACCAGCTGCAGGGCCAACTCGAAGGCGAGCGGGAGCGCGGTCGTGCGCTGGTCGCCGCGCACAAAGCCCAAGTCGCCGAGCTCGAGCAGATCGGTGCCGAGCGAGAAGCCCAGCTCGCCGAGCGCGAGGTCGAGGTCGAAAAACTCGCCGCCGCGGTCGCGAAACGCGAAGAGGCCCTGCGCGCGACCGGCACCGAGATGAAGCAGCGCGCTCAAGACCTCGAAAAGAGCATGAGCGAGCGCGCCAAAAAGCTCGAGAAGACCATCGAGGAGCGCGAGGCCGCCGTCAAAGCGAGCGCCGCGAGCGTCGAGCAGCGCGCTCAGAAGCTCGAGCAAGAGCGGCAAGAGCGTCTGGCCAAATCGCGTGAGCGCTGGGCCGCCGCCAAGAAAGAGCAGGAGCGCGTCGAGGAGCAGCAACAGAAGCGCGAACAAGAGTTCAAGAAGCGCGAGGCCGAGCTTGCCAAGGCGAGGCAAGAGCTGGCGGCGCAGCAAAACAAGCTCGAGGCGCGCGAAACCGCCATCGCGGACAGCGAAAAAGAGCTACGCAAGAGCCGCAAGGACCTCGAAGCTCAGCAGCAAGCGTCGCTGCGCGAGCTCACCGACAAGCGCAAGCAGTTCGACGCCGAGTTCAAGGAGCGCGAGCAGCAGCTCGAGGCGGACAAGCAACGCCTGAGCGAGGCGGCGGCCGCCCAAGAGCGCGAGTATCAGGAGAAGCACGCCGCCATGGAGCTCAAGCGCAAGGCGGCTCAGGAAGCAGCCAGGCGCATCGAGCAGGAGCGCAAGACCACCGAAGCGGACTTGCAGCGCCGCGAAGCCGAGCTCAAGCGCGTGCTCGAGGCCGGGCGCAAAGACCTCGAGGATCAGCAGGCCAAAGCGAACGCCGAGCTTGCCGCCAAGGAGACCGAGCTCCGGCGAACCGGGGAAGAGGCGGAGCGTGTGCTCGAAGAGCGCCGCCGCGAGCTCGAAGCGCAGCAAGACGAGTTGTCGCGCGCCGAGGGCACCATCGCCCTGCGGCGTAAAGAGGTCGAGGACGAGCTGCAGCGCGAGCGCAGCAGCATCGAAGCGCAGCTCTCGGCGCAAGAGACCGAGCTGCAAGGCCGCGTCCGCAAGCTGCGTGAGGACGAAGAACAGCAGTCAGCGGAATCGAAGACGCGCGAGACGCAACTTGCGCAGCGCGACAAGGCGCTCCGCGACGATCTCGAACGCAAGAACGCCGAGCTACAGCGCGAGTTCAGCGCCCGCCACGCCGCCAACGAAGAGGAACGCAAGGCGTGGCAAGCCGACCAGAAAGCGCGCGAAGGCGCGTTGCAGCGCGAGTTCGAGAAGGCGCAGTACGAGCTCCTCGCGGGCTTCCGCCAGCGCGAGGCCGAGCTCGCCGAAGAACAGGCCAAGGTGCGCACCGAGCTCGCCGCGGCACAGCGCCGGCTCGCCGACGAAACCCAAGCCAAGCAGCGGGAGATGGCGCAGCGCGAGGAAGAGGTCCGCGAAGCGCTCGAGCGAGAGCACCGTCGTCTCGATGAGTTGCGCGACACCATTCAAGAGGGAGAACAGCGGCTGCAAGAGCGCGAGGCCAGCATCGAGTCGCGCGAGCGCTTGTTACGCGAAGAGCTCGACCGCATGCGCTCCGATTTCGAGACCGACGCGCGCAGCAAGGAAGAGGCGCTGCAAGAGAAGCGTGGTGAGCTCGACCGCGAGACCGAGGAGCGGCGTGCCGAACACCGCCGCCTCGAAGAGCGGGCGCAAGCGCGCCTCGCCGAGACGGAAGCCGCCGCCAAGAAGCTCGGCGAAGAGCAAGCCCGACGCGAGGAAGAGCACGCGCGCGAGCGCGAGACGCTGCGCCGTGAGATCGAAGCCGCGCACGCCAAGCTCGAGACCGAGCAGCGAGCCCGCGAGGCCGAGCTCGCGAGTCGCGAAGCCGAGCTCTCGGCCCAGTTCGAGGATCGTAAGGCACGCATCGCCCATGAAGAACGGCGCCTGCACGACGAGCACGAGCGCTTGCTCGACGGGGAGCGTGAGCTCGAAGCCAAGCGCCAGGACGTCGCCCGCGAGCTCGAAGAGAAGCGCGCGCAGATGCTCGCCGAGCTACGCGAGCGCGAGGAGGCCGCGGCCCGTCAGCAAGAAGCGATCGCCGCGCGTGAACGCGAGCTCGCCGAAGAGGCCAAGCGCCGCGAAGCAGAGCGCGAAGCACAACGGGAAGCCGAGCGCGCTCCCGAGGTCGAGCCCACGCACGTTTCGGTCTCCATCCCCACCCAGCTTGCGATCGCGGACGCGGCGACGCTCGAGTTCGTGCACACGCGCTTCCCCAAGCACGCCGACATCTTGCTGATCGACACCGAGCCGCATCCGAACGGCATGCCGCGCCTCGCGCTATGGCCCGGCTCGCGGAAAAACCTCGCGGTAAATCCGCTGGCCAGTGGGGCACGCTACATCGTCGGCAACGCCGAGACACCGCACGCGTCCACCATGACGACCATGGCCAAGGTGCTGTCGGGCAACTCGTTGAGCGTCCACGATTTCCTCCTGCACGGCGCCCGTCACGTCGTTCATGCCGCGACGAGCTCGGCGCAAAAAGCCGAGTTCATCGGCCTGCTCGACGACTTTTGCGCGGGCGCTGGCGTCAGGGAGCATATCATCGACGAGCTCGCGGAGATTTTCGACGAGCTCTACACCAACGCCCTCTACCACGCGCCCATCGAAAACGGCGTCCGACCAAACAGCGACAAGGACCGCTCCGTCGATGTCGCGTCGCGGCGCGCCGTGACCATCACGTTCGGCGCCGACCCGACGACCGTCGTGCTCTCGGTGCGTGACGAATACGGCTCTCTTTCGGCCGACCGCGTCGTCGAGTCCATCGGGCGCTGCTTCGGTAGTGATGGACCCCAGCTCTCGGAGACCGGCGGCGGCGCCGGCGTCGGCATGTTCATGATGCTGCAGAAGGCGAGCTACGTAGCGCTCAACATCGCCAAGGGGCGATCGACCGAGGTCATCGTGGCGCGTGACCTCACCCAGTCACGCCGCGACTTCACACGCTCCGCGCCGTCGCTCGTGGTTCACGAGCGGGCCGGCTAGGCGACACGCCGACGGTGGTTACAAGCGCCCCAAGAGGAAGCCGACGAGCAGGCCCAAGCCGAAAGCCAGCATCGCTATAGTGGACGGCTTGCGAAGCCAGCGAGCCATGGGCGGCTCGAATAGGGGTCCATCGACGTCGACGGCCACGAGGTGTTCGGCGTCGATAACCACGGGACCGGGAGGCGCTGGGAGGGCCTCGGCCTCGACGACGGGAGCAGGCTGGCGGGCTAGCTCCGAGAGCCGCATGAAGTCGGCGACATCTTCGATCGTGTGGACTTGGGTCGCCTCGAAGATCTCGAAGTTTTCCTCCGCCGGCGGCGGTGGGGGGCTCATGATCCGAGCTGCTTCCTCGGCTTTCTCTTGGGCTTGGGCGAGCGCCTCCTCTTCGGCCTCGCGCTTCGTTCGCACTTCGGCCGCCGCCTTGGCCTGCGCCTCGGCGGCCACCCTCGCCTTCGCCTCGGCCGCCGTTTTTCGCTGCGCTTCGGCCGCCGCCCGCTGCTGCGTCTCGGCCGCCGCTTTTCGCTGCGCATCGAGCGCCGCCGTCTGCTGCCCTTCGGGCTGCGCCATTTGCGGCGTTTTGGCCGCCGCTGTCGGCTGCGCTTCGACCGGCGTCGCCTGGACCTCCTGCCCAACGCCCGCCGCGTCGGCCTGGAGCTTTTCATAGAGCGCGGCGAGGCCGTTCGTGAGCGCTCTGGTCTTCGCGAATGCAAAATACGTCTCGGGGTCCTCTTCGAGGTCGGCCTTCGCCCCGCACATCACGCACGGCTGCTCCAGCGACCCCGGCGGGCCCTTGGTGACGTCGACGACGATGAGCCGCTCGTGCTCGCACGCCTCGCAGCGCACCGGCGCCATGACGGAGACGATGAGTGCGTCGGCCGAAAAGGTCGAGATCAAGTTGAGCTGCGACACGCACGCATACGAGCAGCGTTCGAGCACCAGGCCCCCGGACCGCAGACGCAGCGCCTCGAGTCCGCGGACCCACTGCCGCACACCGAATGAGGTGATGCGCGAGACCTTCTCGAGGTCGATGCGAATCGGGCGCCCGTCGCCGATGCCTGCGAGCTGCTCGGGGACCAGTGCCTCGTTGAGCGTGCCCGACACCTCGACCTTCAGGAATGACCCGGCTTCGCTGCGGTCGATGCGCAGATCCTGAGCCATGCCCCGAGTTATAGCCAGGATGCGAGGTCGCTGCTGGTAAATAACCCGGTTTGCGCGTGCAGGTGCCTTCCCCTATCCTTCTCTCCATGTTCTCACGCTTGCGGCTCGGAACTCAGCTGTGGGTCATCGTTTCGCTGCTTCTGGCGGCGGCTTCGACTGGGATCGCCTGGTACCTCACCCAGGTTCAGACGCGCTCATTGGCGTCAGCGACCCAGCGCCGGCTGTCCATGAAAGAAGACAGTCTCACCGCCAAGGCGGCTCTGCTCGCGCGCAACGCCGCGCTAGCGTCCGCGGCCGCCGCGGTCACCCTGGACTTCGACTTCCTCCAGGGCGTCATGAGCAAGACGGTCGCTGGCGACGACACCGTCGAATACGCGTTCATCGCGGATGCGAAGGACAAGGTCGTCGTCCACAGTGATCCGAAGCGCCTCGGCTCCACTATGCCCGGAGCCGGTAAGGCACCGAAGGACCTCAAGGACGGCGTCAGCGTTCAGATCGTGAACGGCAAGACCCTCGAAGCAGTCGCGCCGATCATGCTCGGCGACGATGTATGGGGAACTGTCCGCTATGGCGTCTCCTTCTTGCCGGTCTTGCGCGAAGCCGAGCTGGCGACGCAAGCGCTGGCGGAGGCCAAGCGCAAGAACCTCGTGTTCAGCGTCTTGCTCGCGTTGAGCCTGGCCGTGCTCTGCGTCCTGGTCTCGATCCTCGCGGCGTCACGCCTCTTGCGGCCCCTGCGAGCGCTCGAGTCGACCATCCAACAAGTGCTGGCGCGCGGAACCAGTCTGCGCGTCGAGGTGCCGCGCCTCAGAGAGCTCGCGCACGTGGCCACGGGGTTCAATGTCCTCCTGGCTCGACTCGAGACCTGGGAGAAACGCCTGCGCGGCAAGCGCTTGCAGTCGGACCTCCAAGCTTGGGCCGCGGAGCACGAGCTCACCGAGGAGCACAAGAGCAAGCTCAACAACGAATGGCAGGCATACCTCGCCACGCCCGACACCTCGCAGAGCGCCGCGCCGCCGAAGAGCGGCGGCAGTCTGCGCCTGCGGCTCATCGGCCTGATGCTCGGCCTAACCAGCGCCAGCGTTCTGATCGTCAGCGGCCTGCTCTATCAGCGCATGCGCAACGACCTCACGCAGGCGCTCGAAGCGATGTCGCAACAGGTGCGCCTCGACCTCGCCGACAAAGGCTTCTCCATCACTCGCAACGCCGCTTTAGCGGTTAGCCAGGCCGCGAGCGTTCGCGAGTACCTGTTCCTGATGCAAGTGGTGCGCTCGACGATCACCGCCGACACCGAAATCGTGACGGGCTTCATCAAGGATCCCAAAGGCCGCGTCCTGGTGCACAGCGATCCCAAGAAGACCGGCGCCGTCGAAGAAACCTCGGAGCACGTCGACGCCATGCGGCTCGGCCGGCCGGAGTCGCGACTCGTTGACGCGGGCGCGGCGCGCATTCTCGAGGTGACCGCGCCGATCCAGGTCGGCAACGCGGCATGGGGAACGCTCAGCTTCGGTCTCTCCGATGAGCATCAAAAGGAGATCTTGGCCGGTCTACAGACCGCGCAGAGACGCCAGGTGGAAGAGGCGCTCGCCGCCACCGCCGTCGGCGTGGCTGTCCTGCTGATTGTCGCCGCGCTCGCTGCCTGGCTCGCCGCGCGCCGCATCGTCGGTCCGCTCGACCGATTGACCCGCGACCTCGACAAGATTTGCGCCGGCGCGCGAACCCTCCGCGTCGAGGTCTACTCCTGCCGCGAGCTCGCGACCTTCTCGATGAGCATCAACGAGCTGACGGCCATGACCCTCGAGCGCGAAAAAGAGCTCGAGCAAAACGTCTCCACGGCCCGCAACCGCACCGCCTGACTTCAGGTCCCCACGGCGTCGATACGTCCGCGGCGCGCGCGCTCCTCGAGCACGCGCTGGAAGGCGACGTCCTGCTGGATGCACAACACGCCGTAGGCGAGCTTCCATTGTCCTAGCGCCAGGTTGAACTCGTGCAAGCAGTCGCGCTTCTCGAGCTTCGTGATCGTCTCGCCGAACTCGACGATCAACGCGCCTTGGATGGGCTGCAGCGACGCCGACACGGTCGGAGCCTCGCCGAAGACGCCGAAGAGCTTCTTTTTCAGGCCCTTGCGTGCTGGAGCGGACACCGCCGGCGCGGTCACGTCGACGTGGAACGGCACGACGACGTGTTTGTCATCGAGACCGACGGTGGCGCCGGGAATGTAGCGCTCCCACTGCTTGCCTTCGATGGCGCGTAGCGCGGCTTGACGGAGCAGCTCGGAGCCCGAGGTGTCGGTATGCGCGTTCGCGAAGAAGGTCATCTTGGCCGAGTACTTCTCCTCCAGGCGGGCGAGGAACTGCTTCATCTGATCGGCGAGCTGACCCGGCGCCGTGGGCGCGCGGAAGCAAGCGACGAGCTTGCCGAGCTGCTCCTTGAGCGACATGAAGGTGTCGACGTCCATCGACGCGCGCAGCGAAGCTCGTACGAGCGCGAAGAGACGCTCCGGAGTCGCCTCCGACTTCGCGAGATAGTGATCGATGTCGTACTCGTTGAGGACGCGCTCCTCGGGGGCGACACCAGGCTGCCCGGTACGCAGGATGATGCGCAGCGAGCGGGGGTGGTTCTCGCGGATGTACTCGCAGAGCTGCAAACCGGCGTCGTTGGTCTCCATGACGACGTCCACCATCGCGACCTGGAACGTGGTGCCCGGGCGGCTGAGGATCTCCCGCGCCTGAGCGGCGCTCTCGGCCTTGACCAGGTTGAAGCGCTTGTTGCGCCAGCTCTTGAGCTTCAGCGCCAGGCTGGTGATCGCATGAACGTCCGGCTCATCATCGACGATCAACACTTGCCACTGGGCCACGCATGCCTCCGGGTTGAAGAGGCACAACACCATCCAAATCGCACCCCACGCAAGAGGCACGTTTGCGCGGGTTTACCCACACACCCACCTCACGTTTTTCTCGACTTACCTGACTGGCGGACCGGGCCGAACCCCGCATGATCGTCGGCCCGTTCATGGACTCCCCAAAGGGCATCGCGACCCGCTATACTACTGGGGCGGGAGCCGGGTTGGCTCTCGTCGCCTCGGAAGGCTCGGAACCTAAGTGCCAAAGCCGCTGTCAGACGCAGTAGTATTCGCGATCGACGACGAAGAGCAGAACCTCGCGCTGCTCAAGCGCGTGCTCGCCACGGTGTGCCGCCTCGAAACCTTCACGAGCGCCGACGCCGCGCTCGCCGCGGCCAAGGCCAATCCGCCGGATTTGTTCTTAATCGACTTTCGCATGCCCGGGCGCAGCGGCACCGATCTCCTGGCGGATATTCGCGGCGCCGGCATCACCAGCCCGGTGGTGTTCCTCACTGCCTATCCCGAGGAGACCGGGCTGCAAAACCTCGCAGGCTCGAACGACGTCCTCTGGATCGCCGGCAAGCCCTTCGATCCGACACACTTGAGCTCGCAGGTCAGCATGGCGCTGGCGCTGGCGCGCGTCCGCTCACGCAGCAAGAGCGCCGTGACCGCTTGAGCGGATGAGCTGGCACGCGTGGGTCGATGGTGGCCGGCGCGTCGCGCTGGGCGCCGAGCAGGTCTGGTATCGCGTCGATGGCGCGGGGCCGACGCTGCTCTTCGCGCACGGCTATCCGACCAGTAGCCACGACTTCGCGCCCGTCATCGCGGTGCTCGCCAAAACGTATCGGTGCGTGAGCTTCGACTTCCTGGGCTTCGGGGCCTCGTCGAAACCGAAGCGCGACTACGACTATGCCCTGCAACACCAGGTACTCGCCCGAGTGACCGCCGCGGCGGACGTGAGCCGCGCCGTGCTCGTGGCTCATGATTACGCGGTAACGCTCGGGCAGGATTTTCTCGCGCGGACGCCGAGCGCCCCGTTCGTGCTCGACGGCGTCATCTTCTTGAATGGCGGGCTCGATCCCGCACAGCACCGGGCACGCGTCATTCAGCGCTTTTTGGCGACCCGCTTCGGCCGGGTCGTTGGCCCGCGCATCTTGGGTCGAAAGGCGGTGCTCCGTTCACTCGGCGCCATCTTCGTGCGCAAGGACCGGCTGCCCGCGGACGACGCGTGGGAAGCCATGAGCAGCGGCGGCGGCATCGCGGTGCTGCCGCGTCTCCTGCACTACATGGCCGAGCGGCGATGTCGCCGCGATGCTCTCATCGCTTCACTCGGCGCTTCGACGCCACGCGCCTTCGTCTGGGGCATGGACGATCCCGTCTCGGGTGCTCACGTGCTCGAGGCGATCCGTCCCCACGCTGGTGGCGCCATCTTCCGCGAGCTTCACGGTGTCGGACACTACCCGCAGCTCGAAGCGTCCCACGAGGTCGCGGCCTTCATCGACGCAACCGCCGCCGCTTGGAACAAACGCGCCTAGAAGCAGGTGCAAGCGGGACTGCCGGGCTGGCACGCGCCGGTGAAGGGACAGGAGCCGGTGAAGCTCGGCGAGAAGCCCTGGGCGGCGTTGCAGTTGTTCGATGTGAAGCTGTACGGCGGACACGGGTTGTCGGGGACCTGAAACCCGCCGTTGCAAGTCGCCGTGCAGCTTCCCGGCGCCCGCACCACGCACTGCCCGACGCGGCAAACCTTGCCGGCCTCACAGGTCACGTCGTTCGCGCGGTTGCCGGCGCAAGTGACCCCGACCTTGCAGAAGTCGCAATCCGCGTCCGCGCAGATCTTGCCCGTGCACCCAGCATCTCGGCACTCGCAGAACCCGGTGATGCACTCGCTCGGTTGGCTACACGGCTGCCCTCGCGCAACGAGGCAAGCAGCTCCGGACGCGCAGACATTCGGCGTCGTACAGCCGAGAGCATCGAGCGAGCCGGAGGTCACCGGCCCTTGGCAGACGCCCGACGCGTTGACGTAGTTGCAAACACCGCAGCTCGTGTCCGGGGCGCAACGCCGTGGCGCCGTGCAGGTTGCATCGGCGCACGAGCAACGCAGCGAGTTGCACTCTCCGTTGACGTTGCAAAGGGTCCCGGGGGAACCCGCGCCCGGCGGTACGTTGACGGTCACGA
Source organism: Myxococcota bacterium (assembly GCA_041288095.1). GTDB lineage: Bacteria > Myxococcota > XYA12-FULL-58-9 > XYA12-FULL-58-9 > JALHOP01 > JALHOP01. The sequence continues at coordinate 12,200 of JBGGMJ010000089.1, forward strand.
TGCGAGTCGCGGTGGTGATCTGATTGCCGGCCGCGTCCTCGAAGATGGCGCGGACGCTCTTGTCGCCGTTGCCGGCGGTGAACAGCACCGTCACCGTCGAGGGCACCGGCGCTTGCGCGCCGAGGGGGCTTTGGATGTCGCCCTCGAGGCGCACGCTGACCGCGTCGTTGGTGGTGAGGGTCGCGGGAGCACTCGGCTCGGTCGTGGATGTCGGCAGAGTGAGGGTTCCCTCGGGCGGGCTCGCATCGACGGGTAGCGGCGGGCTGAGCGCGGCCTGCGGATTCGTCACGTTGCCCGCGATATCGGACAAGCCGAAGCCGACACTCACGAGCGCCCCGTCGGGCACACCCGCAGGAATGGTCACCTCGCCGAGCAGCTGCAAACCGTCGCTTACCGCTGACAGCAAAAACGCCGAGGTCACGTCGCCTATGGCGGTCGTGTCGGCGTAGAGCCACGCTTCCTCGAGGGCGGCGCCGGCATCGAGGTTCACCAGCAACGAGACGACGTCGGAAGGCTTCACCGCGCGCTTGAACCCGGGCAACGTCCACACGGCAAGGCCGAGGCGAGGGGCGATGAAATCGAGCGACGCGCTCGCGGCGACCGTTTGTATGGCGTTCCCGAAGACGTCGACGAGCGTGACGTTGATGGCCTGTTGGCCCGGGGCTTCGTTACCGCGCACCTGGTAGCGCAGCTCGAAAGCCTTCATTGCGTCGTCGGCGCTCGTCACCGTGAAGTGCCCGAAGGCGCCAACCATGGCCTCGGGAGCGACACCGAGCGACTCGTCCGTCGTGAGTGTCAGCACCAGCTCACCGCCCACCGATGCCACCGACGGCGTCAGCGTCACAGCGCTCAAGGTCGGCGGCTGGCCATCGTCGCCGGCTGTCTCGACGCACAGGCCGAGGTTCTGCTTGCACACCGTGCTTGCCGGACAATCCGCCGTTGTCGCGCAGGTCACGCGCGTGTTGGCTGGGACCTCGAGATCTACCTGACAGGCGGCGAGCAGCAACAAGAAGGAGCCGGATAGAGCGCGGCGCATGAAGCGGATATTTGGTGATGCGGTGGTCGCTTGCAAGCGTGAACGCTCAGGGCGCGGCACCGCCGACGACGCGCACGATGGCCGCGAAATGCATGGTGCAGGCGATGACGACGAAGACGTGAAAGACCTCGTGATAGCCGAAGACCGCCGGGTTGGGATTGGGCCGCCGCAAGGCATAGATGACGGCGCCGCTGATGTAGAAGACACCACCCAGGGCAAAGAGCGAGAAGCTCGCGCCATCGAGAGCAGCGAAGATCGGGCGTATGTATGCTAAAGCAGACACGCCGAGCCCGACGTAGACCGCGGCCGAAAGCACCCGTGGTCGATTCGGCCACAAGAGGACCATGACGATACCCAAAGCGGCGCCGGCCCAGACGAAGCCGAGCAAGACGTGGCCTTGCTGGGGCTGAAGGACGAGCAGACAGAACGGCGTATAGGTGCCGGCGATGAGCAGGAAGATCGACGCGTGGTCGAGCCGCTTGAGCCAAGCGCGTATATCCTCCCGCCACATCGGTCGGTGGTAGAGCGCGCTCACCCCGAGCAGCCAGATGAGTGAGACCGCGAACACCGTCACCGAGAAGCGCGCGACGCCGGCGGGTGTGGCCGCGATCAGGAGCGCTCCCGCGAAGGTGGCCGCGACGAAGGCCATCTGATGCGAGACACCACGGAGCCGTGGCTTCACCTTCACGACCGCGGGGAGGTCCATGCTCATGAGTGTGCGTCATGAGCGCCGGCGGCACCGTCACAGTTTTGCAATTTCACTCGCGACGGCGGGTATTTCCGCGGCGCGCGTCGATGGCGGCGGGCGGCGCGAGCCCCGCCACGGCATGCGGCCAACCTCGGCGCTCGGGGATCGTGGGGTCGACGCCAAGCTCGCCGGCACAGCGAATCAACGCGTCGCGGACCGTCGCATAGACGCCTTCCGGCAGCACCTCACCGTCACCCGCGGCGACGACGGTGCGTGCGAACAAACCCGGATCACCCTCATAGTCGCGGCGCTCCCAGGGGCCGAGGGCGTCATTGAAGCGCGTGTCGCGAAGGGCGGCGTACCTGCCGAGTGCCTCCGCGAGCCAAGGCGCGTCGAGGATGCTGGCGCTGTAAAAGCGGTTGGCGGCGTCACCGGCGATGCAACGAGAATCGATCACGAGGCATCATCGGCGCGGGCTCGGCGGCGTTGTCTGTCGCCTCGTCAGGCCGTCGCGCCGGAGCGGGGGCTCGTATCGCCGAGAGTGCCTCAATGACAGGGTCCGACCCCGCGCCTCGAATGTGCCGCCGCCGATAACGCGAGGCCATAGCTCCACAGCGGCCACGATTCCGGGGTGCCCCGCTGCGGAGATTACCAGGAGCGCTCGGCGCTCTTGCAGGATCCGCCATGTCCAGCATCGAAACGCCACCTGTCCGCCAGAGCGTGCAACCGGCGGCGAGCCCCGCTCCCGCCGCCGCCCCACGCGCAGCGCGAGCCCCCGCCGCCGCCACCCCCACGGATGGCCCGCCCGCTCCTCGCGCCGCCGCTGCGACCCGCCTGATTCAGGGCCGGCCGAACCCCGCGATGCAGCTCGCGCCGCCGCGCGACGATGGCCCGCGTGGTTGTGCCCGCACGCCCTCGCCCGCCGACGGCCCGCGACGCCTCGTCGTCTCGCATCCATTCGACGCCAACGGCGACCGCTCCGGCGCTTTCGAAGTCCTGAACGTCGCGCCCAACGGGCAGCTCTCGCGCTCAGGCCGCTCGTTCACGCTCGAGACGGCGGCGAACTCGGGGACGATCGACTTCACTCCAGACGGCCAGGTGGGGCTCGTCGCGCTCGATAACGGCCGCATCGGTGTCTTTCGCCTCGACGCCGAGGGCAAACCGACCGTCGTGCACGAAGGCTTCGCGGGTACCTTCCACGCGGGCAAGGTCGTGGTCGAGCCACGCGGCGACCGCGCCTTGGTCCTCGATCGCAACTGGAGCCACAACGGCGGTGGCGTCTATCAGGTCACCATCGGGTGCGACGGGACGCTCACCGACCACGGGCGCGTCCTGGCCGCCCGGTCTCCAGGCGCCATTGCCTTCGCCGGCGACCGCGCCGTGGTCGCCGCCGCGAATGTCGGTGAGCTGGACCGCGAGGCGGATCCCGGAACGGAAAGCGTTCACGTGCTCGAATGGGGCCAGACTCCGCGGCGCGTCGGTGGTGCCGACGCCTTCGGCCACAACCAGGTGGTCGTCGGTGGCGCCGCCCTCACCAGCGACGGCAAGACCTTCCTCGTCGGCGACACCAACGGCTTCAGCGGTAACCTCAACGCCGTCGCCGCCGTGACCCTCGATGAGAACGGCGCTCGCCCGGCCGGCGGCGTCCAGGTCGATGACCCCGCGGCCATCGCCACCTCCCCCTTCGGGCAAGTGGCCATCGTCTCGAGCCCGCTGACCGACTCACTCATCGTCCTCGACACCAACGCCCAAGACGGCAAGTGGCGGGTCCGCGGCCCCGTTCCGCACCGTGGCGCGGCGCCCCAGCTACCAGGCGATCTCGCGACCATCGACCGCGGCAACCTGCGCGGCAACGTCTACGTCTCCGAGAACGTGTCGGTGCGGCGCTTGGCCTTCCGACCGGACGGCTCCGTCGTCGACCTCGGGTCGCTGCAGTTCGGTCAGGACCTAAAGGACATCAGTGGCGCCATCGGCGTGACCAAGTAGCGGACGCCGCAACATGACATTGTTGTCCGCCAAAGCGGTCGCACCGCTATTGCGCGCCACGGCTCGGTCCCGCTCCAGCGAGACCGAGCGCCCTTCCGACGTTTACGAGCCGCAGTACCGTGTCGAGCTCGACACGGATCGCGACGGCACCGTGAACGCCGATGAGCTGCAGCGGTTCGCGCAAGCTCGTTCACGCGTGTCGTGGATTCCACTCTCGTCGATGCTCTCGACGGAGAAGCAGCTCGCGCTCCGCTCGACGCAGTTCGCGACGACGCAACAAGCGCTCGCAAGGTCGCTGGTGAAAGCCCGCGGCAGCGCCAATCAGGACGACGTCGAGGCGGTGGTCTCGCATCTCGTGCGCCTGCCGGCGAGCGTCCTCGTCGGCATTCAGCGCGCGGGCTTGTCGGTGGTCGTCTGCCGGGGCGGTGTCACGGACTACGTGAAGACGCTCGAGCGGGAGCCGGTCCGCGGGCACAAGGCCGGCGACTCCTGGGACAAGACACCCGGCACCGTGTGGAACCGCGAGGTCGTCATCGCCACGATGGAAAGCCTGCGCGTCCCCGGACAACGCATGGTGCCACCGCGCGGCCGTGGTCACGACACCTACGACCTCATCTTGCACGAGCTCGGCCACGGCATCGCCCGCAACCTCGGGCAATTCGAGGGCACGAAGACGACCGCTGACAGGAGCGACGCGCACGCCGGCGCCACCTTCTTGGCGGCGCGGAACGAGGATTGGGATCGCTTGCGTCCGTACTATCGCCAAGACGGCAGGGGCAGCGGCGCCGGCGCCGACGAGACCTTCGCCGAATCGTTCGCCCGCTTCTACGGCGGCGACCCCTCACTCGAGCACGACTGGCCGGCGCTTTACCGCTTCTGGAACGACAACCGTCGCGCCATACCCGTCAGCGCTCGCTGACGTAGGCCCCGGGCGCATCCGCGATCGGCGGATGCTTCTTGCTACCGAGCTTCGCCGGCGCCTTCTCGCGCTCGCCGGCGCGCGACTCGATCCAACGTGCCCACGCGTTCCACCAGGTATCGGCGTGGCGGGTCGCCGCTTCACGCCAAGCGTCCGGGCTCTCGTCGAGCTCCTCGCGGATCCAATACGCCGCGTTCTTGCTCGGCGGATTGACGACGCCGGCGATGTGGCCCGAGCTGCTGAGCACGAACTGCGTCTCGCCGCCCAGACGGTGCGCCGTCTTGTAGACCGATTTCCACGGCGTGATGTGATCCTCGACGGCGCCGACGACGAACGCGTCCGGTCGAGCGGCCTCGAGACGGAGGGTCTTGCCGCGCACGCTCATGGCATCGCGCGTCAGCTCGTTGTCGAGGTAACAACCACGCAGGTACTCCGTGAGCAGCTTCGCCGGGATGCGCGTGCCGTCATCGTTCCACGCGAGCAAGTCGAAGGCCGGCGGCTCGTCGCCCATCAACCAAGCCGCGCTCACGTAGTTGAAGTGCAAGTCGTTGGGCCGGAGCAGATTGAAAGTCCGCGCCATCTCCGACGATTCATGCAGACCGCGACGGTTCACACGGCGCAGCAGTCGCTCGACCGTCGGCCGGTCCGTGAAAGCGCCCAACGGCCCCGGCTCGCTGAAGTCCACCAAGGTGTTCATCAGGGTGAGCGAGTTGAGTGAGTCATCGCCGGTCGCCGCGAGATAGGCCGCGAGCATCGAGGCCAAGGTGCCGCCGACGCACAACGCCGCGACGTTCACCTTCGGTGCCCCGGTGATCTCCTTGACGACACGCATCGCCTCGAGCGGACCTTCGGCCAGGTAATCGGCGAAGCCCGCGTCGCGCAGGCCCAAGTCGGGATTCTTGTAGCTGATGCAAAACACGGTGTGGCCGTGCTTCACCGCCCACTCGACCAGGCTCCGGCCGGGAGCGAGGTCCATGATGTAGTACTTGTTGATGAACGGCGGGCTGAACAGTAGCGGGACCGCGAAAGTGGACTCGGTCTGCGGTGTGTACTGAATGAGCTCCATGATGCGGTTCTTGTAGACGACCTTGCCGGGTGTCGAGGCGAGCTGCTTGCCGACCTCGAACTTCGAGTCGTCGACCAAGCGAGGCCAACCTTGGCGCTTGCGCACATCCTCAATCAACTTGCGCAGACCCTTGAGAGTGCTCGCGCCGCTGGTCTCGAACGCGCGCCGCAGCGCGACCGGGTTCGTGAGGATGAAGTTCGTGGGAGCCGCGGCATCCACCAAGAGTTGGCCGGCGAGCCGCGCTTTGCGCTCGGCGGCGCCACCGAGCTTCGCGGCGTCGAGGAGGTCGTGCGCCAAACGCTCACGCAGCAGATGTTGCTGCATCAACCAGAAAAAGAGCGCGCTCTCGTTCCAAGCGCTGTCGTTGAAACGGCGGTCCTTGGTCGGCGCCGGCATCGGCCCTTGGGATTGCGCGCCCGCGGCTCGTAGCGCGGTCGCTCCCGCGGCGGCGAGCGAGTCCTTCGTCCAGCGCATCAGCGCCCGGCCCGTCGAGACTGGATGTCGCGCAAGACCAGCAGCTCCGCTCGCCAACGCCTTGCCGAACCCCGCTGGGTCCGTACGATCCAGCACTTCATCCGCGACGCGTCGCAACCCTTCGCGCATTGCCATCTCCCTAACTCCCGGCAGGTTGGCGAGACTGCCGCCTGCGCTTCAATGACTCGAGCGCTTGGCGCTGCGTGTCGAACAACTCTGGATCAACATCACGTGCTTGTAGCGAGGCGCCTAGCTTCAGCCTCAGGAACGCGCTCGAGGTGTAACGCGTCACGCGCTCGTAGTAGCGCTCGGTGAGCTCGCCCACGAGCTTCGCGTAGGTGTCCGCGAGATGCGCGGGCACGCTGAAGCCGTCATAGTCGACTACCGCGCGAACGCGCCGGCCGAGCGGCTTGCAGACTTCGGCGACCGCGTCGCCGATGCGACGGATGTCGTCCTCGTTACGAACGGTGAGGCCGGCGAAGTTGATGAACAACACTTCGCGCTTGGCGTCGTACTCGAAACGTGAAGCGAGCGGGCGTTCGTCGAGCGAGGCGCGCAGGCCCATGGGCGCGGTCAAGAAGATGCGCGCGTCCATGAGCTTCAAGGGCAGCTTCATCTCGGGCACGAAGTCCATCTGTCCGAGCACGTCGCGCTGCAGATCGACGCCGGGCGCGATCTCTTCGAGGCACAGCCCGGAGTCGGTGAGCCTGAACACCGCGCGCTCGGTGACCACCATCGTCTCGTGTCCGCTTTCGCGGGCTTGGGCGGCGCTAAAGGTCACCTGCTCGACCGCTTTGACGAACTTGCGGTTGCGACCCTCCGCGAGGATGCGCAGGCGGCCGTCGCCAATCTCGAGCTTGAGGCCGCCGCAGGTGAAGGTGCCGACGAAGACGACCTTGCGCGCGTTCTGGCTGATGTTGATGAAACCGCCGCAACCCGCGAACGTCGCCCCGAAGCGGCTGACGTTGACGTTGCCCATGGCATCGACTTCGGCCATGCCCAGGTAGGCTTGGTCGAGGCCGCCGCCGTCGTAGAAATCGAATTGCTGACTCTGGTCGACCAGAGCCTCGGTGTTCACCGCCGCGCCGAAGTTCAAGCCCGACGCCGGCAGTCCGCCGATGACTCCCGGCTCAGCCGTCAGCGTGACCAGGGGCAAGAGACCCTCTTCAGCGGCGACACCAGCGACGGACTCGGGCATGCCGATACCGAGGTTGATGACGGTGCCGGGGATGAGCTCACAGGCGGCACGGCGGCCGACGACCTTGCGCGCATCCAAGGCGAGCGGCGGCACGCTCTCGAGAGCGACACGCAGCTCGCCGGAGAACGCGGGGCTGTAAGGCGTCGCGTAGGTTTGCGCATGATACTCGGCCGGCGCGACCGCGATGCAGTCGACCAGGGCGCCGGGGATCTTCACGCTGCGCGCGGGAATCGAACCGGCCTGCGCCAAGCGCTCGACCTGCACGATGACCACCCCGCCGCTGTTCTTCGCCGCCATCGCCATTGCCAGGTTGTCCAGGGTGAGCGCTTCGCGCTCCATGCTCACGTTGCCGTAGGGGTCGGCGGTGGTCCCGCGCAGAAAAACGACATCGATGGGAAAGGCACGGTAGAGCAGCCACTCCTTGCCGTGCATGTGAACGAGCTCGACGAGATCGTCGGTGGAGCGCGCGTTGACCTTGCCGCCGCCATGGCGCGGGTCGACGAAGGTGCCGAGGCCGACGCGTGACAGCGTCCCCGGTTTACCGGCGGCGATGTCGCGATAGAGGTGCGAGATGCAACCCTGCGGCAGATTGTAGGCTTCGATCTCGCCGGCGAGCGCCATCGCGCCCACCTTCGGGATGAGACCCCAGTGACCGCCGACAACCCGCTTTAGCAGACCAGGGGCCGCGAGCCGGTTGAGCCCGCGCAGCTTCCCGTCACCCTGCCCCGCCGCGAAGACGAGCGTGAGCCCATCGGGTCGCTTGTGCGTGGCGTGGGCTCGGGCCAGAGCCTCGAGCAACCCATCGGGTGTGCCGATGCCGACGAACCCCGAAGTCGCGAGCGTGTTGCCTGGCTGTACCAAGGCCACGGCCTCATCGAGGCTCGCGACCTTGTTCACCGACGTCAACGCCATGTCCAATGCTCCTCGCGCGACGGCGAGGATCGACTGGGGCACAACGTCGGGTCGAGCTCTCGCGACGACGCGGCGAGAATCCCCGCCGCGTCTCAGCCGCTACGCGCGGCCTTAGTCCTTGGATCCAACGAGGTCAAGCGTGCGCTCGGCGTAGCTGGTGACCGTCTTGCGCCACTGAGCGCTGAGGCTCTCGGCGGAAGCGATGACTTCCTTGGCCAAGCGACCGGCTTCGTCGACGGCCGAGTTCGCGGTCGCGACGCCCTGCTTCTCGAGCTTGTCGACCTGCGCAAGCTCCGCGAGCTTGGTGGCCGAGTCGGCCCACAGCTTGACCCAACCAACGCCAAATTGCTGCATCTGCGAAAACACGCTGCTCTGATTCATGGTCTTCTCCTCACGGAACTGGTTTCCAACAGCTTTTAGTACAGCCACCGGTGCAGGATCAACAGTTTTTTGTTGCGCCGCAGCATTTTCTTGCAAGGCGTTCTTACGCGCCATTTGAGGCCTCCGAGTGCGTGGGTTCGTCGCCCTGTCGCACCTAGGGCGGCGCGGAGTCAAGACTTCTTGTTGCGGCGCAGCAAAGCTCAGCGTTTACGGCGGCTCTTGGGCTTCAAGCTGCGGCGGAGCTCGGCCATCTCGCGGCGCAGCTCCTTGAGCTCGTCCTGGGCGGTCGGCGCCGGCGGCTCGGCGGGCGGCACCGGTGGCGGCGCCGGCGCGGGCGAGGGAAACGGTCTTGGCGCGGCGAACGGGTTGTAGAAGCTCCCCAGGCCATTGCGCGTCTGCTGGTAGAGGTCGAGCGCCCAGCTCACATAGCGGCCGAGGAAGTCGGCCAGAGGCTCTTCGCCCATGCGGATGAGCTGCACCAGCAACGCCGGCGGTAGCAGCCGAGCCGCGTTCTGGTCCTCGAAGATGATCTGAGCGAGCGTCGGCGCGGTGAGGTCGGCACCGGTCTTGGCGTCCTCGACGCGAACGTCGGCTCCGGCACGGATCCGCGCGGCGATTTCGTCCAAGCGGATGTAGCGACTGGCGTCCGTGTCGTAGAGGCGGCGGTTGTTGTACTTTTTGACGAGCACGAGCAGCAGCCTTGCGGCACTCGGTGGCACGCCGTCAAGACGGGCTCTGTCAAAGCGTCAGGCTCGACGCACGCAATCGCCGCCGCTGCGTGCCGATAACAACCTCGAGACGGAAACTGGGCCATTTTTTGGCCGCGGAGAACGCTCGATGGCTTCGGCTCCTCCTGCATTGGTCGCGCTTGCTCGCTCCCTACCGAGGGCAGCTGACCTCGCCTTCGAGGCACGCCGCCACGCCGCGCGATGCTCCGAGCAGTTGCAGCGCGCCGCCACGAGCCTGCAACACCTGCGCGACCTCGTGAGCGAGCGCGCCGCGCCGGCGGATCTCGATCACGGCCGCTTACTCGACGTCGACGCTCACCTCATGGTCCTCGAGCAGAAGTCGCGCGTCTATGCCGCGATCTGCGCCACCATCGAAGCCTTCCATGACGCCTTGGGCCTGGCGCGCACCGCCCTCGACCGCCTCGGCTCATCCTCCACGTCGCTCATGCGCGCCCTGCGCACGCAACCGCCGAGCACCTCGGCCGAGGACTGCCGGCGTGTCGTCAACGACCTGGTCGTCGAATACACGTCCCATGCTGACCGCTATAGCGACCTGGAAGCCGCGCTCGGCGACGCGCTCCCCGGCGACTTGCACCGGCCGCGGGCGGCTTTCGCGAACAACGCCAAGGCCACGAGCTGCATGACGACCGAGAAGACCACGAGCGCGGTGCGCGACCGATCGTAGAGCAGCCCGGTGACCACGCTGCCGGCGAACCAACCGGACCCGTAACCCAGGTAGAACAAGCCGAAGGCGACGTTGCGTTTGCCTTCGGGCAGCTCGCCGGCAATCAGCGCCTTGAAGAGGGTGTCCTGGACGGCGTAGCCGACGCCCCAGAGCATGAGCCCCGCGAGCACCGCGGCGAATCCGCCAAAGAAGACGAGCGGCGAGAAAGCGGCCGAGAAGGTGATGCCGATCATCACCGCCGGCATGCCGATGCGGTCGAAGAGCCTCCCGAGGATGAGGCTGGTCAGGACGCCGCCGAGAGTCGCAATGGCGAGGAGCGCCGGCAGCCACGGGCCGGTCACGGTCTCGGTGATCGCGAGGTGAAGCGAGATGAGCTCGAAGCTCATGAGACCCGCCGCGAAGAAGCCGCCGGCGATCATGATGAGCCAATAGGTCGCGGAGAACTTGGTGCCGCGCGGCGCGGTCGACGTCTCGAAGCGCTCCGGCAGTGGAAAGACCAGGCGCGCGACGACCAGAGCCACCAGAGCGAGCAAGGCAGGCACCGTGAGCAACAGGTAACCGTCGCGATACCCCGCATGACGAGCGAGGACCCACGCCATCAACAGTGGACCAAGCGTGGCGCCCGTCTCGTCGAGAGCTGTATTCACGGCGTACACCCAGCCGCGTCCGAGTGTCCCGGTGGTGTAGGAGAGCATGGCCTCGATGGTCGGCTTTCGCAGCGCCCGACCGACACGCTCGCCGATCACGAGAGCGGCGGCGACCGGCAAGCTGCCGGTGAACGCCAAAACAGGCACGACCAGAACGTTGATCGCGTAGCCGACGAAGGTGACCAGCCAATAGCGGCCCGTACGATCGGCGACATACCCCGCGCCTAGCCGCAGCCCGTACCCCAAGAACTCGCCGAAGCCAGCGATGACGCTGACGGCCGCGGCGCTGGCGCCGAGAGAGCCCAGGAAGGGTCCGTTGACGCTCGCCCCACCCTCGTAGACGATGTCGGCGAAGAGATTGACGACACCGAGCATCAGCACGAACGCGAAAGCGGACGTGGCAATGGAACGCCGATGAAGCTTGGACGGAGTCACGGTCCGCCGTGTGTACGTCGAGTGTTAGCCGGCGACCAGCCCTGTCGCCGTCGTCGCGATTTCGCTGGCGCTCGCGTATTGCACCTGATCTTGGGCGCTCGCTGGGATGGTGACCGACGTGCCCGTCGCGACGTTCGTGTACGTCGCGTTGACGGCGTCGACGTGGACGCTCCAGTCCGCCGAGTTGCCCTCGAGGATGATGGTTTGCTCTTGCGCGTTCGAGGCGAGCGCGGCCTTGTCGTAGGCTTGCAGCTCGGTCTGCGGGTCGATGCGCAGCGAGGGATCCTTCACGACCCAGGTGTTGTTTTCGCCCGCCAGCACCATGATGGTCCCGACGAGATCGAGCTCGCCTTGGTTGTTCGAGCCGCCGAGCAGCGCGTGCCCCGTACCCGACGGACCCGGGTAGGGGTTGGTGCACAGATCGATGGTGTTGTTGCTGCCGCCGACGTGCAAACACACGTCCGATGAACGCGCGACCGGGTAACCGAAGGTTCGACCCGAGGCCTGCGAGAGATCGAGGAGCGTCGGCGGGCGCGTATCGAGGCCAACCTCGGACTCAGCGAGCAAGCGCACCACGTCGGCTTGCGTCACGCCAAATGATCGGCCCTCGGCCGCGCCCACGGTGTCGAAGTGGTAGAGCGCAAACTCGACACGCAAGCGCTCTTCCTTCGCGGGGACCGCGCCGGCCGCGGCGATCATGCGGTCACATGCTTCTTGCAAGCCTGGAACGCCGGCGATGTACGCGAGCGCGTCGGCCTTGACCGCTTTAGCGAACGCCTCGTTCTCGGCGCCCGTGTACGTGAAAACGAGCTCCTCCCAGGCCATACCGCGGGTGTCGTAGCTGCTGGTCGCCTGACGCTCGTTGGCGAAGTCGAGCGTGCTCGCGGCGAGCTCGCCGCCGCTTTGGGCGACGAAGTCGTCGGTGGTGCCGACGTCGGTCGTGACAGCGTCGGTGGTGCCCAAGTCGAGCTTGGAGAGGTCGGTCGTGATGTCGGTATGCACCGACCCCGTGCCGAGCACGTCACCCGCATGTTGCAAAGCGTCGAGCGTGTTTGGACCCACCCCGGATCCAGCCGCCTCGCGCGCCTGATCGGCTGCATTGCGAGCCCCACTGCTGCTAACGCCGTTGCGCTCCGGATGCGCGAGGATCTCGAGGGTCTTGAGCAGGCGAGAGAGCGCCTCGAGATCGAGCGAGTCCGCGTTGGCGAGCAAGAGCGCGAGCCAGTCGTTCACCTCGGCGGAGGCGCCAGGCCCGACAATGGCGTCGAAGATGTCCTGGATAGCGGTCTGACGCGGGATGCCGAAAGCCTCGGCAAGCTCGAGACCCACGTGCAGCTCCCCGACCGAGGGTGGCGACGAGCCTCCTCCCAGGACGACGAGCGCCTCGTTCCAGGCCTTGAAGTTCGGGGGGACGGTGAACGCGGCGTCATCGGCTTCGAGCGAGGCGGTAGGCAGCGGGGCGAGCGCTTCGGGCTCATCGACCCCGCGCGCACGGCGAGCTGACAGTGCGTCATGGTCGACCGCTACGCGGTAGGCCCGCTTGGTACTCAGGGCAGCAACATGATCGAGCGACACACCACTGAAGATGCCCCGCTGCGCGACTTTCATGCCGACCACTCCATGCGCCAAGCGCGTTGGTCGACCTACGCGCGCGGATCACAGCGCGGCTCGGCGCGAGACCTGAAGGAATGACAGGGGTTACCGCCCGCCCGCTTTGAACACGATCGGCAGCGCTACGGCGGCGACCAAGCCCGCGACGAGCAGCAGGCCGATTCCCGAAACGATGACCCGCCAGATCAAGGCGTGAGCGGCCGCGACGCGCTTCAAGCTCGCCGCGTCGGGCCGAGCGATGAAGTCATCGAGCGCCGGCACTTGCCTCCAGACGAGCCAGAGCAGCGCGAGCTGAACGAGGCCGCTGCCGATGGTGATTTGCCGCAGCATCGACGAGCTCATGCCGGAAGCCCCAGGCGGTGGGGTCACGAAGACGCCGACGATCCCCATGAGCATGAGGACCGCGGCTCCGGCGACGACGATGACCAGCGCGCGCCGCAACGTGCCGGCGGAGACGACGACATCGTCTCGTGGACCGACTTGCCAGAGCGTCGGCGTCACCGCTGTGGCGGCCGCCAAGCGTTGGGCCCATGAGCCGACGAACATGAGCACGAGCACGCCAAGACCGACCGCCCAGGTTTGCGTCATGCGGTTCAAGACCGCGGCGACTTTCGCCATCGTGGGCTCTTTGGCAAGCGTGCGCATCGACGAGGCCAGACGAAACAAGAGGATGGCGGCCATGAGATACGAGGCGGTGATGACTGCGAGCAACGCGCCAACCTGGCCTTCGGGAATCGTGCCGCTGGCGAACATGCCGCAGCCGCTGCCGATAACGGCAAGAGTGCAAAGGAGCCCGAGGATCCTCAAGGCCCGGTACGACGCAACGAAGGGCGCGACGGCATCAGCGAGCTCTGCTTCGCTTCCGATGCTCGCGGTGCCCAGCACTGCTTCCGGCGGCTTGTAGGGATTCGAGAGGTCCATGATCACATCGTAACGCGCCGGCGCGTTTTGCGGTAACTTGTGGATGTGTACCTCGCCGCATGCGCCGCGATGTTCGCGGTGGCGTACCTCGCGAGCATCCTCACGATCACCGTCGGCTATCACCGGGGGTTGGCGCACCGAGCGATGGCGCTCCACCCCGCTCTACGCCGTGTCGTGATCAACGGCGGCATCTGGCTGACCGGCCTCGATCCCAAGGCGTGGATCGTCATGCATCGCATGCACCACGCCTACTCCGACACGGCGCGCGACCCGCACGCGCCGGCGGGCGGTCTGCTCAAGATGGTCGTCCAGCAGTACTACGGCACCAGCAACACCATTCGCGGCCTTCGCTACAACGACCCCGCATACACGACCTTCGCGGACGATCTGGACTTCGACCTCCATCCGCTGACGAAGCGTTGGATGTGGTGGTTTCCCTATGTCATGCACGCTATAGCGGGCGTCATCATCGGCGTGACGGTCGGGTGGCTGTTCGGCGCGGCCTACTTCACCGGCATCGCAAGCCATCCCTTCCAAGGCGCCCTGGTGAACTACTTCGGACACTCGGCGGGCCGACGCAACTTCGACACGCCCGACACCTCACGCAACAACGTGTTCGTCGCGTGGGTCACGCTCGGCGAAGGCTTCCAGAACAACCATCACCGCTATCCTGGGTCGGTGTCGTTCGCTTACCGCCGCTCCGAGATCGATCTCGGTTACTTCGCATGTCTCGCCCTCGACGCGGTTGGCCTCGTGACCATCGAGCGCGAGCAACTCATCCCGAAGCGTTGACGTTACTTCGCCGGCTTGCACGCCATGCGCAGCGCTTCGACGTTTTGCGGCCACGTGAACATGAACGTCATCTCGCCAAACTGGCCATGCACGACCTTGCCCCGGGTCTCGTCGGCGAGCCACTTGGCAAGCTCGACCGGTGGCACCGTCGTCTCGAACACGAACTGGCTCCCGACCTGATACAGCGCGGCGACACCCCAGAACGCCGCGACATCGTGCGAGACAGCCGTGCCATTGCCCGTCGTTAGGAGCAGCGGCCAGCTCTTGGGGGGTTTAGGGCCTTCGAAGGGATCGCTGTCGAACCCGAGTGCTTTCACATCGACGACGAGGCGCAGAATCGCGCGCGGTCCGCTGCAAGTGACAGCGAGGGTCGTGTTGGCGGTGTAGCTCTTGTAAGCGCTCGTGCCGAACGTCCGCGCCGTGACCCACGCGCCGTTTGTCCGCTCTAGCAGCCAAAGTGGATGAGTCGGTTCGGCAATGGGGAGGTCGGCAACGAGGAGGACGGCGAGAAGGAAGTGCACCTAGCGAGAGTGCCATTGCTTCTCACCGTGTGTCACGGAGTGCGGTTCGCGTTCGCGTCGGCGCGGAAGGGACACGGCAGCGAGCGCAACGAAGCGGGCCTTGCGCTCCCGGGCGTCGCGAACGTCTTGAAGATCTGCGCGGTGTCGCGCGAGCGCTGATTGAACCAGTGCGTGAAGCCTTCGACGCGCACGACGTAGCCGATGCCGTCGATGATGGCGACGCGCTCTTCGACAGTCTTCGTGAACTGTCCATTCGGGTCGATGAACAACGTGAAACGGCGACGGTAGCCAACCGCGCCGGCGAGCGTCGTTGGACCAGAAGCGACGCTCACGTACCCGGGCTCGCCCTGGCTCGCCGCCGCGATGGCGAGCACGAAGTCCTGGAGCGTGGCGTCGCCTACGGGCACCGCGCGGATGGTGGAAATGGTCAGCCGGTCGTTCGTGTTGCGATGGAAAATGATGCCGGCCGGGTCGTTCAGCGGTTCGACTGGGGCCCAATCCTTGGGCAGCTCGACACTGAAGTGCCGTTGCGGGTGCTCGTAGTGCACACCAACGATCGAAACGGCAAAGACCACCGCGAGCATGGCCGTAGTGTAAGGCAACGCCGCGGGTTGGTGCCATGGGGTCAGAGCCGCGCGTCGGCCGGCGAGAGAACGGCGGTTCGTTGCCGGCGATAACGGACGCGTAGCTGAACCGACGACGTGAAACGTGCAGGAGTGCGCCGTGCAAGGGACTCAGATCTTTGGAGACTACCGACTCAAGCCCATGGCCGCTTGGTTCGACGCGGCGGTGAGCGCTACGGGTAACACCCCCGGCAAGGTCGACCCCCAAGAAGCCATCCAGGGGATGCTCGTGCTCAGCGACGTCCTGGGAAGCGAGTCGGTGCGCGAGCAACGCCACCTCAAGTCGACCGCCATCGGCGACCTCAAGGAGCTCGCCAAGAGCGGAGCCATCGATGCCGCCGCCATCAAGGCGATCCAACAAGCGCGGCCTCTGTTCGCGGGTGCGCCTTCCCACCTGCGCGGCATTCTCGTGTCCTTGGTGCTCGGCGAGCGCATCTCGAGCTCCTATCACTCGTCCATGTTCGCGGACGCGAGCGCCCTCTCGCAGATGGTCCAATGCCTGATGCACAACTTCCACCCTGGCCAGGAAGCGGCGTCATTGCGCGAGATCGAGCAAGCCCTCACGCACGTCGCGCGCCACGGCGAGGTCGTCCACGGCGAGGACGCGGCCAATGTCCGCGACGCCCTGCTGACCATGCACGTGTTCCTGCGCGATCGGCTGGCGACCGCCGGCAAACGCGAGCAATCACTCGACGACGTGATGTACACCGCCGACAAGTGGGCGTTCTCGACGAACGAAGGCCGGCGCGTTGCGCGTGCTTCCACGCAAGACGCGCTGCACCACATTGGTCTCGCTCTGCGCGGCATCGAGCACACGAAGATCTCCAGCGAAGAGGGGCAAGCGCTCCTCAACTTTCTCGGAGACCGATTCCACGGCTTGAACGGCGACCCGCGCCGCGGCCTCGCCAAGCTCAAGGAGACGGCTTACTCGGAGGGTGACTTCGCCGACGGCAAGCGCCAGCTGCTACGCGACGTGCGCAAGGTCGAGAGCGACTTCGAGCTCGGAGCGCGACGCGCGGTCGGTGGACGGCTGGTCTGAGTTGGCGGCGCCGGCGCTAACGCTGGTGCTGGAACGACAGCTCGCGGTCACCGAAGCGACTCGCGACGAAGCGTGACTCGAGCCGGATTGCCCCGAGCCGTTGCTCCGGCGCGCCATCGGCGGCGCGGCCGTAGACGTCGTAGACGACTTCGCCGGAGCGGATATCACCAAGCTCGGCGCGGAAATCACGCTGCGTGTCGGGAGCGAAGCGCAAGCTCTGTCGCGGGGCGAAACGAATGCTCGCCGGCGACTGCGCGTCCGCAATAGCGTTGCCACGCGCATCGGTGGTGCCCATCGCCGCGACCGAGCGCCGCGTGGGATTGGCGACGCGCTGCAGGAAGAGATTCGCGAAGCGGAAGGTCCACGAGGTCGGGTCAGGGAGCGCGGTCGATGGACTGCGCTCGAAGAAGTCGCGCGACTGCTGCGCATCGAGGCTGGGGATGGCGTGGAGATTGACGGAGGGCCGCCCATCCACGAAGAGCTTCACGGCGATACCCGCGATGTACTGCCTGTCGTCGGCGCCGAGCGACAGGCGCGCGATGCCGGCGGCGCCGCTGCGCCAGATGCCCGAATACGGCGTCGCTGGATCGGGCTCGAAGCGCACTTGGGCGACCGTGCCGTGCGGGTGGAAGACCTTCTCGCGGTCGGGACGCACGTCCTCGGCGAGGTCGAACGACTGCGCCAGAGTCGCGCGGTCCCAGAGGATACGGAGGGTCTCGCCTGTGCCTTTCGCGGTGATGCCCTGCCCGCCCACAGGGGGCAGCTGCGCGTAGGGCTCGCTGGAAACGGCGCGCCATAGACGCGCGCGCTTGGTCGCGGCGTCGAGGGCGCGGTACTCGGGGCCGGACAGCGGAGCAACGGGTCCGGTGTCCGCGGTAGGCGCCGCGGCGGTCGGGGTAGAGGCCGGCGCTGGCGTTGCGCCGGTCATCGGGGCAGCGATGGGTGAAGGTGCCACGGGTTGGACGCGAACGTCGGTCATTGCTCGAGCTCCGATGAAAGTCGGAATATCGAGCGCAGGCCCCGCGAGTTGCCCGAACCACCGCCAGCCCGAGTGCCGACGCTGCACACGTGCACGTCAGCGAGAGCGCGCCTATGTGCGCTTTTGCGTGCTCAAAGTTCGCAGGATCGTGGACAGCCCTTCGCACGAGGCGAAGCTCAAGCGCACCGCGCCGATCTGCACGACGTCACCGTTCTTGAGGGCGATGGCCTCACCGCGGTCATAGCGAGGCACGGCGATTCCGTTGAGCAACGTCCCGTTGCGCGAGCCGGCGTCGGCAAGCCAATAGCGGTCGGCGTCGAAGCGGACGAGCGTGTGCATCTTCGACACCGACGGATGCGCGATGGGGATGCTGTTGCGCCCGAGTCGGCCGAGGCTCGCCCACGGCGCGATCTGTGAGCGAGGTTCCTTGGGGATGGTGAACACGAGCTCGCGACCATCGAACGTGAAGACGGGCGACGCTTTGAGCTCGCTCGCGGATACCGCGATGGTCGCGAAACGCGCGCCGATGGGTCGCTCGTCGCTCGGCTGCTCGATCAAGCGCTGGATGAGAAAGCCGCGGCCGAGCGCGTGCTCGAGGTCGCGCGGAGTTGCGCGCGGGAAACGCTCGACGAGATCCGTCAAAGCAAAGCCCAGGTCGCGCTTGGCGTTGACGATGGTCGGGCTCATCGGGCGTCCACCGCGCCGAGAGAACCGGTCGGCTCGACGACCTCCGTGCTCGGCCGCGTCAGCAGCACCGCGGTGACCGCGCCCGCCGCGACGATGGCCCCGACGCCGGCCCAGAACCACCAGCGCTTATACACGGGGGGCTCGTCTTGAGCTGGTGGGGGGGAGCGCTCGCTCAAGGCCAGCGCGAGTTGTTGGTCTTCGGCGGCGACGACGGTGGTCTCCGCGGGGGCTGCCGGCGCCGCCTCCCCTGCCGTCACCACGGCGGGCGTAGCAGCTGGCCTCCCTTCTTCCTCGACCTTGGGGGGCGGCGTCGCGTCCGCTACAGCGGCCTCGCGCAATCGCCTGATTTCGGCGATCTCGTCTTCGACGACGCGCCGGTCACCGGCCGTGGGGTCTTCACGCAGGTACTCCTCGAAGAAGTAGAGGGCGCGGTCGTAGTCCTTTAGGTAGCGGTGGCACTGTCCGATATTGAAGAGCAGCGCCGGGACGCGCTCGTAGCTGTAAGCCTTCTCGAAATGGACGATGGCTTTCTGGAAGTGAGCGAGCTCCGCTTCTTTCTTTCCGAGCTTGAACTCCTTGCGAGCGCGGGCCACGTTGGCGGGCTTCTTCTTCGCGGCCTCGGCCGGTCCCGCCAACTGGACGAGGAGTGCCAGGAGGACGAACGGCGCCACCGCCGCGCGGGCAAGCGAGCTCATTTGCGGCGCTCGAAAGGATCGATGAAGCCGCCCTTCCTGAGGCGTCCCTTCTTGCCCGTCTTCGCCTTCTTCGCCGGTTCCGCTTGAGCGGTATCGGCACTCGTCGCGGGGTCGACTTTTGGCTCGGCGTCGCCGGCCGCCACGGGCGGTGTCACCGGGGGCGCGGGCTCAACTGTCGGCTCACGGCGCGTGAACAGACCGCTGAGGGCCAACAACACGACGATGACGGCCGCCGCGGCACCGATGACGCTCAGGACGAGCTTGCGCTGGCGCTGCCGCCGGCGACGGGCGAGCGCTCCTTCACCGAAGGAGGTCGGCGTGAGCACGCGACCCGCTTCACCTTTGACCTGCAGGCTGTCGAGCAGCATGAGGCGCAGCCGCACCTCTTGCATGCTCTGTGGGCGGTCGGCGGGCTTGCGCGCAAGACACTGCATGACGAGCTCGTTGAGCTCCTGCGGCACCGGCTCCGGCAGGCCGGGAAGCTCCGCGACCGCTATCGCGTCAGCGGTGCACTTGCGCACCA
Organism: Myxococcota bacterium; assembly: GCA_041288095.1. Classification (GTDB taxonomy): domain Bacteria; phylum Myxococcota; class XYA12-FULL-58-9; order XYA12-FULL-58-9; family JALHOP01; genus JALHOP01. Next base: position 31,746 of record JBGGMJ010000089.1, read on the forward strand.
AGACCTCACGCAGATCGTTACCGTCGTGCGGATGCTTGCCGCTGATCATCTCGTACATCATGACGCCGAAGGCATAGATATCCGCGAGGTCGTCGACGTCACCACCGTCGGCTTGCTCCGGCGCCATATAGAGCGGCGTGCCGATGATGACGTCGCTCTTCTCGGGCACGATCAACGCGCCCTCGTCGTCGAGTAGTCGCGCGGCGCCGAAGTCGAACAGCTTCACGTAGTCTTGAATGCCGTCGCGCGTGAGCAGGAAGACGTTGTCGGGCTTGAGGTCCCGATGAACGACGCAGTCCTCATGGAGCGCCGCCAGCACGTCCGCGAGCTGCAACCAGATGTGCATCGAGCGCTTGAGCGTGAGACGCCCCGCGCCTTGCTCGAGATGCTCACGCAGGCTCCGGCCGGCGAGCAGCTCCATGATGTAGTACGCAGGGCCGCCGTTCGCCTCCGCGAAGTCGGTGACCTCGATGAGATGCTCGTGGCGGATGCGGTTGACCGCGCGCGCCTCGGCGAAGAAGCGTCGGAGGTGCCCAGCATCGGCGGCGACGCGCGGCAGCAGCATCTTGAGCGCAACTTGTCTGCCCAAGCGCTGGTGCTTCGCACGATAGACGCGCCCCATCCCGCCTTCCGATATGACGGACTCCAAAACGTAGTCGCCAACGACGCTGCCCGTATCGGGTAACGACGTTTCGGCTGCGGGGGCAGCGCTCATGCCTAAAGAGGCTACCTCATCAACAATCTGCCGCACAGTTCTGCTTCTTCTCCTGTGGCGCCGAACAGCAGCCGTCCCCACACACCCGAGGACAGTCGCTCTCGCAGCCACAGAACGTTTCACCGGCGCTGCAACACGCGTCGCCGCAAGTCGGCGGACAGTCCGCCGCGCAGGTGCAATTCGACTCATTGATAGCGCATACGCCGTCTCCGCACGACGCAGGTGCCGCGACCACAAGGTCGATTAAGGCCGGGGTGAGGCTCTGGGCGAGAATAGCGACGTCCGTCACGCCCTCCGCGAGGCCCACGCCATCGTTGTAACCGGCCACGTCGACGCTCACGGTTTGGCCGCTACGATCCTCGTCGAGGAGAATGACCAGCGTCTCTACTGTACCGAGAACTCGAGGAGTTTCCGGCACGAACGTCGGCCCATAGATGCGCACGCCCTCGAAGTCGACGCTGACGCGCACCTGGTCGACCGTGGCGCTCTCGGTATGACGGATGGTCAGGTCCACGCCCGTCGCGTTGGGGTTCACAGTGGTCTCGGTTCCCCCACACCCCCACACGCTGGCGATGAGCAGCAGAGTGGGAAACCGTTTGTTGCACCAGATCGCCGCCGCCGGGGTCACGGGCCAATCGCCTCTCGTTGGGGGGACAACGCATAGTTGTACCAGCAAATCGGCTGTTGCGTTGGGTCGACGCGTTTACGTCGCGCCGTTTCCACCGCGCAGCGGATTATCGAGGACCCTGGTCGGCACGGGCATCACGACACGCGGATGCGTTATGGTAGCCCAACCCCGCCGACAGTCCATACACCGCGCTCCAGATGGAGATGCCGATGATGGAGGACGTCACCGGTAACCCGGTCTCATCGACGTCGTCGCGATGCGTCGCGAGGGCAACCGCGCCGACGGCGAAAGCCAGAGCCAGAGTCGTGTCGACGATGGCCGGTGCATACGAAGCATCACAATCGAAGCTCGCGAGCTCGCGATAGTTCGGCGGCGGCGGATCGGTGAGCATGAGCGCGCAGCCGTCGAGCAGCATGAGGGCAACGAGCGGGAGGGCAACGCTACGCATCCGTGATAGAGGACGCTGAGTCACGAGTGAACATTCTATGCCGGGCGACGTCCGAAAAGCCATGCGCATTGCGGCGACGGCGGCCCTCGTCGGGTCCTACATTGTGGTCGCGGGTTGCGGCGCCAGTGACTACGGCCCAGACACCTGCAATGACGGGACGACCATGCGCGACCCCGCCTTGGGCGCGCTGCTCGACGTCGACGGCGCGCAGCCGCGTATGACGATTGGCTGGCAGCCGGGCGTTGGTCGCGGCGCCGAGCTGCCCGCGGCCTACTTCGAAGCTGTCGAAGCCGTCGCGAGCGCGGAGTTGGCCGCGCTCATCGCAACCGTGAGCTACGTCGATCCGCGGGAGCTGCACCTCACGTTCGCGCCGCTCACGAACTACCTCGCGCAGCATGACCGACTCGCGTTCGCCCTTCGCTTCCCCGACCGCGCCGCGTTCATCGATTGCACCCACCCCGGCAGCGCCGACGCCTATCTTCTCGAAGTCGAGATCGTCTTCGATAGCGACCTCGAGGTCCTCACGGCGACCTTCAACGAGCGCGTTCTACTGGGCGACATTTGAAGCCCGAGCAAGTCAGCGTCGGCGGTTCCCCAGGTGGATGAACTGCTTGTGCCAGCTCTCCGATTCACGATCGTGTCGTCGGTCTTCTTCGTAGGTGTCGATCGGTGAGCTCGAGCGGCCGTAGCGCTCCGCGAGTCGTGAAGCCTCGCTGAAGCTAGCACCCGTTCGCCACCTGAAGTCGCGCTCGAGCTCTCGGCGCTGATCCTGCTTGTAGTCCCGAACCGGGTCCCGGGATCCGCGATAGCGTTTCGCCAAGACCTCGGCATCAGCCGAATCGCGGTCCCAGAAGAGCTGGCGGCGGAAGGCCTCGACGACCTCGTCCCGGCGCGGCGACGTGGAGCGCGGAACGGGCGCATGGACAGGGACGCCGTAGTCGGTGCCGAACACCAGCCACGGCTGCGTCACGAGCAGGTGCCCGAGTGACAGCTGCGTGGCGTTGTACAGCGCGCGGTTGTCCGGGGTGAGGATGTGCCCCATGACGAGCGCTTCGGAAACGCCGGCGCGCCGCAGATGGCCCGGGATGTCGGCGATGATGGCGCTGGCACGCACCATGCCGCGCTCGAGCCCTCGGCGCACACTCCTTGCGAGCGCCGCGTCCCCGATGTGCCTGGCGAGCAGGTCCGAACCCAGCAGATCCGCCGTCAACTTCATCTTGGCTTCGAGGAGCACACGCACACTCAGCGGCCGCCCGGCATTCGCCGAAAGCACCGTCGCGGCGCGTTGCGTGAGCGCCTTGTAGAGCGCCCGGTGCTCCGGCTTGACCTGTTCCACGAAAGCAGACTCGAGTCGTAGCGCCGCCCAGATTGCCGTGCCCGTGAGCTTCTTCGTCCGCCGGCGCGGGCTAGCCACAGGTGGAGCCGTCGAGACTTTCCGTTCACGCGAGGCGCCGAGACGTTCTGTGGTCATACGGCGCTTATCGGCAGGGCTAAGGTTGCCGAGCTCTGACATTCTGGCGCGGAAGCAGGGGGCTCACACCACTCGCTGCAACACGGCGGCGATCTCCGCGACGCTCGCCGGCCGCTTCTTCGGGTCGCGATCGAGGCAGCGCAGCACCGCGATGTCGAGCGCTTTGGGCACGGGCTTACCACTTACCGCGCTCGGTGGGCGTGGCGCCTCGGTAACCTGGCGCAGGATCATCTCCGTCCAGCTCGACGCCTTGAACGGCAGCTCGCCGGTCAGCATGGCGAAGAGCACGACGCCCAAGCTGTAAATGTCCGAGCGAGCATCGACGGGCTCTCCCATCAGCTGCTCGGGCGCCATGTAACCCGGCGTTCCCACCACCTGGCCGGCGAGGGTGCGCGGTGCTTCGAAGGTCGTGTCCACGCGGAGCTTGGCGATGCCGAAGTCGAGCAGCTTCACGAAGTCTGGATTGCCGGCACGGCGCAGCAACATGACATTCTGCGGCTTGAGGTCGCGGTGCACGATGCCTGCCTTGTGGACGGCCTCGAGAGCGCCGCAGAGCTGCTTACCGATGACGGCAATCCGCGATAACGGAAGAGAACCATTGCTACTGAGCTCCGCGCTCAGGGTTTGGCCGACCAAGAGCTCCATGACGATGAACACATGGTCCTCGCCGACGACGAGGTCCGTGATCTGCACGATGTTGTCGTGGGAGATCTGATTCACCAGCCGTGCTTCATCGTAGAAGCGGCGCAGGGCCCCGCGGTCGTGAACATGTTGGTCTTGCAGGAGCTTCAACGCGACCTTGCGGCCGAGCAAGGTGTGTTGGGCGAGAAACACGTCGCCCATGCCGCCCGACCCGATGCGCTCGACGATGGTGTAGCGGCCAAGCGTGTCGCCCTTCTGCACGCCACGCGCGGCTCGCGGCGGAGGCGGAGGTTGCGCCGCACGGGGGACTACCGCTGGGGCTGCTTCAGCGGACACCACGACGGCGGGAGGCTTGGCCGACACCGCTCGTTGCGGCAGCGCGACGGCTTGCAACTTCGCGGCAGGTAGCGGCGGCGGCGTCTCGACTGCGACCATCGACCAGCGAGGTTGGCTGTCGCTTTGATGCGCCGAGAGCTCGTCGAGATAGGCCTTGAGCTCGACCTGCATGCGGGCGTCGATGCCCAAAAAGCGCATGCCCATGCCGGAGGGGCGATTGCGGCTCGAGTCCGTGGCCGCGCGGGTCCACACCACCTGCACGCGACTCGTGATCTCGAGGGACGGGCCGAACGCGCCCGGCAAGACGATGTCGACGTCGACCACGGAGCCCGGACGCAACAGCGGCGCACCGGAGACGAACATCCCGGTCTCGCTGATGTTGATGGCGCTCCAATCGGGACGCTGCTTTGCGGCCCGCGGCATCACAGGGGCAAGCACGGACCATCGCGGCGCCGGCTTGACCGAGGCGAAGCTCATACTACCAGTCCAATCCGCCGCTCCCCCCACCCCCACGACGACTGGAGCCGGCGTCGATCCTCGTCGACCCTAGAAATCGTATCAGTGCGCCTGGGCGATGCAACCGGGTTCGAGGCCGCCCGGGCTGACAGCGCGGCGTCAGGGGTGCCGGCGCGGTACAGCGAAACCAGGCGCCGGAAGGCCCCAGAGGAAGCCCTGAGCGAGCGGGATGCCGAGCTCGACGACGGTGGCGCGCTCCTCCTCCTTCTCGATACCTTCGGCCACGACACGGGCGCCGATGTCTTCCGACGCCACGAGCAAGCTACGAACCAGCGCACGCTTGGCGCGCTCGATATGGACGTCTCGGACCAGCGACATGTCGAGCTTGAGGTAGTCGGGCTTGAGCCGCACGACATGTGCGAGGTTTGCATACCCGGCACCCACATCGTCGATGGCGAGGCGCGCGCCCGCTTTGCGCAACTCGGAAAGACCGCGCTCGAGAAGCTCGTAGTTGCGGACCGCCACGCTCTCACTGAGCTCGATGACGATGCGCGTGGCTGGGATCGCGCCTTCCTGGGTCTCGAGCAACGCCTCACGGAAGCGTGGGTCGTTGATCAATCCCGGCGAGACGTTGAGGAAGAGGTCCGCTCCAGCGGGCAGGTCGGTGGCGCTCGCCATGGCGCAGCGGAAACAAGCACGTAGCATCTCACCGCTGAGCTTCGCGGTGCTGGCGAGATGAAAGAGCGCGGCCGGCATCTCGAAGCCCGCGGCCGTCGGTCCGCGAACGAGCGCTTCGTATCCGTGCGCCCCGCCCTCGCGCAGGTCGATCACCGGCTGGAAAAACATGCGCAGCTGCTCGTTGATGAGAATGTCGCGGAGCCGTTCGCGCGCCCGTGCCGCGACGTGAAGCTCTTGGCTCGCGGCTATGCGCCGGGCCTCCTCGAGCCCTCGGTAGACCAACCGCTCGGGCTGCACCATGGCGTTCGCGAGCACCAGCGAATAGCCGACGCGCGGGGTCACGGTCAGACCGAAGGGACCGAGCACACCCGCGAGTCGTCCCATGAACACGGCTTGAATGCGGCCGGCGACTTGTTCGAGCTCGCGATGCGTGAAGTCCGCGCCGCGACGCGGCCCCTCGAGAAAGAACGCGATCTGCTCGCCATAGGGCATGACCGTACACAACAGGTCGCCACTCCCGAGCACCTCGCTGCGCAACGCGCCCGCTTCACGCGCGATCTGGCCCAAGAGCTCGTTGTACGCCGAGCGCCCGAACTCCATCTCGACCGAGCCGAAGGGCTCCAGGTCGATGAGAACGATACCGAGGTAACCCAAAGTCTCGAGCAGGACGTGGACGTCATGCGTGATCGCGTGCAGCGGCGGTAGCTGCGTCGCGCTATCGAGCTCGACGCGCTCACGGTCGGTGACCGGAACGACTCCTGACTCGACCTTTGCCACGCTGGACCTCAAAGGCTCGGGGTCTCGAGCTGAGAGGGGATGCTATCCTGGCGGCGCTCAGGGCGCTACCGCGCTTGCTACGGTGAGTTTTTTTGACGGATCTCGACGTGGGCTCACATCCGCTCCTACACGAAGCGGGGGAAGAGCCCCACGGTTCTCCGCCTCGTCCGCTAAAGCGAACTCAGCACATGGAAAAGCGAGCAGCCAAAGCTGCTCGCATCGCCATTACCAGCGGTCGCCGCCGCCGCCGCCACGGCCACCGCCGCCGCCGCCGCGTCCGCCACCACCACCGCCGCCGCCGTAGCCGCCACGGCCACCACCGCCGCCGCCGCCACCACCGCGCGGTTTGTCTTCCGCCTCGTTCACCTTGATCGTACGGCCATCGAGCTCGGCGCCGTTCATCTCCGACATGGCCTTGCGGGCGTCGTCGGGGCTACCGAACGTCACGAAGCCGAAGCCACGCGAACGACCGGTGTCGCGGTCCTGGATCACCTTGGCTTCGCTAACGGCGCCAAAGCGTTCAAATGCGCTGCGAAGGGTATCGTCATTGGTGTCCCAGCTAAGACCGCCAACAAACAACTTTTGACTCACGCTAATCCATCTCCACGGTCCCGTCTCGAAACGAACTGGACCAAGCGCGTGCTTGTCGCTCAAAAGTGAGGGTGTTTGGAACCAAAAACGTTGCACCCGGCGCCAAAAACGGCATCGGCCCCTCGTTTTTCGCTTGTCGAGGCCGCCTTCGGTGCCAGTCTAGACCCCTGGGAAGCCCTCTGTGGGGGCCAGGTTCCCGATTTGGAGGGTAAATGGGCAGCGTCCCGCGCTTTCTCCTGCACCACGCCAAGCAGACGCGCTCCGCGACGGCTATGTGGCTCCTCGAGGAGTCCCAAGCGCCCTATGAGGTGCGCCGTCACGAGCTCAAGGGCCCACGGAGCCCCGAGCACCTCGCCGCGAACCCCTATGGGAAGTTTCCAACGTTGGTCGACCGCGGCCCGGACGGCACCTGGAATTCGGCGGTCACCGAAAACGCCGCCATCGCCATGCACGTGGCCGACATGCTCCCGGCATCGCGGCTCGCGCCGAAGCTTGGTGACCGCGAACGCGGACCATGGGTCACCTGGTGCACCCTACTCCCGGCCACGCTCGAGCCGGGTCTCATGGACATCGTGTTTCCGCGCAAGCAGGAAGCGCCGCGCAGCACGGTGGGCTGGCCTCCGTTCCCAGAAACGATCGAGCGCATCACCAACGGCTTGCGCGGCAAGCAATACCTCGTCGCCGACCGCTTCACCGCGGCGGACATCGTCATCGGCTCGTCGCTCGCCTTCTTCAAGCGCATCGGCAAGCTCCCGACGAACGAGGTGCTCGACGCCTACCTCGCTCGGCTCGAGGAACGGCCCGCGCTCAAGGCGGCGCGCGAGAAGGATTAGGTTTTAGATTCTTTTGGTGGACCGAAACGAATCGGCCGCTACGGCGTACTCGTGGGCGAATCCAAAAGGGTCCAGCGCTTCGCGCTCGGGCCCATCAATCCAATTTGCTTCACGGTTTCAGGAGATCGCCCATGCGACTGATGACGATGTGTTTGACGATGTGTCTCGCGGTAGCTGCACACGCCGCCCCGGATAACGTTTCGATGGAAGCGGAGGCGACCTACAAAGACGTTCAGATGACGCTCGGCAGTGTCCCCGGGTTCATCAAGGCGTATCCCCAAAGCTCGGTCGCCGGCGCCTGGGAGTTCTTCAAGCGGCTGCAGGTCAGCAACGAAACCGCGATCCCCCCGAAGTACAAGGAGCTGATTGGCCTCGCCGTCTCGGCACAAATCCCCTGCACGTATTGCGTGTACGCGCACACGGAGTTCGCCAAAGCGAACGGCGCCACCGACGAGGAGATCAAACACGCGGTCGCCGAAGGCTCCCTCACGCGCCTGTGGAGCACGTACATGAACGGCCTTCAGCAGGACGAAGGTGCCTTCAAGGCCGAGCTCGCCAAGGCGGTCGAGGCCATGAAGAAGATGATGGCCGCGCCGGCGCCGTCGACGGCTCAACCGGCCATGGCGATCACCGACTCGAAGAGCGCTTTCGCGGACATCGAGCGCACGTTCGGCGTCGTCCCCAGCTTCATGCGGTCCCTTCCTGACAACTTGGTGGCGCCTGCATGGAAGCAGATGAAGGCCGTCGAGGTGTCGCCGGGCGCCATCCCGCACAAATACGTCTCACTCATCAGCCTCGCCGTCGCGTCGCAGATCCCGTGCCGCTATTGCGTCCTGGCGGACAACGAGTTCTCGAAGCTTGGCGGCGCGTCCGACGCGGAGACCAAAGAGGCCGTTCTCATGGCGGCGCATACCCGGCACTGGAGCACGTACCTGAACGGCATTCAGTACGATCAGCGCAAGTTCCAAAAGGAAGTCGACCAGATCATCGCGGCAGCGAAGAAGAACGCGAAGCCCAAGGCGTAGTAAGACCGGCGAGACGGCCCGGGCCGGCATGAACTGGCTCGGGCGTCGAACCGGCGACCCCGTGTACACTCCCGATGTGCCGCGCTTAAAGTCCGTTAGCTCGCTCATCGTCGTAACGGCGGCGCTCGCGGTTTGCGGCAGGAGTGGCTACGAACAGGTCTGCGAGCTCGGCCTCTGCGCGCAAGCCGGCGAGCGTTGCATCGACGCCCGCGATTGCTCGAGCGGAGCCTGCGCCGACGGTGTCTGCTGCGATTCGCCGTGCACCGAGGTGTGCAGCGCCTGTGTCGGCGCGCTAACCGGCTCGACCACCGGAGTCTGCCGGCCCATCCGCGTCGGCTTCACCGATGCGATGAACGCAATCTGCTCGGCGGACGGCACCGGCTGCACGGGCGCCGCCTGCGCCTGCGACGGTGAACAAGGTCCCGAGCATTGTCGCATCGCGGAAGGCACGGAGTGCAGTCAGCACAGTGACTGCGCGACGGACTCCTGCACGAGCGGACAATGCGGCGTCGATCCGTGCTTCGCGGCCCCGAACGGTGGCTGCGACGTCAACGCCGTGTGCACGAGCGACCAGGGCACCGCGAGCTGCGCCTGTGACCCGGGCTTCACCGGCGACGGCTTCGCCTGTACCGACATCGACGAGTGTTTGGTCGCCAACGGCGGCTGCGGCGCCAACGCCACCTGCACCAACACCCCGGGCAGCTTCACCTGCCAATGCGACCAGGGCTTCGTGGGCGACGGCCAGACCTGCTTTGCGCCAGCACCCGGCTGTGACGCCTCGGGTACGACGGTTAGCTGCGCCGTCCCGGGCTCGTACACCTTCACAGTGCCCGCGGGAGTGTCCGCTATTACGGTCAAGGCGTGGGGAGGTGGCGGTGGTGGTGGCGGCGGTTGGAACGAGAATGGCGGCGACGGTGGCGGCGCGGCCTACGCCGCGGGTACCATGACGGTGTCCGCGGGGACGACCTTCACGCTGATCGTTGGTGGTGGCGGTGGCGCGGGCAACGTGACCTTCGCCGGCGGCGGTGGTGGCGGTGGCTCGAGCGCCCTGCTGCTCGCATCCGCGCGCGTGCTCGTCGCCGCCGGTGGGGGTGGCGGTGGTGGTGGTTGGAACGGCGTCTCGGGAGCGGGCGGCGCGGGGGGCGGTACGGTCGGCACCGCCGGCGGCAACACCGCTCAGGCCGGTGGCGGTGGCGGCGCATCACAATCGCTAGGGGGCACGGCCGGCACGGGCGACTTCACCGCGGGCAGCGCGGGGGCGGCCGGCGCAGGGGGTCAGGGAGCACAGTCCGGATCGATGAACAACGGCGCGGGCGGCGTATCGGCCGACTGTCCAGGCGGTGGGCCTGGTGCCGCGTGCGACTACAGCGGCGGCGGTGGTGGCGGCGGCGGTTACTTCGGCGGCGGCGGCGGATCATGCGGTAGTGGCGGAGGCGGTGGCGGAGGCGGTTCGAGCTTCGCGGCCCTCTCGGTGACTGGGTCGACGCTCACGGCCGGCAGCGGATCGACAGCCGCCAACAACGGCGACCCAGTGCTTCCGGTAGGGGCCGCCAAGGGTGGCGGCGGCGGCGTGAGCTCGTCGACTCCCGGCGCGCCCGGCAGTGACGGTGGTGACGGCGTAGTGGTCGTCGTGTGGCCTTCGTCGTAGAGTCGCGCATGGTGCTCGTACTCCTCACGCTCCTCATCGCGGCCCCCGAATGTGAGCCGCTGCCGGTGCCAACGCGCGTCGACGTCTACGCCTACGACCTCATGTGGGAAGCAAAGCAGATGCCCTGCATGCCGACGCATGAGAACCGGGAGTGCGACAAAACGAAGAAGCCGCTCAAGCTCTCGAAGGACAAGACGGCCAAGCTGAACGCCCTACTCCGCAATAGCGGCAACTACCGGGGCCGTGAACAGATGAAGTGCTTCGAGCCGCGCCACACGCTGGTGTTCTACTACGGGTCGTCGCTGCTCGATGTCTACGACGTCTGCCTGACCTGCCATAACGTCGAGGTCGCCGGCAGCAATCCATTCGTCGGCTGCGAGCCGCCGAAAGACGATGCACAGAAGCGCTTCACCTTCACAGCGGAGGCGTATGAGCAGCTGCGCACGACCCTGGTCGCGGGCAAGGTGAAGTACATTCCATCCGAGGCCAAGGATTAGGCATACTCTCCGGCATGCTCTCGCGAGTCCTGCTGCTCACGACCTTGGCGCTGTTCCTCGTCCGTTGTAGCGGAAGCTCCACTCCCGACGGCGACGGCCATGATGATGATGATGACGGCGACGAGTCACTCGTCTTCTCAAGCTGCGACACCACTCCGCACGGCGGCACCGACGAGCGCGAATGCTACACCGCCGCCACAGTCCCGTTCGGCGGCACGTGCGCGCTGACCACGCAGACCCGCACCTGCGCCAACGGCGCCTGGAGCCCCGATTTCCCGGAGTCCTGCCTTGCTTCGTGCACGGTCGCCGCAGCGGACGCCTGCGGGATCACCGCCAACGGCGACAGCGAGAGCCGCACCTGCTACGGCGCGGCCGTGGTGCCCTTCGGCTCGACGTGCACTTCCGCGGAACATACGCGGACGTGCGCGAATGGTACCTGGACCCCCGATTGGCCGTCCTGCGCCTATCTCTCCTGCGAGGTCGCGCCAGCCGCCGCCTGCGACGGTCAACCGCACGGCACCGTCGAGAACCGCACCTGCTACAGCGCGGCCAGCGTGCCTCCCGGTCAGACCTGCGGCGGCACCAACCAGAGCCGCACCTGCGACGATGGCGATTGGAGCTCGGGCTACGCGAGTTGCCCGTACCTTACGTGCGTCGTGGAGGCAGGCGCGCGCTGCGGGAGCACTCTGCATGACGCCTATGAATCGCGCGCGTGCTACGCCGCGAGCGCCGTCGCTTTTGCCAACGAGTGCACGTTCGCGTGGCAAGATCGCCTCTGCGACGACGGCGGCTGGTCGCCCGACTACTCGAGTTGCGCGAACCTCACCTGCTCCGTCGGCGCACCTCCCGACTACAGCTCGGAGCACGGCTGGCTCGTCGACGGCACGGGCTGCACACCTTCGACCGATGAGCGGGAGTATGACGCTATAGCGGTCGGGAGCGGCGCGGTTTACGTCTCGTACCGACTCGACCTGTCCCATGTCCTCCACAAGCTCGATGCCGTGACCGGCGCGGGCCTCGACAGCGACCAGGGCAACGGCACCGGGGGCGCCGGCGTCGTCGCTGACGCGACCGGCGTCTACTCGGCCGGCTGGGTGAACCAGCATGGCTATCTCGAGAAACGGGACCTCGCGACACTGGATCACATCGCGGGCTTCGGGACCTACGCGACGGGCGTGCGCCGGTTCGACAACGAGCCCATCCTGCGGCTCGAAGGTCGCGACTCGCAGCTCTGGCTACTCGTCGAGCGCTACACCGCCAGCGGCTACGACTGGTACCTCACGAAGGTCGGCGGCGCCGATGCGATCACGGACACAGGCTTCGGCACTTCGGGGATCGCCCTCACGACCTACAAGCGGGGCTTGAGTGAAGCGCGCCCCGCGTTCGATGTCGTGCTCGGCGCGACGCACCTCTACTTCGTGGTGCGCATCGACAACTTCTACATCCGCATCGAAAAGCGCGACCTCGCGAGCGGCGCCCTCGCCTCCGGGTTCGGCGACGGCGGCATTCTCACCATGTTCGCGCAGCGTGAGGGCACGCCCGCATCGGTGGCCGTCTTCGAGCACCTCGGCCGCTTGTACGTCGGCAGCAGCCACGACCTCTGGCAGCTCAACAACGGGCGAGGAAACGTCATCTGGGGTTACGACTCCGGCGCCGTCACGAGCGACATCATCGCCGACGCCACCGGCGTTTACATCGACGACCGCATCAAGCTGAGCCACGACGGCGTGCCACTATGGACGAGCACCGCCCTCGCGGCGCGCAACACCTCACTGGCAATCGACGGTCACTGGCTCTACGCCGCCGGCAACCACGCGTACACATCGACGTTGTGCAGCAACATGCGGTACCGCCAGACAGCGGGCAGGCAGAGTCGCCATGACGGAATGCTGCATCCCTGAGGGTCCGCCTACTTGGCGTCTTTGACCGGCCCGAGGACGCCGTCTGGACTGATGCGAACCTTCAGGACCGCTCGCTCCTCTGGCGGCCGCTCGCGCATGCCCGACCGAGGCTTGTAGGTGGCGTCGAGGCGTACCCCGCCATCGTCCTCGAGCTTCGCCTTGAGGTTCTCGAGGTTCTCCTCCGAGACGGCTTGCATCCAGGTCAGCGCGATCGCCGTGCGCTTCTTGCGATCAGCCCAGCCCGCCTTCGTGAGCGCCGGCAGAACGTGGGTGAAGTCCTCGTACTTCTTTCCGTCCACGGTGTAGTGCGACAGGACGCAGCCCGCGTCGTGGGCAAAGGCCGAGGTCACGACGACGCCGGGAAAGCCGTCGATCGGCTCGTCGATGCAGCCTAAGGAGAGCAGCAAAGCGGTGAAGAGCGAAGGGAGCATGGCCCCGTTCTAGCACGACCGTTGGGTCGCTCGCTGGCTAGTCGGCATCGACGAAGCCGCGAATAGCGCGCGCCCTCGCCGGTTGCCGCAGCTTGTGCAGCACCTTCGCCTCGATCTGGCGGATGCGCTCGCGCGTCACCGCGAACACGTCGCCCACTTGCTCGAGAGTGTGCTCGGCGTCGTGCCCGATACCAAAGCGCATGCGAATGATCTTGTCTTCGCGCGGGCTCAGGTTCTTGAGGACGCTGCGCATCTGACGGGCCAGGTCGTTACCCTCCGCTACAGCGGACGCGGATTCCTCGCGTGAGGCAACGAAGTCTCCGAGAGTCGCGTCGCCATCGTCGCCGACGGGGTTCGAGAGCGACACCGGCTCACGACCGAGCGCCAGGATGTAGCGGACGCGCGCCTGCGGCAGGCTGAGCTTCTCCGCGATCTCCTCGGCCGTGGGCTCGCGGCCGAGCTGAGCGACCAGATAGCGGCTCGTGCGCAGCACCTTGTTCAACGTCTCCGCCATGTGCACGGGGACACGAATGGTGCGCGACTGATCCGAGAGGGCGCGGGTCACCGATTGGCGGATCCACCAGGTGGCGTAGGTCGAAAACTTGAACCCGCGCCGGTGATCGAACTTCTCGACCGCGCGCATGAGCCCGATGTTGCCTTCCTGGATGAGATCCGGGAGCTGCATGCCTCGGTTCACGTAGGACTTGGCGATGAACACGACGAGCCGGAGGTTCGCCGCGACGAGCTCGGACCGCGCTTGCCGCGCCAAACGCTCGCCGGCGACCAGCCGGGTGTGGGTCGCGCGGAGCTGTTTCTCGCTCGGGGCCGCGTTGGCCACCATGCTCTCGACCCGCGCGCGCAAACGTTGCCGCTCGTGCTTGCACAGCGACAGCTCCGCGTAGGTCTGCTCGATCTCTTGCGCCCGCCGGGCTCGCACCTTGTCGGTGCCCTTGCTGCGCTGATCGTGCAGCTTGCCGATGCGGGTGAGGAGCTTGAGCGCTTGCGGCGTGCCGCGCGTCGCGTCCACGGCGCCTTCTTCCGGCGCCTCGATGATGTCTTCCGCGCACAGAACGCCGGCGCGGAGCTTGTCGGCGACTGCGCGGAGCTCCGCGATGACGGCGTCCGAGGCGAGCATCGTGCTCGTGACCTGAGCATCCCCAGCCTCGATGCGCTTGGCGATCGCGACCTCTTGCTCACGGGTCAGCAGCGCCACGCGCCTGACGCGATCGAGGTAGCTCCCAAGGTCATCGCGTGCGGGACCTTTGACGGCGGTCGATCGACTTACCGCACGTCCGCTAGAGCGGCGCGTCTTCTTGTTCACGAGACACACTTCTTTCCGGAGGTCCCCCTGGTACGCGAGCGGCGCACAACAAGCAAACGTTGTCGGCGTTGGTCGAAACAAAAGAAGGCAGACGTCGCAGACATGCGACACATGGTGGCCCCGACCCCCCGCCCCGCCCTGTTTAACGCCTCGCACCGCGGTTTCTGCGCACCCAGCGCTTCGGCACGCATCCTGCTCACACGATCGCGACGCCGAAAGGATCCGCATGCGTAGTCTCGCCCTGGCATCAGCAATAGCGCTTACGAGCTGCACCGGCGTCATCGGTGACGGGCTGGAAGGCTCCGAGCCCGCGCCCTACTCCGGCCCCATCTTCGGCGATGCTCGCGCGCTGGGCCCGAGCACCATGCGCCGCCTATCGCGCGCCGAATACGCCGCGGCCGTAACCGTGGTGACCGGCGAATCGCCGACCGCCGCCGAGCTCGCGACGTTGCCCGCCGACTCTGTCTCACCGTTCGACAACGACCTGACGGGTCAGGCTCCATCAGCCGCGCTCGTCGAGGCCGTCCGCTCGCTCGCAGCCGCGATCACCGAGCGGGTGTTCGCGGATCCCGGGAAACGCGCGGCAATCCTCGGTTGTGCTCCGACCGGCCCCAATGACACCAGTTGCCTGCGACAATTCATCGCCCAACGTGGCCGCTTGGCCCTGCGCCGTCCGCTCACGAGCGACGAGATCGACGCCTACGCGGGCACGGTAGGCCTCGCGATGGACGCCAACGACTTTTCCGTCGCCGCCCGCGTGGTCTTGCAAGCGTTCCTGCAAGACATGGAGCTCCTGTACCGCATCGAGCTCGGCACGCCGACCTCGCAAGACGCCAACGTCATCGCGCTAGGACCTTTCGAGATCGCCGCACGACTCAGCTTCACCCTCTGGGGGGCGCCGCCCGACGATGCGCTCCTCGATGCGGCGGCGAGCGGCGTCTTGGACAGTCAGCAAGGGCTTCGCGACACCGCCACGGCCATGCTCGGCGACGAGCGCGCCATCGCCCGCGTCAGTCGCTTTCACGCCATGTGGCTCGGTTACGAGGACATGCCGCATGCCCCGGAGCAGGCAGCCGTGTTCCGTCGCGAGACCGATACCCTCGTGCGCCGCGTCGTCTTCGATGAGCGCGCATCGTGGCTCGATCTCTTCCGCGCCGAGGAAACCTTCATCGACGACAAGCTCGCGGTTCACTACGGCCTCGCATCGACCGGTGAAGCCCAAGCGACTTGGAGATCTTACGAGGCAACCGGCCGGCGCGGGCTCCTCTCGCACGCCAGCGTGCTCTCGAACGGCGGCAGCGGCGGCGGTGACACGAGCGTCATCAGACGCGGTCTCTTCGTGCGCAACCGCCTGCTCTGCGACGAAATCCCGCCACCACCACCCGAGCTCGACGTCAACGTCGACCAGCCGCCGGCTCCGGGGCCGAACGACTGCAAGCAAGACGTCATCGCGCGGCACAGCACCGACGCTGCGTGCTCCGCCTGTCACGCGCTCATCGACCCCATCGGCCGAGGCCTCGAGCGCTTCGATCTCGCCGGTCGTTTCCGCACCCACGAGCCCGGCAAGGACTTCTGCCCACTCGATGGCGTCGGCAGCCTCGACTCGCAAGGACAATTCGAGGGCCCGGCGGGCCTCGCGGATCTCTTGCTGGAGTCCGAGCTGCTCGACGCGTGTGTCGTCGAGCAGGTGCTGCGCTTCACCGCGGGGCGCAAGACCATGCGGGCCGACAAGGAGCGTCTCGCCGAGACCGTGAGCTGGTGGCGAGGCGCGGGACTCCAGCTCGACACCCTGCTCGTCGAGATCGTCGCATCACCAGCGTTTCGTCATCGAGTCATCGCAGCGGAGGATCAAGTATGGCGCTAAAGCTCGCACGTCGTTCGTTTCTCAAAGGCATCGGCGGCGCGGTCATCGGCTTGCCGCTCCTCGAGGTGATGGTGCCGAGCCGCGCCTTGGCGCAAACCGTCGCGCCAGTCCGCTATGTCGTTGCCTTCGGCGGCATGTCGCTGGGCGGCGATTGCGGTGTGAACCCCGCGACCAACGTGATCCCCGCTGCGACCGGCGCTGGCTACCAACTCACGCGCGGCTTGCGGGCGCTGGGCGGGCGCGGCAGCGACGCAACCAAGTACCCATGGGAGAGCATCAAGAACCTGGTGACTGTCGTGAGCGGATTGCGCATCCCCGTCGAGACGGCCGGGAGCATTCCAACCGGCGGCCGCGTCTCGGCGTTTCATTCGAGCACCATGGCGCCACTGCTCGCCGGCACCAAGGCGACCCAGCAACTGTCGGAGCCCACGGCGCCAAGCTCGGATCAGCTCGCCGCCGCGACTCTCAGAGGCAGCAGTCGCTTCGCGTCGCTCCAGTATCGCGTCCAAGCGCAGCAGTACCACGGTGGTGTCGCCGTCCAGAGCCGCATCTCGTACGCTCGCAACTCGTCTGGCGCCATCGTCCCACTCGACCCCATCGCCTCGCCACGGCTCGCGTACGAGCAGCTCTTCACTGACTTCAGCGCTCCAGCGACATCCGACCCCGAGGAAGTAGCGGCGCGCCGGCGTGCCCTCGAGCAACAGCGCAGCGTCATCGACCTGGTGCGTGGCTCATCGGATCGCTTGCAGTCGCGCCTCGGCAGGAGTGACCGCCTCCGCCTCGAGCGCCACTTCGACGAGATCCGCGCCATCGAGCAGAGGCTCACGGCGATCCCGAGCGACCCTCTGCCCGGCAGTGTCTGCGTGGTGCCGCCGCATCCCGGCAACGACCCCGCCGCGACCTACACGGCCAACAACGAAGGCTTGATCATGGGCTGGTCGGACGAGACCAGGCGCGGGCGCGTCTTGAGCGACCTCGTGCACATGGCGCTGGCATGCGACCAGACGCGCGTGGCCAGCATGATGATCACTTACGCGCAAACGTACATGAGCGCGCAGGCGCTCTTCGGGGCCCGCTGCGACATCCACGAGCTGGGGCACTGCGCCGGCAGCCCAGGCCAGATGTCGGATGCGGTCTCTTGGCACGTCGAGCACTGGGCCTATCTCATCGACAAGCTGCGCGGCACGCCCGAGGGCGACGGCACGCTCCTCGACAACACCGTTTTAGCGTTGGTCTTCGAGGGTGGCTCGATTCTCGGCTCCGATGGCTCACACTCTTCCGACCGTATGATGGCGTTGGTCGCCGGGCGGCCGAGCAAGCTCAAGCTGGGGCTGCACGTCGCCACCAACAACGCGCACCCGGCGAGCGTGTTGCTCTCGTGCGTTCGCGCGGCGGGCGTCAGCGGGCCCATGGGCGACATCAGTCAGCCGCTCGGCGAGCTCCTCGTCTGACCTCAGTTGAACAAGAACGCCGCGGGCACGGCGTCGATCACGGCCTGGCGGTACCGCGCCTGCCCCTTCGCCATGTCGAGCGCTACCGGATTGAGCGCGTCGGTAATGACCTGGCTTTGATCGAGCACGCTACTGTCCGGCGGCTTGGGATGCGCGAGCATGTCCGTCAGCGCGGCCGCGATGCTCGGCGGCGCGTCCGATACCGCGACCTGCAGCGGCTCGGGCAAACGCCGGGCGGCGGCGACCACGAAGCTGTTCACGTGCACGACCCCCGCGTAATTCGTGCGGTACAGCACCATCGCCGGCATCGCCGCGCGCAGCGTCGCGAGGAAGTGCGCGTAGGGACGCCGAAACTGGCGGTCCGCGAAAGTGTTCAGGATGGCGACGCCTTCGTCACCCGTGCAGCGCCGCAGGGCATCGAAGAAGTTCTGAGTCACGAGGTACTCGGGCACGCCGTCGCCCGCGAAGAGATCGACCACCACCGCGTCATAGGGCTGCGTGCAGCTCTGCAAGAAGGTGCGCGCATCCTGCTGCACGACGCTCACGCTGTCGGGCAGCGCGAAGATCTCGCGCGCCGCTTGCACGGAGGCGGGGTCGATCTCCACCACGGTCACGTCGACGCCGCGCGCCGCGAGCATGCGCGGCACGATGCCGGCGCCCAGGCCCAGCACCAGCACGCGATTGGCCTCGGGCTTGTAGCCGCGAATCAGCGCATCGAGCATGTGCGTGTACATCGACAGCGATTGGCCGTCGCCGGCAACGGTGTTCTGGGTGATGCCGTCCTGGAAATACATGCGGCGAAAGCTCCCGTCCGCAAAGGGCGTGCTCCTCAGAATTTGCACGGTGCCGAACATCGAGTGGTAGGAGGTCTCGCGGCGCCACTCGTGGTCGCCATAGCGGACGGGCCACTGCGATTGCGTGAAGGTGCCCTCGAAGGCCAAGAGCCCGAGCGAGAGCACGAGCGCCACTCCGCCGAGCACGGCCACCCACGCGCGTGAAGGCAGCGTCTGCGGGGGCTTCGCGGCGATGACCAACGTGAGCGCGGCCAACGCCGCCGCCACCATCAGGGTCGCGGTGAAGTTGCTGAAGTGCGGAATCAGACCGAACGCGGTAACGGACACCCCGAGCACCGAGCCGAGCGTGCTGACGAAGAACACGCGACCAGCACCAGCATCACCCGCGGCCGCGGCTCCGCCCGCGACCCGGATCGCCACCAGCAAGGGGTTCATGGCCGAGGTGGTGGCCAGCGGCACGAAGAGCAAGATGATGCAGGCGGCAAAGGCGCCGACGACCAGGTCCACGCGCGCGAGCGGCAGGAAGGTGAAGGGATAGAGCAGACAAGCCACGACGATAGCGAGCGCCGCGACGCCCGGCATGACGGCGTAGAGCAAGGTCAGGTGATCCAACGAGCGGGTCTGTCCCCCGCGAGCGGCAAGCCGCCCGCCCCACCAGTAGCCGCCCGCGAGCGCGACCAAGGTGATCGAGAGGATGCCGGTCCAGATGAAGAGGCTAACGCCGAAGTAAGGCGTCATGATGCGCGACGCGAGGAGCTCGAGGGCGAGGATGGCGCCGCCGGTGATGAAGACGATGGCATAGAGCATGTGGGGAGTCAGTCCTCGCGATGGCGGTTGCCGGTCAAGTGCTTGCCATCGCATAGACGGGTGGACAACTGAGGCGTCAAGCACCAGATTTCGACCGGGGGGTCCATGCTGCATGAGTTCCTCAGCGCTAAGCGCGCAGAACTGATCGAACGGTGCAGCTCGAAGGTCGCTCTCCGAAGAGAAGAGCCAGCCCACGTCGAGCTGACCGCCGGCATCCCCCTGTTTCTCGACCGACTCGTCGCCACGCTTCGCGCCGAGCCGGGCCCGCGCACCCAAGAACGCATGCCCGCACAACTCGATCCACAGAGCGCCGCCGGCAGGTACGGAAGCGAGCTGCTGCGCAGAGGCTTCACCATCGACCAAGTCGTCCACACGTATGGTGACATCTGCCAGGCCGTGACGGAGCTCGCGGTGGAGACGAAGGCGGCGATCACCATCGAGGAGTTCCGCACATTCAACAGCCTACTCGACGATGCTATCGCGGACGCGGTCACCGAGTTCGCGCACCAGCGCGATCAAGCCATTGCGAGCCAAGAGGCGCGGACAACGAACGAACGCCTGGGGTCGTTGGCACACGAGCTACGAAACCTACTCAACTCGGCGATGCTGGCGTTCGACGCGATCGAGAGTGGCAACGTCGCGCTGAACGGCGCGACCGGCGCCTTGCTTGGCCGCAGCCTCGCACGTTTGCGCGACCTCATCGATCGCTCACTGGCCGATGTACGGCTGACCGAGGGACTCCCCGAGCGGCGTGAGCGTATCGCCGTGAACGACCTCATCGAAGACGTTCGTGTGTCCGCGGCCATGGACGCCAAGAACAGGGGGATCGGCTTCACCACGCAAGGCGTCGAAGCAAGCGTGGTCGTCGAAGCGGACCGGCAAACGCTCGCCGCCGCGGTCGCGAACCTCCTGCAAAACGCCCTCAAGTTCACCCGCCCTAATACCGAGGTTTCCTTGGTGGCACACGCGCACGACGGGTGCGTGCTCATCGAAGTCGCCGACGCGTGCGGAGGTCTCCCGCAAGGCAGCGAGGATGACCTGTTTCAAGCCTTCTCGCAGCGCGGCAACGACCGCACGGGCCTCGGCCTCGGGCTCTCCATCAGTCGCCGCGGTGTCGAAGCGAACGGCGGCAAGGTCTCCGTGCGCAACATTCCCGGCACGGGCTGCGTGTTCACGGTCGACTTACCCCAGCGCTGACCGCCAATGGCTCACCAGAAGGTGCTCGAAGTCGGCGTCAAAACGGTCGAACAACTCTTCGACCACCGCGACCCAGCGCCCTTTCGTGAACGCACACTCGACCCCAACTTCGTCGACTACCTTCGGGAAGGCGGTGGCGACCGCATTGCACACGGCCAGATCCACATCGTCGTCTGGTTGGCCACGCCCTGCTCCCCCGGCGAGATCGAACAAGCCGTGCACAGCCACTTCGACCTTACGCTCGAGCGGACACGCCACAGACGGCGAGAGCAGGTCCGCGCGGGTTGGATCGCGCTCACGATTGCGGCGATTGCCGTCGTGGTACTGACTGCCGTGGGTGAGCTCGTCGCAAGCAAGGTCGCCGGTTCGCTCGGGAGCGGCCTTCAGGAAGCGATCTCTATCTCGGGTTGGGTGCTCATGTGGCGACCCATCGAAATCCTCATCTACGACGGCATCCCGTGGAGACGTGAACGCCGGCTGCTGCGGGCGCTGCGCGACTCGCGGGTCGAGGTTCGTGTGGGGGCACGCGACGCTATCTGAGGTAGTCGCCTGCCAGCGCGTCCGCATACTCGTTCCAGCGCGAGCCATCGTGCGCGCGGATCCACTGTAGCTTCAGGTTCTTCTTCTCGAGCGACAAGGCGTAGAGCTCCTGTACGAGCTCGAGGTTCTTGATCTCGCCGTCTTTGCGTCGCCAGCCGCGTCGCGCCCAGGAGGCGGCCCACTCGTTGATCGTTTTGACGCAGAGCTGACTGTCCGTGAAAACGTCCAGCGGCATGGTCGAGGAGGCCATGCGGTAGGCGGCGATCAGACCGGTGAGCTCCATGCGGTTGTTGGTCGTATGCGGGGCTCGACCGGAGAGGCTGTCGATGATCTCGTCGTCGACGACGTAGACCGCCCCCCAACCACCGGGACCGGGATTGGGCGTCGCGCTGCCGTCGGTGAACAGGCCGGTGGTCGGCCCCTTGCGGTAGGTGGCGAGCACTTGCTCTGGCGTCAACGACGGGCGGTTGAATTGGCGCATGAGGGCCCTCTCATGCCATAGGCGGCCCTATGCCCGCACCCCAGCACTACGATTTCATCATCGTCGGCGGCGGCTCGGCTGGCTGCGCCCTCGCCAACCGACTGAGCGCCAACCCCGACACGCGCGTCCTCGTCCTCGAAGCCGGCCGGCCCGACTACAAGTGGGACCTCTTCATCCACATGCCGTCGGCCCTCACCTTTCCGATCGGGAGCCGCTTCTACGACTGGCAGTACCGCTCGGAGCCCGAGCCGTACATGAACGGCCGGCAAATCTATCACGCCCGCGGCAAGTTGCTCGGCGGCTCGAGCAGCATCAACGGTATGATCTTCCAGCGCGGCAACCCGCTCGACTACGAGCGCTGGGCGGCGGACCCCGGCATGGAGCAGTGGAGCTACGCGCACTGCCTCCCCTACTTCAAACGCATGGAGAACTGTCTCGCGGGCGGCGACCAGTTTCGCGGCACCGACGGCCCACTGCATCTCGAGCGTGGCCCCGCGACCAATCCGCTCTTCAAGGCGTTCTTCGAAGCGGTTCAAGAGGCTGGCTACCCGCTCACGACCGACGTGAACGGCTTCAAGCAAGAAGGCTTCGCCGCCTTCGACCGCAACATCAAGAAGGGCAAACGCCTGAGCGCGGCGCGCGCGTACCTGCATCCGGTCCGCAAACGAAAGAACCTCGAGGTCATATGCCGCGCGATGACCACCAAGCTCATCGTCGAGGGCAAGCGCGTCACCGGCGTACGAGCCAACGGCAAGCTCTACTCCGCTAAAGAGGTCATCGTCTGCGGCGGCGCCATCAACTCGCCCCAGCTCCTGCAAGTGAGCGGCATCGGCCCCAAGCAGGTGCTGGAGCAAGCCGGCGTCCAAGTGCTGCACGAGCTCCCCGGAGTCGGCGAGAATCTGCAGGACCATCTCGAAGTCTACGTGCAATACGCCTGCAAACAGCCCGTGTCGCTCGTGCCGGCGCTCAAGAAGATCAACTGGCCGTGGATTGGCTTGCTCTGGCTGCTCGCGAAAAAGGGCCCGGCGGCGACCAATCACTTCGAAGGCGGTGGCTTCATCCGCGGGAACGATGATGTGAAGTATCCGAACATCATGTTCCACTTCCTGCCGCTCGCTGTCCGCTATGACGGCACGTCGCCGGCGGGTGGCCACGGGTATCAAGTGCACGTCGGGCCGATGTACTCGGATGCGCGGGGCTCCATCCGCATCACGAGCCCCGATGTCAGCGTCAAGCCGGCGCTCAGATTCAACTACCTCTCGACCGACACCGACCGCAGGGAGTGGATCGAAAGCATCCGCGCCGCCCGCAAGATCCTCAATCAGCCGGCGATGGCGCCTTTCAACGGCGGCGAGCTGTCCCCGGGGTCCAAAGTCGAGAGCGACGACGAGATCCTCGCCTGGGTCGCAAAAGACGGCGAGACCGCGCTCCACCCCAGTTGCACGTGCAAGATGGGAACGGACGCGATGGCGGTCACCGACCCGCGGACGATGCGCGTCCACGGCATGGAAGGGTTGCGCGTGGTCGATGCGAGCGTGATGCCCTACGTGACGAACGGGAACATCTACGCGCCGGTGATGATGCTCGCGGAGAAGGCAGCCGATCTCATCCTCGGCAACACGCCGCTCGCGCCCGAGCAGGTCGCGTTCTACAAGCACCAGGCGGCTTAGCGGCTGACCAGGTACGCACCGACCGCAATCGCGGCGACGCCGGCAACCCGCGTCAGCGTAATGCTCTCGCCCAAGAACAAGACAGCGAGCACCAGGGTGACCGCCGGATAGGTCGCGGTCAGGGCGACAGCCGATGACGACGGCCCGGAGCGCATGGCGTAGAGCAGCGCCACGATGCCGATGCCGACGAGCACCGCGGCGGCCGTGGCCCAGGCGCTCCCCGCCAGCGGATACGTCAGCGGCTCCTTCCAGTAGCGCGCCAGCGCCCAGTAGGCCGGGACCAGCGCAACGCCGGCGATGGCGTAGACGATCTGAACCGAGAGCGGTCCCATCGTGTTCATCGCCATGCGCAGGGCGAATGCCCAGATGCCCCAGCTCACGGTCGCGAGCAGGACGAGCCAATTCGTCGAACCCATGGGCGCTCGATAGCACGGCCGTTGACCACGGACCTATGGAACCGTTACGCGAGAGCCAATGACATACGCATACGAGACGCGTGGGCAGTGGATCGGTGGCGCTTGGGTCCCGAGCCGGGGCGGAGGCTCCGAAGATGTCGTCAGTCCCGCGACCGGCGCGGTCATCGGCAAGCTAATCACCGGCACCACGCGAGACGTCGACGATGCGGTCGAGAGCGCAACGTCCGCCGCAGCGGTCCTCGCGACCATGACGCCGTTCGAGCGCGCGAAGCTCTGTTTCAAGATTGCCGAGAGCATCGAGAAGCGGAAGGAGGCGTTGGCGAAGCTCCTCTCGCTGGAGCAAGGCAAGCCGTTGCACAGCGAGGCTTATGCCGAAGTCGGTGAAGCCGCCGAGTGCTTCCGGCTCTGGGGTGAAGAGGCAAAGCGCATCCAAGGCGCGGTGCATACGTCCGCTGACGCGAACAAGCGCATTCTCACCATCCGCCAACCGCGCGGCGTTTACGCCGTCATCACGCCGTGGAACTGGCCGCTCACCATGCCCGCCGAGCTGCTCGCGCCGGCGCTCGCCGCCGGTAACAGCGTCGTTTGGGTGCCCGCTCCCACGACCTCGCTCACCGCTGCCCTGCTCGCGGAATGCATCGCCGAGGCGGAGCTGCCGAAAGGCGCGGTGAACCTGGTCATGGGGCACGGACCGGTCGTCGGTGACGCGGTCGCGGCGCACCCCGGCACGCGCGGGATCGCCTTCATCGGCAGCACCGTCACCGGCGAGAAGGTGGCGGCACGTGGCGCCGGCAAGGCCTTGCTCCTCGAGCTCGGAGGCAACGGGCCGTTCGTGGTTTGTCACGACGCCGACCTCGACCGCGCGGCCCAAGGCGCCGCAATAGGGGCGTTCCTGTGCGCGGGTCAGTCGTGCGCCGCGGCTGGTCGCATCCTCGTCGATGCACGGGTCGCCAAGCCCTTTTGTGAAAAGCTCGTCGCCGAGGTGCAGCGCATCAAGCTCGGCGACCCCGCGGACCCCGCCACTACCATGGGCCCGGTGAACAACACCGCGACAGCGGACAAGACCGAACGTCACGTCAACGACGCCGTCGCCAAGGGCGCAAAGCTCGTCACCGGCGGCAAGCGCAAGCCCGGCATGCCGACGCCGCTCTACTTCGAGCCCACCATCCTCGAGAACGTCACGCCGAACATGCAGGTGTTCAGCGAGGAGACCTTCGGCCCGGTCGCGCCCATCACCACCTTCACGACCGAAGAGGAGCTCATCGCGCTGGCGGACCTCGGGCACCACGGGCTGGTCGCCGCCGTCTACACCAGGGATCTCGCACGCAGCGTGCGCCTCGCCGAGCGCATCCGTTGCGGCGTCGTCAACGTCAACGAGTCGACGAACTACTGGGAGCTGCACGTGCCTTACGGCGGTGTCCGCAGAAGCGGCATCGGCCGCATCGGTGGACAGCGCTCGCTCGACGAGATGAGTGAGGTAAAGACCATCATTCTCGACGTGCGCGGCAACTCGTAAGACGCATGCTAGTGTTTAGCTACGCGGCCGCCACCCCTCGGTGACGAACGGCTCGATGGCGTTCCAGAGCTCCGTCGCGCGAACCGGCTTACAGAGGACATCGGCCGCGCCGGCCCGCTTGAGGATGGTGACGTTCGGGTGTCCGAGCGTCGTGATGACGATGACCGGGATGTCTTTGGTCGTCGGCTGGCTCTTGAGCAGAGCAAGGGCCTGCACCCCGTCCATCACCGGCATCTGGATGTCGAGCAAGATGAGGTCCGGCCGCGCCTCGAGCGCGATCTTCGCGGCCTGCAAGCCGTCCTCGGCGTAGAGGAGCGCCAAGCCCCGCTTGGTGAGGTATTCGCCCTCGAGCTGGCGAAAGGCGGGTGAGTCGTCGGCGATCAGCACTGTCTTCGGCACACGAGACCTCACACGTTGCTCTCAGAGCACATCCAAGCTTAACCCCTGCCCCGCCGCGCCGCCTCGATCTTCGCAATGTCGATCTTCTTCATCGTCATCATCGCCTCGAAAACGCGCTTCGCCACCGCCCTGTCGGGATCAGCGACACCTTCGTTCAACTGTCGCGGCGTGATCTGCCACAAGAAGCCCCAGCGGTCCTTGCACCAACCACAAGCGCGCTCCTCGCCGCCGTGCTCGACGATGGCGTTCCAGTAGCGATCGGTCTCCGCTTGGTCTTCGGTCTCGACCATGAACGAAACCGATTCGTTGGGCTTGAAGTTGGGGCCGCCATTGAGGCCGACGAACTGCATGCCGAGCACCGTGAACTCGACTGTCAGCTCGACTCCCTGCTTGCCGCCGGGAAAGTCACCGGGCGCCGCCATCGCCTTGCCGACGTGACTGTCGGGAAAGACGCTCGCGTAGAACTCCGCCGCTTTGCGCGCTTCGCCGTGGTCGAACCACACGCAGGTCAGCATCCTCTTGGCCATCGGAACCCTCCCGGTTGAGGGGAGTGAACATGCAGCCGATGGGCCGGCGCCGCAATGGTTCAGGGAGGCAGTCGCTGGTCCGACAACTTCACCCGCGTGGTGACTCCTTTGTCGCTCGCGTGCTGGGCAGCGGTGTACGTGTACGCTCCAGCGGTCACGTGCCATCCGCGCGCGGCGGTGTCGTAGCGAGCGAGGAGTCGCGGATCGACCTCCACGCTCACGTGTTTGCGCTCGCTGGGTGCCAACTCGACACGCGCGAAGCCGACGAGCCGCGCTTGGCCGCCGGGAGGAGTCGCGTAGATCTGCGGAACCGCCACTCCGGCGCGGCCGCCGGTGTTGACGACGTCGAGCTCGACATGGGTACCGTCGCTCTTGAGACCCTCGAGCGCGAAGCGCGTGTACGAGAGGCCGAAGCCGAAGGGAAAAAGCGGTTTCGTCTTCTTGGCCGCGAACCATCGATAGCCCACGTCGGCGCCCTCGACGTACTTCACCTCGAAGGGCTGAAGCTTGGTTGCATCCGCCTGGGGTCCCGCGCGGAGGGCCTCGGCAAGACCATCGAGCTTCGGTCGCGGCAGCTGCCGTTCACCGGCGGGAAAGGTGATCGGCAGGTGGCCGGATGGGTTCACCTCGCCGAGGAGCAAGCGAGCAATCGCCTCGCCGCCGGCCTCGCCCGGATACCAGACCTCGAGCACCGCGCCGACGCGATCGAGCCACGGCATGAGCACGGGGTTGCCCGTCTCGAGCACGACGACGGTGCGCCGATTACTCTTGGCGACTGCTTCGATGAGCGCGTCTTGTCCGTCCTCGAGCCGGAGATCCCGCGCGTCCGTCCCCTCGACCGCCCACTTGGTCGCGAAGACGATGGCGACGTCGGCACCCTTCGCGACTTTGGCCGCGCGTTTCGCATCGCTGCCGTCGTCGTAGGTGATCTCCGCGTTCGGGAGTCGCGCCCTGAGCGCCGCCAGCGGTGATGAGCCATGGTAGGTGACGCAGAAGTAAGCGCCTTCGTACATGGGGATCTGGATGGGCGTCCCCGCCGCGGCCCGCACCTGCGACGAGCCACCGCCCGACAGGACACCAACGTCGGCGTGTCCGCCAATGAGGACAACGCGCTTCACGTCCGGCGCGAGGGGCAGGATCTCGTTCTTGAGCAGCACCGCGCCCTCTTCGGCGACCCGCTGCGCGACGCGTGCATGCGCGGCATAGTCGATGTTCGTGGACGGCGCGGCGACGGGCTTGTCGACGATGCCCACGGCGATGATGCTCCGGAGAATGCGATGCACCATCGCGTCGATCCGCGACTCCTTCACGTCGCCACGCTCGAGCGCGGCCGCGAGCGGCTGCCCCCAATGGATTTCGGTGTCGAATTCCATCCCCGATTCCTGATCGAGACCGGCAACGAGCGCGTCCATCGTGTTGTGAAGAGCAACCCAGTCCGACATCACCCAGCCGGGGTACTTCCAGTCCTGCTTGAGCACCTGCGTGAGGAGAAACTCGTCCTCACACGCGTAGCGGCCGTTGACACGGTTGTACGCGCACATCACCGACGCGGGACGCCCGTCTTCGATAGCGAGCTGGAACGCGAGCAAGTCGCTTTCGCGGAGCGCCGCCTCGTCGATGCGGGCGGACAAGACCATGCGCCCGGTCTCCTGGGCGTTGAGGGCGAAGTGCTTGACGGTGGACGCGATAGCGTTCGACTGGATGCCGCGAATGGTTGCGCCGCCGATCTTGCCGGCAAGCCACGGGTCCTCGCCGAGATACTCGAAGTTGCGGCCGTTGCGCGGCTCGCGTGTGAGATTGACGCCGCCGGCGAGCATGACGTTATAGCCCTTGGAACGCGCTTCGCTGCCGATCATGGCGCCGGCGTCGTAGGCGGCCTGGACGTCGAACGACGCCGCGGTCGCAAGCCCCGCTGGTAACGCCGTTGCAACATCACCCTTGCGGGTGTCCGCTTGATTGGCGACGCCGAGGCTCGCGTCGGTTTCGAAGAGCTCGGGAATCCCCAGGCGCGGGACGCCCCGCACGTACCCCGCTCCCACGAGCGCCTCTTTCGGCCGCTTGGTGATGGCGACGTAGCCGCGGACGAGGCGCAGCTTCTCCTCGCGGGTCATCGCTTTGACCCACGCCGCGGCGCGCGCATCGGGGGTTGCCTTGGTGTCGAGCCATGGCTTGGCGTCGGTGGGAGCGAGCAGACAGACGCTCAGAGCGAGGGCGAGTTGCATGACGGGCGAGCCTACATCAGGTGCTGCAAGACCGTCGCAATCGCCAACGCACTCCCCGGCCGATTGTTGGGGTTCCGGTCGAGACAGCGCACGACCATGTTATCCAACGTCTTCGGCACGGCGATCCCCGCCACCGTGCTCGGCGGCCGCGGCGTGTCTTGGATCTGCCGCACAATCATCTCGGCCCACCCCGAGGCCTTGAACGGCAGCTGCCCCGTGAGCATCGCGAACATCACCACGCCCAAGCTGTAGATGTCCGTGCGCGCATCCACCGGCTCTCCCATGAGCTGCTCGGGAGCCATGAACCCCGGCGATCCAACGACCTCACCCGCGACCGTCTGCGGCCTGTCGACTGGTGCCCCGCGGCGCAGCTTTGCGATGCCGAAGTCGAGCAGCTTCACGAAGTCCGGGGTCCCCGCGAGGTTCACCAGCATGATGTTCTGGAGCTTGAGGTCGCGGTGGACGATGCCCGCGCGGTGGACGGCGTCGAGCGCGCTGCAAAGCTGCTGGCCGATGACCACAATCCGCGATAGCGGCAACGGCCCCTTGCGCAGGAGCTCTTGGCTCAAGTTTGGGCCGACCAGAAGCTCCATGACGATGAACGCATGGTCCTCGCCGACGACGAGGTCGGTGATTTGCACGATGTTGTCGTGCGAGATCTGATTCACCAGCCGCGCTTCATCGTAGAACCGTCGCAAGGCCGCGGGGTCATGCGCGTGCTCGTCTTTCAAGACCTTCACGGCAACCCGACGACCGAGCGCCGTGTGCTGAGCGAGAAATACCTCGCCCATGCCGCCCGCCCCGATGCGGTCGAGGATCGTATACCGACCCAGCGTGTCGCCCTTCTTCACCGTCCGCGACACTTCCCGCGGCGGAGGAGGAGGCACGGCTACGGGCGGCGTGCTCGCCTCGAAAGGCGGCGGCGGCGGCGTCTCGCGCGCGGCCATCGGGTTCCGAGGGCGCGAACCGCCCTGCTGTGTCGACAGCTCCGCGACGTAAGCCTTGAGCTCCGCCTGCAGGCGCGGGTCGATGCCGAGGAAACGCATCCCCATCCCCGGTGGTCGGTTGCGACTCGACTCGGAGCGCTCGCGCGTCCACACCACCTGCACCCGACTCGTGATCTCGAGCGACGGGCCCAACGTGCTCGGCAACACGATGTCGACATCGACCTCCGCGCCCGGCCGCAATAGCGGCACGCCGGAGACGAACAGCCCTGTCTCGCTGATGTTGACGGTGCTCCAGCTCGGACGCTGCGCTGCGTTCCGCGGCACCACGGGCGCGAGCACCGAACATCTTGGTGCGGCCTTGAGTGAGGCGAAGCGCGTTCCAGTCTCGTCCACCGCTTGCTCCCAGCGACTCGATCCGGCGTCGATTCATGCCGACACGAGAGATCGTATTCAGTGGCTCCCGCCAACGCAACCCGTCAAAACGGTCGCGACCTGACGGCGCGGCGGGCCTGTCCCGATGGCGCTCTACGATCCCGGAGCACCGTCGCTGAGATAAGCCCCCTCGAAAAGGTGCTCGAGGTCCGCTAGCGCGTCATCGATCGAGAACGTTCCGCCCTCGGTAAACAGGTCGAGCCGCACCAACGCGTTGGCGTTTGCGTCCTTCGTGGCCGCCGCTCGGATCGCTCGCGCGATGTGCACGTTGACCATGTGAACCGCCCGATAGGTCTTTTCGAGACCCTTGAGCGACCAATCGGCGTCGAGGCCGCGCCTCGCCCGCATGAGCTGCGCCAGGAGGAACATCGACGCTGCTCGATAGACCGTTTCGGTACGGTCAGCGAGCGGCAGGTGAAAGCGCACCATGGGGCGGAGCTTGTCCATCACGGGGCAGCCGGAGGTGACCATGTAGATGCCGGTCAACGAGCTCAAACCCGCCTGCAAGGTCGCATCGGCCTGGTAGGTGCGTTGCGTCGTCGTCACGGTGAGCGCGACCTTGTCGTACGAGACGCGGTCGTCGAACTTCTCGACGAGCTCGACCAGGCTCACGGCAACGGGACAGTGCGTGTATCCCTGCCGCGAAAGCGGACAGCTCGGACAGCCCACGGCCTCGAGGCGCGTCCAGTCCGGCCGCGAGGGCTCGGTTGTCCGCAAGAGCGCCAGCGTCTTCGGGTCGAGGCGCGCGGTGATGCGGGTGACGGCGCCGTCCGTGAACGTAAACGCGTACGCGATGGAGATGGGCTCCGCAGTGTCCATGGGGGGTGGAGCATAGCGGAAATTGGACGTCGCGCACCCGCGATCGACGCCCCCGTGTATGTGTCTTCGGGCCGCCACCCAGAGGGGAGCTTTCCATGGCTTTTCCAGACGTTAGTGTGCCCGCACAGCGCGCCGCGGGAGTGACGCAGGTGCAGGCGACCAACAACCTTCAGGACCCTGTCGCGCAACAGATCATCTCGACCCTACGGACCCTCGACCAACGCATCGAAGGTCGACTCGGCATCGATTGGAACCGCATGAACGAGACGATGTCTTACAATCCGCAAACGCGGACATTCCTGGTCCGCCCAAAGCCAGGCACCGAGCCGTCGGAATCGCACGCGCTCATCGCGCGCACGCTCGGCCAAAACCTAGGCATCAACTTCGGGTGGATCTTCTCGCGCGGCGGCCAAGAAGCCACGCGGACGTTCCAGGGCGCGCCGCAGAGTCGCGGAGCCTGACTCAAGCGTCGTCGTTGATCAGATACCGATGCGCCCTTTCGAAGGGCCAGTAGTACAAGACGTAGGTCGGCTTGTTTTCAGAGTCGTAGTACTGCTCGCAGACGACGCAATCCCGCGTGAGCTGGCCGACGCGCTTGTTGTAGGCGTCGACCAGCTCCTTGCGTTGCGGCAAGTCGCGGTCGAGCGCGACGATGGCGTCACGGACCGTCAAGGCGTCTTCTTGAAGCTGGGCGACGGTGTTCCACCCCGAGGGCGCGTTCACCCAGTAGACCGTGGCTTCCGGCATGTACGCGCGGAACGCGTACGAAGCGCGGAACTGCAGCTCGATCTGCGTCGAGTAGTCGGCGGCGACCCGCGACCAGTCACCGCCGCGCTTGGCGACGAACGCGGCCGGCACCAGCGCCGCGTCGAGGGTGCGCCGGCGAATCGTCGCCTTGGCCTTGGCATTGCCATTCGTGGACTGAAGGTCGAGGTTGAGGTCGCCCTGCTTCGCCAGGTCCTCGAGCTTGACCTTGGCCTCGAAGGTCCCGAGGAGGTCGTTGCTCTTGAGCGAGTCGTAGTCGAAGAGCTCGAAGCGCAAGGTCACGGTGCCGGCCGCGACGTCGAGCTGGCTGTGTGAGAGCGTGAACGGCTGCGGGTCTTTGACGTCCACCCACTGGTTCTTCCCGGCTTTGACCCAGGGCATGCGCGGATAGTCGGCGACGCCGATGAAGAGCTCGCCCTTGCCGAAGACTTCGCCGACCTTCGTAGCGCTGAAGCCGGTGACCGTTACAGCGTACAGGGCGTGATCGTGGCGGCTGGGATCGGGTTGCGAAACGATGGCGTTGGTGCGTCCGACGCCGTGTACCCACGACGGTCGGTCTGGACCGATCGAGAGCTTGTCGACAGCCGCGGTCTTGGTCGTCGCGATTTGCGCGGGGCCCGAGATGATGGGCTTCTCGCCGACGAGGACCTTCGCGGAAGTGCGGGTGACGACGTTCATGGCGAGACTCCGGCCCGTGGGGAGGCCGCTAGAAACAACGGATTGAGTGGAATTTGCCGGCGCTCGTGAAAATGAGGCCGCGGGGAGAGCGGTGCTTATCGCGGGTCGTGTCGGTCCGTTGCGACAATGTGTCAGGGTTCATCGAGTTCGATTGAGAGCGCCTGGCAAGCTCACTCCTGGTCGACCTCAGAGCTGCTCAGCGCCGTCGAACACCACCATCTGCCCGATCATCGACGCGTGCTGGGCATCGACCCAGGCGCTCGAGCGCGGCACGTTCGAGATGCGCAGCTCGTCCATATCGCCGGCGAAGAGGTCGTCAGTCACCCAGTTGGATCGGCCGATGAAGTTCATCGTGCGCGTCACCGGTGACGGCAAGGGAACGCTCGCGGCGCTGCCGAGAGGCGTCGCATCTTTGTAGAGGGTCGCGACTCCGTCGGGTGCGTGGGACACCACGAGATATTGCCAGGCGCCGACGACGAGGACGCCCGGCTCGCGAAACTGATAACCCGGATCGTGGACTTCGTAGGTCAGCTCGTCGCTCAGGCCCCAGCGGTAGAAGACGATATTGTCGATGGCCTCGCCGTTTCCGAAATCGACGACGCGGGCATAGTTCGTGGACGCGTTGGGGCGCACCCAAGCCTCGATGGCGAGACCGCCGGCAAACCCAGAGAAACCAGCAGGTACCGACAGGTGGCCGTCGCTGCCGTTGAAGCTCGCGTGCGTGCCCAGAAACTCGCCGGCGAAGGTGACACCGCTGTTGATTGCCGACGTCGCCGGGAGCGCCGAGCTCGCGTCGGCGAAGTGGTAGACGGCGATGTACCCGTGCCGCCAAACAGCGGCGGGATCTTCGATGCTCCCAGCCGTGCTGTTGCCGTAGTACAGCCAGACGTCGTGGTTCACGCCCGCGGCGAGAGCGGGCAGACGCAGCCACACGTACGAATCGCCACCGGCCTGCCACTGCTCGATTTCGTGATCGAGCAGCGCGCCGTCATCATCGATGAACCGCAGGTCCGCTCCACCGGGACGCACCGCCGCGTAGTCGATGCGCGACGGATCGAGGCGGACGAGCACCGGGAAATCAATGAGCGCCTCCGCGCGCGTCTCGTTCATCACCACGAGGTGCGTGCGGCGCTCCCACGCTTGCATGCCTGACGGCCACGACGAACGATTGCCATCGGGCGGCAACGCCGTGCGACCGCAAGCGACGGCCGTCGTGAGGAACACGATGCGCAGTAACGGGGTCACTGACGCGTCGACGCTGAGTCGCGAATGCAACGGAGCTGACGCCATACGTGAAGGCTAGCACGGTGCGTCGCGGCTAGCCCTACCGTTGATTGAGCGGCCCGAGCTTGGCGACGAAGCCACCGTTACGCGCGAGCTTCACCGTGAGCGGTGTGCCCGGATACAACGTCGAGCTGGTGCGCCGGTAATCCGCGGCCTTGGTGTCGGCGTCCGGCCCGTCCTCTATCGCGGTCATGCGAACAGCGCCCGTCAGAAAGCTCGTGTCGAGCTCGAGGCTGCGTGCCGGCCCCGCCGCGAGCACCGCGAGGTACCAGGTGTCACCGCTGCGCTTGGCGACCGCGAAGGTCGAATCGTCGACGTGCAACACCCTCGATTCGCACCAGGTCGCCGGCAGCCGCGTATAGAAGTCGAGCATGGCGGGGTCGGCCTCGACCTGGGCCGGGTCACCGCCGAAGACCTGCAAGACCCCCGGGTAGGCAAGACGCGTGGCGAGCTCATTGGCGCGCGTGCCTTGCGCCTGCACGCGTGGCCGCGTCGCCACGAACGTCTCCGGCTGCGCGTTCAGCATGCTGCCGCCCTCGTAGTCGAAGGGCGCGTACGAGCGGATGGTGGCCAAGTCGATGCGGTGCTGAGGCGAGACCGTCCGCGACCAGCCGTTGAACTCGTGGGAGAGCGCTGCTTCCCACCCCACGACGTTGGGATAGCGCAGGTGCAGGCCGGTCGGCTTGCCGACACCATGGTAGGAGACGAGCAGACGGTGACGCGCGGCGGCGGCGGCGAACGTCTCCATGAACCGATGCATGGCCGCGTCGTCGCGATTCATGAAGTCGACCTTCACCCCGGACACACCGAGCTTCGCAAAGAAGTCGAGGCTCGCCGCGATGTCGCGCGACACCGCGGTGTGCTGCGCCCAGAGCAACACGCCCACGCCCTTCTGCTTGCCATAGCGGATGACCTCTTCGAGATCCAAGGCCGGGTTGCGCTTCGTCCAGTCGCTGGCGTCGCACCAGCCGTCATCGACGATGATGTGCGAGAGGCCGGCGCGCGCGGCGAAGTCGACGTAGTACTTGTACGTCGGCGTGTTCAGACCCGGGGTAAAGCCGACCTTGGCGGGGTCGAGGCTCGGCTTCGCTTCGATCATCCACTCGTCGGTCGCCGTGACGTGCGGTGGCACCCAGGAGAAGTCCTCGGCCGCCGCCGCCGCGATGCTCTCGTCCGCGAGCCGCGCCATGAAATCACGGCCGACGAGATCGGCAAGCGAGCGGCCGACCTGGAGGACGCGCCAGGGATACACGCGCGTGCCCTCGTTGCTCTCGACGAGGTGGGCGTGGCGCTCGGTGACGGTCTCGACGCGCCAAAACTTGAGGGCCTCGGTGACCTTCGTCCGCTTTGGCGCACCCGGAGCGTCGAGCATGAAGCCGCCTTCGGGGACGCGCTTCATCCAAGACCCCGGGTAACCCAAGACCTGCGCTTCGCTGACACCGACCCAATGATCGTTGCAGCGGAAGACCGCCGGCATCTGCGCCAAACGGAACGACGTGACATCACCGACGCGGCGCCTGGTGAACGGATGCTCGTAGCTGTCGTGATAGGCGTCGCCGGCGAGGGCACTCTCGAGGGCGTTCGGCATCATCGCCCGCATCTCGGCGGCGTCGTTGAACGGCAAGGTGAAGGTCTCGCCGGTGACGGTCACCGGTCCATCGGCATGACCGCGAAAGCGCAATGCAAGACCGTCGTTGGCGACCCGCACTTCCAGGGACAACGTCGGCGTGAGACGCAAGGACGTCTCTTCGAAGCGATCGGGAATAGCGCTCGCCCACAGGGCCTGCGGTGGCCGCACGGTGCGATTCACCGAGCGTCGGCTGACCCCGAGCGGACGGGCCGGGGTACCGACGCCACCATACTCGCGCGTCACCAAGTCGAGTTGGCCCCCGGCAAGCACCGGGCGGCCGTCGACGATGACGCTGTAGGCAAGCGAGGGCGAGAAGCGGACGACGCAGCGGATGCGACCGTCGGGCGAGCAGGTCTCGACTGGGGCGACCGCGCGAGCTCGTGGAAGCGCCGGTAATGAAACGGCCAGGGATGCCTGAGCCCCGCGTGAGGCGACGGCCGGCTGCGAAAGGGGCGTCGCGGAGGGTCCGGTGGGGCGTGAGATCTGCATGGTCACGCTTTTTCCGCGCTGGCACCGACGAGGTTGCGCGAACGAGCGGCCCTCGAACCTGACCCGAGTGCACTAGAGCGCGTCAGGCCCGAACGTGGCATTGTCTGTGAGGATGCTCGCCGCTCTCGTTTCGCTGTTCCTCGCGCAAGCCACCCCCGAGGCCCCGGTCGCGGAAAAAGCGATGTTGCTGGTGATGCCCCTGCGCGCCGAGCCCAAGCTCGCGGCGTCGGCGCGTGCGCTGGACGAGCTCATCCTCGAGGCAGTCGATGGTCTCAAGCGCTACCAGGTGCTCGGCTCGAGTGACCTGAACGCGCTGCTCGGCGTCGAGAAGATGAAGGACGCGATTGCCTGCGACGACACGGTGTGCGCCGCCGAGATTGGTGGCGCTTTAGGCGCTCCGTACCTGCTCGCGGGAGAGCTGCGCGCATTGGACCAGCAGGTGGTCTTGTCGTTGCGCCTCATGGATACGAAGAAGCAAACGGTGACGGCGCGAGCGACGGCGCGGGGATCGACGAGCGCCGAATCGCTGAGCCAGATGATGGCGCAGGTGGTGGGCACTTGCTTCAAGACCACCGTGCAAACGGTTGCCGTGCAGACGCCGAGCGCCGAGAGTGACTACAGCGGCTACATGAGCCTCGTCACCGAGCTCGGTGGCTACGCGACGCGCAGCGAGTACTCGAGTTTCTTGGGCAAGTTGGAAGAGCTCAAGGCACGCGCGGCGAAGGTGAAGACTCCGCCCGGCGGCGCCTCCGGCGAGGAGCTGCTGACGTATTACCAGGCCCTCGCCTGCTTCACGCTCAAGCGCGAGGCGTGCCTGAGAGCAGCGTCGGCGCGTTATCAAAAGGATTGGGCGGCCGGCCTCTACCGCACCGGCATCGACTCCTTCGTGACGACGATGGACGACCAGAAGACCGCCCAGCGCGACCACGAAGCCGAGGTGAAGGAGCGCATCGCGGACATTCGCGAGAAGGCGAAGGCCGGCACCTATGATGCGTTGCAGACCGAAGAGCTCGTCGCGCTCGCGTATTATGGCGGACAAGACTATGCGCCGGCGGCGAAGCACTTCGCGCAGCTCCTCGACAAGCTGTATGCGGAGAAGCCCGCGCAGCTGGACAAGATCATGAGCACGACGTCACTCGCGGTCCTCGCCTTGCAGCAAGTGGGAGAATTCGACGCGGCTCGCGCGGCCTTGAAGAAGGCGGAGACGCTGGACGCTAAAGCGTATCGGACGAGCGGCCTGCAGCAGACGGCGCGGTCATTGCCGAAGTAGCGGACGGCGAGGCCAGAGCGCGACCAACCAGAACGGCAAGAAGGCGATGAGCTCGACGATGGTCACGAAGAGACCGCGCGCGCTCAGCATGCCGACGCCGATGGGAGCGACGGGGAGCGGTCGCACCGGCGCGAAATAGCGCGCGGTATCGAACGGCCACAAGAGCGCGACACCGAGGCCGCCGTCGGTGAGCGTGTCCAACAAACCGTGGCTCATGAGGACGAGCGTCGCCCAAAACGCCAGGTGTCTGCGATTGCGGAATGCAAGGCCGACGGTGACGCCGAGGACGAGAGCCGTCGCCAAAGCGTGAGTGGCGCCGCGATGCCCGAACGGCGCTTCGTAGGGGATGCGCAAAGCGAAGGCGATCACGTCGAGGTCGGGCGCGAGGGAGAGCGCAGCAAAGCCGATCGTCGCGGCAATACGCTCGCGCGGTCGAGCGTCTGCTCCGCACCACATGCGCGCCGCCGCCGCGCCCACCGCTACGTGACCGAGACTGGCCATGGCCTACCCTTGAGCAAAGGCGAAGTCTGGCGCAACCCGAGACGCGCCTACGCCGACAATGCAGACGGACGAGTCACCGAATTGGCGGGTTTGCGCCCGCGCGCCCAGGAACAACGTGGAAAACCGAGTGGAAGAGGACATGCTCGAGCTGCGCCGCCTCAACGCGACAGTGCTCGAGCACAGCAGCGAGCCGTCTCCATTCCGCACCACCGAGGTGTTGTGCGTAGCGCGTGACGGCAACGAAATCGCCTTCTGCGAGCCCCAGTGGATCGATCAGAAGCTGCGCGCCATCCTGGAGGTGGCAAGCTCCCTGCTGCGTGACGCGACGAGCGCCAACGCGACGGCATACGCCGCCGCTCTCTTGTGGATGGGCATCATCGCGGTCCACCCATTCGCGGACGGCAACGGCCGCACCGCCTTCCGCTTCATCGTCTCCCGCCTCGACCGCTCCAAGCACCGCATCGACGCGGCCGACTACCCCATTCTGCGCCGCTATCTCATCCGCGGCGACGTCAACAACGATCTCCGTAATCTCACCGTCATCATCAACAGTCTCATCAAGCGAGCAGGAGCCCAATCATGCCCAACCCAATCGGCGGCGTAGCCCCGGCCAGTGCCGGCACAGGTGTCGGAAGCGGCGCCGCGCCCACCCTGTCCGCTGAAATGGACCGCCAGCTCGAGCTCTTGTCCGTCGACTATGTCGATCACTACGACAAGGCTGTCGTCATCGGCACGAATGACCCGCGGTACATCGCGGAGCAAAAGCGTTCGCTGCTCGCCAGCATGCGGACCGCCGCCACCGCGCATTGCTCAGACCGTCGCTACGATCTCAAGGATTGCATCGACGAGCTGATCCGTCGCGGCACGATCCAGCACAACCTCAATATGGAAATGTTCAACCGCTAGGTCAGCCGAGAGTGTCGCCAGGCCAAGACCCGCGCTGCATCCGCCACGAACCGGCGTGAGCCTGCGCGGGGATGAGGACCTCGCGGACGCTGCGGGAAGTTGCTTTGTAAAAGGCGAAGGTACGTCAGGAGCGTCGGACCCCTGCGAAGGACCATCCGGAGAACCGGACTCCACCGACCAGTAGCACTTTCCAATGCAAACCGACGGGGTGGATGGAAGTTGCGGTGGGCAAGAAGAAAGGCGGGCTACGGCGTCAAACCGCGATATTCACGTCGGATTCAGCTGGCTCGGGAGCACGACCCGGGCGCGCTCGCGGTAGCGACAGAAGGCGTTCACCAGCTTGATCTGCTCGGGCGTCTTGCAGTCAGCCACGAACAGCGACGGGTTTGCGACCATGATGCAGGCCGCTCGCGCACGTGAGGTGGCGACGTTGAGGCGGTTGCCGGAGAACAGAAAGTCCATGCCCTTCGGCGCATCGGCGGCGCTCGAGGTGGCCATGCTGAAGATCACCACCGCGGCCTCTCGCCCTTGGAACAGATCGACGGTGCCGACCTCGTAACCGGGGAGCCGCTCCTTCAAGCGACTCACCTGCGCGTTGTACGGCGCGATGATCATGATGTCGCTCTTCGAGAGCGGTCCATGCGTCCAGGCACCGCGACTCAAGTGCTCGACCAGCTTGTGGACGACTTCGACCTCCTCGTCCGACGAGCTCTTGTTGCCCTCGTGCTCACAGGGCACGAGCCACAGGCCGCTGCCGTCGAAGGGTCCGCAATCGCCGAGTGCTTGCAGGTCGGCGGCGGTGCCTAGCGCGGACTCGTAGAACATCTCGGAGGTGAACTCGCAGATCTCCGGTGCGAGTCGATACGTCTTGTCGAGGAAGATGCCTCGGTCCGCTGGAACGACACGCTCCGAAGCGAAGAGGTGCTCGAGCGCGGACACCGCGGTGCCTTCGGGATGCGCCGCCCTCGTCGGTTGCTCGAGCTGCTGCGGATCGCCCAGCAGGACGAGCGACGTGCACGCGGCAGCGGACGCAAGAACATTGGCGAGCGCCATCTGCCCAGCCTCGTCGACGAAGAGGACGTCGACGAGGTCCGTCTGCCCTGCCCACGCCCACGTGGTGCCACCAAGCACGTCGACCTTCCGCGTGCGCAACGCATCGCGCCCCTTCTCCGTGTCATGGAACACTTCGACACCATCACCCGCGTCATCCTCCTTGCAGCAGTGTGCGACACGAACGTTGGGGTCCGCTCTGCGCACCGCACGAAGCAGGTTGCGAATGGCCTTGTGACTGTTCGACGTCACGCCGACGCGCTTCTTCCGCTCGACCAGTGAAGCAATCATCTTCGCCGCGGTGAACGTCTTGCCGGCACCAGGCGGCCCTTGAATGGGCAGCACGTCAGCGTCCAAGTTGTGGACCGCGCGCACAGCGAGCTCTGTCGCGGATTCGTCTGACCTACGCTCGAGAGACACGTTCGGTGGCAGCCGACGCAGGAGCTTCATCCCAGCACTGTGCGCGCCGTCGAGATAGGCCTCCGCCACGGCGGCTAGTGCGTCACGCAGCTTGCCGTCGTTGATCTGGTCGTCGCTGTAGAACGCGTACGGATGATCGTCCTTCGTGGCCTTCTTCTTCTGAATGTCGATGGTGCAATTGGCACGCTCGATGGCGACCACCTTGCCGATGGTCTTCTCGGGAGTGCCCACGGAGTCGCCAGGCTTCAACGCGCATTCTTGGCGGGGGAAGCTGTAGCGGTGGATCGGTATGCCAGTCGGGCTCTGACCGAATTGCCCCACGAGGGTCAGGCCCGCGACGGCCTCCTTGTCTTCCATAAGCCCTTCAATATCGCCCTCGTTGTAGGTGTCCTCTCGGTCGAAGCGTTCCCACGCGTCCACATTGGACTCGCGACGATGGAAACCAAGCAACTGCGCCAGCACCCAGCGCGCTTGCTGCTCGTTATCGCGTTCAAGGTCGGGCACGCCTTCGAGTAGACGCAAACGCAATTGCTCACGCGCGTCGATGTCGGCTTTCACGTTGTCCTTGAGCACGAGGTCCAGCGCCGCGAGCACAGGCCGAGTCACCGCGGCCGGACGTTGCTTCTCGAGCCACAAATGCAGCTGCCGCGTCGCCTCGCAGTCATCCTTGTTGTAGCCCTCGACCGCCGCGAGATCGCGTTCGTCGACCGCCCCTTCCCTTCCCGTCTCGAGCGCGTACTCGACGAGGCGACGC
Source organism: Myxococcota bacterium (assembly GCA_041288095.1). GTDB lineage: Bacteria > Myxococcota > XYA12-FULL-58-9 > XYA12-FULL-58-9 > JALHOP01 > JALHOP01. Next base: position 71,973 of record JBGGMJ010000089.1, read on the forward strand.
GACTTGCCAGCGTCTTCGAGCGCCACCTTGCGCTCGAACCCCGCGAGCTTCTCGATCTGCTTGATGGAGTAGCTCTCCACACTCGCCCGCAGCCCCTGCGACACGACCTTGTAGAGATCGACGAAGCGCCCACCCCGCAGCAGCCGGTCGAGCTCGTCCTGAAACACGCCATAGCGTTGCGCGAGCCGCTTGAACGCGGTCTCTTCGTAGTGGGCGTAGTGATAAATGTGCATCTCTGGATGCGCATCGAGCCGTTGCATGAAGTCGCGCATCACGGCCTCGAACATCGGACGCTCTTCCGCTTCAGTCAGCGCCCAGTGCCGGCGATAGGTACCCGACTTGTCGACGATGCCGAGCAGATAGTCGCGGTGATGCGGTAACGCGAACTGGTCGCCCTCGAAGTCGATGTAGAGGTCGTGCTCCGTCGGCTCGGGCAGCAACGCGAAGCCACGCTCAGGCGCGAGCTCGAGGTGCTCGAACAGGAGCTCGTCCTTCTGGCGGCCACGCAGCTGAATGTTGGCCTGTGCGCGCGTCTTCTCGTAGGACTCGCGTTGACCTCTCTTCGGCTTGAACGTGACCTCCTTCGCGGAGCCGAGTGCCGTAAGCGTTGGCAATCCGTTGGCCTCGAACTCCTTGCGTTGCGTCTTGGACGAACGCGCCACCAGCGAGAGATGGTCGTCCGCGCGTCGCTGGTCGCGGCACCGCGAGGCCCAACTACAAACGTCGCATTGGTCGACAGGTTCCGGATACGTCTCACGCGTCGTGTCCTCGACCGCCTTGGTGAGCCGGTCGCAGACCATATCGAAGTACGCGACGTAGTCGGCTGCGCGAAACGGATGCATATCCAGCGGTGTCTTCACGAAGAAGTGACTCGCGGCTTCCGGCCCCTGAATGGCGGCAAGCGCCTTCCAGTAAAGACACAGCTGCAGCACCGCCCCCGCGCGCGTCTCCTCGGTGAGCTTGGTGTCGTGCACCTCGTACGCCCAATCCCCAAGCGCGCTCTTGCGATTCACGCGAACCAGAACGTCTGGGCGTCCGCGAAAGCGACCCAAGGACAACGCGCCCTGGGCAATGATCGCCACGCCGGCTCGCATCGCGGTGTGCGTCTTTGCTTCGACGCCGAGGTGATTGAAGTCGCCACCGTAGTTGACCATGTCGCCGCCGGCGGCCAGCTCGTCGAGGTACTTCTTCTCGTGCACGAGGCCCCGCTCACGCAGCATGTCGAGAAACGGGTCCGTCTTGTGGATGCGCTCGAGCTCGCCGCGCGCGGCTTTCGCATCGAGTGCCGTGAGGTGTGCACAGCCGAGGTGATTGGACACGTCGGTCGCGCTGAAGGTGAAGTCTTTGCCGTCGAATTGCATGTTACCTCACCGGCGTTTCCACGGGATATCCTTACGGAAGTCATCGGACAGGTAGTGTCCGCCGCGCCCTCGCGTTGACCGGAGGCACAGCGGGCAATTGCGTGCGTACCGCCCCGAACCCAGCTTAGGGCGCATGCGCAAACTCCTTACTGTCCTAGCGTGCTCTTGTTTCCTCATCGCGTG
>JBGGMJ010000090.1:0-62111 GCA_041288095.1 Myxococcota bacterium
GCGATCTGCATGATGAGCTTGTCGCCCTCGATACGGTACAAGCCGGTGAAGCCCGCCATCGCCATGGTCCCGTTCGGGTTGAGCTGCAGGACGGTGGTGCGGTCGTCCTCCATGCGCCACACACCGACGAGCACGAGCCGCGATGCGTTGGCCTGCTGCGCCTGTGACGGACCCTGCTGCCCCGCGGGGCGAAAGGTGTCGATGAAGTGCGTGAAGTCCATCGCGAAGCTGTCGAAGGTTTGCTCGAGGCTCTCGGCGTGGATGACGTAGCCGATGCCGTTGATGACCACCATGCGGTCCTCGGCGGTCTTCTTCATCTTGCCCTCTTCATCGATGTCGAGGGCATAGCGATGCCGGTACGCGGCCACGCCGGCCAGCTTGTCGATGCCGGCGGCGAGGCGTCGATACGACTTCTGCTTTTCGGTCTGGCTGACGATGCTCTTCGCGTAGGCGTCGAGAGAGATCTTCTTCACCTCGGTGACGCGGATCGACACGATGGCGAGCGCCTGCTCACGCGTGCGCCGGAAGGTCACGCCGCCGGTGTCGCCAGGCATCGGCGCGAGCTGCCATTGATCGGGCAAGTCGACGGTGAAGCGCTGGTGAATGTCCTCGTATTGGACACCCAAGGTGAGAGCGAGAACGAGTGACAGCATGTTTTCACTCTACGCGGAACTATTCGACATTGGCCACCTGTTCCTTGAAGCGCTCGACCTCGCTCTTCATCTCGATGACCAACCGACCTAGCTCTGAATCGACGCTCTTCGAGCCGATGGTATTCACCTCGCGCAACATCTCCTGCGCGACGAAATCGAGGGTCCGGCCGATGGGCTCAGCCGAGGCGAAGAGCTCACGCGCCTGCTTGAGATGCGAGGCGAGACGGTCGAGCTCTTCCGTGACGTCACTGCGGTCGGCGAGGACCGCCACTTCGCGCGCCAGCGTCTGCGGGTCGAGCGTCGTGCCGCTACCGGCGAGCAAGGTGTCGACCCGCTCCTTCAAGCGCGCACGTTGATCGTTCACGACCACCGGGATGCGCGCCGCGACCTGCTCACGCAAGCTGGCGAGCTTGGCCACGCTCTTGTCGAGCACGTCCGCTAAAGCAGCGCCCTCACGCTCGCGCATGCCGACGAGCTGTTCCAACGCCCGCTTCAGAGCCCTACGAACGGCGCCGACCTCGTCCTCACTCGCCTTCTCCGGCGCGCTATTGACCAGGACCCCCGGCAACTGGGGGATAGCGGTCTCGGGCAGCCCGAGCCGGCGAAACACCGCCTGGTAGGCCAGCACCACGTCCTCGTTGATGGTCACGGGCGTCACCGCGCCACGCCCGCGCAGCGAAACCGACAGCGCCACGTTCCCCCGCTTCACCGCCTTCAACGCCTGCGTCTCGAGGTCGCTCTCGTAGGCGCCGAGTGTCGATGGCGCCTTGATGCTCACCTTCGAGAATCGCGCGTTGACGGTACGAACCTCAACATCCGCGACGACGTTCTCGCCCTCTTCCCGCGCGGTACCGTAGCCGGTCATGCTTCTCATGATTTCCCTCGAGCCGTTTCGGGATCGCAGTCGTCCCCACGGTTGCCGGTGATCTGTTCGCGCAAGCTCTCGGTGTGCGTCAGCAACGCGTCACGGAGATCCTCGGGCACGCCATGGGCAATCATGGTTTCCTCGAGAATGCGCTTGCGCCGCGCGAACTGTCCGCCCATGATCGGATGCGCCTTGTGGGCGTCGCGCAGGGCTCGTCCGCGATAAACGACTGGACCGCCGAAGAACACCGCGGCGTGCTGATATTCGAGCTCTTTGATGTGTTTCCTGGTGACCTTGCGAAAGAAGAAGCCAATCATGACGTCGTCGAACATGCGGTCGACGAAGTCGTCGATGATCGGCCGTAGACCGGCTTCGCCTCCGAGGCGCTCGAATGCAGTCGGCATGTGCGCCCTCTGGCTACTCTGCGCGCAGCTCGCGTGCAACGAGGCGCAGCCCGACACCCATGCCACGCCGCCGAAGCAGTTCGTCCTGCACGGCGTACGCATCGACGAGAAGCGCGCCGACGGCACCCGCTGGCAAGGAACCGCGAGCACCTCGGAAGGCGACCTGACGGTGAACGACTTCAAGGACGCCGAGCTCACAGTGACGACGCCCGAGGCGCGCCGCTATCTGGTGCGCTCCCCGACCGGCACCTTCGACTTCGACGGCGACACCGGCACCTTCGAGGACACCAAGGTCACCGACGAGGGCGGCGGCATCGTCCACGGTGGCAAAGCGCGCTACCAGGGCGCCGACCACGTCATTCGCGGCGAAGGACCGACGCGCTTTCTCACTCCGGACATGCGCACCACCGCCGCCGGCTCGACCATCCACCTCGACACCGGCACGGTCGATGTCACCGGGCCGGTGATGGGCCGTTACGACCCAGGCAAGATCCAGCGCGACTGATCACTCGCTCTCGACCCGCACCTCGGCGACCTTCAGTCCGCGTTCGCTCAAGCGGACACGGAGCTTGCCCGCTTCGGCTTCGAGCAGACGGCGCGTGTTGACGTCCGGCGCGCGGAAGGTGGCGATGATGCCGGCCGGACCGACCGTGATGCTGCAAGCGAGGTTCTGGAAGACCTCGTCATCGAACGCAATCTCGAAGGCCGCGGTGCCGTCGGGGTTGGCGATCAGCATGGTGGTGTCGACCATCGAGGCGAGCGACGCCTCGTCGACGGATTCGGGACCGCGCCGCGGCGGTGGTGATGGGCGCACCATGGGCGCGAACGGTGGCGGACGGTGCGGCAGCTCTGCTGCCGTCGGATTCGCGAGCTCCTCGAGACGCGCCAGCTCGTCGTCGTCGACCTGGGTGCCCTCGTCGTCGTCGTAGGGAGCAAATGCCGGAGGTAACGCGCTCACGCCCGAGTCCGGGTCGCTCGCGTCCATGCCGCGTGGCGGCGGGTCCACTGCCTGCTCGAGCGGACCAGCCATGGCCTGAATGAACGCGATGATGTCATCGTAGCGGCGGCCACTCGAAAACCTCATCGCGGGAAAAGCGCGTTGAGAGCGCGTCGGCGACTCGTCGTCGCTCATCGCCAGCGGCGCCGCGACCACCGCCGAACGGCGGACCACGCGCGTCGGCTCATCGTGTGGTGTCGGCGCCCAGTCGGTCTGACCTTCTTCGCTACGCTCGGCCGACGGGTCCGAGCGGCTTTCCGCGAGATAACGCGTGAACAAAGGGTGCGCGCGGCGTTGCGCGCCGGGAGACGGCACCGGGAGCACTGGCTTGCCGCCCAGCGGCTCGTCTTCAGGATTGCTCATGCGATCGCCAAAGCGATCCTTGGCGCGTGTTACAGCGTACTCCTTCGTGATAGCCCATGTCAGCAAATTCGAGGGTCCCCACCATGCGCTCCTTGACCATCGCAGCTCTCTCCGTGATTGCAGTCACGTCGTGCAACAGCCAACAGCCCGACGGTGAATGGAAGCCGAAGGAGGAAACGGCAGGCGCGGATGCGACCGCTATCCCGGACAAGGGCGACGGCTCGGCCGAGGCCCTACCAGCGGGCACACAGCCCCCCACAAGTCCCGAGACCGCCGCGGCGGGCGGTAGCGACGCCGCCGCGAAGCCCGGCGCGCCCGTCGTCGGCGCCGTCGAAGCCATCGAAGCCAGGCCGGTCATCCTGCGCGACACCGTCCCGGTGGACGCCGTGGTCGGCACGCAGGTGCTCGCCGGTGACCGCGTTCAAACCGGCGACAAGACGAAGATCCGCATCAAGCTCACGGATGGCTCGGTGCTCGCGCTCGGCCCGCGCTCGTCGATCACCATGGTCAAATACGAGACCGCGAACGGCAAACGTAATGGCTCGCTGCGTGTCGCCATCGGCGCTTTCTGGATGGAAGTCTCCAAGTGGGCGACGCCCGCCGACAGCTTCGTCGAGGTCGAGACGCCAAACGCCGTCGCTGGCGTCCGCGGCACGACACTCTGGGGTGACACCCAGCGCCAAGTGGTCTGCGCTCTCGACGGCGAGGTCAGCGTCCGCAGCGTCAGCAACAAGAAACTGAAGGCCGCGAGTCTCAAAGCCGGTCAGTGCGTCGGCAAGCTCGGCGCCGGCAAGCTCGCCCCCGTGAAGCCTGACGGCAAGACGGTGCAAAAGTACCTCGACGAAGTGCACATCAAGTGAGCTAGGCTTGACTTAACGGGGGCCTGCCTAGCATAGACAGCCCCTCCCGGCGCGATACCCAAGTGGCTAAGGGGACGGTCTGCAAAACCGTTATGCACGGGTTCGAATCCCGTTCGCGCCTCTCACATCTCGCGCTAGCCGCCCGGCCGCCTCCCGTAGATCACCGGCGATTGCCCGACGAGCCGCCCCCCCTGATAGACGAGAAAGTTGCTGCCGCGTGCGTAGATGTTCGGGTCGACGTACTGCGTTCCCGTGACCGGGTTCGAGCGGGTCTCCTCGGGCGCACCAAGGATCGGATTGGGCAACAGCTGGCTCAGCTGCTGGGCCACACCGTAGGGAAGCCCCGTGTAGCAGGCGGCGAGCACGATGACCGTCGTCGGATCGTAAGTGGGGCTGCTGATGATCATCTGCGCGAGCTCGGCGGCTCCGAGGGTGCGGCCCGGCGTGTCGTAGTTGTCGGTCGGGTAGCTGGAGATACCCACCGGGGTGCCGTGGCCGGAGATCACCATCGTGCCGTCCGCCATAGCGAACGCCAGAGGGTTGTCGATGTAAGCTTGCAGATGGAATTGCGTCCAGCTCGGGGTGATGTCGGTGCCGAAGAGCTGGTTGAACTGACTGACGATCCAGTTGGGGACGGTCGCGACGCCGCTGCTTTGACTCGAAGGCAACAGATTCAGGTAGACGCCGGGCTGTCCGGGTGTGCCCGGGGCGCCGGTGATGAACTCGCCGTGCGGTGACCCATCGTTGGGAGTCGGATAGCTCGCGGTGAGCGGCGGATTGGGGTTCACCCACAACGGCACGGTGCTGAAGTCGGTGGGCACCGTCATGCCCGCGGGCGCACCGCTCGGCGTGCCGGCCGGAGGAGACGATGGGGCGGCGCCGGCCGCGGCAGCGGCTCGATCGCGCGCCGCCAGCACGTCGATCATGGCGCGGATGCGCGGCAGGTTCGCGAGGTTGTACTCCAGCTCGTGCTCGCGTTGCTGCGTCAAACGCTCGCGCTCGTCGGCGCGCAGGGCTTCGAGCTCTATCTCGAGCGCGTGGTACAGCTCCGGCGTACCGACGGCCGAGAAGTTGTCGACGTCGAAATTGTTGGCCCGTACGTCGACCGACACGCGGTCCCCATCACGCTCGAGCTGGACCTCCCATTCGACGCCGTCGATCAGATACGTCCGCGTTAGCGGTTCGCCTTCGGTGACGAGGTCCGCGAGATTGTCGCCGCGGATGCGCGCGCCGAGCTCGTGCCATTGCTCGGGCGTCGCGCCCGGTGCCCAGGCCTCACGGCGCACGTCCCAGGCTCTGGTCTCGATCGTCCCGGACGGTAGCTGCTCGGCTCCCGTGACGGTGACCCGGCCGTCCTCGCGGTGCAGCTGCAGCTCCCACTCTGCGCCGTCCTCCGTAAAGAAGGTCTGGGAGTAATCACCCTCGACACCCACCTCGCGACCTCGCGTGTCGGCGAGCTCTCCGAGCTCACTCCACTGCTCGGGCGAAACCTCGAGGTTCAAGCCCGGTAGCTGAGCGAACCAAGCGCTCCCGGGGCCAAACCCCTGCGTCGCGGCGGGGCCGCTGGTACCCGAGGGGAAGAGGACGCTCCCGAGAGGACTGCCATTGCCCTGCGGATCGTAGGGCCCCACCGTGAATGAGCCGTCGGCGTTGCGCGTCGCGCTGGTGAAGGTGCCGTCCGGGTTCATGGTGACGATGGTGTTCCCATCGAGCGAGCGCATGAGCACACTCGTGCCGTTCTGACCCTCGACGATGAGGATGTCGGTGCCGTCCTCGGTGTGGATCCACGGGTCGCTCGGTGAGGGTCCGGCGACGACGCCGAGCGCCGAGATGAGGTCCGCCGGGCTCAGGCGTCCGCCATTGAGGACGAGCGCTCGCGCGAGACTGCCCATGATGCCGGCGCCGCGCTGATCACCGAAGAATTCGCGCATCGTCTGACCGAGCGAGGAGGTCGCGGTGAAGCTCGTGACGAAGCCACCGGCCGCCCCGCTCAAGGCCGCCGCGAGCAGGCCCCTGCCGTCGAGCTGTCCGTCGCTGATGAGCTGGCGTACCACCGCCGAGCCGAAGTTGTTGACCGCGCCCACGAGCGCGTTGGTCACGGCGGGCGTCAAGGCGTCGCCCAGGGCTGCCTCCGCCCAGGCACCGAACTGCGCTCCCACCATGCCGCCGAGATAGGTTGCGAGCCCCGCGCGCAGCGCGTCGTTCAGATCGCCACCCGCGGCGACCGTCAGGGCCGCGTTCACGCCCGCCGCGGCCGCTGGACCGCCGTAGATCGAAACCACCACCGTGATGATGGCGCGGAAGACGGGATTGACCGCGAGTCGCTCGAGGAAGCCCTGTCGGCGGTTGTTGTTGGTCTCGACCGCCGCTTCGATGAAATCGCGCCGGGCGACGATCCCGAAGCGTTCGTCATAGCGGAAGAAATAATTACGGATCGCTTCCTGCTGCTCGGGAGTCTTGGCGCCGTAGTCGTCGTAGATCTTCCCGAGCATCTGGCCGATGTCGTCGCCCAGCGGCCCGATGTCGCCGATCTGCACCCAGTCTTCAGCGAGGTTGTCGTCGACGAGCGCTACGTAGGCGCGCTCCAGAGAGCCGGTGCGCGCGATGCCACCGTCGGCGTGCGACTGGTCGAGCCATGCGTCGCCGTCGCCCGACCCCGAGTTGTTGAACGAGATCTGCAGATCGAGGGGCACATCATCCGGCAGGCCGATCGCCTGGAGGTACTGCGCGCGTGTCCCATACGTGGGGCCGTAGTCGCCGCCGCCGTCGCCGCCCGAGTTGCCGCCGGGGGCGAGCATGAAGCGTTCGTGCTCGCTGAGGTAGGCCTCGATCTGCGCGGCGCTTTGGCCCGCGTCGGCGAGGTGGGCGATCGCTTCTTCGCGAGACACGAGCACCGCGCGCATCCCGGTGCCGCCGCCACCGTCGTCGGACCACGAGTACTCCTGCATGATCTCGTAGACGGCGACGTCATAGAGGTGCCGCTCGACGGTTACGACCTCGTCGCTCGCCGCGAGCAGATAGTGGCCGTGGGTGCTCTCCTGGCCGCGCGCCGTGACCAGTGCCGAGAGCCACTCGTAAATCGAGTCCTGACCGGTGCGGCCGTGGTCACCTACGCCGTAGAACCAGCCGCCTGGAGGCGGGTTGGCAAAGGTGCCGTCGAAGTGGGGGTTGGGCGGCAGGAAGTCGGGCGGCTCAATGACTGGTGCCGAGGTGCTCGCCGCTGGGCTGCCGCTCGAGCCTCCGGCTTCCTCGACGTGCACCCCGAGGTCATCGAGGAGCGTCTGGATCACCGACTCCCACCCGGCGCGCATGTTCGCAGCCACGGTGGAGAGGCCCTGCGCGGCCAGCGTGTCGGCGGCGGCCAGCGCTTCGCGCACCTGGTCCACACGCGCTTGCAGCTCCGGCGGGATGGTCACGCCATCGAGCAGCTGCAAGAGCTCAGCCTGGTATTGCCCGATGTGGTCGTCGTCCGGAACGTTGACTCCAAGCGGACCAGCGGTGACGTGCTCCCCCTCCTCTTCCGGCAATAGGACGAGCGCGTTGTTCTGCCCGTTGGCCGGGACCGCTGGTTGCGACTGCGCGAGCGCCATCGCGAGCTCGGCGTCGCTCCATAGGGCACTCACGCGTGCCAGCAACGCCGAGTCGAGCCCGAGGTCGATGTGCATCGCGGCCATGTCGAGCACGAGCTTCTTGGCGTCCTGCATCAACTGCTCGGCCGCCAGCTGCTGCTTCGCCGCTTCGTCGTGCGCTACTTTGAGCGCCGCGACATCGGTGCTGCCCTCGAGCGATTCGACGAGCGACGAGGCGCTCTCTGCGGCCGCTTTAGCGGACTCAGCGGCGTCGAGCACCTTGTCGAGCGCCTGCTGGGCGTTCTCCGCGGCCCTCGCCATCTCGGCTGCCTGGCCCTGCGCCGCTTTCATGGCCTCCTGGGCTTGCTGCATCGCCGCCAGGGCCTGATCTCGGGCTGCCTTGTACTCCTCCCTCGCACGCTGGACCTTGGCCATCACGTCCAGGAGGCGCACGGAGGCATCCGCGGCGCGCGTGCGCAGGTCTTCGGCCTGCTCGAGCTCCGCTTGGGCAATGACGGTATCGACGTCGACCTGGGGCTCTACGGGGATGTACGGCTTCCACGCGGGATTGATCGCCATGCGATCTCCATTCTACCCGCGGGACGCGCGTCGAGCGGCGCGAGAAAGCCTGCCGCGGCGCCACGCTCGGTGGCCGACCCGAGAGAATGCGTGTTTTTCAGTAGTTGGACGGACACCTACCTGCCCCCCTAGGTGCCCGAGCTGAGGAGCTTGCCGTAGATCTCGGCCGTCCCGTCGCCCGTCGACTGCAGCCAAAGGACGACGATGTCGTCTTCCGGGGTGAGGGCGAGCCCCGGCCAGGTCGCGTCGAACGACGTGTCGGATATGTTTCCCGAGGGGCCGTCTATGCTGCTCCAGGCCAATCCGTTCCAGCGGACACCACGGATCTGTCGGGTAGCGCCACCTGGATTCGACCATACGATGACGGGGTTACCCTGCGTGTCGAGGGCCATGGCCGCTTGCTGGCCGCCGGCGGTGGTCGCGGCCGGCAGGCGTTGCCAGGAGCCAGCCTCGTAGCGGGCGACCTGTGTGCGGCCGACGGGGTCGTCGGCGTCTGCCCACGCCACGACGAGCGCGTTGCCGCGGGAGTGGATCATGGGCCTGGACGAGCTCGACGCCGAGGTGCCCACTGTGCCAGCCAACGCCGTCCAGTTTGCGCCATCACTGGTCGCGACGTGGAGACTCCCGTTCTGCTCGGTCCAGGCCGCGGCGACGCCGCCGCCGCCGGGCGCGCGGGCAACATGGATGAGGGCCGCGGTGTTCGAGACACCGGTCATGCCGGGCGCGGTGTCCGAACCGTCGACACCGGCCCAGCTCGTGGTCCAGCGCTCGACGTAGGCATCCGAAGCGCTGGTATAGGAGACCCAAGGGGTACCGCTCTCGTCTACGATAACAGACGGCCACCAGCTATTCGTCACCAGCCCGTTGGAGATGCCGTCCCCCGTCGCCGAAGCGCCAAGCTCGCTCCAGCTCGCGTCATCCCACACTCTAAGGTGGACCGACTGCTTGATGCCGTTGAACTGGTGCCAGCTGACGTAGACGCGGTCGGCGGCGTCGACATCGATGCCGCCTGGACAGGTGGAGCCTCCGACGACCGCGGTGCCCCGCGAGATCCCGCCGCCGTCGCCCGAGCCCTGGAGCGACGACCAGGCGCCGTCGAAGCGCCGTACATAGATCTGCCCGCTGCCAGCGTGGTCGTCAGCCCAGGCGACATAGACGCGCCCCAAGGTGTCGACGATGACGGCGATGCAGCTGGCGCCACCGCCGTGCGCACTGATGCCGCCGGCGGTCGCCGAGTCACCGAGCTCGACCCACAGGTTGTCGTCCGCCGGCGTCTCCTCGGGCGGAACGTCCAGCTTCGCCAGCTCGGTGCGTCCGCAGGCCGCGACCGCGGCTAGCGCAAGTGCGATGACGACGCCGCGTTGCATGTCGGGCTCTAGCTTACCGCTTTCTGATACCCGGGCGCACGTCGTCCCTGGACGAGGGACGTCCACTAAGACGCAGGGTTCCACATGTTCGCGTCTATCTTCTCTCGCGCCGGATTCGCTCGTACACTCGAGCTCATGCGAAGAGCCCCCTTTGCCTTTCTCGCCGCCTTGTCTTTCACCGCCTGCGGTGACCCCCCATGGGTAGGAAAGTTCGCGGCCACCTCGACCTGGAACATCAGCGGCCCACTCGCCGACGGTAGGACGGTTGGGGACGCTGTAGCGGACGTGCTCGTCGGCCAGCTCGTCAGCGTCGCGCCGGTTCCCGGCCCGCTCGAAGGCAGCGTGCACGAGCTCGTCGATAGTCTACTGCGCGTCCATGTGAAGGGGCTCGTCGATGCGAACGTCCCCGACACATTGAAGCCGACGGGTGCATTGACTCAGGCGCTCGCGGGGTCGCTCGGCGCGGTCCACGTGGAGAGCACCATCGACCTCGAGGAAGCGACCTTCGACGACATGGAAGGCACGGAGACCCTCGAGCTCGTCACCTTCGACATCGCGGGGAGCACCCACGAGCTCGACATCGTCAATCTGCTCGGAACCAGCGGTGCGATGCGCGCCGAGTGGGGTGGTGACGAGGGCGACGACGATACCCTCGAGATCGAAGAGCACGACGTGCCCCTGAGCTTCGGCGCGCTGGTGCTGAACATGGCGTCCAAGCTCGTGGATGCCGCGGAGCTCGAGGATCTGCAGGCCGGCGTCACCAGCGCCATGAACTGCGGCGATATCGTCGATGCCGTGCTCGGTGGCGATGCGGGGCTCACACTATCGGTGTCGAGCTGGAGTCACACGATTCCGGCGTCGACCTTCACCGGAGCATGTGACGCCGTGAAGAGCCTCGCCGGCGAGAAGGCGCTCGGCGTCTTCGCGCTCGACGCCGCGGTGACCATCGGAGGCAATGTCGGCTTCAGAGAGAGAGGCGATGGCGCGGAGCTCACCAGCAAGCCCGGTTTCGGCGGCATCGTGAACATCGCGCCCGAAGTGATCGCGCCGCGGCTCACGGTCGAGATGCGCGCCACGCGCTAGCGGCACGTCTCCTCGCCACGACGTCCCTCACGATTTCAGCAACGTAGCCGCCCTCTCTCACGAAGATTCTGGCGGCATGTTGTCGCCGCTTCACGGTTCGTCGTCTTCCCCGGCTTCTTCACCCGCGCCGGTGGCCGTTCCCGAGCCTCCCCAAGCTCCCACGGTCGTTCCACCCCCACCCTCACGGGCTCGTGCGCTCTGGCCGCAGGCGGCGATGTTCGGCGGCGGCGCACTCGGGCTCTTCGGGGTCTTCGAGGGCGCGGCGCCGCTCATCCAACTCGCCGGCACCGTCGATCCACACTTGGTCTTCCCGGCGCGCATGGGCGCCGCCGCGGTGATCGGCGCCGGCGGTGCGACCTCGATCATCCTCATGGAAACCTCCTACACGGCGACGACCAAGGCGAAGATCGAATCGCTCGATCACGGCACACCGTTCCCCGCCGAGCTCATGCAAGAAGCCAAGGAGCAACGCGCGCACCTGCCCGGGGAGATCATGAAGGCGGCGGCTATCGCGGCCGGGGTCGGCGCCGCCCTAGGTGGCCTCGTCGCCTATTACCCGACGCAGGTTTTGTGGACACTCGCCGGCGCGGTTGCCCTGTCACTCACCTACAGTGTCGGCGGTCTCGCGTTGCATGGCGGCAAGGCCCTCGCGCGTTTCCGTGACGCCAGGCGGGAAATGGCGGCCGGCAACATGGAGGCCGCCGTCGCAAGCTCCAGCGCTGGACGTCGGAGCCTACAGAAAGCGGGCCTCGCGACGCTCGACACCGTCACCGTCGCCGCCGTCACCCATCACATGGTCGACGAGGTCAAGCACCTGCTCCATGATAGCGGACACCACAACGGCGCCAAGGTCGTCGCCTCCTCCGCCGAGCAGATCGGCGGCGCCATGGAATCGGTCGGCGAGGTCGCCGAAGCACTCGGCGTCGGCGCCCGCGAAGCGAGCGAGGCCGCGGTCGCGGTGCGCCAATCGCGCATCGCCCGAGTCCTGAGCGGCGTCGGCTTACCGCGCGCCAACCGCGACTAGATCAAATGGTAAGTGTCCCCAATTAGCCTTCGATGAGGCGGACGATCTGCGTCGGATCGACGGGCTTCACCAGGTGCATGTCGAAGCCCGCGGCGCGGCTCTTGTGGCGGTCTTCGGCGCGGCCATAGCCGGTGAGGGCGATGAGCACGCACGTTCGGCCGAGCAGCTCGCGCATGCGTCGCGCCAGCTCGTGCCCGTCCATGATCGGGAGTCCGATATCGAGGACGGCCGTGTCGGGTCTGAACTCGCTGACGATGTTCATCGCTTCGACGCCGTCGTGGGCTACGCGCACTTCGTGGCCGCGGGTGCTCAGGAGCTCCGCCAGGAGGAGCGCGGCATCGGCGTTGTCGTCGACCACGAGCACACGGCGTTTGCGAGATGCTTCCTTCGCCAATGGGCGCTGGCCCGGACGCTGATCGACGGCGGTGATCTCCGTCGGCAAGCGAATCACGAACGTGCTGCCATGCCCCGGTCCATCGCTGTACGCTCTGACGGACCCGCCGTGGAGCTGCAGCAAGCTACGCACGAGCGTGAGTCCGATTCCCAAGCCGCCGCCCGAGCGATCGACGCCGCGCGGAGCCTGTACGAACGGGTCGAAGATACGAGGCAGCAGGTCGGCGGCGATGCCGACACCGTTGTCTTCGACCCGCAGCACGATGTCGTCACTCTCGCGGCCGCCGCGCACGGCGATGGTGCCGCCCTGGTCGGTGTACTTGGCGGCGTTGGTGAGCAAGTTGGCGACGACTTGCGCCATGCGCACCGCGTCGCCGCTGAAGTCGAGGCCCGACGGCGGCACGTCGATGGTGAGCGTGTGCTGCCGTGCCTCGATGAGCGGGCGCGCCATGTCGATGGCGCTGGCCACGACCTCCGCCAGCTCCAGAGGCTGCATCTTGAGGTCGACCTTGCCCTGGCTGATGCGCGAGACGTCGAGCAGGTCGTCGACCAGGCGCACCATGTGCTGCACCTGACGCTCGATGATGTGCCGTTCCCTAGCGAGCTCGTCGGAGCCCGGCCGCATCTTCATGAGCTGGAGCGCGGTGACGATGGGCGCGAGCGGGTTGCGCAGCTCGTGGCTGAGCATTGCGAGAAACTCGTCTTTCGTGCGGTTCGTCTCCTCCGCCGCGACGAGCTGGGCGCGCTCTTCATCGGCGCGGCGCCGCTCGGTGAGGTCGCGGGTCACCTTGGCGAAGCCGAGCAGCCGCTGTTCGCTATCGCGGATGGCACTTATGACGACGTTGGCCCAGAACCGCGATCCGTCCTTGCGAATGCGCCACCCTTCCTCTTCGAAACGGCCGGTCTCGGTCGCGATTTCGAGCTCGCGCTCGCACTTGCCGGACGCGATGTCCTCCGGCGGATAGAACACTGAGAAGTGGCTGCCAATGATCTCGTCGGCGGTGTAACCCTTGAAACGCTGCGCGCCCGGGTTCCACGAAGCAACGCGGCCGGTGCGGTCGAGCATGAAGATGGCGTAGTCGCGGATGCTGTCGACGAGCAAACGAAAGCTCGTCTCGCTGACCCGCAGCTCTTCTTCGGTGTCGATTCGATTCGCGGAGTCGCGCTTGGTCAACAGAGGTCCCTCATTTGCGCGGTCGATCCCCGGTCCGAGACGCTAGTGGACGCGCTCCGGCTCGTGCAACATAGCGATTCCCCGACCGAGTCGCACCCCCAATGCCCGAGATTTCAGACATCGACGATCCGCGAGTAGCAGGCTTTCGGAACCTGCCGAGCCGGGCCGATCCCGCGGGTCCCCGCATCATCGTCGAGAGCGAGCTTGCGGTGCGCCGCTTACTCGCGAGCTCGACCCGTGCCCTCGCCGTGCTGGCGGTGGACAAGCGCGCCGCGCACCTCGATGTCCCCGAAGACGTGCCGCTCTACACATGCAACCAGCGTACCCTCGACGCCATCGTCGGCTTCCCGATGCATCGCGGCGCCATCGCCCTCGCCGACCGGCCACACACTGGTCTCGATGCCCTGGTCACGGCGCTCGCCGCGCCCGGCATCGTGCTCTGCGCCTCAGGAGTGAGCGACCCGGCGAACCTTGGCTCCCTCGCCCGCAACGCCCGTGCTCTCGGAGCCGCCGGCCTGCTCATCGACCCCCGCGGTGGCGACATCTATGCCCGCAAAGCGATTCGCACCTCGATGGGCAACGTCTTCGCACAGACCGTGGTGGTCACCGAAATCGCGGCCGCGATCGCCGGCCTCGAGCGCGCCTTTCCGGCGCTCCAGGTGGCCGCCGCGACCCTCTCCGAGCGCGCCATCGACGTCGCGACGTTCACGCCCCCCGATCGCCTCGTGCTCATCGTCGGCAACGAAGGCAGCGGCGTGCCGGCGGATGTCTTGGCCCTCGCTCATCACGAGCTGACGGTGCCGATGCACAGCGGCGCTGATTCGCTCAACGTCGCCGCCGCCAGCGCCGTCTTCCTCTACGCCTTGGGCCTATCGCAACCCCGCTAAAAACCTCATCCAAAACCGACGAAACGTCCTGGGCCGAACGCCGATAACGGCCAAATCCCAAGGACAATTCATGACTATCAAGCGAACTTCCCCGTCCGCAGGCACCTCTCCGTCCATCTCGGCTCCCGCGGCAGCTCCGGCGAAAGCCGCGTCCGCTAAGCCCAAGGTCGCCCTCCAGGCCGCCAACAGCGACAAGATCCCGTTCGGGCTGACCTTCAAGCAGGGCATCGAGACCGTCGCCATGGAACGCGCCCGCGAAGCGGTCGCCCGTGGTGCCGCGACGCCGGCGCAGGTCGGCATGGTGAACGCGATGGGTGGCGCCAAGTTCGCCGGCCCTAGTGTCAGCCGCATCCGTGAAGACGGCGACAGCGGCCAGCAAACCATCGAGAAGAATCCGAAGATCACGGTGTGGACCAAGGAAAACCGTGTCCGCAGCGGCGACCAGACCACCGTCGTCGAGCTCCCGCGCGAAGTCGTCCTCACGCCCGAAGGCGTGAAGGTGATGCTCCTCCACGTGAGCGGCGAAAATGCGATCTCCACCGTGCAGGGTCACGCGCCCTTCGCCGAGCAAGCCAACGTTCCCAGCGACGCCTTCGTGCAGTCGCAGACCGTGCACACTCTCGCGAGCTTCCTCGGCAAGCTCGAGGGCATGAAGCTCGATCTCGCGTCCGTCTACAAGGACCGCAGCAACTTCAACGGCGTCATCCGCGTGTTCGTGAACGCGATGGACATCCTCAACGCCGCCTACGTGCCGGGCAAGAACATCTACTTTTTCGGCAATCACAAGAAGACCTTCCCGCTCGCGGCCGACAAGGACACCGTCGTCCATGAAGCGAGCCACGGCCTGCTCGAGCATCTCGTGCCCGGACTCGTCCGCGGTAACGGAGAGGGCGGCGCCTGGCACGAAGCCTTCGGCGACTTGATGGCGTGCCTCTATCACCGCAACCCCGGCCTCGGTGAGGACCTCGGCACCTTCCTCGTGCAGCAAGGCGAAGCGCCGGAGGAAATGCGCGGAGGCATCCGCCGCGTCGACAACAAGGATGTCCTGAGCCCAGAGGTCAAGGAAGTCCACGATCGCGGACTCGTCTATTCGGGCCTCATGTGGAGCACCGCCAGCAAGCTGGCGAAGATGCTCGGCAACGAAGAGCAGGCCGCGGACATCATGATGGGCGCCATCGTCAAGGCGAACCTCTACATCACGACGCAGAACCCGACGAGCAGCGACATCGTGCGCGCGCTGGCCGAGGGCATGCGCGCTCACCTCGCCAAGCACGCGCCGCAGGCCGCGGAGCCGCTCATCAAGGCCATGCTCGCAGAGGCCAAGGAGCGTCAGATGCTGAACGTCGGCTTGACGCAGGCGCTCGAAGGCAAGGCGCAGGCCGCGAACGGCGAAGACATCGTCAAGCTCCTCAAGCAGGTGCCGCAGATCGCCGAGCGCAAGGACATCCAGTTCGAGATCCTCTCGGACCGCGTCTTCGACAATGTCCGCAAGGTCACGGTGCGGCCGGTCATCACCAACGCCACCGGGACGCTCAAGCTCCCAGTCGACGACGCCGCGGTCACCGCGGTCATCGAAGACGGCCAGGTGTTCTCGATGGACGTCTCCACCCTGAAGATCCCGCCGAAGTACAACCTCGAGAACGGCTTGCCCGAGCTCGCCAAGGGCGTCGAAGCCGCGAAGGAGATCATCCAGCGCGACCTCATGGCGGCGGCGATGCAAGGGAGCGAAGGCGCCATGCGCATCCTCGAGGCCTTCGATACGTTGTTCGCCGAAGCGAACATCCAGGCGGAATGGGTCGTGTCGCGCGGACGCATCTGCATCGTGCTCTCGACGCTGGCTGGCGACTTCGTGGTCGACGTCCAAGAGGGTAAAGTCTGGCCGCGCGGCGCCCTGACCTTCGAGAGCCGCCACCGTCACATCACCGCGAAGAACTGATGAAGCGCGTCGCCCTCCTTCTGGTGCTCGGTCTGCTCACCGCCTGTGGCGGCGAGAGCAACAACGACCGCACGCCGGGGGATGGCGACGAGGTGCTTGGCGACCACGACGGAGACGGGGATTCGGCCGGCGACGGTGACGAGGACGGCGACAGCGGCGATGAGGACGGTGGCGACGATGCCGGCGATGGCGACGGCGCGCCGGGCTGTCCCGCGAACACCTACGGTCCCTCGTGTACGGCGTGCAACTGCAACCACGGGACCTGCGACGACGGCATCACCGGCACTGGCACCTGCGTATGCAATGCGGGCTGGGAAGGCGCGAGCTGCGATGGTTGCCTAGCGGAACACTACGGCCCGACCTGTGCGCCGTGTCTCTGCCAGAACGGCATCTGTGACGACGGTCTCGCCGGCGATGGCTACTGCATCGCCTGCGACGCGGGCAACTACGGACAGACCTGCGCGGATTGCCTCTGCCAGAACGGTGTCTGCAATCAAGGTGTACTGGGCGACGGCCACTGCACCCAGTGCAACCTCAACTATTACGGCAACGACTGCGCCACGGCCTGCACCTGTGTGAACGGCAATTGCGACTATGGCGTCTCGGGCTCGGGCTCGTGCTCGTGTTTCGCGAGCTGGTCGGGCCTCAACTGCGACATTCCGGACTGAGCTAGGCGCCGACGCCGGGCAAGATGGCATCGGTGATCTCGACGAGGTCGCCGTTGGTACCGATGCAAACGACGTCGACGTCGGCGCGCACCACGATTTCGTTGTCGCGCTTGGCGACTTGCAGGAACGTGACGCGGAACTGCGACGAGCGCTTCATGTCCGTCGTAATGGACAAGACGTCGCCGAGCTTCGCCGGCCGCGAGAACTTGATCTTCATCTCGTGAACCACGAAGCGAAAGCCGAGCGACTGCGCTCGTGCGAGCCCTACCCCGCTCTTGTCGAGCACATCGGTGCGGCCGCGCTCGAAGTACTTGAGATAGTTCGCGTGGTAGACGATGCCCTGCGCATCGGTGTCTTCGAGATAGATTTTGACGCTCGAGTTGTAGCTCAATGAACCCCCAAATAGGCTTTGCGCACCGCGTCGCTTTCGGCAAGGACGCTCGCCTTGTCCGCCATCGCGACAGCTCCGACCTCGAGCACGTAGGCATGGTGCGCGACCTTCAATGCCATGTGTGCGTTTTGCTCGACCAGCAAGATGGTGGTGCCCGCCGCGTTGATGTCACGAATGATACCAAAGATTACCTGGACGATCTGCGGCGCGAGACCCAGCGACGGCTCGTCCAGTAGCAACAAGCGGGGCCGAGCCAGCAGGGCGCGCGCGATGGCCAGCATCTGCTGCTCGCCGCCCGAGAGCGTGCCCGCGGACTGCGACAGTCGCTCCTTCAAGCGCGGAAAGAGGGTCAACGCCTTGTCACGGTCGTCCGCGATGGCGGCGCGGTCTCGGCGGATGTAGCTGCCGAGCTCGAGGTTCTCGTCCACGGTCAGATTGGCGAAGATCCCCCGCCCCTCCGGCGCGTGGGCGACGCCGAGCCTGACGATGTCGTGCGCGGGTAGCCCGCCGATGGGCTTGTCATCGAAGCGGATCTTACCGCCGCTCGGTCGCACGAGGCCCGAGATGGCGCGCAGGGTCGTCGACTTGCCCGCGCCGTTGGCGCCGATGAGCGTGACGATCTGCCCGGCCTCGACCTTCAGCGACACGCCACGCAGCGCGTGCACGGCACCGTAGTGCACGTCGAGATCGTCGATGACGAGCATCAGGCCACCCCCAAGTACGCTTCGACGACCTTCGGGTCGTTCTGCACCTCGGCGGGCGCGCCCTGGGCGATGACGACGCCGTGGTCGAGGACGGTGATGCGGCCGCAAATCTGCATGACCAAACCCATGTCGTGCTCGATGAGCAAGACGGTGAGGCCGAAGTCGCGCCGGATGAGATCGATGAGGTCCCGCAGCGCGACCTTCTCTTGCGGGTTCATTCCCGCCGCCGGCTCGTCGAGCAAGAGCACCTTGGGGCGCGTCGCAACCGCGCGCGCAATCTCGAGGCGCCGCTGATCGCCGTACGGTAAGCTCGCCGCCGGCTCGTTGGCGCGGTTAGCGAGCCCGAAGATCTCGAGCAGCCGCATGGCCTGCGCCGTCATGTCCCGCTCCGCGGCGTAGTGCGAAGGCGTGCGCAAGATCGCCGCCGCCATGGTGTGCTTGGCCCGCGGATGACAGGCGACACGCACGTTGTCGACGACCGAGAGACTCGCGAAGAGACGAATATTCTGGAAGGTGCGCGACATGCCCGCGGCCGCGATCTGATACGGCTTCCTCCCTGTGATCTCTTGTCCGCCCAAGCGGATGGTGCCGGCGTCCGGCTGATACACCCCCGTGAGCAAGTTGAAGCAGGTGGTCTTCCCCGCGCCGTTCGGGCCAATGAGCGCCTGCAGGTCTCCTTCAGCCAGCGACAGACGGAATTCGCTGACCGCGGCGAGGCCGCCGAAGGTCTTCGAGACGCCCGCCACCTCGAGCACCGGAGCGCTCATGTCGCGGCTCCGCGGCGCTTACGGAGGTCCCAGAGCTCGCGCACGCCGAACAGCCCCTGCGGGCGCGACAACATGACGACGATCAGCAAGAGCGCATAGACGATGAGGCGATACTCCGCGAACGAGCGCAACGCCTCCGGGAGAATAGTGAGGAAAGCGGCCGCGATGACGGACCCTGAGATCGAGCCCATGCCGCCGAGCACGACCATGATGACGATGTCGAACGATTTCTGGAAGCCGAGCTCGCGCGGCGTAAGCGTGACGCCAACTTCATGGGCGTAGAGCACGCCGGCGATACCCGCGAAGAACGCGGCCAGCGCGAAGGCGCGCACCTTCAAGCGCGTGGTGTGCACGCCCATCGCCTCGGCGGCCAGCTCGTTTTCGCGGATCGACAGGAAGGCGCGACCGTAGGTCGATTCCTTCAAGCGGTAGGCCACGAGCACGGTCAGGCCGCAAAACACGTAGACCGCGAGCGGCGTCGTGTAGAACGGGACGCCGGTGAAGCCCAAGGCGCCGCCGACCTTGGTGATGACGGCGAACGGCAACGCCTCGCGCACCGCGACGGCGTCGGTGAGCACGTCGTCACTACGCTGCAACATGACGCGCAAGATCTCTCCGAAGCCGAGCGTGACGATGGCCAGGTAGTCACCGCGCAGGCGCAACGACGGCAGCCCGACGATGTAGCCGAAGGCCGCGGCGATGAGCCCCCCGGCGAGACAGCCGACGATGAACAGTGCCTGGCCGGCGCCGCCCTGCTCCGCCGCCGAGCCCCAGACGGCGAACGAGCCGTAATACGTGACGATGGCGCCGACATAACCGCCAATGGCCATGAAGCCCGCGTGCCCAATCGAGAACTGCCCGGTGAAGCCGTTGACGATGTTGAGCGACACCGCGAGCATGGCGTTGATGCCGATGTCGACGATGACCTTGCCGTAGAACGGGCCGATGAGCGGCACGAGGAGCGTGTGCACCATGACCGCGATGACGAGCACCGCCGCGACGGGCGCTACGCTCTTCATACCTTCTCCACCGTGGCGCGGCCGAGGATGCCGGTGGGCTTGAAGAGCAACACACCGATGAGCAGCGCGAAGACATAGAGGTCACGCAGGTGCGGCGAGAGATACGCCGCGCCGAAGAGCTCGACGAAGCCGATGAGCAAGCCACCCAAGACCGCGCCCCGCACGTTGCCGATGCCTCCGACGACGGCGGCGACGAAAGCCTTGAGGCCCAAGAGCACCCAAGTCGCGTGTGCCGGTTGGTTCAGGCCCGGGTACTTCATGGCGTAGAGCAGTCCAGCCGCGGCCGCCAAAGCGGAGCCAGTCACGAACGTGAACGAGACGATGCGGTCGACGTTGATGCCCATGAGCGCGGCGCTGCGCATGTCGTAAGACACCGCCCGCATGGCACGGCCGAGCTTGGTGCCGAAGACGAGGTACTGGAGGGCGACCATGAGCAAGACGGCGAAGGTCACGACCAAGAGGTCGACCAAACGCAGCTGGACGCCGGCAAGCGTCGCGAGAGTGTGGTCATCGATGAGCGCGGGCATGCGCTTGGGCTGGGTGCCGAATACAGCGGGAAGCTGACCGACGTTCTGGATGAGCAACGACACGCCGATCGCCGTGATCAAGACGTTCAACCGCGGTGCCCGCCGGAGCGGACGATAGGCGAAGCGTTCGATGACGAACCCCATCGCGCCGCAGACCAGCATGGCGGCGATGAGCACCACCAGCACGTTGGCATGTCCCATGGTGGCGGCGAGGGTCAGCGAGATCCAAGCGCCGGTCATGAAGACGTCGCTGTGGGCGAAGTTGATGAACGTGAGGATGCCGTAAACCATCGTGTAGCCCAGGGCGATGAGCGCATAGAGGCTACCGACCGCGAGCGCATCGAGCAGCGTCTGCAGAAACCGCGAAAGACCCGCGCCCGTGGACGAAGCTTCGCCGGCCCTCGCGGTGGTGGTCGGACGCCACGGATTGTTCGGATCCGGCGGCTGTACGCTACCGGCGTAGACGATCTCGCCCTTCTGGAGCTTGACGATCACCGCCTGCTTCACCGGATTGCGGTTCGCGTCCATGGTGATGGAGCCGGTGACGCCCTTCACGTCCTTGGTGGTCGCGATGGCCCGCGCCAGCGCCTTCGGCTCGAGTGACGGGGTCCGCTCGAGCGCATCGATGAGCACGAGCGCGGCGTCGTAGCCCAGCGCCGAGAGCCCATCCGGGGTGTCGTCGTACTTGGCGCGGAAGGCACGAGCGTACGCCTGGACTTCGGGGCGCTCGTCTTCGTTGGCGTACTGACTGGTGAAGTAGCTACCGTCGACGGTGTCGCCACCGATGCGTGCGAGCTCCGGGCTGTCCCAGCCGTCGCCGCCGATGAGCGGCTGCGTGATACCGAGCTTGCGGGCCTGCAGGTGAATGTTGCCGACGTCCGTGTAGTAACCAGGCACGTAGATGATCTCGGGATTCGCGGCCCTGATGCTGGTGAGCTGCGCCGAGTAGTCCGAGTCGCCGCCGCTGTATGCTTCAGCGGTCACGATGGTGCCGCCCATCGCTTCGAAGTCCTTGGCGAAGACGGCGTAGAGCTCCTTCGAATATGGAGTCGCCTGATCGTACAACACCGCGGCGCGACTCAGCGTCAGGTTGTCGCGCGCGAAACGAGCGGCCGCGTAGCCCTGGAAGGCGTCGATGAAACACGCGCGCGAGACCATGTCACCGACCTCGGTGACGCCGCTCGCGGTCGACGAGGGTGAGATCATCGGCACGCCGTATTGCTGGGCGACACGCGCTCCGGCGATCGATAGCGACGACGACACTTCGCCGAGCACCGCCACGACGCGGTCGTTGGTGATGAGCCGCGTCACCGCGGTGCCGACCTCTTGCGACTTGCCCTGATCGTCGTAGACGCGCACCTCGAGCATGCGCCCGTGCACCCCGCCCGCCGCGTTCTTTTGCTCGATAGCGAGCATGATGCCGCGATGGGTGGTCTGCCCGAAGTGCGCCTCGGAGCCGGTCATCGATCCGTACTCGCCGATCAGAATCGGCGGTGGTTGGGCTTCCGCGCCGGTCGAAAACAGCGCAAGCAGGGCTATGAGGGACACCACGCGCACGGGCGTTGCCATACTGTGAAAACGACTCCCCGTCACTGGCAGGTTTTGCTGGCGATCTGCGCCACCATCGCCGCGGGTTGGGTGCTCCTCCGCTGGATCGACCTCACGGCCACCCTCGCCTTCCTGCGGCCGGAGAACCTCCCCGGGATCGCCACCGCGAGCATCTTCTTCGCCCTCGTGAACGTGGTCCGCGGCGTGCGCATCGCGCGGCTGACGACACGCTACGTGAGGATTCCCGTCGACGTGCGCTCCGGCATCGGCCTTGCGACCGTGACCAATCTCGCCAATCACGTGTTGCCGCTGCGCTTGGGCGAGCTCGTCTACGTCAGCCTATCGCGCTCCGTCTTCCACGTGCCGTTGGCGCAAGGCGCGGGCGTCTTGCTCGCCATGCGCATCTACGACCTCGTGGGGTTAATCATGCTGGCGCTCCTGGGCCTCACGCAGGCGCCGGGTCTTGCGTCCACCTTCAGCGTGCCGGCCTTTTCGGCGCTCGCGCTGCTCTTGCTCGCGGTCGCCGTTCGCCTCGACCTCGTGTTCGCCACCGCGGCGCGCGTTCTCCCGGGCAAGCTCGCGGCGAAGCTCCGTGACGCCTTGCCGTTCACCAGAGAGCCGCGCTTCGTCGCTACCAGCCTGCTCTACGCGCTGGCCATCTGGAGCGTGCAAGCGACGGCCTTCGCTGTCTTGCTGCGCGCCTTCGGCATCGACGTCGGCACAGGCCCCATGGTGGTCGCAACCAGCATCGCCAATCTCGCCGCGGTGCTGCCGCTCTCGGCGCTGGGGACCTTCGGCGCGCAAGAAGCAGGATGGACCGCGGGCTTCGTCGCCATGGGCGTGTCCGCGACAGCGGCCGCGAACAGCGGGCTCGCGGCGCATCTCGTGATGGTCGCGCTGAACGTGCTGATGTCGCTCGCCTTCGTGCCGAGGCTGCTCAGTAGAAGCGGCGCAGCAAAGAGTCGCGAGCCCGCGGCGCCTCTTCCGAAACACCCCAGGCCGTGAGCGCGCCGACGACGAAGCCACCAACCGGCGAGGAGAAAGTCGAAGCCACGGCGCCCGTGAACACACCGGCGACGAGGGCGGACGTGCTCGCCGTGAGGTGGAACGCTGCGGACGTCGCACCGGTGACGAGCGCTTCGCGGGTCGTCTTGCCGTCCTCGAGCGCCTGACGGGCGTCCCGATAACCTTGGTAGACACCGAGCGCGGTGGCGACGAGCGGTGTCACCCGCAAACCCTTGCTCAAGAACTCGGCGCCGCGACCATCGCGCGGGACCGCCAAGGCACCGAGCGGACCGGTGAAGTCGGCCGGACCACGCTGCCGCGGACCGCGCTGCGCCGCCAGCGCTTGATTGCCCGCGTTCTCGACCGCGGCGAACTGGTCCTTCGCCTCGCTGATGGCGACGTAGCCGTTGCCGTCGCGATCGAGGGCGCGGAGATTCTCCGGCAGGACATCGGCGCGGACCTCGGTGACACGGCCCCAGCGCTCTCGGGTGATCGGATTCACGGCAGGCGGGTTACTCATGCGGCGGCTCCTTGTGTGGAACTACGCCGCCCCGTCGAAGTGGTCACAGGACTCCGAGTCAAACCGCGGGGGGGGGGTGACTTGCCAACGCGAAAGGCCGGCGAGTAGAACTCCGGCCATCCCATGACTCTCCTGGTCACCGGCGCCGCGGGTTTCATCGGCTCGCACCTCGCGGAGCGGTTGCTCGCGACGACGGACCAGCACGTCGTGGGCGTGGACAACTTCGACCCGTTTTATGCGCGCGCCGTCAAAGAGCGGAACTTGCGCGAGCTCGTGAAGCACCCGCGCTTCACCTTCACCGAGCTCGATCTGCGCGACAGAGCCCGGACCACCGCGGTGTACGCCCAACATGCGCCCGAAGCAGTATTTCACTGGGCGGCGCGCGCCGGTGTCCGGCCGTCCATCGAGGACCCGGCGGGCTACGTCGACTCCAACGTCGTGGTCACCACCACCCTGCTCCAGCTCGCCGCCGCGCACGCCACCAAACGCTTCGTCTTCGCGAGCTCGTCTTCGGTCTACGGCAACAACGCCAAGGTGCCCTTCGGCGAAAGCGACGCGACCGACGCGCCCATCTCGCCGTACGCCGCGACCAAGAAGGCCTGCGAGCTGCTCTGCCACACCTTCCACGACCTCGTCGGCTTGTCGACGGCTTGCCTGCGCCTGTTCACGGTCTATGGTCCGCGACAGCGGCCGGACCTCGCAATCCACAAGTTCGCGCGCGCCATCCTCGAGGACCGGCCCGTCACCCTCTACGGCGACGGTGGAACCTCGCGCGACTACACCTTCATCGCGGACATCGTCGACGGCATCATGGCCGCCGATGCGCACCTTGCGCGGAGCCCTCGCCCAATCCACGACGTATTCAACCTCGGCAACTCGAGTCCGGTGCAGCTAGCCGAGCTCGTGTCGCTCCTCGAAGAAGCCATCGGGCGTCGGGCGCGTATCGAACGCGCGCCCATGCAGCCCGGCGACGTCCTCAGAACCTACGCGGACATCACCCATGCTAGAGACACCTTCGGCTACGACCCCAAAACAGACCTCCGCGCCGGCATCGGTCACTTCGTCCGCTGGCTCCGTGAGCAGTGAGCGCGTCGACCTCTCGGTCGTCATTCCGGTCTACAACGAGGAAGGCAACCTGCAGCCGTTGTGGGACGAGCTCAAGCTGACGCTCGACAACATGACGCGGCCGAAGGAAGACTGGACCCCCAAGCTTGGCCCGCAAGATCCGGACGCCACGGAAGTCGTCCGCGATGGCAGACTACCGCCAGAGATGCTCCGGCCGCTGCGCTACGAGGTCATCTTCGTGGACGACGGCTCGAAGGATCGGTCGCGCGGCATCTTGCGGAGCCTCGCGAACCTCGAAGCGAACGTCCGGGTCGTGTTTTTCCGACGTAACTTCGGCCAGACCGCGGCGATGGCGGCGGGTCTCGACGACGCACGCGGCGACGTCGTCATGTTCATGGACTCGGACCGCCAGAACGATCCGGCGGACATGCCGCGGTTCATGGCGAGCCTCGACGCCGGCTTCGACGTCGTTTGCGGCTGGCGCCGGGATCGCAAGGACAAGGCGGTGACGCGCAAGCTCCCGTCGCTCATCGCCAACTGGATCATCCGCAAGGTCGGCGGCGTGAAGGTCCACGATCTCGGTTGCACCCTCAAGGCGTTCCGCCGCGAGGTCATCAAGGAGGTGAAGCTCTACGGCGAGATGCACCGGTTCATCCCGGTGTACGCTAACGCGGTCGGCGCGTCGATCACCGAGATCCCAGTGAACCACCGGCCACGCGTCGCCGGCGTCACCAAATACGGCCTCCGGCGCACCTTCAAGGTGATCCTCGACCTGGTCACGGTGAAGTATCTGCTCACCTACTTCGGCAGGCCGATGCACTTCTTCGGCGCGGTCGCCTTCTTTTTGATGCTCGGCTCGACGGTCTCCGGCATCTTCATGCTCGGCAACAAGGTCTGGAACGGCGTCTCGATGATCCGCAGCCCACTGCTGCTGCTCTCGGCGATGCTCTTCATGCTCGCTGTGAACTTCGTGCTCATGGGCTTGCTCGCCGAGGTGCAGACGCGCACCTACTTCGAGAGCCAGGGCGCGACGAACTACAAGGTCAAGGAACGTCTCGGCGGCGGGCCGCGATAACGCTTTCCGTGATTGGCACCCGAGCGTGCCTCGAGTAGGGTTCAGCGGTGACCACCCCCATCGCGGCGGTAGGTAGTCAGCTCAGCGCCCTGTCGAGCCTCATCGTCGAGGCGGTGCCGAATGCTATCTTGATGGTCGACCGCGACCGGCGCATCGTCCTGGTCAACCGCGAGGCGGAAAAGCTCTTTGGTTACTCGCGCGACGAGCTGATGGGCGAGCGCATCGAGGCTCTCGTGCCCGAGCGCTATCGCGCCAAGCACGGAGACCACGTGGCGGGCTTCTTCGGCGACCCACGCACCCGCGCGATGGGAGCCGGCCGCGACCTGTTCGGACGCCGCAAGGACGGCACCGAGGTGCCCATCGAGATTGGCTTGAACCCGCTAGCGACCGAGGAGGGCTTGTTCACGCTCGCTTCGATCATCGACCTCACCGAGCGCAAGCGCGCGGACGAGCGCTTCCGGCTCCTGGTCGAAGCAGCGCCCAACGCGATGTTGATGGTGGACCGCAATCGCCGCATCACCCTCGTCAACCGGAGGATGGAAGAGCTCTTCGGCTACACCCGCACCGAGCTCATCGATCAACCCATCGAGATCCTCGTGCCGGACCGCTTCCGCGCACACCATCCCGGCTTCGTCGAGAGCTTCTTCGTCGCCCCCAAGGCACGCTCCATGGCGGCGGGCCGCGAGCTCTTCGGACGGCGTGCCGATGGCAGCGAGGTGCCGATCGAAATCGGCCTCAATCCCATCGAAACACCCGAAGGGGTCTTCACCCTCGCTTCGATCATCGACATCAGCGAGCGCAAGCGCCGTGACGCGGAGCTCCAGCGCAGCAACGCCGAGCTCGAGCAGTTCGCCTACGTGGCTTCACACGACTTGCAGGAGCCGCTGCGCATGGTAGCCAACTACACAGAGCTGCTTGCGGAACGCTATCGCGGAAAGCTCGACGAGCGCGCCGACAAATACATTCACTATGCATCCGACGGCGCACGCCGCATGCAGCGTTTGGTGAGCGATTTGCTCGCCTATTCGCGGGTCGGCTCGCAAGGCAAGCCGCTGGTGCGAGTCTCGTCCGGCGCGACCCTCAAGAACGTTCTCGATTCACTCCAGAGCCTCATCCGCGAAAGCGGAGCACGCATCACCAGCTCGGAGCTGCCGGCGGTGCTCGCCGACGAAGTACAGCTCGCGCAGCTCTTCCAGAACCTCATCGGCAACGCCATCAAGTTTCGCGCCGAGGCCGCGCCGCACGTCACCATCAATGCCGTTCAGCAGGACCGCGTCTACCTCTTCAGCGTCGCCGACAACGGCATTGGGATGGAAATGCAATACGCCGAGCGCATCTTCCAGATGTTCCAGCGCCTGCACGAGCCCGGCAAATACCCGGGCAGCGGTATAGGCCTGTCGATCGCCAAGCGCATCGTCGAACGCCATGGCGGCCGCATCTGGGTGGAATCGAAGCCCGGCGTCGGCACGACCTTCTTCTTCACGCTGCCGGCGGCGACGCGAGCCGTGTCATGACCCGCCCCTTGCGCATCC
Source organism: Myxococcota bacterium (assembly GCA_041288095.1). GTDB lineage: Bacteria > Myxococcota > XYA12-FULL-58-9 > XYA12-FULL-58-9 > JALHOP01 > JALHOP01. Next base: position 26,976 of record JBGGMJ010000090.1, read on the forward strand.
TCATGGTCGAAGACAATGCCGGCGATGCCGAGTTCGCGCGCGAGGCTCTCGAAGGGGCGGTGCCGACGGTAGCCATCGATGCGGTCACCGATGGCGCGCAGGCGATCGCCTATTTGAAGCGCCTGCCGCCCTTCGAAAACGCGGACTTACCGGACGTGGTCTTGCTCGATCTCAATTTACCGAAGGTCGACGGCCGGGAAGTGCTCGCCGAGGTTAAACGGGACGAACGTTTGCGCCGTATCCCCATCGTCGTTCTCACCTCATCGGATTCGGAGCAGGATGTGCGGAAGAGCTACGAGCTCGGCGCCAATTGTTACGTCACCAAGCCGGTGGGCCTCGCGGAGTCCGTCGAGGCGCTCACCACCATCGCGCGCTTCTGGCTGTCGATGGTGAAGCTGCCATGAGCGCGGTCGCGGTGCGTTCGGGATCTTCGAGGATCCTGCTGGTCGAGGACAACCCAGGTGACGCGGACCTGACGAGCGAGCGCATCGCCGACGTCGCCGTCGCTCCGTACGAGCTGCGCCTCGCGACGTCCCTCAGCGACGCCGTGCACACGCTGTCCGCTTTCACGGCCGACGCCATCATCCTCGACCTGAACCTGCCGGACTCGGTGGGCCTCGAGACGCTTGCCCGCATCAAGCGCTCCGCCGGGAGCGCGGCCATCATCGTCGTCTCCGGCTTCATCGACGAAGAGTTGCGCTCGCGCGCGCTCGAGGACGGGGCCGAAGAGGTCTTCTCCAAGGACGACGCCGGCAGTCGCCTCTTCGCGCGCAGCGTTCTTTACGTGATCGAGCGCAACATCGAGCGCAACAGCGCCCGCGAACAGCACCGCGAGCTGGAGCGCCTCCTCGACAGCAATCCAGACGCCATCCTGGTCGTGAATCCAGATGCCGGCGTCCTCTACGTCAACCGCGCCGCGGTGGCGTTGTTCGGCAAAGGCCGAGGAGAGCTCCTGGGGACCAGCCTACCCTTCGCGTTGGATGGCGACGGCACGGTCGAGGTAAGCGTCCGGCGTCCCGACGGTGAGCGCCTATGTGAGCTGCGCGCGGTCGCCACGACCTGGCAGCGTGAGCCCGCGACGCTCGCCGCCATCCGCGACATCAGCGAGCGCAAGAACACGGAAGCGATGCGCGAGGCGGTCCGCCTCAAGGCCGAGTTTCTCGCCAACATGTCCCACGAGCTGCGCACGCCGCTCAACGCGATCATCGGCTTCTCGGAGCTGCTCGCCGAGCCCGCGGTCAACGCCGACGCCGAGAAGCGCACCACCTATATCGGCCATGTCCTCACTAGCGCACGGCACCTCGTGCGGCTCATCAACGACGTGCTCGACCTCGCCAAGGTCGACGCCGGCAAGCTGGTGTTCATCGCGGAGCAGACACGGCTCGATATGATCATGCGCGAGGTCGCCGACAGTCTCGGGAGTCTCGCGGCGCAAGCCGGTGCCGAGATCGTCGTTACCGCCGACGACACCGCCAACGACGTCTATCTCGACCCGGTACGCCTCAAGCAGGTCCTCTACAACTATCTCTCGAACGCCCTGAAGGTCGCGCCGAAGGGCACGCGCGTCGTGGTCCGCTCGCTGCCTGACCGCGATGGTCGCGTCCGCATCGAGGTCGAAGACGCTGGAGCCGGAATTCCACCCGACCAGCTCCCGCGTCTGTTCGCCGAATTCCAGCAGCTCACCACCGGCTCAACGACGGCACACCAAGGCACGGGGCTCGGCCTCTCCCTCACCAAGCGCATCGTCGAGGCCCAGGGCGGCACCGTCGGGGTCGCGAGCGTCGTCGGCAAGGGCAGCACGTTCTTCGCGGTGTTGCCGCGACGCGCTACGTCCGCCGCGCCAAATTGAAGCCGCCGTTGCGGGCAGCCGCGACGAACGATGGATCGTTGCGCGGGTCGCTAGCGAGCTGGCGCGCGTTGACCTGAACAAGGGTGCGCGCGGACTTACCCCGGGCGCGAGCCAAGGCCATCTCGGCGCTTCGCAAAGCCGCTGCCCCGGTCGAAGCGGGGGTCCTGCCTAGGGTCAGCTGCGCTCCGTCGCGCATCGCCGCCCAAGCCTGGTGCTCGTTCGAAGCGTCAACGGAATCGCGGTGGTTCACGCGATTGCTGTCGAGCTCTAAACGAACGTCCTTGAGGCTCACGGCGCACCTATCCCTTAGGCCCGCATTATCGGCAGGCTAACTCGGCTTGTCCCGTGATCGTCAGGCAGCGCGGCGGCGCCGTGACGAAATGACCTTGGCCCGGCGGCGCGCCACCTTGGCGTTGCCGAGTCGCCGCAGGAGACTGGGCAGCAGGGCCTCGAACTCGAGCAGCATCTCGCTCGCATCCCGATAGCGCATGGCGTGATTGGGATTGGTGGCGGTGCGCACCATGTCGGCGAACGCGGGGCTGGTCTTGGCGCGCAGCGCCGAGACGTTGTCGAACGGCCAGAGGAACGGCCAACGCGGCAGCACGCCGGTGATCATCTGATGGATCATGAGCCCCAGCGAGAAGATGTCGGAGGCAAAGCAGGGATAGCCGTGGGCCTGCTCCGGCGCGCAATAGAGCAAGGTGCCGGAGCCGGTCGCCGAGATCATCGTGTGCTTGGCGACCTTGGCGAGGCCGAAGTCAGCGATCTTGATGATGCCGTCATCGAAGATCATCAGGTTCGACGGCTTCAAATCGCGGTGGATGATGCGGCGCTCGTGCGCGTGCGCGAGCCCGCGCAGCACCTGGTGGATGTAGCCGAGAGCAAGTCGCGTACCGAGGCGGCGAGTCAAGCGGTCATCGAGCGACTCACGCGCGAGCTCGATCGCTATAACGTACCGGTCGCCGATACGATCGGCGTTACGTGGCCGCAAGATCGCGTCGTGGTCGAGCGTCGCGCTCAAGCGGATCTCACGCAGGAGCTCGTCTTCTTCTTCGCTCCCGGCTTTCACCTTCGCGGGGAGCTTGAGCGCCACCCAGCGATCCTCGATGAGGTCCTTGGCCTTCCAGACCTGGCTGAAGCCGCCCGTGCCGATCTTGCTGGCGAGGCGGTACTTGCCGAAGGTCGTGCCTCGCGTGAGGCGCGTTGGAACGGGCTTGGCTGGCATGGGGCGGCGACCATAGCGGGCTGTGCACGTACTTGTCATTGGCCGATCGCATGCGTCTTGATACAAGCTGCTGCCGATGCAACGCCTGTACCGCGCAGGGGGGCTCGCCGCGGGCATGACCCTCGGGGGTCTCGCCGTTGGGGTCGCCGAAGGGGCCTACCGGGGGGTCGATTTGGCCTATTCCGGCATGTTCTACGCCGCTCTCTGGGCGCTCGCGGGCATCGGCTTGGCCCTGGTAACGGCGCGGGCCTTCGCGCGGACGCCTCCCGGGCTCATCACTTTCGGGGCGGCTCTGGCCCTGGTCAGCTCGACCATCGTGCTCGTCCGTTTCATTCTGCTACGTGATATTTATCTCGAGGCTCCGGGAAAGGGGCTCGCGGCGGTCGCCTGGGGGCTCGCGGCCGGGGTCGGCATGCTCTTTCCGGTGCTGATGCTGAGCACCTGGATCCGCAGGCGCATCTTCTCGCGCTTTGCCCGTAGCCCGGCCTGGTGGGCCTTGCCGTTCGTGGCACTGGCGGCCTTCGGCATCCGGGCGGTCTCCGGACATGACGATGACGCGGCGAACCCTGCCCCGCCGCACACGCTGCGCGGCGAGGGCACCATCCTCATCGTGGTCGACGCCCTGCGCGCCGACATGCTGGGTGCCTACGGGGCGCCACCGCACCGCGACGGCCCGCCGTCACCCGCCTTCGACGACTGGGCGACTCAAGGTCGCCGCTTCGACGACGTGACCGCGCACGCCTCTTGGACGAAGGCCGCGGTGGCGAGCATCATGACGTCCCGCCACGCCACCGGTCACGACACCATGAGCAAGGTCGCGGTGCTGCCGCAGACCCTGCCGACCATCGCCAAGACGCTCGGCGACGCGGGCGTGAAGACCGCCGCGGTGGTGACCAACTACAACCTCGAGGAAGGCTACGGCTTCGACAACGGCTTCGCCGAGTACCGCTACCTCCCGCCGGCCCGTTATCTCGGAGCACCGGCGCGCGCCAACCGCCTCGCGGCCTACAATGTCTACCGCATCATGCGCGAAAAGCTCTTCACGGCCGGACGCAGCCCCAAGGATTTTTTCCGCGATGGAGGAATGGTCAACGCCCACGCCTTCTCCATCTTGGACCGCATCGGCGACGACAAGTTCTTCCTCTACCTGCACTACATGGAGCCGCACGATCCATATTTCTCGGTCGACGGCGCCTCGTTCGCCCGCGTGAGCCAACCCAACCCGCCGCTCGAATCCGCCGGCGCCATGCGCGACGCCTATCGCGACGGCGTCAAACGCTGGGACGGCTACTTCGGCGAGCTCCTCCAGGGGCTGGGCGCGCGCGGCCTCAGCGACCGCGTGCGCATCGTGGTCACCGCCGATCACGGCGAGGAATTCGGCGAGCACGGCGGCTTCTGGCACGGGACGACCTTGTACGAGGAGCAGCTCCGTGTGCCGCTCGCGATGCGCGGGCCCGGCATCGCCACCGGAGCGGACCCGCACCTCGCGCGTCAGGTGGACGTCGCTCCCACCATCGCCGGCTTCCACGCGGTCACCGTGCCTCCCACGTGGGAAGGCCGGGACCTGCGCGCCGACACGCCCGCTCCCGCCGCGGCGTTCGCCGAGGAAAATCACGAGGGCAACGTGCTGACGTCGGTGCGCCAAGCGGGGCGCAAGCTCATCGTCGCCAACGACGGCAATCCCCGGGGCCTCGCGCCGGTCGAGCTCTATGACCTGAACGCCGACCCGGGCGAGCGCAAAGCCCTCCGCGACGACGCCACCACCCTCACCCTCACGACCGCCATGGAACGCCTGAAACGCGAGGCAAAACGCGGTGGTGCCGAAAGCACCGTGCGCCCCGTGGATGCCGCCGTCGAATCCGAGCTGCGAGCCCTCGGCTACGTGAAGTGACACGAATCACGCCCCCCGGTGTTCCAGGTTCCGAGACGAGCTGATGGCTATCGACATCGAAGACGCCTACCGGCGCTTTGGACCCATGGTGGTTCGACGTTGTCGTGCCTTGCTCGCCGATCAGGAACAGGCGGTGGATGCCATGCACGACGTTTTCGTGCGTCTCATACAAAGCGGCGACCGGCTCGACGACCGAGGGATGTCGAGCTTGCTCTACCGCATCGCGACCAACGTCAGCTTGAACAAGCTGCGCACGCGCCGGCGCAAGCCGGAAAACGCGAACGACGACCTGCTGGCCGCCCTTGCCCACGCGACCGACGTCGAAGACAGCACTGGGACGCGCCGTTTGCTGCAACGCCTGCTCGGCGGCTTGAGCGAGAGCACCACGACGATGGCGGTCATGCACTGGGTCGACGGCATGAGCCTCGAAGAGGTCGCGGCCGAAACCGGCATGTCGGTCTCGGGGGTTCGCAAGCGATTGCGCATCTTGCGCGAACAGATCGGGGCGCAGACGGTGGAGGCCGCGCCATGAGCACACGGATCTCCGAGCTCATGCTCGAGCGCTATTTGGTAGGCGCCGCTACAGCGGACGAGAAGGCGCGCATCGAGGCATCGCCCGAGGCCCTGGAGCGCGTCGAGGCGATGCGACGTGAGAATGACGAGCTCCTGGCGCTGCATTCGCCGCGCGTCGTCGCGGCCAAGGTGTCCGCTAGAGCGGCCGACGCGCCGAGGGTCAAGCCGTTCCTCTGGCTGGCGCCGTTGGTGGCGCTGGCTTGCGCCGTGCTCTTCGTGGTCGTGCCGCGCGGGCCCGACGACGAGGTCATCATCCTGAAAGGCGCAAAGCCGCACATCGCGCTCTATCGGCAAGTCGGCAACACCAACGAGAAGCTCACGAGCGGCGCCAGCGCGCGTGCCGGTGACACGGTGCAGGTGTCGTACGTCGCGGCGGAAGCGACCTACGGGGCCATCGTCTCGGTCGACGGTCGCGGCAACGTCACCGTGCACACGCCGACGAACGGCGACGGTAAGCTGTCGCAGCGCAACGAGGTCTTGTTGCCCCGTGCTTACACGCTCGACGACGCGCCGCGTTTCGAGCGCTTCGTGTTCGTCGCCGCCACCAGGCCCGTCGACATCGCCAAGCTCCAGAAGATGCTGCGCGACGAGCCTGAGCTCGATGCCGAGAAGCTGCGCCGTGCCCTGGGCGGCGTCGTCGACGTCTTCACCCTGCGCAAGGAGCCCTGAGCATGCGTTTCCTCCTCGTTGCTCTGTCGCTCGCCCTTCCGCTCACGGCGCACGGCCAAGACACGCCGGTGCGCCGCTTCGCGCTGGTGGTCGGTGTCAGCTCCGGCGGACCATCACGCACACCGCTGCGCTATGCCACGAGCGACGCCGAAGCCTTCGCGCAAGTCTTGTCGGCCCTGGGCGGCGTGGCTGCCGCCGACAAGGTCGTGTTGGTGAACCCGGGTCGGACCCAGTTCGACATGGCCCTGGCGGACATGCAGACGCGCATGGCCGACCGCGGCAACGCCTCGCGCGTCGAGCTCATCGTCTACTTCAGCGGACACTCAGACGAAAACGGGCTCATGCTCGGCGCCGAGCAGCTCTCCTACCAGTCGTTCCGCGCCGCGTTGGCGACCCTCCCCGCCGACGTGCGCATCGCCATCGTCGACTCGTGCCAGTCGGGCGCGTTGACCCGCCGCAAGGGTGGCACGATGCGGCCGCCCTTCCTGCTCGACACCTCGAGCAAGGTGCAAGGTCAGGCCATCTTGACCTCGAGCTCCGAAACCGAAGCGGCGCAGGAATCGGACCGCATCAAGGGCTCGTTTTTCACCCACTATCTCATCTCGGGTCTGCGCGGCGCCGCCGACGTGACCCGCGACCGCCGCGTGACCTTGAACGAGGCCTACCAGTTCGCTTTCGCGGAAACGTTGGCGCGCACCGAAGGCACGCAATACGGTCCGCAACACCCGGCCTACGAGATCCAGCTCACCGGCACCGGCGATGTCGTCATGACCGACCTGCGCGCCACCACGGCGTCGCTCACCATCGACGAGCCGCTCGCGGGCCGCGTCTTCCTGCGCGACAAGAACGGCGTCCTCGTCGCCGAGCTCTTCAAGGTGGAAGGCCGCGCCGTCGAGATCGGCCTCGAGCCCGGCGTCTACAATGTCCGCGTCGAGAAGAAGGACGAGATCCTCGAGGGCACGGTGGAGGTTGGCGTCAACGCCAGCGCCAAGCTCTTCCGCTCGAGCTTGAGCCAAGGGCGCGTCGAGGTGGCGGCGCGACGCGGCGGTGAAGAGCGCGTGGAAGGCGTGGCGACAGCCGAGACGAAGCGCCAGGTCACGCATCCCATCTCGTTCAGCCTCGTCCCCGACCTGACGTTGCCAACGACGCCCGACGACGTCGTGCTCACCAAGAACCTCAGCATCGAGCTCATCTACGGCGTGACCGACCACTTGCGTGGTCTGGCGCTGTCGCTGGGCGCGACGCGAGCCAAGCAGTCGATGCGCGGACTGCAGATGTCGCTGGTGCTCAACTTCACCGGCGGCGACAGCGAAGGCATTCAAGTCTCGAGCATCATGAACATCGCCGACGGCGAGATGCGCGGCATCCAGATTGGCGCCATCGCCAATCGCGACCGTGGCGTATTCAGCGGCATCGAGGTCGCGTCCGCGGTCAACTGGAACAGCGGACCCACCACCGGTTTGCAGCTCGCGGCCGGCGTCAACATCGCGGACGACGTCCTCGGTCTCCAGGTAGCGCCGGTGAATATCGCCGGCGACGTCGCCGGCATGCAGTACGGCATGGTCGGTGTCGGCGACGACGTACAGGGCGCCCAGATCGCGCTCGTCAACGTCGGCGGCGACGTTCGCGGTGTGCAGCTCGGGCTCGTCAACGTCGGACAAGTGGTCACGGGCGCGCAGATCGGGCTCGTCAACGTCTCGAAAGAGATGCACGGCGTCCCGTTCGGTCTCTTCAGCTACATCCGCAATCGCGGCCTCGGTGGTGACGTCGGCGCCAGCACCAACGAGCCGCTGCAGCTTGCGCTGCGCTACGACACCGGTGGGGTCTTCTACGGCTTTCTCGGCGGTGGCATCTTCGCCTTCGACCGCATGGCCCGCGGCGATGCCTACTTGGGCGTCGGCTTCGGCGCACGCCTCGCCACCTTCACCAACTGGAGTCTCGAAACCGACATCTTGGTCGCGCACGCCACCCTCGACTTCGGCAGCTCCCGCGCCGACATGATCGTGCGCGAGCGCATCAGCTTCGTCTTTCCCTTCGAGAAGCTGTCCGCTTTCGCGGGCGTCTCGTGGTTCGAGTACATGGGCTGGAACGGCACAGACATCGCGAGCAACGCGGGCCCGGTGCTCGACACCGTGCACCAGTCGGGCGACTTCACCTTCCGCACTTGGCCGTCGCTGCACGCGGGTGTGCGTTTCTAGGGTGACACTTTTTTCAAGTCGCGGGGTTCCACGAGGCGAAAGGAACCCCACACATGGAAATCGTTCAGCACTCGCAAGCCATCCTCCTCAAGCTCGGCGCCGGTTGGGTCCTCTGGGTCTTGGTCGTCCTCAGCATCGTCTCGGTCGCGGTCGTCGTCGAGCGCCTGCTGGCGTTGCGCGCCCTTCGCGTCCCGGGCTCGTTACTGCGTGAGAGCCTGCGCGAGGCCCTGCGGGTCGGCGGCTTCGGCAGCGGTGTTTCGAGCATGTCACGCCACCGCCACCCAGCCGCCCGCGTCGCGCTCCGCGGCATGGAGTCCGGCACCAAGGTCGTCGCCGAGGCGAGGACCGTGATGGACGCCGAGATCATCGCGCAGCGTCGTCTGCTGGAGCGGAGGTTCGCGTTTCTCGCGACGCTGGGCGCCAACGCGCCCTTCGTCGGGCTCCTGGGGACGGTCATCGGCATCTTGCAGGCGTTCAACGCGCTGGGCGTCGCCGCGGCGGGCAACGCCAAAGCCGCCCTCGACCCGAGTCACGTGATGACCGGCGTCGGTGAGGCGCTGGTCGCCACGGCGGTCGGGCTCGCGGTCGCGATTCCCGCCATCGTCGCCTTCAACGTCTTGCAGCGCGTGGTGAAGGGCGCCCTCGACGACGCGCAAACGCTGGCGCTCGAGGTCGTCGCCTACCTCGAAGGGAAGGCGTGAGATGGCCGCCGCCATGCAAACCGATAGCGACCTGATGAGCGGCATCAACGTCACCCCGCTCGTCGACATCACGTTGGTGTTGCTCGTGGTGTTCCTGGTGACCGCGAAGATCATCGCGGCCAGTGCCCTGGCGGTCGACCTGCCGCAAGCTCGGACGGCAACCAGCGAGCAGACCATCTTGCATGTCGCCATCGCCAAGGATGGCACCATCGGCATCGACGAGACGGCTGCTTTGGCGGACGAGGCAATCCTCTCACGCGCCAAGGCGGCGCTCGCCAGCGACAGCGAAGTGCGCGCCGTCATCGACGCCGATGGCGCGGTGGCACACGCGCGGGTCGTGCATGCGATGGATCTCTTGCGCCGTGCCGGCCTCTCGCGGGTCGCGTTCGGCGTCGAGCCCGAGGTGGTGACGCCATGATGGGCATGCCGCGCAACTGGCTCATCGGCGCCTGCGTGTCGACGTTCGTGCATATCATGTGCGCGCGTGCGGCGCTGCGCATGGACCCACCGCCGCCGCCACCACCGCGGCCGATGGAGGTCGAGCTCGCGCCGCCGCCGGCACCTCGCGCACGTGAACCGGAGCCCGAGCCCGAGAAACCGGCGCGCGCCAGAGTAACTCAGAAGACCGCGGCCAAGGCGGGGCATGTGATCACCGCCGCTCCAGACCAAGCGGATGCCTCGCCGGTCGACTTCAGCATCGTGCAGGGCGCGGCGGACAGGTACGTCGGCGGCACCACTTCGGCGGTGGGTGCGAGCGATGCGCCGGTGCTGGGCCCTGTCACCCCGGACGCCACGGCGACCAGCAAGCGCGCGGCGGTGCCGGCGTCGCCGGCAGGCTCGGAGTGGGACTGCTCGGCGCTCTACCCGGCGGATGCCAATGCCCCGAACGCCGCCGCTGTCATGGTGCAGGTGCGCACCGACGCCGCCGGCCGACCGCAAGCGGTGAGCATCTTGCGCGACCCGGGCCACGGCTTCGGCACGGCCGCGCGAGCCTGCGCCATGCGCCAGACCTATCAACCGGCGCGCGACGCCGATGACCACGAGGTCCCGGGCGAGACCCGCCCGTTTCTAGTTCGCTTCCACCGCTAAAGCGGTCAACGACCAGCAAGGATTTCCCGACATGTTTCTCGACGTGCTTGGACTCGTGTGTCTTCTCGCCGCCCCGGTCGTCGAAGCGCCGGAGCTGCGCGAGAGTGTCGAGGCGGACTATCCGCCGGCGGCTCTCGCCGAGCGGCTCACCGCGCGCGTCGTGCTGCGGCTCGACATCGACGCGACGGGTATGGTGACCGCGGCCGAGGTTACCGAGCCAGTGGGCCACGGCTTCGACGAAGCGGCGCGCGCTGCCGTGCTGCGCTTCCGCTTCCAGCCCGCGACGCGCGACGGCAACCCCATCGCGTCGCGCATCCTCTACACCTATCTCTTCGAGCTCGAGCCGGAGCCGGAGCCGGAGCCTACGCCCGCGCTCGCAACTCAGCCTGAGCCCGAGCCCCCCGCGCCCGAAGACGTGGAAGAGGTCGAGATCCGCGGCGCGCGCGCCGACCGCGAGGTGACCAAGCGGGAGATGACCCGAGAACAGCTGCGCACCGCCGCTGGCTCGAACGGCGATGCCCTGCGCGCCATTCAGAACCTGCCGAGTATCGCGCGCGCTCCGGGCCTCGCGGGTCAGCTCGTCGTCCGCGGCAGCGCACCGGAGGACACCGAAGCCTACGTGGATGGCAGCTTCGTCCCCTTCGTCTATCACTTTGGCGGACTCGCTTCGATCATCCCCACCGAGATGCTCGACGGCATCGACTTTTACCCCGGCAACTTCGGCGCCAAGTACGGTCGTGTCGCCGGCGGTATCGTCGACATCCGCATGCGCCCAGGTGAAACCGATGGGGGCTTCCATGGGATGGCGCAGGTCGACTTCATCGACGCGCGCGGACTCGTGCGTGGCCCATTGGGCCGCGGCTGGACCATCATCGCGGGTGTCCGCCGCAGCCATCTCGACGCTTGGATCGGCGGTCTGCTCCCGAGCGGCAGCCGTGCGCCCTACTACTTCGACGCGCAGCTGTTCCTCGAGAATCGCCTCACCGAGCGCTCGCGCCTGCGCATCGGAGTCTACGGTGCCTACGACGCTCTACGGGTCGTCGACGAGGGTGAAGGCGACGCCCCGGTCGGCACCGTCGCGGTCTCGCAGGGCTTCTATCGCATCCAGGCGAACTACGACAATCAGCTCACCGACGCGCTCAGCCTGAAGCTCATGGCGAGCTGGGGCCGCGACACGCCCAACTTCAATGTCGGCCCGCAGCGTATCGCCAGCAGCCTCTACACGTATGCGCTGCGTGGCGAGCTGCAGGCGAAGCTCGCCGACTGGATGACCGTTTCAGCGGGCTACGACGTGGTCACCGTCGACTATGCGACCGACCTGCGCTTTCCCGACTTCGCGCTACCCGGCGAGAGCGATACGGGCGTCGATGCGACGGCTCGGACGCGTGTCTTGAAGACCGGCGGGTGGTTCAATCGGCCGGCCGCCTACCTGCAGGCGCGCATCACGCCCATCGCCGGGCTAGAGGTCGTGCCTTCCCTCCGCCTCGACTACGACCACGAAAACGAAAACCTCGACTTCGGGCCGCGCATGAATGCGCGCTACGACATCAGGCCGACCTTCCCGCGCACGACGATAAAAGGCGCGGCGGGGCTCTACTACAAGCCGCCGGTGTGGCGCGAAACACTGCCGGTCGTCGGGCAACCGGGCTTGAATTCCGACCGCGTGCTCGCGAAATCGCTCGGCGTCGAGCAAGAGCTGGCGCGCGGCGTCACCCTCTCGTTCGAAGGCTTCCACAAGGAACTCGAGCGCCTGGTCTCACGCACGCCGACCGAAGACGGTGGCTACCTCTACGGGAATCGCGGCAGCGGCCGCGCCTACGGCACGGAGCTGCTGGTGCGTCACGAAGGCGAGCGCCTCTCGGGCTTTCTCGCCTATACGCTATCGCGGTCAACGCGTGTCGACCAACCCGGCGAGCAGCGCCGCCTCTTCGAATACGACCAAACGCACATCCTCACCGCCCTCGCGAGCTACCGGCTCGGGAGCGGCTGGCTCATCGGCGGCCGATTTCGCATGGTGAGCGGCAACCCCTACACCCCGTGCGTCGGCGGCCGCTTCGATTCGTCCTCGGGCAGCTACGCTTGCATCACCGGCCGCGAGTACGGCGAGCGCATGCCGATGTTCCATCAGCTCGACGTGCGCGTCGAGAAGACGTGGGCGTTCACCTCGTGGAAGCTCTCGACCTACGTCGACGTCATCAACGCCTACAACCACAAGAACGCGGAGGCCCCGACCTACAAGTTCGACAACTCGCAGGGCGGCTTTGCCTACGGCCTGCCCTTCTTCCCCAGCATCGGTGTGCGAGGTGAGCTATGAGAGCGCTTTTCGTCGTTGTCTGCTTAAGCGGAGTGGCTTGCTCCGACCAATTCCCGCCAGCCTCGCGTCTCGAGGGTGCCCGCGTGCTGGCGGTGGTCGCGGACCCTCCGTTCGCGGTCCCCGGCGCCACTGTCGCCTTCGACATGCTGGCGGTGTCGCAAGCCGGCGTGCCGCTCGAGGTCGCCTGGTTCGCGGGCTGTGAGAATCCGCCCGGCGACCAGGCGGAGCGCTGTCTCGACACGCTCGACACCACGATCGTTCTCGGCGACACCCACTTCGAAACCACGATCTCCGCCGACATCATCAGCCGGCTGCCGCCGACACCCGGCTCGACGCCCAAATACGGCACCGCCTACGTCTACTTCGCCGTTTGCGCCGGCACCCTCGTCAACCAGGAGCGGCTCGGCTTCGGCGTCGACTGTGTCGACCGCGATAGTGGCCAGCCGCTCGGCGCCGCGAGCTTCGTCGTCGGCTACACGCCGATCTTCGCGTATGACGACGTCGCGAACACCAATCCGCTGATCGCCGACGTCTCCGTGCCCGACAGCGTTCCTGCCTGCACGGCGGCCGATGTCGACGACTGCCCCGACATCGACGTGCTGGTGGCGGTCGACCCCTCGCAGTCCGAGCCCGACTACTCCGCCGTAGCGGTCGGCGACAGCCCGGTCGGTGAGCTCCTCTGGGCGACGTTCTTCACGACCAGCGGCGAGTTCGTCGCCGACACGCGTCTCATCGCCGATGGCGACGACTTCCGTCCCCTCGATGACAGCAAGGGCACGTGGCACGTCGAGCCAGGCTACACCGGCCCCGTAACCATTTACGTGGTGCTACGCGACAACCGCGGCGGCAGCTCCTGGACACGGCGCGAGGTCACGGTAACGGCGGACTGAGCGGCGTCTGGATGTGGGACCAGCGATAGCCAGTGACGAGGTATGCCTGACCGGTGCGGGATGCGCCGGTGATCACCTGCGCCTCGGCTGCGTCGGTGGCATAGCCGATGTACATGCGCGAGCCGGGGTTGGAGCGCTGGAACGCCCTGGCAGTGTCGCTATTGGTCGTCACGTAGGCCGAGACCTTGCCGTTCGGCGCGTAATACGAGGCGCGATAGACTGTCGCCGGTGCATGCTCGGCGAACTGAAAGCGACCGCCGTCCATGTGACGGCCGACCGCGCCGCGCATGCGGGCCCAGTTGCGCGAGACGAGGTTGCGCGGGTCGATGCCGTTGGGGAGCACCTCTTCGGCCGAGGCACCCCGCGCCGGCGACTGCGCGACGCGCGGAACGGCGGACCGCATCGTGCGCACGCTCAGCCCCGCCGCCGGCACCAGCGCGGTCACGCCGCCGCCGACCCGATAGATGGCCTCGACGCGCTCGTCGCGGTCGCGCGCGTTCACGTAGGCGTAGGCGCCGTTGCCCGTCTCCCAGAGCCCATAGCCGAGACCCGCGGCCGCGAGCACCGAGACAGGGAGAGTCGCCGCGGCGGCGACCGTGCCGCCGGCGACCGCCATCGCGCCCCCGGGATTGTCCACCGCCCAGTCGAACGCGCTGTCGACCGGCTTGGTCAGCGAGTGCAGGAAGTACTCCCACTCGGGTGTGTTGGTCGCGTCGCGTCCCTCGGTGAACATGCTCTCGGCGACACGACGATCGACCCAGCTCATCTCGGACGCGATGGTGTGGCGAATGGCGGGAAAGTCGGCGCCTTCGGGCACCGGCACGCCGTGCACCAGCATCAGGCGATGCAGCTCAGCCTCGGCGCCGGCTTTCGCGCCGCTGAGATGGATCTGCGCGAGGGCGATCTGAGCGGCACGCTCGTCTGTACCAGGCCGCCCGAGCGTCGCGTTGAAGAGCGCTTGCGCCATGGCGTCGGCGCCGCCCATGGTCATCGACACTTCCGAGCGCGCGGCGGCCAGCAGACGTTGCCGCGCGAGGACGTCGCCGGGATTGTTCGCGAGCATCTCCACGACCCGTGGGTCATCCATGCCGCGCCAGCGGCCGATCTCGGCGTCGAGCCTCTCGCGTAGGTCGACGAGCCCCGCCTGGCTGTTCACGTCGACCGGTGTTCCGGTCGGCAGGTTCAGGCCCTCCACGAGCGCGAGGACGCGATGCTGCCGGAGCTGCGTAACGCCGACGCGTGCGGCGTCGAGCTGTGGCGTCAACGTGGCGATGCGCGCCTCATCGGGTGGAGTGCGACCGCGCGCCTCGCGGATTTGCCGATCGATCGAGGCGGCGTGCTGAATGCCGCTGTCGACGGCCGAGGCGAGCTCGTCGGGGCTGAGGTCGTAGTCCGGCATGCGGCGGCTGTCGACGCGGGTCACCGGCAGGCCGACCTCCTGTGCCCGGCGATAGACGGCCGTGCGCGCATCGAAGTCGCCCGGCGCATCCAGCCGCGCCCGCAGGTCGCGGAGCTGTCCCAAATGGCGACGGACGCCGTCACCACCCAAGCGCTCGTTCGGGGTCATGACGGCGATGCGCTCGTCGATCCTGGCGCGAGCTTGTGGCTTCTCCGCCTCGGTGATGACGCCGGGGCTCGCGTCGTCACCGGTCTGGCCAGCTTGCGGCCGGCTAGGATCGATGTCGCGGACGATGTGCGCGAACCGATTATTGGGCGGCGGAACCGTCACCCGAGGAGCCTAGCAAATCGAGCCTGAACACGCGTCTAAAAGCCTTCTGGGGCGACACCTGACCTCGTGGCACTGCCCGTTCAGTCGATGTACCCGAGCGAACGCAGGCGGTTTTCCACGACTCGCCGCTGCCGCGGGCTGTAGCCATCCGTGACCTTCGGGGCGGCCTGTACGGTGGCGGGCCGCTCCTCGCCGAGCAGCTCGTACACGAGGGCGCCGGCCTGCTCGATGGTCGTCCGCGCGAGCGTACGCGCCTCGATGCCGTCGCCGTGCACGATGAGGATGCCCTCGGGGCGATGCACGCCGGGCATGCCGGCGCCGCGCCCCGCCGCATACTCTTCGCGAGCGAGAGCGCGCACCGGCTCTCCGGGACCATCACTGCGCAGGAACGACGTCCGATAGCCGCCGGGCCAGGCAGGCTCGATGATGAGGTCGGGAGCGCGCTCGACATGCGGCCCGCGCATCGGCGTGTCTTCGCGCGCGTGCACCGCCGCGACCAGCGGCTCGTTGGTCGTAGGATCGCGCAGCGCCAACAACAGCTCACGGATCCGCTCACGCAAGCGCGTCACCGCCGCCTCCGGCACGTGCCCGCGCTCGAAGGCACTCGCGCGGTGCAGCCAGATCGACGGCGCGTAGTCGAGCTCGTCCGAGAAAGCCTGCGTCCCATCCCAGTCGATGGGGCTCGCGAGCAGCTTTTGATGCAGGCGAGCGCGTGCTCGTTCGGGCAACGCTCGCACCAGCGGGCCCATGACCTCGGGCGGCAGCTCGCCCAGCGCACGGCGCACGAGCGCTTTGGCACCACCGGCGCGTCGCCCGCCAAAGCGCAGCAGCCCCGCGCGTTCGAGCAAGCGGTTCAGGTGCACCGCGGTGATGCCGGCGCCGCCGAAGCCGTGGTCGCTCACCACCATCACGCGCGTATCCGGACTTGTCTGCTTTAGCAGAGCCCCGACGAGCTCGTCGAGCCGGCGATAGACCCGTGGCAAGTCGTCGCTGCGCTCGCCCGCTCGCGGCGAGGCCATGTCGTGGGTGTGCCAGAGATGATGCGCGGCGGTGTCCGAAGCCTGCAGGTGCGTGAAGAAGACGTCCCAAGGCTCGCGCCCGTAGAGCGAGATCAGGAGCTGCTCCTTGCGCGCGATGTCGGCGCACAACGCGTCCGCGGCTTCGGCGAGGCGGCGTGGCCCACGACGCTGCTCGTTGAAGGTCGCGTAGCGATAGCCACCCAGCTCCTCGAGCATCGAGAAGAAGCTCGGCGGCGACACCGAGGCGCGGGTCGCCCGGTGCACGCCGGGCGCATCGAAACCGGAAACGCAGACGCCGTTCAAAGGCAGCGGCGGGAAGGTTCCTGGTACACCGATCGAAGCCACGCGCCGTCCTCGACGCGAAAGCACCTCGAGAAAAGTAGGCAGGGCCCGCAGCGCGCCACTGGCGGGCGTGAGCGTGTAACCGCGCCGCATGAAGATGTCGGTCACGCCGTGCTCGCCGGGAGGTGCGCCGGTCAGAAACGAGGTCCACGCCGGCATGGTCGCCGGCGGCAAGGTCGAGAGCAGCTCGCCGCGCGCCCCTTCCCGCATCAAGCGCCCGAGATTGGGCAGATCGCCCGTCGCCACGAGCGGATCGAGCAGCGCGAAGGTGCCGCCATCGAGGCCGATGATGAGCAAGCGGCGGTCCATAGGCCTGCGTGCCTCAACCGGGCGTATCGACGCAACTTTCGCGGAGAAGCACCGATACCGACGCTAACGGCGTTCTCTATGCCCGAGGAGCTTCACGCCATGGCCTTCGTCGCGCAAAGAACCTTCGAGAGTCGCTTCGGCGCCTGTGTCGAAGAGGTCGCAACCACCGCGATGACCCGCGTCAGCCAGCAGCAGGCCCGCGCCAAGTCCATGGTCGGCACCGTCCTGCCGGTCACCGTCACGATCCCCAAGGGCCAAAGCGGCCTCGTCGCGCTCGCGATGTTCCACAACCCCGTACCCCAAGGCGTCGACGCCTTCTGCGACGCGGTCAGCAAGGCCATCGAGGCGCGCCTGTATGCCCGTGGTCGCAAAGAGCAGGCCACGGTCTCCTTCCTCGAACGCGGCGGGCGCACACTCCTCGTCAGCATCGGCCACGAGCCGAATCCGGCGATGCGCGGCGTTGCCGTCGCCATGCAAGCCCCGCCCGCCAAGCCCGCTCCGGTCATGACCACCGACGAAGGCCGGGTGGAGGCGATCAACTTGCTCGGCATCGTCGACCGGCTGCGCCCGCACCTTCGAGCCATCGCCGCCTGCGTCACGGCGGTCGAGCAACAGTTCCCTCCTGAGCACATGGAAGAAGAGCTCGGCATCACACGCGAGCGCCTGCGTGCCTTCAACCACGGCGAGCTCTTCCTGGCCCCGGCCGAAGCGCGCACTCTGCTGCGCAACGTCGCGAACGCCGCCCTGCATCAAGACTACCCTGTCATCGCGCGCGGCACGTGTGGCGCGGAGATCCAGGCGCTCCTGGACGCCACCGAGAACAAGGCGATCTTCTCGCGCTAGTCGATGTAGCCGAGCTCTTTGAGGTCGCGATAGGTCTCGGCGTCGAGGCGCTCGACCACGGTGGCGCTCTGCGCCGCGTGGCGCTTCTCGTAGGCGCGCAGGCTCTGCATGAGCTTCGCCCAGCGTGGGTCGCGCACGGCCTGTTCGCTATAGAGGTCACGTTGCTCGAGCGGATCCTTCGCCATGTCGAAGAGCTTCACGGTCTCGCGGTCGAAAGTGACGCTCGGCAGCAACGACTTCTTCTTCACCGTGGCGAGGAATTGCGCCTCATCGGCCGGGAGCTGCCACACGACCTTGTCGGCGAGCGTGCGTAACATGCGCCGCTTGATGCCGAAGTTCGTGAACTCCGCGATCACCGAGCGCGTCTTCTCGCTGTTCGCCATCAGCGCGAACAAGTCGGCCCCGAGTAGGTCTTTGGCGAGCGGCAGACCGAACGCGCGGGCGATGGTCGGGAACAGGTCGATGCTCTGCGCGAGGGCGGGGGAATAGGCACCGCGCTTGCTCATGTGCGGGGCTTTGACGATGAGGGGCGCGCGGACGATCTCGTCGTAGAGGTGATGCGCGTGCAAGTAGACGCCGTGCTCGCCGAAAGCCTCGCCGTGGTCGGCGGTGAGCATGATGGTCGCTTTGTCGTAGACCCCGAGCTCCTTGAGGCGGCCGAAGAAGCGGCCGAGCGCGCGGTCGGTGTAGGCGATGGCGCCGTCGTAGGTCTCCTTCATGCGCTGGACCTGCTCGGGCGAATAGTCGCCGATCTCCCAATGGGGTGTCCGCACGAGCGGAACCTCCGGATTGGTCACGTAACGCGTCTCGAAGTCGCCGGGCGCGTGATAGGGGTCGTGGGTGTCGACCATGAACACGAAGAGGAAGAAGCGCTCCTTGGCGTGACGCTCGACGAACGGCAGCGCCAGGTCCACGACCTCGTCGGCGGTGGGTAAGCCCTTCCAGTGGGTCACGGTGTCGGCGAACTCGGTGAAGCCTTGCGCGAGACCAAAGGCGCTGGCGGCGTTACCGTTGCCGATGACCGCGCCGGTCGGAACACCTTTGGCCGCCAGGAGCTCGGCGATCGTCGTGAACTGTGGCCCGAGCTTGTCACCCTCCCCTTGCACCAGGTGGTCACTGGGGAGCAGGCCGGTCAGCATCGAGGCGGTCGACGGCCGCGTCCAGTTGGCGTTGACGAAGTAGTTGGTCAGGGTGACGCCGTCGTCGGCGAGCGCGCTCATCACCGGCGATGGGTCGCGGGCCGCGCCGTAGGGGCTGAGGCGATCGGGGCGCATGGCATCGACGACCAGCACGATCACCGGGCCGTCCCCGGCCTTGGCCGTAAGCTCGGCGACCTTGGGCCGCGCGAGCCCCTTGAAATAGTGGGTCGAGGTGTCTGGGGTGGCCGAAACGGCGACGGCAAAGCTTAGGGCTAGCCACATCGTAGGGACATGCTCCCTTTCGCGCGGGTCGCTGTCAATTTCGTAGCTTCGCTGCTACCATATCGCGCGTGACTCGCCCGGCTCACTCGCACACCTTTCGCTACTTGGCCCTCGTGATCGGCTGTGCAGTGCTGGTCACCACGACACCGGCCCACGCCGACGATATCGCCCTGTCAGGCGCGCCTTACACGGGCCGCCTGCAGTTCGTCTTCGTCGGGGCGTCACTCGTCGACTCGACAGGCCTCGCCAACGGCGTCAACTGCATCTACCGCAGCGCCACCGCCGTCATCCGCACCAGCGACCTGCCGGAGCGGCCGCGGGTGCGCTCGGCGTTCCTGTACGTCGGGGGCTCGCTCTTGGGCGACGACGGCCCCGACTATCCCGGCATCGAGATCTTCGACACCGACGGCATCTCCGGTGAAGACGACCCGGTCTTCGTCGAGCAGCGCGCGCGTGAGGCGGCCGACACCAGCGTCACGTTCGCGTTGCCCGGCCGCGCCGACACCGTGACCTTGAACAACCCGGCGACCCCGGCGGTCACGACCTTCTTCAAGTCCGAGGGCGTCGAGGAGGGCAACATCGCCTTCTTCGTGTCGCGCTTCGACGTGACCGATCTCATCGCCAACAACGGCAGCCTCGATGGCGCCTATACCGTGGGCGACGTCCAAGCCGACGTCTGCTCCGGTACCGAGGCCATCTGCGACAGCGGACAGTCGTGCACCACCATGCCGCCGTCGGGGTCTGTGCCCCAGGGCACGCACACCAACGCCGCCGCCTCCTTCGCGCTCCTTCTCGTGCTCGAGGACGACGCCCTGCCCTTGCGTACCATCGGCGTCTTCGAAGGCCTCGAGCAGGTGTCCGGCACCCGCGACTCGGTGTCGCTCGACACCGTGAATCCGATCTCGACTCCGGCCGCCGGGCGGCTCGCGTTTTACGCGCTCGAAGGCGACCTGCTACTCGCCAACACCAGCCCCGCGTCGCTGCCCTGCGGCGGTGACGAGTTCATCGAGGTCAACGGCACCATCAATGGACTGGGGCCGGGCCTCTGCCTGTCCGACGACGACAATCCCATCGGCAACATCTTCAACTCGACCATCAACAGCGAGCCCCGGCGCCAGGATGGCCCGACCTGCACGCCACCCACCACCGTGACCTGCTGCGGCGGCGATGGTCTTTGCGGCGTCACCGGGGTCGACATCGACCGTTTCAATATCTCGGAGGCGCTCGAGCCCAACGCCCGTCGCGTCACCGTGCGCTACGGCACCGCGAGCGACCGTATCGCGCTCGGCGTCGTGGCTCTCGAGGTCGACGTCTTCCAACCGTCGCTCATCGTCGACACGCAGATCCGCGTCCTCTCCGCCGTCAACGAGAAGGTCCAAGTCGGCGGCGAGCTGCTCTACTCGATCGCCATCAGCAACACCGGCAACGTCCCCGCGAACGATGTCCGCGTGCAGATGTCGGCGCCGCCTGGTGTGACGAACTTCGAGGTGATCAGCGTGCCTCCCGGCTCCACCAACCTCTCGAACGGCGGCGGTGGTGACAACGGCACCGGCGTCGTGTTCGTGCAGGACTTCGACGTGCCCGCCGGCCAGATCCGCGAGATCCGCGCCCGCATGACCACCGGCTGCGAGCTCCTGGCCCGCCGTCTGGCGCCGGTCGCCGCGGTGTCTTCGGCCGAGATTCCCGCGTTCAACGTGACCGCTCAAGCGGTCGACGTGAACGGCCCCGGCATCGCGGCATGCGAGGGCGTGGACCCCAACGGCTCCTTCGGCGACGATCCCGATCTCGCGCCGCAACGTGTCTTGCGCGGCGGCGGCGGTTGCCAGGCCGAAGGCGCGGTTTCGTTGACCGCTATCGCGACAGCCTTGGCGCTGCTCATGCTCGCGCGCCGCCGCCGAGGTGAAGGATGAAGCGCCTCCTACTCACCGGCGTTACCGCCCTCGCGCTCGCTTGCGCCGAGCGCTACGACCCGGCCAACGATCCGAACCTCGACCCACCGGTGCGGCCAATCCCCAATGTCGACGCGATTCCCGGCGTCCAGTGCGAGACCAACGACGGCCTCATGCGCCGCGTCGTCCTCGCCAACGGTACCGAGTTCTGCATCGACGTCTTCGAGGCCTCGCTCGACGGCGGCAATCGCGGCAACGCCTTCCAGGCGACGCTCGACACCAGCGATGCCACCGACGGCAGCACCACCGCCGCGGCGGTCGTTGGTCTGCAAGCGCAACCGGCGGCCGGCGTCTCGTTCTATCAGGCGAAAGCCGCCTGCGAGAACGCGGGCAAGCGGTTGTGCACCCAAGACGAATGGGAGCGCGCCTGCCGCGGTCCCCAGGCGCTGCTCTATCCTTACGGCGACTCCGTCGAGGAGAAAGCCTGCAACGGCTTCTTCAACTATGCCGAGAGCAACCCCCTGCTCACCGGCTCGCTCGACACCTGCGGCAGCGACTTCGGGATCTACGATATGTCCGGAAATCTTTCGGAGTGGACCTCGACGCGCGCCGAGCGCCTCCCCGGCAGCGGCGTGTTCAACGACCGCGCCGTCCGCGGCGGCAGCTTCCAGGGCAACAACGTCGCCTTGCGCTGCGTCGGCGAGGAGTACCGCGACGCGCCGTTCAACGCTCCCGAAGACCGCGGCTTCCGCTGCTGCCTCTGATGCGGAGGAGTGCCCGGGCATGAGTCGCGAGCGCGTCGAGAAGCTTCGCGCCGTCATCACCCGCCGCCAGCCCGACCTGACGGTGGTCATGGAGAACGTCCACAAGCCGCATAACTTCTCGGCGGTGGTGCGCACCTGTGACGCGGTCGGCATTCTCGATGCGCACGCCGTCGTTCCGCCGGGGCACGTCGCACCCAATGCGGCGGTCGCCCAGAGCGCCCAAAAGTGGGTTCGCGTTCGCACGCACGCGGCGGTGGCCGACGCCGTGGCGGCCGTGCGCCAAAGCGGACACAAAGTCGTCGCCGCGCACCTATCCGAGCGCGCCGTCGATTTTCGTGCCTTCGACTATACACAGCCCACCGCGCTCTTGCTGGGCCAGGAGCTTGGCGGCGTGACCGAGGAAGCGCTGGCTCTCGTCGACGCCGAGGTGGTCATCCCAATGGCGGGCCTCGTCGCGTCGCTCAACGTCTCCGTGGCCGCCGCCGTGATCCTCTACGAAGCCCAGCGCCAGCGCGAGGCCAAAGGGCTGTACGCGAAGCCACGCTTGAGCGACGTCGAAGCGCAGCGACTCTTGTTCGAGTATCTGCACCCCGACATGGCGGAGCACTACGCCAAGCGCGGCGAGCCCTACCCCGCCTTCGACGACGACGGTCACATCGTCTTCAAGAAGTAGCTACTGCACGGTGATGAAGTCGTAGGCCGCGGCCCACCACTGGTCGTTACCGACGATGAGCGCGATGTCGGCTTGCCCAGCGATGGCGCCGACCATCCAGCTCACGCCGACGGTATGTGCCACGGGGTCGAAGCCCGTCACCTCGCAGGTGCCGCTGGTCACGACGCACTGTGCGCGCTCGCCGCGGTTGCTATCGAGGTCGGTGAACGTCGCGGTGTAGGTCACGGTCGTGCCGAGGCCAGCGATCGTCCTTAGGTCGTCGAAGCGCACCGCATCGCGGGCCATCGGGAAGACGCGCAAGCCCGTCGTGGTCCCGAACCAGAGCATGCCGCTCGCTTCCACGAGCGTGGTGGGAATCAGCGGCACGTCGAAGGAGGCGACCTGCGCCGGCGCGGTGGGGAAAGACACGTCGACGAGGATACCGTGGTAGGCCCAGTTGCCCTCCATGTAGGCGAGCTCGAGGGCCGCGACCAGGTTGCCGACACGCGCGACGTTTTGGATCGCCCCTTGGTGGCGCCCGAGGTGGCCGGGTGACGACGGCGTCTGCAGATCCCAGAGATCGATGCCGAAGCCACTGCCGAGAGTGAGCGCCGTCCCGTCGAGGTCCATATCGAGGGGGGTCGAGTTGCTGTTGTTCACGGTACCCACACGGCTCGGCGCGCCGGCGTTCGTCATGTCGACGACCTCGGCGCCGCCGGGCGCGCGCACCACGAAGAGGTTCTCGGAAGCACGCATCAACGTCACCGAGGTCACGTCGCTGTCATACTCTCCGACCTTCGACGGCGAGGCGGGGTTTGAGACATCGACGACGTCGACGATGCCGCCGCGGGCGACCAGGAGGCGGGAACCGGTGGCGGCGATCGCGGTGATGCCGGTCGCCTGATACGCGCCAACGGGGTTGGGTGTCGCTGGAGCGGACACGTCGACCACGACGACACGCTCGGGGGCAGGCGTCGCGACCACCGCGAAGACGAGCTGCCCGGCGCTCGCGAGCTTCACGGCTCCGTAGGCGAGGCTCACGCTGCCGAGCGGAGCGGCTTGCGGCTGGTCGGCATCGTAGAGCTGCAGCGCCGTGGACGTGCGCACGGCGACGAGCGCGCCATCGGCCGCGGCGATGGTGTCCACGACCGTCAGCGCATGCGTGCCACGCAGGTCGAGGCCGATGTCACTCGGGACATCGTAGAGCAGCACGTCGTCGCCGAAGAGCACGGCCGCGCGATTGCCCGAGCCCGCCACCGACGTCGGGTCATCGGTGAGACCGCGCTTGTAGACGAGCTCGGCGCGGTTGCCGGTGATCGCGGCCGCGGCGAAGCCACCGTCCGCCGCGCCGGAGTCGTCGATGGCGATGTAAATACGCGTCGCGTCCATGTCGACATCGAGTGCGTCTTCGCCGTTTGCGAGGCTGCCAACGTTGGTCGACGTCGGCGCGCCGGCGCCGGAGAGGTCATAGAGCCGCGGAGACGATTCGAGCACGACCGCGAGGGTGCCGTGGCAGTCGGCGGCGTCGGGCGAGCTGCCGAGGCTCGCGGCGCTGGTGAGCGCGTCGGTGCGCACCGGACCGACCGAGTTGTAGGTCTCGACGAGCGCGAGGCTCTCGTTGCAGGCGTACGTCCGCAGGGCGGACGAGTAAGGAAGGAGCTTCAACGGGCGCGGTGACGCGAACGTCGCCAGGTCGAAGATGGCGACACCGTCTTCCGGCTCGTCATACGTCACGAAGAGGCGATTCCCCTTGAGGCTCGCGCTGATCATCCCAGGAATGGTCGGCAGCGTGTGCGTGACGCTCGGACTCGCGGGGGTCTCGACGTTCACCACGTCGATGAGGTTGACCCCCACCACGGCGGCAACCCGGTTGCCCCCGGCGCGCGCGAGCCATGGTTGCGACGAGAAGTCGATCGTGCCGACGGTTTGGACGTCGCTGGGGTCGGCGATATCGAGCAACGCACCGCTCTCCATCAGCACGTAGCCTCCGACGCGCTGAGCGACGTCGCTCGATTCGAGGGCGTCGCCGATGGGCACCGGCGCCGCCGGGTTCGTAACGTCGATGATCAAGGAGCTGCCACTGTTGGCGATCACCGCGAGTGTGCCGATGACCGTGACGTCCGAGGTGGTCGCACCGGGATCGTAGCTGCCAACGACGCTCGGGGAGTTGCCGTTGCTCGCGTCGACGATGGCCAAGCCGTCGCTGCCGTTGGCGACATAGACCGTCGTACCGACGACCTCCATCCCCCTTGGGTCGCCGAGCGTCGTCGAGCCCATCTGCACCGGCGCCGCCGGATTGGTGACGTCCACGACCCGCAGCCCGCCGGTAAGACTGGTGATGTAGGCGCGCGTGCCGGAAACACGGATGAGCCTGTCGAAGCTGCCCCCGACTTGCGGGCCGTAAAGGCGGACAGGGTTCATGCGATCGGTGACGTCGAAGATCTGAAAGCCGCCCGCGGTGCCAACCGTATACAGGCGATTGCCCACGAGGTGCATGCCCGAGGCGCCGCCCTCGAGCGAGAACACTTTCTGCCGGGCCGGTGACGACGCTGTATCGACAGCGATGAGGGCGCGCCGGTTTGCCACGTAGGTGACGCCGTCATCCACGGCGAGGTCCTCGACGTAACCGCCGTCGATGGTCCCAGCCAGCACCGGCGCGTCGGCGTTGGCGACGTCGATGAGGTGAACGGCCGCGGCGCCGCTGGATCCCGCGGCGATGCCCACGAGGCGGCCGCTATCGACCGCGATAGAGGACATGGGAAGATCGAGCGTGCCTCGCGGCACGGGCACACTGGCGTCGGTGACGTCGAAGATGCGCAAGCCGTCCGTGCCGTCGGCGACGTAGAGCGTGTTGCCTTCCATCGCGATGGCGAGCGGCTCGGTGAAGCCGGTGATGGTGCCGCCGCCGGTGAACGTCGAGCCCCCTCCCACGGGCGGTCGTTCACCGCCATCGTGCTGGACAACCGAGACGCTGACCGTATCCGCGTTCGAGGACAGCTCCCCGTCGTCGACGACCAGGCTGAAGACCACGGTGCCTTGGGCCGGCGCCATGAAGGTTGGCGCGGCACTTCCGGCGTTGGTGATCTCGACCGGCGTCCCCGAGATCTGCTGCCAAGCGTAATTGAGGCTCGCGCCTTCCGGATCCGACGACCCTGTCCCGTTCAGCAGCACCAGGCTGTTCGGCGCTACTTCTTGGTCAGCCCCGGCGTCGGCGACGGGACTACCCGGCAGCACATCGAAGTCGCCGTCATCGTCGTCGTCGTGATCATCGAGTCTCTGGCCCTTCTTGCCGCTACATGCAGCGCCCACCAACACCACACATGCAACCACAGAGAGGGTTCTGGTCACCATGGGCCCTTCGACGGAATTCCCGACACGGCTATTTCACCCGACTGCGCGCTCATGGCGCAGCCGCCGCCGTTACCGCGTCAGGTCGTCCGATGATTGGCGTGCGCCGATTGTCCGGCGCCGCCAAACTTCGGAGTCCGTGATGACCATCGAGCAAACCCAAGGTTTCGTGCAAGTCGCGTCGATCGAGTCCGCTTTGCAGGACACCATGAACGCCGCGTCCGAGGCCTTCAAGACGCGCGACATGCCGCGCATCCTGAGCACGCCCGTGCAACCCGCCGAGGCCGAGAAGGCCCGCCGGCAAATCCGCAAGCCGACGAGCCCGCGTCAGGGTTAGACCCTGCCGGTCGCCTGTTGCTCGCGCTCGATGCTCTCGAACAAGGCGCGGAAGTTACCCCCGCCGAAGCCTTGGTCACCCTTGCGCTGGATGATCTCGTAGAAGAACGGGCCGGCCTCCGCCTCTTTGTAGAGAGCCGCCGACTCCTTCAAGAAGATCTGCAGCATGTAGCGGTTCTTGCCTTCGCCATCGACGAGGATCTCGAGGTCGCGCAAGACCTTGATGTCTTCGTCGATCTTCTCGATGCCGAGCTTGACGATGCGCTCGGGCAACATGTCGTAGTAGCTGCCCGGAGTCGGCATGAAGCTCACTCCGTTTTGGCGGAGCCCACGCACCGTGTCGATGATGTTCGGCACGACGAGCGCCGCGTGCTGGATGCCGTCGCCGCGAAGGTCTTCGTGGAAGACGTAGATCTGTGACGACTTGAAGAACGGCCGGGCCGGCTCGTTGTTCGCGAACTTCACACCCGACTCTTTGTCGTACATGACCTCGGACTTGAGGCCCGAGCCGTGGGTCGCCATCGCGCCCGTGGCGCCCTGCTTCTCGCCCTGCACGTCCGTGGTGTGGAACTCGATGTGCCAGAACTTCTCGAGGCCGAGGACGTGCTCCATCCACAGGAGCGCCGGCGACATGGTCTGGAAGTTCGACGTGATGTGGTCGATGTGCGTGAAGCCGAACTTGTTCTTGCCGCCCAACGGCTTCGGGTGCGCCTGGAAGCCGGGGAAGAACGGCGTCTTGCCTTTGCGCTCGACGAAGCGAAAGTTGGTGTCGCCGAATGGCGTGGTGATGGTGAACCACGCCATCGAGCCGTTCGCATCCTGCCAGCGCTGCACGTCTTCCATCGGCGTGCCGCCGCGCTCCTCGATGAGCTTGAAGGCGCGCTCGGCGTCTTTGACTCCGAAGATGATGGTGCCGACGCCGTCGGGGTGCTTCCTCATGAAGCTGGCGACGCGACCCTTGGCGCCTTCGAGCGCCTGCGAGCAGAGCACGTGCACGTTGCCCGCGCTGAACAGCGCCGACTTCTGCTTGGTCTTGGCCTCGAGCTCGTCGCTCGAGACGCCCATCTCCGCGAAGTCCATATTGCCGGTGTAGAACTTGCGGCTGCGCTCGATGTCGCGGACGTAATAGTGCATCGCCTCGAAACCAAGCAGCCCAATCGACTCAAGCTTCGCCATCGTAGACCTCAACTAGGTTTTATTCGCGTCCGGTTGCCGATCCGGATGCGTGCTCGCAAACGCCGGCTCGGCTGCAACCCGGTCAGCGATCTGCACGACCAACGGGCATCCCGTCAAATCCACATCGAACCGCCGGGCGGCGTAAATCTGCGGAATCAGACAAACGTCGGCAAGGGTCACCGCGTCACCAATCAAATAGCGGCCGCCATGCTCCTGCGCGATCGCCTCGAGGGCGGTGAGCCCGCGCCCCACGAAGTGGCGGGTCCAGGCCTTCTCGTCCATGGTGGCGGCCCGCAAACGCTCCAGAACCGCCAAGTTGTGCAGCGGCTGCATGCCCGAGTTCATGATCTCGGCGGCCTCGCGGGTGAAGGCACGCAGCTTCAGGTCCTGCGGCATGAGGGGCGGCTTGGGGTGCTTCTCGTCGAGGTAGCCGATGATGGCGAGCGATTGGCGCAAGAGCGTGCCGTCCTCGAGCTCGAGCGTCGGGACCTGCTCCATGGGGTTTTTGCCCTTGTAGGTATCCTTGTGTTGCTCGCCGCCGTCGCGGACCAGGTGGACGGCCACGTATTCGTAGGCGACGGCCTTCAGCGCCAAGGTGATGCGGACCCGCCAGCTCGAGGTGCTGCGCCAGTAGTTGTAGAGCTTCACCGGCCGGCGTCTATCACGCCCCCCAGGCACGGTCACCCCACACAACCTTGGGCGTTCCGCGCCGATATCAGACGCTCACACACAATCTGTGGGGATCCCCATGACTAATCCGAGCGTGACCCGCCCGGCAGGCGAGCTTGCGGCCACAACCTTCGGCGGAATGTTCGATAGCGAGATCGGCGATCGCGAGCAGTTCGTCGAGGAAGGCGACCTCATTCGCCTCAATACGCCCGAGCAAGAGCAGCTCTTCCAGCGCTATCAGGGCCTGCTTACGAACCTCCCCGGCGTCGTCGACCGCTCGACGTTCCGCAATCGCGTTGCCTCGATGCTCTACAACCACCAGGGCAGCAACCGGGAGCGCCAGCGCGTCTTGAACCTGGCTGGTCGCCTCGACGGCGCCTTCCAGACCACGCTGCTGCCGAGTGGCGTGCAGCTCGGCCAACAGCAGGCCACCCAGGCACCGACCGGCTTCGACCTGTCGAACGTCAAGGACGCAGCCAGCGGCGCCGAGGTCTTCCGCGCCATCGTCGGGACCCACCTCGCCGATAGCCCCGGCTTCAACGTCAACGTGGCCGCCGACCACCAGCACGCCCGCTACAACGGTCAGCGCGTCCGGCTCACCGGCCCCGAGACCAACCGCATCAAGTCGCTCATCGACGAGCTCTTCCGCGCCGTGCCGCCCGACCAGGTGGTGCCGCTCCGCGCCTCCCTCGCCGAGGTCTTGCAGCAGGCACCGAACGATGGCTACGAGCGCGACGTGAAGTTCGGCATGGAGCTCACGGGCTACCTCGAGCGCAGCTTCCAGCGCCGCCTCGCGGGCTAAGCGCTTCTCACCACATCGTCAGGGAGGGCTTCGTCCTCCCGGCGTTGCGAGAAGTAATCGACCACCCAGGCATGGAGCTCGGGCTTGTCGCTCGCCCACTCCCAGGCGCCGCTATCGCCTACACGCAGGTCGGTCTTCGGGTCGTAACCCAGCGCCACCAGCTGTTTCGTGCGCTCGACGTAGCGGCGATTCGCGGCGCTACCGTGCCAGAGGTGCAAGAGGTCGCCGGGCACGAACCCGAGCGCGCCCTTCACGTCCTCGTGGAAGCGGCGGCCCCAGGCGCGGATGTCGGCGGCGTACGGGTTGTTCACGCCGGCGGTCACGCGGATGCACTGCGACGTCCAGTCCCCGAGCGCCGCGTGCGCCATGACATGGTCGGCGCTGCCCAAGATCATCGCGTCGTAGAGGCCGTGCTTTGCCAGCAGATCGCGGCGCGCGGCCCAGGCAAAGCCGGTGTCACCGTGCTTCCAGAAGTCGCCTTTCGCGTGCGCGGCGCGGTCATCGACGTAACAAGCGGCGAAGCTCCGGCAGATGACACCCTCTCCGCTGTAGCGTTCTTGCTCGGGCGGCAGGCGATAGGCGGTCTCGAAGGGCTGGACGACAGCGTGGATGTCGAGCGCTCGTGAGGTGCGCACGGCCCAGCGTGGGTCCGCGAACAAGATGTCGGCGTCGACCCAGGCTACCTTGGTGAAACGCGCCGGCAAGCGCTCGATCACGAGGTTCAGCAAGCGCTCCTTCTGGAACATGATGGAGCGGCTGCGCACCTGGACGTGCTCTTCGCCCGCCGGCAGCTCGAAGGGTCGATCCGCGAAAGCGCACTCAATGGTATAGAGAGGCAGACCGCCGGCGCGGATGGGCACGAGGAAGCGCTCGTAGTTGCGCCACTTGCTCGCGAACCCCGCCGGGTTGAAGAAGCTGGTCACCAGCGCCAGATCACCGGCCGGCTCGTAGCGCTCAGCGGGCACACTCATCAGGGCAGCGCCGCCGCGAGCTCGCCCTGCTCTTCGCTGTCGTCCTCGTCACGCTGCGCGAAGTAGCCGCGGACCCAGGCGTGCAGCTCGGGCTTGTCGCTCGCCCATTCCCAGGCGCCGGACGGGCCGATGCGCACGTCGACCTTCGGATCGTAGCCGAAACCAATGAGCGTCTGCGCGCACTCGACGTATTTCCGCCGCGTCATGCTGCCGTGCCACAGGTGCATCAGGTAGCCTTCGGTGACAGCGAGCTTGCTTTGCGCGTCCTCGTAGAAGCGGCGGCACCAGGCACGGATGTCCGAGGCGTAGGGATTGTTGACGCCGGCAAGGCGTCGGAAACAGGCCGAGCTCCAATCCCCCAGCACCGCATGGGCGATGATGTGATCGGCGCAGCAAGCGACCATGCCGTCGTAGAGGCCGTGCTTGGCGAGCAGCTCCCGTCGCGCCGCCCAGGCAAAGCCGGTGTGCCCGTGCTTGTCGAAGCTGCCGCTCAAGAACACCTTCGGGTCGTCGCGATAGACCGCGGCGAAGCTGCGCCACCCCATGCCGTCGCCGTCGTAGTGGCGGCCGCGGGGCGGCAAGCGGAAGCAGGTCTCGAACGGCTGGATGACCTGCGCGGTCTCGAGCGCCCGCGACGACAGCACCGCCCAGTCCGCTTTATCGAACAATACGTCGCAGTCGAGCCAAGCGACCTTGGTGACGTGCGCCGGCAGCGCCGCGACCGCGAGGTTGAGCAAGCGCTCCTTCTGGAACATCACCGAGTTGCCGCGGAGCTGCACCACCCCCGGCCCAGGCGAGAGCTCGAACGGCGTGTCACCGAAGGCGCACTCGACGGTCACGCAGTCGAGTCCGCCTTGGCGGATGGGCTCCATGAACAGCTCGTAGTTCACCTTCTTGGAGCGAAAGCCGCCCGGATTGAAGTAGCAGGTGACGATGCCGAAGTCGGGCGCGCGTGTGTAAGCCTTGGCGGGATGGACGATGAGCATGTCAGGCGCTCGCGGTTGGCGGTAACGGAGTGGCGCGCACCGTGTCGTGCTTGCCGCACATACGGGCGCAGAGCGTGAAGTCCTTGCGCTCTTTCGAGCCCGGCACCCAGGTCGCGGGGATCAGGCTCTGGAAGAACGACCCCTCGATGACCTCCCGCAGCGGCCGGCGCAGAGCGCTCAGAGCCTGCTTGCCCTCGGGCAGGGCCCGCATGAGTGGCCACATCTCGCCGGTCTCGGCGTTCACGCCCGACGAGTAAATGCCGCCGACCCAGCAGCAGGGAAAAACCAGCCCCTCGGCGCTGGCGTAGATCTTGGCCTCACCCGTCGCCTTGCAGACGACGTCGGTCTCGCCGGCATAGTCGGTGTACTGGGTGCCCTGCTTCACCATGCTGTCGACGGCGCGCACCGCGGTGTTCTGGTACTCGGGGCCGACCGGCATCTCGAGCTGGTAGGCGATGCTGCCGTCACGGTCGTACACGGGCTTTTCGTTGACCAGCTTGCCGCGCGACATGAAGCGGTCGGTGCGCTTGGCGGTGAACTTCTGGAAGCCGAGCTTTTGCGAGAGCTCCCGCGCCGCCTCGACCTGGTGCTCGTTGTGCTTGAAGACGATGAAGTCCCAGTCGGCTTTGCCGCCGGCGCCGATGTACGCTTCGACGGACCGCATGATCACGTCCCAATCGGTGTGGCGGCGATAGAGGTGATTGGTGTCCTCGAGGCCGTCGATCGAAAAAGTCGTGACGTCGACGATCTTGGCGAGGCCCTGCCACCACTCCGGCTTGCGACCGCTGCCGTTGGTGATGAGGCGCAGGTGGACCTTGGGGTTTACGGCTCGGAAGTAGGCGAACACCTCGCGGGTGTCGCGGGCCACCATGGCGTCGCCGTAGTTGCCGCACATGTACATGCGCTTCAAACGGCCGACGAACTCCTCGGGAAACATTGTGCGAATGTCCGTTTCCGAGAGCTCGGTGAGGGGCAAATTCGGGTTGGTCGCCCCGCCCTGGAGGTTGCGGGCGCACATCGGGCACGCCGAGTTGCAGCGCGAGGTCATCTCGAGGTGGACGACGCGGATGTCCTCGTAGGCGTACATCGAGCCGCGAACCATACGATCTTGGCTTCCGAGCCGGCAACAGCGCGCTTGGCACACGTTTGTTGCTTGCCAGCGATTTATCGCAATTGATAACGGTTCTCACATGTCCTTCTTCGGCAAGATTCGCGACGCCCTGTTCGGCACGACGCCCGAAGTCCCACCCGCGCCGGCGCCTACCCCGGCCCCAGAGGCGCAGCCGGCGGCCACCGCCGAGAAGGCGGCTCCCAAGCAGCAGAGCGCCGCGGACCTGTCGCTCGACAAGGCAACGGACAACGACGCCGCGCGTGACGTCGCGAAGCACCAAGAAGCGCCGCCAAGCAGCGCCAAGCCGCGCAGCGAGCGTGGCGGCAACGCCTCACCGACGGACGCGCTCTACACCGCCGCGGTCGAGCAGGCGCAACTAGGCGGCAAGGGCGGCGACCTGAGCTCCGCCGAGTTCGTGCAGCTCGGCGAAAGCGCCATCAAGACGCTCAAGGGCGACGAGGGTGCCATCGACCGGATGGTCGCCGAGCATGTCGAGCGCGCCAACACGATCAAGGGCGACCTCCAAGACGCGCTCGATGACCTCAACGAGGGGCTGCTCCCCAACCTCGATCGCGCCACGTGGGACCGGCTCGTGAAGCTGACCGGCTTCAACATGAAGAACCCGCCCATTGGCGACCGTTCGCCGGAAGCCCTGGCGCGCGTCCGCAAAGAGCTCAAGTTGTTCGTCGCCAACAGCGACCGCTTCACCCTGGGGCCGAAGATCGAGCGCGACAAGCGCGCCGGCGACGCCTACAAAAAGGTCGACGCTCTCAGCTCGAAGCTCGCCTACCTGGGTGAGATCGTCGAGCGCTTCAAGCGCGCCAAGGCGAGCATCGGCAAGCATATTGTCGACATCCAGAAGCACATTCAAGACGCCAAGGCCAATCCGCAAAAGCGGATCACGCAGCGCGAAGCCGAACAGAAGCTGGGTCGCGAGCCCATGCACCGCCGCCGCGAAGAGGTTTCGGTGCTCCGCAGAGCCTACGAGGTCTGCTCGCGGCACGTGAAGCTCGATAGCCCGCCCTACAGCCAGCTCCCGTGGTTCTGGTGGTACGTCTTCACGGGCGCCCAATACGACCGCACCTTCCGGCCCAAAGAGGTCGAGGACTACATGCGCGAGCATCCGGAGTACAAACCGCCGGTGCCGCGGCCGCCCGACCCGCCCGAAAATCCCGAGGAGCCATGGCCGAACCCCGAGCCATGGCCCGTGCCGTGGCCCTACCCGGAACCCTGGCCTTGGCCCCACCCGCCCGAGTCATAGCGGAGGTCCGAGATGGCTCAGACGATCCGTGTGCTTTCCTACGCGGTAAACGGCACCGGCGTCGGTCATCTCAACCGTTTGATCGGTATCAATCGCTGGCTGCGTCGCTACGCGGCGCACGCTGGCGCGCGCATCGAGCCGATCTTTCTCACCTCGAGCGAGGCCGACGGTCTCCTGCTCACCGAGAAAATCGCCTCGTTCAAGATGCCGTCGAAGACGGTGGTCGCCGAGAGCGGCATCTCGCAGGGCACCTACCTGGCGCTGGCCAAGCAATGGGTCTGGCACTCCATCGCCCTCTTCCGGCCGGACATCTTCATCGTCGACACCTGGCCGCACGGTAGCTTCGGCGAGCTGGCTTCGGCGCTGGACCTCTGCAAGCGCCGCGTCTTCATCTACCGGCCGGTGAACGATCGCATCGGTGGCGACCCGTCCTTTCAGCACATGCTGCACTACTACGACGCGCTCATCGTCCCGGAGAACCGCGGCGACGTCGAAGTCGTGTGCGCGCCGGAGCTGCAAGACAAGCTCACTTACGTCGGCCCGATCATGACGCGCGAGCCCGCGGAGCTGTTCTCGCGGACAGAGGCACGTGACCGACTTGGCATCTACGGCGACCGTACCGCCATCTACGTCTCCGCCGGTGGCGGCGGCGATCCGACCTCCGAAGAGCACCTGCTCAACGTCTGCACCGCCCTCATCGACGATCCGTCGCGCCACATCGTGGTCGGCGCGGGCCCCTTGTATCGAGGCCGCGTGCTCTCGGGTGACCGCATCACCTGGCTCGCGCACGGCGGCACCTCCGACCTGATGAACGGCATCGACCTCGCGGTCTGCGCCGCGGGCTACAATACCTTCCACGAGCTCATGCATGCCGGCGTGCCGACGGTCTTCATTCCGCAGGCAAAGCTCGCCGACGAGCAGGCGAAGCGCGCCGAGCGCGCGGTCGCGACCGGCGCGGCCATCATCATCGACGACACACTGTCGGGCGGCGCCGTCGAAGCCGCTATCGCGAAGCTGTCACCACGTTCCGTCCGCCAAAGCGCATCGCAAGCGGCGCGCGAGCTGGTACCGGTCAACGCCGCGCGTCGCGCCGCCGCGGAGATCCTCCGCCTGGTGCTGCCCCACGACGCCGTCGAGGCCGCCGAAGCCGCGGTGGACGACAAGCTCCTGCAGGCAGCCTACGAGTGCCGCACGTCGGTGTACCTGTTCTTCGACACCCTGCGCGCCTTCAAGATGCACCACGAGCTCGCTCGCCACGACGTCGAGGAAGCTCCCGAGCTGATAGCCGAAATCGTGAGCCTGATTCGCGCGACCACGGACCGCGGCATCCCCGCCAAGGTGGTGCAGAAGATCGCGGGCGTGCTGCGTTACAAGATGCAGAAGACGACGGTCCTCGAACGCATCCGCGCCTTGAGCGCCATCATCATGCCGCTCGCGTCGTTCGGCGACTGGGTCGGCGCCACCAGCCTGGTGAAGACCATCGACATTCCAGCCGCCGAGCTCGCGAACGAGCAGATGGAAGAGCTGGCGACGACGCTGGCGACGCTACGCCGCCAGGGCCGCAGCGTCTACGACGCGATAGCGGTCATCTCCGAGCAGCAGGAACAAGCCGCCGAAGCGCGGCGCTTGAACGGGTAGCGGCCCTACGCGAACACCTGGAATACTTCGCACCTTTGACGGAGCTTCGAAATTTTTTTTCGCCACACTACGGCGTCGACGAAACCCTTCACAGGTTTCGTCGTCGACGCCACTTTCGCGCAATGAGCTACCGCGCCCAGTTGGAATGATTTGCCTCACTGGCGAGCCGCTATCGCGTTGCCTATCGATGGGCTTGTGGTTTGGCACCGAGGGAGTTTGCTTGACCCACTGCCTTCGCTTCGAAAATGCACCGGTGCATTTCGAACGTACTTTTCTTGATGAAATCGACATTCTGAAGACGAATATTATTGACGCGTCTCCGCGATGACACCGCGTTAGCGGACCGACGCCCACGCTATAGTGCCCTCTCGTTGCGTAGGCGCGCGCTCAGTTGCGTCCGGCGAAAAGCTCGGGATGTTTTCACATCCGCGTCGGTTTGCGTGCGGCCTTGGCCCTGGAAAGGGGCAAAAA
>JBGGMJ010000091.1:0-28744 GCA_041288095.1 Myxococcota bacterium
TGGACGGTGCCGGCCTCGAGGTTGTGGGTCCCATCCGGGTTGGGCGGATTGCCGATGCCGACGAAGGGATTGTCCGGGGGCGTGTCGACGGCGAGGTACTGCCAGCCCTCCTGGAAGGTGAGCAGATCGGTGTCGAGCTGCTTGGTGAGGTCGGACACGTCGATGCGCAGGAGCTTGCCGCGCAACGTCGAGAGATGCTGCGCCTGCTTACCGCCGCAGTGGCCCTGCGGTCCGCCATCGCCAACGCTCCAGTAGAGGTAGCCGTCGGTGCCGAAATGCGCGGCGTTGCCCGCATGCAAGCCGTCTTCGCTGACCGTGTGGCTGCACGAGCGCGTGTACTCTGGGTCCACGGGGTCGGCGGTCTCGAGGTAGTTGATGGCGATGAGCACCTGCTCGCTGGCGCGGTCGAAGGTGAGGCCGCCGTCGTCGGAGTAGAAGCGCGACAGGCGCACCTGGATGTGCGGGTTGCCGCCGCCCGAGGAGAACTCGTGGCAATAGACGACGTATGCCGCATGGAACGTGGCGAAGTCGTTCGGGAAGACCAGCGCCGCGGTCGAGCAGTCCCACCCTTCGAATTGCACGTCGGAGAGATCGAGCGCCTGCACCTTGTCGGCGGCGGTCGCGGTCGGGTCGTTGGGGAACGAGTAGATGCGGCCGCCTCGCTCGTTGACGTAGATGCGCGAGTTATCGCCAGGGCGCTGCGACATGGACACGGCGGCGTTGAAGCGGATGCCCGGGAAACGGTCGACGAACTCGATGTTGTCGGTCACCGGCGGCGCAGTGAACGCCGTGCATGTCTGCTGTGACGGACGCTCGTCGAGCCCGTAGACCGGCGGTGGTGGCGGATCGTCGTCCTGGGTTTCGCCGTCGCCAGAGTCGTCGCCCCCGTCGCCATCACCAGCGCCGTCGCCGTCCGGGTCCGCGTCGCCGTCGCCATCGACGTCCGCTTGATCCTCGTCGGTCAGCGTCTCGTCGCTGTCGCCGTAGGGGTCCTCGATGAAATCGTCGTCCTCGTCACCGCAAGCGACGAAGAGTGAGCTGATCAGGGTGACGGACAGAAAAGAGCGAAGTACTACCGACATGGGTCCCGTGTGTAGCGCCGTCGGCTGCCACTTGGAAAGGTCCACTCCGGCGTCGGGAGGTCGCGGCCTGCCTCGGGAAGGCTGAACCAGGGTCCTTCGTACCCACGCAGGACGTGAATCTGCTGCGCCGGCATATAGCTCTGCACCAAGAGAAAGCGCTGCTCGCCCTTGGCGTTCTCCGCGACGTCAGCGACGAGGACCGCATGCCCAGGCGAGCCGCCGACGATGAACACGTCGCCGGGCTCGATGCGACCGGTGTCCGCTACCGCGCCGAGGTCACGGTGAAGTGACAAAGTCCCGGCCCATGTGAAGACGGTATCGAGGTAGCCCCGAAACGCGTCATGGTCGGCGTCCGCGGCGGCCCGCGACGACCAGCTCAGATGGTTGCCGGTTACGCTCGGCCGCTAGCCGCGCGCGTAGCGCTCCCACGGCATCGGGTCGCCGCTGGTCGCGGTGAAGCACACAGGGAGCTTGCGCGCGTAGCGGTACTCGGCCAGCAAGCGCATGACGGCGTCGGCGCATTGCTGCAAGTCATGTTTGCCGACATCGATGTCGACGACCGCGAGGTGACCGCGTTGATAGCGCTTCACGCCGCCGTCGTAGAGCAGCACGTCGGGATTGCCGTCGAGGAGGGGCAGGGCGCGCAAGAAAGCGCCGAGTGACTCGGGCGCGACCGCGACACGGCTGAAGCCCTTGGGCGGCTCGAAGCGCTGCTCGAGGGTATCGCCGCCGCGCTGGCTCGTCTGCCAAAGCGGAGCGGCAAGCACGGCCGCGGCGAGGAAGCTAGCTGCGCAGGAGCACATCACAGTAATAGCGTACCTTCTTTACGGCGGCGCCCAACTGGTTGTGCTGGATGTTCTTGCGCAGGCTCAAGAGCACCTTGCGCTTCAGGCGATAGCCGTTCAAGGCGCTGCGTTTGGTCGTTTTGGCGCCGGCACCCTCGAGTGCCGCGAAGATGCCGTCCTTGGGATAGCCCCAAGCGGCGAGGTGCGCCGGGTCCAAGCGGTCGATGACCTCGCGGGCGAGCTGCAAGACCTCGGGACGTGCTTGCAGGTCCGCTGCCCAGGTGTCGAGCGAGTCGGCGACAGGCCGCTTGTGCTTTTCCACCGACATCGGATCGCCGAAGCTCTTGGTGATGTGAGAGTGCTCGCCGTAGTCGATGGCGCCCGACTCGTGCGCGAGGCCCAGATGCTCGAAGATGCGCCGTGCGTGCGGCTCGGGGTTGGCCACCATGTCGTCATAGCGGACATGGACGTACGGCACCGCCTTGTCGACGAGGAACTTGCCGATGCCCGCGACGTAAGGCTCGACGACCGGATTCTGGGCCTGTGCCGCCGCGTAGTCGCCGTCGAAGAACGAGTGCGCCTGCGAGTGCCAGATGGCGAGCGGGTGGCGGGTGAGCACCACGTATTTGGCCTTCGGGAAGAGCTTGGTGATGAACGGCAGCACCAGGGCGTAGCCGGGCGTCTTGTCGAGGAAGTGCGTCTTACCTGTCTGCTCCAGAAGACGAGCGTAGAGCGTCGCGGGGTAAGCGCGCAGCGCTTCGAGGTAATCCTCTTCCTTGCGCGGCAGCTCTTCGACGAGCTCACGCAGCGCCTGCGCGCCGTTCACGTGATCGTATTGTGCCTTCTCGACGATGTCGTAGAAGCCAAGATAGGCGAGCGGCGTGAGCAGGTGGGGCTCGGGGTGCGTGAAGATCTTCGAGTGCGAGCCCAATACCCGCTGCAGCATGGTCGTGCCGCTGCGAGGCGCACCGACCAGAATGATGAGGTTTTCGTGGAGCATGCGTCGAAGGCGCGGCCTAAGGGATTCGAACCCCTGACCCTCGGATTCGAAGTCCGATGCTCTATCCAGCTGAGCTAAGGCCGCGGCGGAAGCCTGCTTAGCTCAAGGCGCGGTGCGAGCCAATAGGACGGGCGTCATGTTGTTAGCGTTGCGAGAGGGCGGCGACCAGGCCGGCGCGGGAGCTCACGCCGAGGACGGCGTAGATCTCCCGAAGGTAGCCGCGGACCGTGGACACCTTGATGCGGAGCTCGTCCGCTATCTCGGTCGCTGAGCGGCCGGAGGCCGCGAGACGGGCGACCGCGCGCTGCCGGGGCGACAGCATGGCTTCGGCGGGGGACAGCTCCGCGCTTGGCTCGGCGTCCTCCTCGAGCATCAATCCCAACAGGCGGCGACTCTCGCCCACGCACGGCGGCACGTTGGCCCACTCGAGGCGGATACCGGGCAGTACGACCTGAGAGCGGCCGCCGTACACGGCGTTTTGGAAGCGCGCCGCCGACGCGAGGAGCATACGCTCGGCCTTGCGCAGGCCTTCCCTGTCGATGACCCCGAGCCGCCGCCGCCAGAGGTCGCGGGCGCCCGCCGACCATGTTACCGCGGCGCCGGGCAGCGACAGGTACACGTGTCCGCTCACCTTGGCCAAAGCCGCGGCGAGTGTCTCGTCCGCTGAGGCGGACAAGGCCGCGATCGCCCGCCGAGCCGCGAGCCCGCCGGCCAAATGAGGGTAGAGCAGCTTGAAGAGCGCGCGGTCTTCGTCGTCGAATGGTCGCTGACCCTTCTCGCGATAGAGGATGACGAACAGGTCGCTGACGAACGGGTTGTAGAGCCTCGCGTTCAAGCCGTCGCCAAAGCCCGCCGCCTGGAAGCTCTGCCAGAGCTCGCTTCTCCGGTACCCGCGAGGAGAATCAATCGCGATGAGCCCTGGCGTCCCCGGGGGGTCGACCGCGAGACGCGCCGCGAACGGGTCGGTGTGGCGCAAGCTCGCATAGGTCGCGACCCAGCTGCGCGGAATGTTCCTGCCGCTGCTCTGGTCGTTGAATCCGATGCTCTGGGTGAGGGCGCCCGAGCTCGCGGAAAAGGCGCCCAGGAGCGAGCCCCAAAGCTCGTCCACGTCCCCGCCCGTCACGACCCCGCGCTGCAGGAGGTGGAGCAAGCTGTGCACCGCGCCGGTCACGTGGCTAGACGACGCCTCAATCGGGGCCGAGTCAAGCCGGAGGCGCAACTCTTGGCCGGGGCCGCCGATACTAGCTCCAGACAACCGAGGATCGGTCATGGGGTCGGTGTGTGTGCTCGAAGCCCCGACCGGCGCGCTCCCGCGTCGCGCGGTCGTAAAAAGGGACGCTTGTGTCGCCGAGGGTCGATCCTTGCGCGACGTCGAGCTGGCCGGCTTCATTCTCGGCCCGGAGCTGGGAACCGCCCCGGTGGTCGTCGTGATCGGCGGTATCACCGCGTCGCCTTTCCCCTTTGGTAACGGCACCGAAGCCGAAGCCTGGTGGCCCGCTCTGAACGCGCCCGACTTGATCGATCCCAGCCGTGAAACGGTGCTGTCGTTCTGCTGGCCCGGCAACGGCTCGACCTGGGCGGGGTTCGATGACGACGCCGTGCAAAAGCCCCTCTCGGCGCTCGGTCTCGCGGACTTGCTCGCGGCTTGGCTCGACGGCATCGGTGCTCGGGATCCCGTTACGTACGTCGGCGCGAGCTTGGGGGGCATGGTCGGCATCGCCTTCGCCTCGCGCCACGCCGAACGCTGTGCGCGGCTGGTCACCATCTCGGCGGGCTTGCGGCCCGACGGTTGGGGCACGGCGACGCGGCACCTGCAGCGCGAGCTCATTCGCGACGGCATCGCGCGCAACGACGTCGCCACCGGCATGGCCCGCGCGCGCCAGCTCGGCATGCTGACCTATCGCGGCCGTGACGAGCTCGACACGCGCTTCGGCAAGCTCCTTGGGCATCTCGAGCGTCCGCCTGTCGCCGAGTACCTCGATCATCACGGCAAGCGCTTCGCCGACCACTTCCCGGTACGCACGTTCTTGCTCCTCTCCGAAGCCATCGACCGCTCGAACTTCGGCCCCGATGACACGACCGTGCGCGCCGCCCTCGAGCGCGTGACCGCCGAGGTGTTGGTCATCGGCGTCCCGGGCGACATGCTCTTCCCGTATGCGTTGCAGGCGGAGCTCCACCGCGCCCTGCAGGCCCTGGGCGCGACCTCGCATCTGTGGAAGCTCGAATCCGAGTTTGGCCACGACGCTTTCCTCGCCGACCAAGACAAGCTCGCGCGCCTGCTCCGCGACAGCGGCTTCTTTCGCAAAGCCCCGGCGCTGGTGACCTCGGGCGAGCGCTTCGTCGGTGTCGGCATCGAGCCGGTGCGTGAGCTGCGCGTCGGCCTCGTCGGCTGCGGCGTCGTCGGCTCCGGTTTGCTCGAGATGATCGAAAAACATCGCCAAGAGCTCATTGTCCGCTACGGCGTACGGCTCGAGATTACGCGGATCGCTGTCCGTGACCTGGCAAAGCCGCGGAGTGCTCTCGCCGCCGGGAAGCCCATCGGCACCGACGCGCTCGCGCTGGTCGCCGCGCCCGACGTCGACGTGGTCGTCGAGGTTGCCGGAGGCATGGCGGTCGAGGCGGTCCTGCGCGCCGCGCTCGCCGCGGGCAAGCCGGTGGTCACCGCCAACAAGGCGCTGCTCGCGGCTAAGCTCGACGGCCTGGCGATGCTCGCCGAGCGCACCGCGACCCCCCTTTATTGCGAAGCCGCCGTCGCCGCCGCCATTCCCATCATCCGCCACCTGTCGCACCGCTCCGACGAGGTTGATAGCCTCCTCGGCATCGTCAACGGCACCTGCAACTACATCATCACCAGACTCGAGCAGGACGAGCTTCCGTTCGATGACGCCGTTCGTGAGGCCCAGGCCAAGGGGTTCGCGGAGGCCGACCCTTCCGCCGACGTCGACGGTCATGATGCAGCGGCCAAGCTGTCCATTTTAGCGTACCGGGCGTTCGGCACATGGGCGCTCCCGAGCCAGTTTCTCGTGCGCGGCATCCGCGATCTCACCGCCGCGGATTGCGACCTCGCCGAGACCATGGGCTACCGCGTGCGCTCGCTCGCGCATGCCAGCCGCGACGCCGAGGGCCTGTCGCTCGCCGTCGAGCCGATGCTGCTCCCGGCCTGGCACCTCCTGGCGTCGGTCGAAGAGGAGTACAACGCTATCTATCTCAAGCAGGCGTGCTCC
Source organism: Myxococcota bacterium (assembly GCA_041288095.1). GTDB lineage: Bacteria > Myxococcota > XYA12-FULL-58-9 > XYA12-FULL-58-9 > JALHOP01 > JALHOP01. Next base: position 6,092 of record JBGGMJ010000091.1, read on the forward strand.
GGTGACCTGTCGCTCTTCGGCATGGGCGCGGGGTCGCTGCCTACCGCCAGCGCCGTGCTCGCCGACCTCATCGAGCTGGCGCAGGGCAACTCGGTGCGCTGGCCCGAGCCGCGCAAGACGACGCCGCGCAGCGACACCAAGGCGCGTAGCCACTACCTGCGCGTCACCGCCGACGAGCACGAAGGGCTCACCCGCAGAGTCGAGAGCTTGATGCGCCGCTACGGCGTCGACGTGCTCAAGCAAGCGCGCCGAGCCGAGCCCGATGCGACCCACTACGGCTTCGTTCTTTCCGTCGCGCCCAAGTCCGTCATCGAAGACGCGGTGTCGGCGATCGAAAGGCTTGGCCGTGTCAAACAAACCCTGGTCCTCGGCGTCACCCAGTAAATGAAACCACGTACTCAGCTCATTCATGCGGGCACCAAACGGTCGGCCTTCGACGAAACCAGCGAAGCGCTCTACCTCACCTCGGGGTACGTCTACGAAAGCGCCGAGGAATGCGAGGCCGCGTTCAAGAACGACGGCAGCCGTTTCATCTACTCGCGCTTCGGGAACCCGACCACGGCGATGTTCGAGGAGCGCATGGCCGCCTACGAAGGCGCCGAGAAGTGCTTCGCGACAGCGAGCGGCATGGCCGCGGTGTTCGCGAGCCTCATGTGCCAGCTGAAGACGGGTGACCGCATCGTCGCGCCGCGCGCCTTGTTCGGCTCGTGTCTCATCGTCGTCAGCGACATCTGCGTGCGCTTCGGCATCGAGTGCACGCTCGTCGACGGTACCGACAACGCGCAGTGGGAAGAGGCGCTCTCACGCAAGGCCAATGTCGTGTTCCTCGAATCGCCGAGCAACCCGACCTTGCAAGTGGTCGACATTCGCAAGGTTTGCAAGCTCGCGCATGCCGCCGGCGCGCGTGTCGTCATCGACAACGTCTTCGCGACTCCGGTGCTGCAAAAGCCGCTGGAGCTCGGCGCCGACATCGTCGTCTATTCAGCGACCAAACACATCGACGGGCAGGGTAGGGTGCTCGGTGGCGCCATCCTTTGCGACAACGAGTTCGCCAAGCTGGTGATGCCGTTTGTCCGCCATACCGGACCCGCGATGAGCCCCTTCAACGCATGGGTGCTCTTGAAGGGCCTCGAGACCATGGAGCTGCGGGTGCGCGCTCAGAGCCACAGCGCTCTCACGCTCGCGCGCCATCTCGAGAAGCAGAGCCAGGTGGACAAGGTCGGCTACGTGGGTCTCGAGTCGCACCCGCAATACGCGCTCACCCGCGGTCAGATGCAGGGCGGCAGCAGCATCGTGGCGCTGCACTTGAAGGGAGACAAGGCCGCGGCGTTTCGCTTCATGAACGGGCTCGAGCTCGTCAGCATCTCGAACAACCTGGGCGATAGTAAGTCGTTGGTGACGCATCCGGCGACGACGACGCATCACCGCTTGACGCCGGAAGATCGCCTGCGCGTCGGCATCACTGACGCGACGGTGCGCCTATCGGTTGGTCTCGAGGATCCGGACGACATCACCGAAGACGTGATGCGCGCGCTCGCTACTGTCTAGGCACGCTCCGCAGCCGGTGAGCGAGATCGTAGGCGGCCGCGACATAGCCGTTCTGCTGCGAGCCCGGCCGGGCGTAAGCGTTGCCCTCGGAGTTGCCGCCGTTGAACTGCGAGACCGCGCGCCGCAGATCACCGTCGAAGCGATCTTGCATCAGGTTCCACGTCAGGTGCGCCATGCCTGCCCGTACGCCGCCGGCGACCGTAGTGCGATCGACGGAAGCGAGGCCGGGGTCGACGTGCCGCAGGCCGGCCGCCGCTTCGGTCTGTGCCGTGCCGTTGACCTGGAGTGGACCGTCGGCCTTGATGTTCTTCGACCCGGTGTTCCACGTGCTCTCGATGCCGAGCATACCGAGAGTCACCTCCGGCATGTCACGCGCCGCTTGCCGTAAGCGCGCCGCGCGCTCGGGCTGAGTCGCCTCGATGGCGGCGGCTCGGTCATTGAGCGCTTTCACGAGCGGAGCGGCGTGTGCGTCGACGGACCTGCGGCCCTCCTCGAGGTTCCTTCGCGCTTCGGCGCCGCGCGGCCCGTCCAGGGCGCGCATTCTCGAGTCCCCGCGCACCGTGGGCGTCGTTGCCGTGTCGACACTCGTCGGCGGCGGATAGAACGGCTCACCGTAGCTGTTGGTGCCGGGAGGCCGCTTGGCGCCGCGGCGGGCCGCGACGCCTTCGGCGGTTGGCGGATCAGGACCGGGACGCATGGCCTCGCCCCGCACCAGCGGAGGGCTGTGCGTGCCGACGAAACGGTCGACCGCCGGCTTTGGCTCTTCCTTGAGCCCAGTGTCTTGTTGGACCCCTTCGTTGCCCGAGATGGTGGTTCTCGGCGCAAGAATAGGGCCCACGGTGGCAACCATGGTGCGGCTCGCTGGTGGTCCCACACCTACGCACAACGTCCGACCCGCGGTTAGCGCGCGTGCCCTTGCGACATGGCGCATTTTGCCGCCAAGAAAGCCGCGGTAAGACTCTCGAGGGTATGAGGCGACGTCATGGTCGACCGGGCAGCAGCCGTTCCCATCAGCAAATTTCTGCAGGGGCTGCAAGCGACGCCCGGCACCGAGCCGGCTCTTCGCGAGGCACGCGAGCGCGCGACGGCGGCCGAAGACTTGGCCTCGCCGGGCGGCTCGACGCTCACGGCGCAAGAACGCGCGCAGCTGCGTGCCTCGTTGCGCGGCGTGACTCTCGCCGGCGCGAGCCGAGAGACGCATACGACCTTCGCCAACTTGCAACGGGCCTTGCGCAGACCCGATGACGGCCGCGGCATCCTGCGGATCGCCGGCACTCAGGTTCGGCGTGAAGCGCCACCGTCCGCGGACGTCATTCCGCGTGAGCGCCGCCAAGAGCTCCTCACCTCGGCGGGCTGGCGCCCAGTCGAGGGTGACCCGACCCGTGTCCGCCATAGCGACGGGCGCACCCGGCCGCTCAGCGACGTGCTGACCGATATTCAGCGTACCCGCCCGGTGCCCATCAACGTGACCTTGGGTGACCGCGCGCTGCCTCCCTTGGAGATGCGCTTCGACGGCAGCCAACGTCTCGAGTCGGCGCACGCGACGACGCGTCCCAACTCCACCGACTACCAGCTCATTCCCAACGCCTCGATCGATGGCGTTGGCCGCTTTGGCGTCCGCGCAAACCCTTTGCACGAGCGCATTCGCGAGGCCATCCGCGCCGCGGGGCCCGAGCTCTACGGTGATACCGATCTGTCGCGGCCCGAGAATCTCGTGCCCTTCGTCCGCCGCATGACGGTCAACGCCTTCGACGGTTACAACCCAGTGCTCGAGGGCGCCGACCTCCACACGGCGATTACCCAGGGCGCCTTCTTGCAAAGCACGCAGCGCATGGCCGGTCAGCGCTTTCCCGGGGACGGTCGCTGGGAAATAAGCCCGGTGCTCGCGGCGCGCCCGCCGATCGGCGGGCTAGGCAATCCCTGGGCGGTGTCGCACATCGACATCGAGCTGCAACGCCCTTCGCGCTAGCCGATCTCGGCGTCGATCTTCCGCAAGGCCTCGATGAGCTCGCGCCGCGCTTCCTTGGCGAATGGGTTGCCCGTCTGGATGGCGGTGAAGAGGTGGCCGGCGTCTTCGCGGACCAAGGACACCACGTGCGCCATCGACTTGAACGAGGGCGGCGCGAACGGGGCGCTGGCGGCGCCGATGTCCTGGAGCGCGCGCGCCACGAAGAACGCGAGCACGTGCGTGCGCGACATGACGCGGTCGTGCTCTTCGGCGGAGACGACCGCGAGCTCGCAACCGATGGCGCGGTAGAACGCGGAGGCGGCGTCGGTGATCTCGGAGGCGTCGAGGCGCGGACAGAGCACCACCGTGCGTGGCTCGCCTCGCGACAAGCTAACCGGACCGAAGAGGGGGTGGCTGGCGATCCAGCGCGCGCGTTCCCCGATGATCTCGCGCATGTGAGCCTCGGGCTCGACCTTCACGCTGCAAACGTCGATGACCAACTGCTCCGGACGCAATAGCGGAGCGCAGGCGCGCAATGTCTCCACGAGATTCTCGACGGGGACGGCGACGATCAAGACGTCGGCGGTCCTCACGACCTCTTCCAAGCTGGTGGCGCTCCCCTCGGAATGCCTGGGGTCGAAGGCGAGGGTGGGAAGGCCATGCGCGCGCGTGAGCCCCGCGAAAGCGGCGCCGAAACGACCGAGGCCGAGGATGCCAATCTGATACGATGAGCCCGTTGCCATGTCCCTTCTCGATACGACCAAATGAGCACCGGCGTCACTATCGGCGAGTCGGACGGCGACTCGGACCTCCACGGCATCTTGCGCCTGCAGCGTGCCAATCTCCGCGGTCGGGTCGATGCGGATACGGCGCGCGCCCAAGGCTTCGTGACCGTCGAGCATGACCTCGCGACCCTCGAGCGCATGCACGCGATGGCGCCCTCGATCGTCGCGAAGCACCAAGATGAGGTCGTCGGTTACGCCTTGGTGATGCCTCTCGGAGCGCGGCGCGACGTGCCCGTCCTGGAGCCCATGTTCGCCCTCTTCGACCGGCTATCGTTCGCCGGCCGGCCGCTCACCGCGTACCGCTACTACGTGATGGGGCAGGTCTGCGTCGCCGAGGCCGCCCGCGGGCAGGGTGTGTTCGATGCGCTCTACGCCGGGCATCGACGAATCCTCGCCGGTCGCTATGAGCTTTGCGTCACGGAGATCTCGCTCTCCAACCCACGCTCGCTACGGGCGCACGCGCGGGTCGGTTTCGTCGAGATTCACCGGTATCGCGACGCCACCGACGACTGGTCGGTCGTTGCCCTCGACCTGAGCGCCTAAGCCGGGCACATTCCTCGGTCCATGCACATCGTCATTGTCGGCAACGGCATCGCCGGCATCACTTGCGCCCTCGACGCGCGAAGCCGCGACGCCTCGGCGCGCATCACCGTCGTCGGCGGCGAGAGCGAGTTCTTCTACTCGCGCACCGCTCTCATGTACGCGTTCATGGACAAGATGAACCGCCGCGACCTCGAGCCCTACGAGCGCGACGTCTGGCGCAAGCGCAACATCGGCCTCGTCACCGATTGGGTCGTCGACCACGACGCTGAAAAGCGCGAGGTGAAGCTCGCCGGGGGAAAGACGCTCACCTACGACGTCTTGGTGCTGGCGCTCGGCGCAACCGCGAACGTGCCCGATTGGGCCGGGCTCGCCGAGACCAAGCAGGGTGTCGTCAACTTCATCTCGGCCCAGGACCTCGACGCCTGTGAAGCCCTGGTGCCGAAAGCCGGGCGCGCTGTCGTCGTCGGTGGCGGTCTCATCGGCATCGAGCTCGTCGAGTGCTTGATGCACCACGGTATCGCGACGACCTTCTTGATTCGCGAGCCGTACTACTGGCCGGCTGCTCTCTCGCGCGAAGAATCGCAGATGGTCATCGCGCACCTGCGCGAGCAGGGTGTCGAGGTCGTCGTCGACGAGAGCGTGGAGCGGGTCGAGTCCACGGGCGGCCGCTTCAACGCGGTGGTGACCAAGAGCGGCAAGCGCTACGCGGGCGACATCCTCGGCGTATGCATCGGCGTTCGTGCCAATCTCGAGCGCATGAAGTCGTGGAAGAGCGCGCCCGCGAGCCGTCGCGGCATCATCGTCGACGAGCGCTTCCGCACCAACCTGCCCGCGGTCTTCGCCTGCGGTGACTGCTGTGAGATCGAGCGCCCGGGCCGCGCGCCGCTCATCGAGACCATCTGGTACTCGGCCAAGCGGCACGGCGCGTTGGTCGCGCGCAATGTCTTCGGCGACGACGTCGCCTACGAGCCGCCGGTGTTCTTCAACAGCTCGAAGTTCTTTCACATCGAGTTCACCACCGTCGGCGAGGTCGAGTACGCCCCCGCCGGCACGCCGACAATCTTTCGCCACCGCAGCGGCAAGCACGTGTGCCAACGCATCGTTCACGACGGCACGCGCGTCATCGGTTTCAACATGTTGGGCTCCCGCTGGGACAACGAGGTGCTCGCGCGTTGGGTCGAGGAGCGGCGCTCGCCGACTTGGGTCCTGCGGCACCTCGCCGAAGCGCAACACGACGTGGAGCTCGGCCGCATGAACCTGCAGGCGTTCGACGAGGTCAACATTCCGCTCGCCAAGCTCGGGAGTCCGCCCCATGCGTAAGGTAGGCGTCCGCGGCTGGTTGCTTCACGACGTGACCCACCGCGGCATCACCGCTTGGTTGCTCGCGGCCGTCATCTTCGCGTTCTACATCGTGCTCTACTTTGGCGGACAATACGGTATCCCGGATCTCGTCTCCCCGTGGGCCGAGCAGCTCGGGCTGTCGAGCAAATGGGTGCTCTACGGCGCGCTCTACAGCGCGGCGATCGTGCTCGGCGGTTTCTGGATGCTCTGGAAGTACCGGCACAACCGCTACCAGGTCGTGCGTACCCTCGTGGTCATGGTCGTGCAGGTGACGCTCGGCTTCAGCGTGCCGCAGATGCTCAAGCACGCTGGGCAGCCGGAGTACTACTTCAGCTATTTGTGGCCGCTGAAGATCGATTACTTCTACCCCTACAACATCACCGGTCTCCCCTGGCCCTATGTCGTTTATAGCGTTGTCGGCGCGCTGGTCATGGTGCCGGTGCTCGGCGTCTTCTTCGGCAAGCGCTGGTACTGCTCCTGGGTGTGCGGTTGCGGTGGGCTCGCGAACACCGCGGGTGAGCCCTTCCGCCACCTCACCTCGAAGAGCACGCCCGCGTGGCGCTTCGAGAAGGTCGCGATCCACACGGTGTTGATCGCCGCGTTGCTGGCGACGGCGCTGGCGATCGGGTCGGCGTTGCTGCCGGAGGAGTCGCCGATCGTCCCGGTCGCGGGGAAATACCGCGAATTCTACGGCATCATCGTCGGCGGCATTCTCTCCGGCGTCATCGGCGTCGGCCTTTATCCCATCGGCGGCACGCGCGCCTGGTGCCGCAACTTCTGTCCGATGGCGGCGATCCTCGGCCTCGTGCAGAAGCTCGGCCGCTTCCGCATCCGCGTGAAGAAGGACATGTGCATCTCGTGCGGCCTGTGCTCGAAGTATTGCGAGATGGGCATCGACGTGCGCTCCTACGCGCAGGCCAATCAGAGCTTTACGCGCGCGTCGTGTGTCGGCTGCGGCATGTGCGCCGAAGTTTGCCCGCGCGGCGTCCTCACGCTCGAGAACGTGACGCGCAAGGACCCGCAGGAGGCCGTGCGTCGCGCTCCCGGGCGGGCGAGCCTGCCCATCATCACCTGAGGTCGCCCTGGTGGTCGCGCGCACGCCCAGCGCCATGAGAGCGTTCATCACCGAGAACACCACGGTGGCGGCGCCCGGTCTCGTGCCCGAGGTCCGCTTGCACCTGGTCACCGAGCTGACACCGCTATGGCGGTCGACAGCCGACATCTTGGAGCGCTTCGACTTGCCGCCACCGTTCTGGGCATTCGCTTGGGCCGGTGGCCAAGGGCTCGCGCGCTACGTGCTCGATCACCCCGAGATCGTCCGCGGCCTGCGTGTCTTCGACTTCGCGACCGGCTCGGGTCTGGTCGCCATCGCCGCGGCTAGAGCGGGCGCGTCGCACGTGGGCGCGAGCGAGATCGACCCGTTTTCAGTCGAGGCCGCGCGGCTGAACGCGGCGCTCAACGGCGTCAGCCTCGAGGTCGTGTTGCGCGACGTGGTGGGGGAGGAGCTCGCCGGCTACGACGTCGTGCTCGCCGGCGACGTGTTCTACGAGCGCCCGCTCGCCGAAGGCGGCACGCGCTGGTTCCGAGAGCTCGCGCGTCGCGGCGCCTCGGTGCTCGTTGGGGACCCCGGCCGCGTCTACTCGCAAAGCGAAGGCCTGGAGCTGGTCGCGACCTATCGGGTCCCTACGAGCCGCGAGATCGAAGACGACGACTTGCGCCCGAGCCACGTGTTGCGCGTCGTCGGATAGCCGGCATGTTTGGCGAGCAGGGCGGCGAACAAGCGCGGCGTGCGTGACAGGACGTTGATCGCTTGGCGGCGCAGAGCCGGCTTGCGCGCGAGCGCCAGCATCATGCCCGTCGTTCGGTAGTAGCCGCGCGTGAGGCGCCGGTAGTGGTCCTCGTAGGTCGCCAGAGGCTGGCCGCGGGCGATCACGTCCGCCAAGGCAAGCGCGCAGCCGAAGCCGATGGAGAGGCCTTCGCCGGTCAGCGCGTCGACGTAGCCTGCGGCGTCACCGACCAGGGCGACATGTCCGAGATGGCGGCGCTCGACGCGTTGATGGAACGGCCCAGCTCCACGCAGCGGCGAAACGATCTCCGCATGGGCGAGCCTCGCGGCGAGCTGCGGGAAGCGGTCGAGTGCCTCGTCGAACGACACGAGCTTCCCGTGGCTGATGATGGCGACGCCGACGCAGTTGTTCGCCACCGGTGTGACGTAGGCTTCGCAGGCATCATGCCAGTGGACGTCGACGTGCTCGGACCACGGCCGTATCGCGTAGTGGCGGCGCGCGGCGTAGCGCGGATAGGGCCCTGGGCGTACCTCGATGCCGGCGAGGTCGCGGATCTTGCTGTGAAGCCCGTCCGCTTCGACCACCAGTCGAGCCGCGAGGTCGCCATCGCTGGTCTCGAGCACGGCGTGATCGCGCTCCTGGCGCAGACCCGTCGCGGATACGCCAAAGCGGACATCGCAGCCGAGCTCTTCGGCCCGGCGCCGCATGCTGTCGAAGAGGACCGTGCGGCGGACCCCGAGAGCAGGCTCGGGAAAGGTCGCCGCCACCGTACGCTGCCCGTCGACGTAGCGGATCCCCACGAAGGGATGCGCAATCGGCGGCGTAACGCCGAGCTCGGCGAGGTACCTCACGCCGTGCGGCAGAATGCCCTCGCCGCACGCCTTGTCGCAGGGCGGCTCGCGGCGATCGATGACGATGCAGGCGATGCCGTGCAAGCGCGCGGCGATGGCCGTGGCCAGGCCAACGGGGCCGGCGCCGACCACCACCAACGGTTTCAGGCGCCGCTCCGAGTTTTCACCATGGCGAGCTTCGAGCGCAGCGCGGTGATACCGAGCTTGAACATCGACACCGGTGTCGGCGGCGTCAGCGTGCCAGCGCGGAAGCGGCGGGCGGCCTCGGAGCGCGAGATCTTGCCGCTCGAAGTCCGCGGTAGCGTTCCCGGCTCGAGCACCACGATGCGCAGCTCGGTGAAGCCGGTCGCCGAGCCGACGGCGTCACGCACCGCGGCTTCGTCGACGGTCTGACCGCGCGCGTGCTCGACGAAGAGGTGGAGCTCTTCGCCCTCGGCGCCGGTGATGCCCACGGCGGCGACACAGCCACTGCGGACACCGGCGACGCCACTCACGGCGTGCTCGATGTCGTGGGGCGCGTATTTCCTGCCGCGGATCACGATGATGTCCTTGGTGCGGCCGTACACGAACAGCTCGCCGCCATGGATGAACCCAGTGTCGCCGGTGTCGAGCCAGGCGTCGGCGGCGCGAGGTGGCTCACCGAGGTAGCCGTGCGTCACCGACGGTCCGCGGATCTCGATGCGGCCGAGCGTGCTGTCGGCCGCCGCCTTGCCCTCATCGTCGGCGATGCGCAGCTCGACGGAGGGCAGGGGCTTGCCGAGCGATACGAGCTGGGTGCCGTCGGGGGCCGGTGTCGCGACGCCCTCACCCGCGAGCTTCTGCGTGTCGAAGCGCTGCATGCTCCAGCGACTCTTGAGATCGCTGAAGGTGACCGCCAAGGTCGCCTCCGCGAGTCCGTAGACGGGCGTTAGCGTCTCCGGGCGCAGCCCGCGCCGGGAGAAGCGCTCACCGAAGCGTGTCATGACCGCGGGGGCAACCGGCTCGGCGCCGTTCAAGGCGACCCGCCACGAGGAGAGGTTGACGCCGACGAGGGCCGCGTCGTCGATGCGCTCGAGGCAAAGCGAATAGGCGAAGCTAGGCGCCGCGCTGATGGTGGCGCGCTTCTCGGAGATGGTGCGCAACCAGCGAACCGGCTCGGTGATGAAGGTCTCGGGGCCGAGGAGCGTCAGCTCGCCTGGGTACGCTAAAGCGGCCAAGACGCAGCCGATGAGACCCATGTCGTGGTACAGGGGCAGCCAGCTGACGCAGCTGTGACGCTCGGGCGCGGCCAGGGGATAGGCCTCGTCGATGGCACCGAGAATCGCCGTGACGTTCGAGAGGATCTGGCGGTGCGTGAGGACGATTGGCTTGGGCGCCCCGGTCGTCCCCGACGAGAACTGCACGAAGGCGACGTCGTCTTCCGCGAGAGTCGGCCGCATCGCCGCGACCATGTCGCGCGTCAGGTCGCGCACGTCGAGCCAGCCGCGGACCGGCTGGGCGGCGAGCATGGTATCGCCGATCACCTTGCCGGCGCGGCTGTCGGTGATGACGAGCTTGGCGTCGACCGCCCGCAACATCTGGGCGGTGCGCTCGTGGTATTCGTCGAGCCGGCCGAGCCGTGTCGGCGGATAGAGCGGCACCGGCACCGCGCCGACGATGATGCAGCCGAAGAAGGCATCGAAGAAGCCGACGCACGTCGGCAGGATGATGCCGACGCGCTCATGCGGCTCGACACCCCGCTTGCGTAACATGGCGGCGGCGGCGCGGGCACGCTCGGCGAGCGCGACGTAGGGAACGCGCTCCTCGTTACCGCGTGCATCGATGAAGTTGACCGCATGCGGAGAGGCAGCGGCGCGGGCCAGGATATCGGCAAGGGTTTTCACTTCGGTACTCGTGTGGCGAGGAAGCGGACGACATCCCCGACGGTGATCAACGCGGCTTCGTCGCCGGGATCGAGGCATACCTCGAAGCGGTCCTCGATGGCGACGACCAACTCCAAGAGCTTCAAGGAATCGAGCTGCAGATCGCGGCGGAAATCGGTGGTCATCGAGATCTCGACCTCGCGCTTCATGGTCTTGGTGACGAGCTCGCTGACACTGTGGAAGATCTCGCCTTCGCTCACGATGCTCTCCGTGCAAAGTGTTCGTCGTAGGCGCAGTGCGTACGCAACGCCTGCTCCTCGCAACGGATACGTACCCCGAGGAGCACGGCATTGGCCAAGCTGAACGCCATAGCGGTCAGATAGGCGCCGTGGACCAGCGGCAATGCCGCGAGCTCTACGATCACCGCGAGATAATTGGGATGGCGCAGGAAGCGGTAGGGGCCGCCGCGCACCGCCGCCTCACCCGGCACTACGATGACGCGTACGTTCCAGCGGTCGCCCAGGGTCGAGATCGCCCAGTAGCGTAGCGCTTGCGCCGTGGCGACCAAGGCCAGCGCCGGCCAGCCGAGCCATGGCATGAACGGCCGCTCGAGGAGCACGACCTCGAGCACGCACGCCAAGAGGAACGCCGTGTGCATGACGCTCATGACGCGGAAGTGACCGGAGCCGTATTCGAGGCCGCCGCGCGCGAAGGCGGCGCGCGCGTGCCGCCGGCTCAGGGTCAGCTCGAAGAGCCGTTCGCAAGCGACCGCCGCGATCAGGACGACGTACGCCATCACCATTGCAAGAGCACCAACTCGGAGCAGAAGCCTGGCCCCATGGCGATCATCAGGCCATGGCTCCTCGGCTCGATGGTCGTGTCCGCCAAGGTGTCGCGCAGCACCATCAACACCGAGGCGCTCGAGAGGTTGCCCACCTCGGCGAGGGACTTCCACGAGAGCGCCAACTTGTCGCGCGAAAGGCCAAACGCTTCTTCGACTCCGGCGAGCACCTTGGGCCCTCCCGAGTGGCAGACGAAGCGCGCGATGTCGGACAGCCCCAGACCATGCGCCTCCAGGAATCGCTCGGCGTCTCCACGCAGGTGGCGCGTCATCGCCGGCACCTCGGACGACAGCACGACGCGAAAGCCGTCGCTGGTGACGCGCCAGCCCATGACCTCTTCGGTGTTGGGATAGAAGACCGATCGGCTGGCGACGATGCGCGGACCGCGTTCCGGACGGTTCGCTCCAGCGATCACCACCGCCGCGCCGCCGTCGCCGAAGAGCCCGCTCGCGATCAGGTTCGCGATCGACAGGTCGTCGCGTTGCAAGGTCAAGCTGCAGAGCTCGACGGACAGCAGCACCGCGATCTCGTTCGGGTACGCTTTTACGTAGTCGGCGGCGCGTGCGACGCCCGCCGCGCCCGCAACGCAACCGAGACCGAAGATCGGCGTGCGCTTGATGTCGCTCCGCAAGCCCATGCGGTTGACGAGCCGCGCGTCGATCGACGGCGTCGCGATGCCGGTCACCGAAACGAAGAAGAGATGATCGATGTCGCGGGGGCCGAGCCCCGCCGCCGTGAGCGCTTCGCGGAGCGCGGTTTCACCCACCTCGGTCGCGACCTCGATGTACACGTCGTTGGCTTCGCTGAAGCTCTCGACCTTGCCGTAGCGCTCGAGCGGGAGGGCCAAGTGCCGTCCGCCAACGAGGACATTGGTTTGCAGCTGCTTCAGACGCTCGGGGTTGAAGAAGCGACCGCTCCACAGGCGGTTTGCCGCGTCGATGAGCGCAGTCTGATCGTAGTAGTGAGCCGGGAAACCAACGCCGACAGCGCTGATCTTCATGGAGAACCCCGGCGCGCAAGCTAAGGGCTCGCCCTCCGCAAATCAACCAGCCGTCTTGGTATCGGCCGCCACGTCGATCTCGAAGACCTTGAGGGCCGGCCCCTCGGGGTAGAGCCGGCGTAACAGCGGCAATGCCACGTTGTAGACCGGGATACCGGCGCTGGTCCTTCCCTCGGGCGCGCCCCGGTGAACGTGGCCGTGAACCACGAGGGTGGCGGCGTAGCGGTTACACGGTTCCTCTAGGCGACTCGAGCCGAGGAACGGGAAGATCTCCGGTGGCTCGCCTTCCGATGTGCCGCGCACGCAACCGTAGTGCATGAGCACGATGCGGTGCGGCGTGCGGATCTTGGCCAGGGCGCTCTCGAGCTTGAGAGCCTCGTCGACCGCTGCGCGGGCGAAGTCCTTCACCCCCGGCTCGCCCCACGGTTGCAGCATGTGGCGATCGAAGCCACCACCGAAGCCTTTCACGCCGGCGAAGCCGATGTCGCCGATCATGACCGCTTCGCCGTCGAGCACCTCGACGCCGACGCCGCGCAGGATGGTCGACACCTCGTCCGCCTTGCCGGACTCGTAGTCATGGTTGCCGAGGACCGCCACCATTGGCAGGCGCACCGCCGCGAGGTCGGCGGCGAGCGCCTTGGCTTCCTCCGGGAGGCCGTGATCGGTGAGGTCACCGCAAAGCAACAACACATCGGCGTGCCGTCGGATGTCTTGGAAATAGCTCTGCAAGGAACCGGCGGAGTTGATGTTGTAGTGCGTGTCGCCGAGGGCGCCGATGCGGACCTTGCGCCTGTTATGGCGGACTTTGCCCGCGTGTTCGGGCTCCATGCCCGCCATTGGCGAGCTCGCGCGTACCGGCGCGGGGTTCGACGTCGTGATACTGGCCATCACCAAGCTCCTATCGGCTATTTTGAATCGCGGCGGTCCAATGAGCGACGTCCGCCTCGGTCATCGAAGTATTGGACAGACGGGCATCGGCGTAGTCCCAGCGGTCGATGTCGATGAGGTATTGCTCACGCGACACCAAGGTGCCCTGACACACCCGTTCGATGCTCGAGACCTCACCGCTCTCCGAGCTCAAGCGCTCGATCATCGTTTGCATCACCCACTCGGGGACACGGTGGCGCTCACCCGGATAGACGAACCCGAAGAGCACGAGGTGCGACAGCAGCACGCGCCAATGGTCACCGAAGCGATCGAGGAGCCGCGGCCAGTCGAGGTGGTGGGCGCGGGCGCGCAAGATGTGGGCGACGTCGGCTCCGTCATAGCGTTCGCGCTCCATGACCCATGCTTTGCTCCAGATGGTCTCCTCGGCGGGGCACAGCATGAGCTCATGGTCGAATGTCTTGCAGCGCTCGGCATGTCGAAACCAAAGGTCATCGACGGGCGCTACCCCGTTGCCGGCGTTGAAGATGATGTCGATGAAGTCTTCACCGTAGAACGCCTTACCCAGCCAGTGCGGGAAGGTGAGCTCGACGCGGCAGCCGTGGCTATGCAACAGGTCGAGCATGGGCTTGACGTCCCGAGGCCGCACGAAGAGATCGAGGTCTTTGCTCGGGCGTGTGATGCCGGCGTAGTGCTCGAGGGCGTAGGTACCCCCGACGAGAAACTCGATGCCATGGTCCAAGACCACGGCGAGCATGCGGTGGTAGAAGTCGTGCGAGCGCGGACTCAACGCATCCTCGACACGAGCGCCTTCTGGCATGACGGGTGCCGTCGTGGTCAGCATTGGAACCCCCTGATTTATTTAAGGCACGCCTTTTGGCGTTGTCATCGGCTGTTCGAGAAACCCGTGAGAGTTCCGTTACTAACGTGATGCATGGTTCGTGCCGCGGATGCCGTTGTCTGCGAAAGCGGTGCATCCAGCACCATGCGCTCGTAAAGCTCGAGGTAGGCGCGCTTCATCCGGCGCCCGTCGAAGCGGCGCTCGGCCGCGGCGCGGCAGGCTTCGGGCGAGATTGACGAGACGTTGGTAATGGCATCGACCATGTCGAGGAAGCCGTCCACGAGGAAGCCGGTGACTCCGTGCTCGACGATCTCCGGCAGCGCGCCGCGACGCATGGCGATGACCGGTGTGCCGCAGGCCAGGGCCTCCATGGCGGCAAGCGAGCTGGTAGCGTCGATGAGGCTCGGAACGATGAGGGCGCGGGCTCGCGCCAAGAGGACTCGCTTGCGCAGGCCGCCGACCGCTCCGACGAAGGCGCGTTCGCCGTCGAGTCGGGGCACAATCGAATCGCGGAAATACTGGAGGTGCGAAGGGTAGGGCGAAATCGCGCCGGCGAGCTTGGCGGAAACGCGCGCCAGACGCGCCGCTTCGAGCGCCAGATGGAAGCCCTTCTGCGGACAGATCCTGCCCAACGACACGACGTAATCGTCTTTGTTGGCAACAGGCGCGAAGAGCGTCAGGTCGACGCCGTCGGGAATGACCTCGACCGGAGCGTCCGCGAAAAAGGACCGTCGCTGATTGTGCGAGACGCACGTGAATCGCATGGACGGCTGTTGGTGCGCGAAGACGCGGGTCGGATACCACGCCGGTGGTTGATGCAAGGTCGCGAGCACAGGCACGTCGCCGCGCGGCATGGCGCCGAGGACGTCGTGGCCATGAACATGAACGACGTCGATGGTGTATTCGTCGAGCGTCCGCTCGATCAACGCGCGGAGCGCCTCGAGCGCGGCGGCGGCGCCGTCGTCGGTGACCGCTTCGCTCACAGGCAGCCCGATGAGCTCGCCATCGCAGCGTGAGCCCTCCGCCGCGATGACGAGTGACGTGTGGCCGGCCTCGACCAAGGCACTGTCGAGCGCCGCGATGAGTTGCTCGACGCCGCCGACAGCGTTGCTGCCGACGATGGCGAACGGGTCTGCGACGCTCAATAGGTTCATGCTTGTCAGGCAGCCATCCCAGCCTTCGCGGCCCGGGCGTTGATGTCCTGGGTGGCGAGCTGCGTGAGCTTCACGTCCGTCGCCTTCTCCTCGTCGAGCGTCGCGCTCAGCAGCTTCGCAACCTTGTCGAGGCCGAGGTTGTTCGCCCAAGTCATCACCGTGCCGTACGAGGCGATTTCGTAGTGCTCGACCTTCTGGGCAGAGGCCACGAGCGCCGCGTCGAGGACCTCGGGCTCCATGTCTTCCTTCATGGTGTCGCTGGCCTCTTCGATGATGCCGCGCATGGCTTCGCACGCCTTGCCCCGCACCTTCTCCTCGAGGAGCTCGAAGCATTGCTCCAAGCGCTCGATCTGTCCGTGCGTCTCTTCGAGGTGCTTCTCGAAGCCCGCCTTCAGCTGTTCCGAGGTCGCCGCCTTGACCATCTTGGGCAGTGCCTTCGTGATCTGCTTTTCGGCGTGGTAGATGTCGCGGAGCTCTTCGACGAGCATGTCCCGCAGGTTCCTCATTTCGGCCATGATGCCAATCCTCCCTTTTCGTGGGAGGACGGCCTGCAAGCGGCGTGCAAAGCGTGGAAGCGCGCGTTGCCGCGGTCCCGCCGGCCGAAAAACGCCCGCAACGGCGGACATCTGCCCCGATGCGCCGGCCCGGTGTGGCTCACATCCCCAATGAATTCACACCGCGAGCTCAGCGATTTGGTGGGTACTTGGCGAGCTTGCGCTGTAACGATCGTCGGTGAAGTCCGAGGCGCCGGGCTGCTTCGGAGATGTTGCCGTCGCAATCGGCGAGCACGCGCTGCATGTGCTCCCACTCGACCCGCGCAAGGCTGGGCACATCGGCCTGTTGACCGTCGGCGCCCCCGCCGCTCAACGTCGCCAGGATCTGCTCGGCGTCGGCCGGCTTGGTGAGGTAGTTGGTGGCCCCAGCGTGCACCGCTTCGACCGCGGTCACGATGCTGCCATAGCCGGTGAGCACGACGATGATCATCTCCGGGGCGAGCCCCCGCAGGGCGCGCACCAAGTCGATGCCGTCCGAGCTACCGAGGCGGAGGTCGACGAGGGCATGAGTCGGATGCTGCTCACGCGCCAGAGTGAGCGCCTCCACCGCGTCCGCGGCCGCGGACACCTCGACGTTACGTTCCTTGAGGGCGCGCAACAGGCGGTTGCGGAAGACCGCGTCGTCGTCGACCACGAGCAAGCGCATCACGTGCCTCCTTGAACGGCCAGCTCGACCCGGGTGCCGGCCCCAGGGGTCGAGATGATCTCGAGGCGCGAGCGGCTGCGTTCGGCGAAGCTGCGTACCAGGAAGAGGCCCAAGCCGAAGCCCCGGCTTGCCGCTTTGGTGGTGAAGAAGGGCTCACCAACGCGCGCGAGGGTTTCAGGCGACATACCGCTGCCCCGGTCGCTCACGGCGAAGCAGATCTCGTCCGGCCCGGGCTCGATGGTCAGCTCGACGGTCTCGCTCGAGGCGTCGAGCGCGTTGACCACGAGATTCACAAGCGCCTGGACGATGGGGCGCAGCGGCGTGCGGACCGCCAAACGGTCGTCGGCCCCGTGGACCTTAAGACGGGCAGCGCGAGCGGGCCCGAGCGCGGCCACGATCTCGCGGACGATCTGCGCCGTGGGGGTCATGGCACCAGGTTCCAGCTGCGCATCGCCCGAGTGGTCTCCCATGGTCGCGAGGATGGCGCGGCAGCGGTCCACCTCGCCGCGCAGCAGAGTCGCGTCCTCGCGGGCACGGACTGGGTCGAGGTTGCCACGGCTCGCGACCTCCAGCTCCTTGGCGATGAGCGCGATGGTCCCGAGCGGCGTGCCGAGCTCGTGGGCCGCCCCCGCCGCCAGGGCCGACAACGCGACCACTTGCTCGGAGCGTGCGCGTAGCGCGTCGAGCTGCTCCATCTGCGCCTCGCGAACGGCCAGGCTCCGCTTGACCCGCGTCATGAAGTAGCCAATCGATCCCGCCGCTAAAACGTACGAGAGCCACATGCCGCGCAGATGCACGTTGAAGTCACCGCGTATGTGGGCGTGCGGATCGATGGGCATCAAGATGAAGAGCGTGCCGAAGCAGATGGTGGTGGTGACGGCGAGGAGCCACGTCCAGCGTGGGCTCAGCAGCATCGCGGCGAGAGCCACGTGCACGAGATAGAACACGGAGAACGGGTTCGAGGCGCCGCCGCTTTCGTAGAGCATGCCGGTCAGCAAGAGGGTGTCGAGCACCAGCACCGCCGCGACCAGCGCGGGCGTCGCATGGAGGCCGCGGCGTAAACGCCAATGCAGCACCGCGTTGGTCGATGAGGCGATGGCCACCAAAGCCAGAATGACGCCATAGCCCAGCGTGATGCCGAGCCCGAAGCGGGCGTAAGCGAGCAGGCTCGACTGACCGGCGGCCGCGAGCCAGCGTAGGTTGACCAGCCACGCGAGACCGATGCGCTGGGCGGAGTCCACCGCCGGCGCGTCGCTCTGCGCGAGGATCAAGCGCCGCGTGGGCGCGCTCGTCGTGCCCGCACCACCGCCCATGCGCCCGCTTTTACGCGGCTGCGCCCCTGTTTCGCAATCGGACAAAACGCCGCAGGGAATTTCGCGACACGCGTTCGCGAAATCCCTCTACGAAACGCGACGTTTCAGTTGAACGACCCGAAACGAGCCTCATCCGGGAAGACCTCACCCGGCAGGGGCCCGAAGCGGCCTGCAGCGCGGTCTTCGCGGGTCACGCGCTTCGGCTCGACGAGCGGCCGACCGTAATACTGAATGCTCGCTAGACCGGCGACGACATCGGAATTGGGCTCTGAGCCCTGCGCCTGTACCGGACGCGGCTGATTAGCTTGCATGGTGGTGGTCCCTCCCCAGAGACGTACACATAACCTAACGCTCAAATATCGGCACGCAAAGATGTGGGTGCTTTTTTTGCGCGGACCGAATCGCTCTTGAGCTGGCCGCAGGCCGCCGCGATGTCTCGGCCACGCGGCGTGCGCACCGGCGACGGGAAGCCCGCCTCGACCAGAATGCGCGAGAAAGCCTCGATGCGCTCGGGCTTGGAGGTGCCGTAACGGCTGCCCGGCCACGGGTTGAACGGGATGAGGTTCACCTTTGCGTGCAGCCCCGCGAGCAGCTTCACGAGCGCCTGGGCCTCCGCGTCGCTGTCGTTCACGCCGTCCAGCATGACGTATTCGAAGAGGATGCGGCGCGCGTTGCTCGCCGGATAGCCGCGGCACGCTTCGATCAGGCGTTCGAGGTTGTAGCGGGTGTTGATAGGCACGAGCTCGTCACGGAGGGCGTCGTTGGTGGCGTGCAAGCTGATGGCGAGGCTCACCGGGTGCTCGCGGCCGAGGCGCTCGATCTGCGGCACCAACCCGGACGTCGACAGGGTGATGCGGCGTCTCGAAATGGCGAGGCCGTCTGAGTCGCTCATGGTGGCGATAGCGGACACCACCGCGTCGTAGTTCGCGAGCGGCTCGCCCATGCCCATGAGGACGACGCTGCCCACGAGGTTCCCGCGCTTGCCGCCTTCGAAATCGCCGAGGCGGTCGCGCGCCAGCAGAACCTGCGCCGCAATCTCCGCCGCGGTCAGGTTGCGGACCAGCGGCTGCGTGCCCGTGTGGCAAAACGAGCAGCGCATGGTGCAGCCGACCTGCGACGAGACGCAGACGGCGCCACGGCCCTCCTCGGGGATGTAGACGGTCTCGACCAGGTTGCCGTCGGCGAGCTTGAGCAGCCACTTGCGGGTGCCGTCGTTCGAGATCTGCTCGCGGACGATTTCGGGACGCTCGAGGCTGACGGCGCCGGCGAGCTTCTCGCGGACCTTCTTGTTGAGCGGCAGTTGCTCGAGGCTGGTCGCGCCCCTGGCATACAGACCCGTCCACAGCTCGCGCAGGACGCGCGGCGTATCGACTTCCAGGGGGGCAAGGAGCGCCTCGAGCTCGGCTCGGCCAAGGCCGGCGATGGTCATTACGCCTCGATACGCGCTTGCAACGCCGCCGTCGAGATCTCGGTGCTGGAGGTCGTGGCCTGCTGCTCCTTCGAGGGGATGTAGCAGCGGACCATGGTGCCGCCGCCCTCACGCCGGTGGATGGACAGGCGGCCGCCGTGCGCTTCGATGATCTCGCGGCTCAAGGAGAGCCCCAGGCCCTGGCCCTGCTTCTTCGTCGAGTAGAAGGGCAGGAGCACCTTCTTCAGGGCCTCGTCGCTGATGCCCGATCCGCGATCGAGGACACAGAGCTCGAAGCCACCTTCGACGGCGTGGGTGACGTGCACCTGAATGGCGCCGTGGGCGCTGCCTGACTCGTAGGCGTTTTTGACCAGGTTGATGAGGACTTGCTGCATCTGGGTCGGGTCGAAGTAACCGGCAAGGTCGGGGAGAGGCCCGGCGACCTCGAAACTGTACAGCGGACGAACGCTCTCGAGCAGCGCGCTCCACGACTGCAAGCTCTTGGTGGGCCGCGGCAACTGCGCGAAGCGGGCATAGGACTGCAAGAAGTCCTTCAAGTGACCGGTGCGCTCCTCGATGGTGTCGAAGACCTTGACCAGCTTGTCCGCTTTCTCGGGCATGCCGGCGAGCGCTTTAGCGGAGTGCACGAGCGAGCTCACCGGCGCCAACGTATTGTTGATCTCGTGGCCGATGACGCGGATGGCGCGCTTCCAGACTTCGACCTCTTGGCGCGCGAGCTCGCGCGACAGGGTCTCTACCTTGTAGAAGGTCACGAGCTGCGTCTTGATCTCGAAGTAGCGCTTCTGCACGTGGAACGTGTCGACGTTGCTGTTGCGGCTCACGGTGAACAGTGAGTCCTGACCGGATTCGAGCGCCTCGCGCATCTCGTCGGGCACGCGCGCCAGGACCTGGTGGAAATCGACGCCTTCGAGCGAGCTGCCCTCGTTCAAGAGCTCGCACGCCGCGTTGTTGGCGAAGAGCACGTAGCCGGCTTCGTCGCACAGGATGATCGACACGGGCGCCGACTGCAGCACGGTCTCGAAGATCATGTGCTTCTGGTAGGTGGCGTTGCGGTCGGTCGAGAGCATGTCGCCCAGGGCGTTGAAGCGCTGCACGATGTCGCCGATGCCGCCCTCGCAGCCGACGGCGAGCCGCATGGTGTAATCGCCTTCGCGGTACGACAAGAGGCCGTCGCTCACTGCCTGCACCAGCTCGCGCACCGGACGCAGCACCATCCAGACGATGATGGCCGCGAGGGGGACAGCGAGGAGGATGGTGACCGCCACTTGCTGCATGGGCGAGCGGACCATTTCGCTGGTCATCATGGTGGCGAGGACCGCGAGGCCGACGACCGCCATGATGGTGAAGGCAGCGCGGGCGCGCATGTTGAGACGCGCGAGGTTCGGCTTGCCGTGGAAGCGGCGGGCTCCCGGACAGTCTGCTTTGAAGTTGTGCACGGCTTTCATACTGCTTTGCCTCACATCCTCGGCTTACGCTCGAGCACGATCCCCAGCTTCTCCATACGACGATACAGTGCCTGACGGCTCAATCCCAGGTCTGACGCGGCCCGGCTCACCAAGCCGCCGTTCCGTAACAGGGCTTCTTCGATGACGCCGCGGTCGAGCTCGGCTGGGGGCGGGGTGGTCGTGGCAGCCCGAGAAACGTTGGTTTGCGGCGGTAGCTGCGGCTTCGCGGGCACGCGCGAGGCCGGGGCCTCGTGCTCCTGGGCTATCCCTAAGTCCTCTTGTCGGATGACGCCGTCCCGACAAACCAAGGTGGCGCGCTGCATGCGGTTCTGCAGCTCGCGGACGTTACCGGGCCATGGATAGCGTTTGAGCAAGCGCTCCGCATCCTCGCCGAGACGGGGCGTGTTCTCGGCGGCGTACTGCTTCAGAAAATAGGTCGCCAGCGGCAGGATGTCATCGATGCGGTCTGCAAGTTGCGGCACGCGCAGCTCGATGACGTTCAAGCGGAAGTAGAGGTCCTCGCGGAACTTACCGGCCGCGATAGCGGTCTGGAGGTCGACGTTGGTGGCCGACACCATGCGGACGTTCACCTTGCGGGTGACGCTGGAGCCCAGGCGCTCGAACTCGCCGGTCTGCAGGATGCGCAGAATCTTGGCCTGGCCGCTCATCGACAAGTTGCCGATCTCGTCGAGGAAGAGGGTGCCGCCGTCAGCAAGCTCGAAGCGGCCGACGCGGAGCTTCACCGCCCCCGTGTAAGCGCCGGCTTCGGCGCCGAAGAGCTCGGCATCGAGGAGCTCGTCGGGGAGGCCGCCGGCGTTCACCTTGACGAAGGCCTTGTCCCGTCGCCGCGAGTTGGCCTGGACGATTTCGGCGATCTTCTCCTTGCCGGAGCCGTTGGGCCCCGTGATCAGGACCGCGGCGTCCGACGGCGCGACGTTGACCGCCAGGGTCACGACCTCGTGCATGCCTTGGCTCGCGTAGATGAGTCCGCGGAGGTCGTACTTCGCGGCCATCTGATCGCGCATGCGCAGCGCTTGGTCGCGAAGGCGGACGTTCTCGAGCTTGAGCTCGCGCAGCGCCAGCAAGTACTTCACCGAGCGGACGACCTTCTCGTCGTCCCAGGGCTTGGCGATGTAGTCGGCGGCGCCTTCCTTCACCAGCTTCACGGCGGTCTCGAGCGACGTCCAGGCGGTCATGAGCAAGATGCCTACGTCGGGGGCCTTGGCGTGCAGCTGCTTGAAGAGCTCGACGCCTTCCTCGCCGGTCGTGTTGCTCTGCGTGAAGTTCATGTCCTGGATGACGCAGCCGATATCGCCCCGATCGATGGCCGCGATGGCGGCGGCCGGCGAATCGACGCTGACCGTGGGGATGCCTTGAATGTCGAGCAGCAGCTCGAGCGCCGAGCGCACGGCATCCTGGTCATCGACGATCAACACTTTCAGGCCCGACATGGCATCTCCACTCTAGCCTACGCGGCTTGGCTCACGACCGACGGGGGAATCCGCGCGGCCTTCAGAGCCGGGGCGTGCGCCGCCCAGAGGCTCGTGCAGTAGAAGAACAGCGCCGCGAGCAGCAGGTGTCGCCACTCGAGGATGAAGCTCGTCTCCAGGTGCTCGGCGGCCGTGCCGACCGCGAGCGCAATCGGTATCCCGATGACGATGCCGCCGGTCGTGACGAGCAGGTTCTCCTCGAGGAAATAACGGATGATCTGGCGGCGGGTCGCGCCCAGAGCGCGGCGGATGCCGATGGTGCGAGCGCGCTCGGCGACCGAGAACGAAGCAGCTCCGAAGTTGCCGATGAGACCAACGAACAAGACGACGGCAATCACGACGAATTGCACCCGTGCCGCGCCTCGACTCGTGGCGCTCGTCGATGCCCGCAGGCTTCGCAGGCTCATGGG